>CBDDUX010000008.1:0-101733 GCA_965234725.1 Thermoplasmatota archaeon | reverse complement strand
ACTAATCTTTAAATATACCAGGTATCTCTTCATTATGAGTGATGGCAATGGTAGAGAAATGTTATATTTGCAGAAGGACGAATAAGGACCTCGATACTATCTTCAAGGACATTTTAATCCCCTTTGGAGTAAAAGTGGTTGAATTAGATACAGAGATCAATAAGATTGTGAAAGAAGGGAAGGAGAAGATGGAAGCCTTCAAGATTAAGCATCAGGGGAACGATTATCTCAAGTTCAATTTCCAGACCATCAAGACTGATAAGGAGCAGTTCGAGACCTTGGTACCCGAACTCTCAGATTTCTTCGACTTTCAAAACTACAGGACTTACAAGAAGTTCGATAACAGGATCAAACTCCATGAGGTTATTGACTTTGTAACCGCCCCTGATTTCTGGGAGATCTCGATGAAGAAGAAGTATGTAAATGATGATCCCAGAATAGAGCTTCAGAGACTTATGAAGAAGAAAGAGGAATGGCAGAAGCTGATCTGTGATCTCCATTTCAAGGACCATTCGATGAAGATGTTCTCAAAGAAGGCATTCGATTTCCTTTCAAAGGAAGAGAAGAAAGAAATTACGGAGAAATTCGCCAGCAAAACAACCGAGGTTCAGGTCTGTCCTGTTTGTAGAGACCTTCTACTTGCAGCTGGGAGATCATCCTTGAAATTCGCATGATGGAACAGTTATGAAAATCTTTAACTCAGATAAAAAAAACCCCACCATTTTAAGATGGGGAATAAAGGAATCATTTGAGGGTGATCGATCAGTTCCTTTTCCTAATTATGAGTAGAACAAAGGAGATCAAAGCAATTGAAGCCAAGATCGACACCATGGAGAATCCAGGGACCTCCTCGATATCATTGGTAGTGAACTCTATCTCATGGACGGAGAATTCAGGAACATATACAAGGGCTTGATATTGACCGTCCTCTGTTCTGTCAATACAGTAGATAGGTGTATCACCGGATGCCTCTATCACAACGTCCGGATCCTCGGATGATTCCATGACCTCATTATCGAATGAAACTCTGATCCTATCAAGGCTCCTATTGGCAAGGACCTCATCGTCCAACATGATAGCGACGACCTTCCCTTTCTTTTCGAGACTCTCGACCTGTATCCTTACCATCTTTCCGGTATCCTGGCCGGATACCCTCATATCCACTTTTCCCATATAGGAGAAGTGTTGGTAATTAAGATCAGTGGACCCGTTGTTTATCTGTATCTCCCCATCGACCTTTCCTTCCAAAACCGCATTGTAATAAGAATGCTGGAATTGATATTCCCCTTCATTGCTCATTATCATATACATGAGGGAGGAACCATTCTTCAATACTATCCGAAGAGATGATCCATTGATTGTGGAAGTTGCATTCCTTAGCTGGATCCTACTATCAACTGTCAATCCTTCAATTGAAAAGGAGCCATTTCCATTATTTCGGAATGTTACTCCCTCACCCGGTGTGATCTCAATTGTATTATTACCTTCTGATCTTATCATTAACGTACTTGATGGATTGTTGTGAGACAATATTTGTAATCCTTCCTTCTCCGCCTCAAATTCAGCTCCATTCATTTTGTATTCATTTTGGGTCCAACAGGTATGTCCGAATTGTATCTCCGAGAAGACCTTCTCGCCTTGGAAAGTATAGTTTAGGACCTTCCCCTCTGCCATTTCGAATCCGACGAAATCGCCTGTTATCTTCTGCCCCTCGATCCCGAACTTCCCGAACATTTCGGATCCTTTTTCCTGTTTACCATCTCCTTCAGAGGTATCGGATCCGTCATTTGGTTTATTCGGGTCGCCGTTCTCAATTGCCGTGACAGATGTCATGAAAAGCATGATGAATATCAGGCCAGTCATGATCATGATGTTCTTTCCTTTTATCATATTCATGTTATCACACGAGTTCTATCGGTGGTCGATATATAACTCCGTTCTGGAACACGCATCTAGAAGTGGAACGAATGTCTAGATATCTTCTTTAGAATATTTCTATCCCCTTCCAGTGGATAAGGAAGTAAAGCGAAATAGAAAAAGAGCTCAAGACTTCGGATCCAGTTCAATACAAAGAAACCCTTAAGTCGACATATGTACATATTCTTATAGGATTGGAATTGAAAGGGGTTTGATTATTATTGCCAAATATTGAAAAACGGTGGAAGAAGAACACAAGGAAAACTGCCGGAATACTGCTGTTAGTATACTCCATCGGATTCTTCGCATGGCTAACTCAACAGATCTTGGGATTGATCCTAGTGATCGTTTTCGGTTTTCTTATTTCGGCCATGTTTGGTTTGGGGGAGTTATTCTTCATAGTCCTTGATTTCTATCTTGATACCATTTTCCATTCGTATATGTTGATAATTTTATTCATTATTCTATTGATTTTCTTCATGGGCATGCTATTCTTTGCCTCGATCAGTTTGCTTGAACTGAGGAAAAGAAAATTTGTTACAACGGTTATCTCTGTAAATCTATTTCTCCATCTTTTCTTTCCTCTTTTTACAATATATATTACCATAAAGGAAAAGCTGGATTTCAATCCGATGGTAACACCGATAACGATCCTACCCCTGCTTATTCTGGGACTCGGTCTTTTCAGTCTGATATCTTCCTGGGACTCCTTCATGTCCAAAGATGAATGGAATGAGATGAAGAGACGGAAAAAAATAGAGAAAGAGGAATTAAAGAAGCGAAGGCAAGTTGAGAAACTTTACAAGGATAGTTATACTGCATTCGAAAAAAGTGAAGAGAAAGTTGAATACCCTAACACCCCTCCTCCGAGTTCATTTGAGTATTATAGGTGATCAATGAATTCTTGTTACATTTCAACCCTTTGAAACGATCCTGGCAACCTTCTGGAAATGATGACCCGTGATCGCCAATTCCATTGCTTTAGGGAAGGACCTCGTTCTAATGAATAGGGTCTTTATGAACAGTCTCCAAAAATAGAACCTCGATCTTGAAAGGAATCCGATCCTCCAGAGGCTTCTAAAGAAGGCGCGGGAGTACTCGATGTTCAGACTTGGTCTGTTCGTGGGTTTATAATGCTTAAGGAATGTATCGATCCGTTTATAGTATTCTTTTGGTGAATAGATCGTTGAAATGATGTGAAGATACCCATCCTTCAATCGATCAATATCCATCCTGGGGATGAAGTTGATCGTCCCATCGGTATTCGATCCGGATGTCTCACCATGGAGGCGGTCCTCCTTCTTCAAACGGTCCCAGAGTGGTGTCTCCGGTATTGCGTTCAGGAGGCCTACCATTGCAGTTACAATCCCAGTCTGTTGAATGAAATCTATCTGGCTCTGGAAGATGCTTTCCGTATCATTGTCGAATCCGACGATAAAGCCGCCCATCACCTCCATGCCCCTGGTCTGTATCTTCCTCACAGATCCCACAAGGTCCCTTGTTACATTCTGTATCTTTTTACATTCCTTAAGACTGTCCACATTTGGGGTCTCTATCCCAAGAAAGACCTTTGTGAAATTTGCCTTGATCATCAGGTCCATAAGCTTTTCATCATCTGCAAGGTCCATACTGGCCTCTGTCAAGAATGTGAAGGGATAGTCATGGTCCTTCTGCCAGGCTATCAATTTCGGAAGCATCCGTTTTACCTCTTTCCTGTTCCCTATGAAATTATCATCAACGAAGAAGACCGGTTTTCTCCAACCCAGTTCATAAAGGCTCTGGAGCTCCATTATGATCTGCTCCGGTGATTTGGTCCTGGGGACCTTGCCATTGAGATAGCCTATATCACAGAATTCACAGTTGAAAGGGCACCCCCTTGAATATTGAAGTAGCATCGTTGCATATCTCTTGTGGTTGACCAATGACCATGAAGGAATGGGCACATTCTTGATATCCGGACGTTCCTTCGATGAATAGACCTTTTTCGGTCTTCCCGAGGAAAGGTCCTTGAGGAAGGGTCTAATGGTTATCTCCGCCTCGTCAAGTATTAGATGATCGATCCCTTCGATCAGGTCCGGTTGTGTTGTGAATAGGGGACCACCCGCGACAATTGTCTTTCCTTTTGCCCTGCACTTAGCGACAATTTCCTTCACGCTCTCCTTTTGGACCTCCATTGCACTTATGAAGACCATGTCGGCCCATTCAATATCCCTGTCACTGAGCTTCTTTATGTTCAGATCGATGAGTTTGACCTTGAAATCTTTGGGGAGAAGTGATGCCACTGTAAGAAGACCCAGTGGGGGAAAGGAAGCCTTCTTGTGAACGAACTTCATGGCGTATTTGTAGCTCCAGAACGTATCGGGATATTTTGGGTATGTCATCAGTATCTTCATTTCAGGTCCCCCTTTAAAATTATAGATCTTCTTGATGGCGATCATCCTCACCAGTGCTTTTCTCAAGAGTCCATAGAAATTAAAAGTCAATTTCAGAATTTGACAAGAATGAGGTGAATATCTCTTAAGGAACAATTACATTTCTTACACAATTTTATTTTGAGGTGTTATTGGACCTGAACCTCAATAAGAATTATAATGGTCCATGTAATGACTTAAGGCAGGTCCTCAGATCTATCTCAAAAGATACATCATAGAGCTCCGTATTCTTTCAAGGTGAAAATATGATGGTCGAAGCAGTAATGATCATCGCGATCTCTGTGTTGATGATCATGGTCATACCGATCTTTGCAGGCTTGAGGTCAGGTTGGAAAGACCTCCTTTTCACTAAGAAACAGCCTGTTTTAAAGGAAAACGATCCCAATGCGGATATCAATATATTGTTCTTTCACCACAGCACTGGAAGGAATATCTGGAAAGGCGGGGTCAAGGAGTGGTTCGAGAAGTATAATATGGACCATGATACAAACTATTCAATCGTGGACCAGGATCTCCCAAAAAGGACACCATATGGATGGAACAACTATCCCTTTGACTACTGGAAAATATGGGTCGATAACACAGGTGATAAACCCTATAAGGATGAACCGACCCTGGAGATGATCACGAAGAAATTTGATGTGGTCATTTGGAAGCACTGCTTCCCTTGCTCGAACATTGAACCTGATAATGGAGAGCCGGATATTACCTCCAACAGGAAGACCATTGGCAATTACAAAGTCCAGTACAAGGCCCTGAAGGAGAAGATGAAGGAATTCCCTGAGACAAAGTTCATCGTCTGGACTGGAGCTTCTCTGGTGAAAGATAATACCGATGAACCTGCTGCGGTGAGAGCGAAGGAATTCTTCGATTGGGTAAGGGAAGAATGGGATGAGAAAGGTGACAATATCTTCATCTGGGACTTCCAGTCACTTGAAACAGAAGGGGGCCTCTATCTCAAAGATGAATATGCAAAGGACCCCTCCAACTCCCATCCGAATGAGGATTTCTCGAGGAGGATCGCTCCTCTGTTCTGTCAGAGAATTGTTGATGTTATAGAGGGGAGGGGAGATTCGGGAAATATTGATGGATCTAAATGATCTGAAGAGAAATCGAACAAAGAGTCCAATATCTTAGAGAAATCTATTTTTAACATATGTATTGTGGTCCATTGAGTATGGTGATCCTCATTGCTCCATGGAAAATTATATTAAAACAGATCAATCTTCATACTTATTGAAAATAATTCCATAGGGGGAACCTTGAATGAGAACCATGGGAAGTATAATGATAACCACTGGAGCGGTCCTGTTCATTGTGATTATGTCCTTTGCATTCATTCCATCAGGATCTGATGGTCTGGAGCATAAGGCTACTGTAAGAATAGAGTACTCCGGACCATATTACGGATCGATCAGGGGAGACGAAACACAGCAGATAGAGTGGGAGGGAGATCGGGATTTTGATTTAGAGGGGGACATCATCTATGTCATAGTCACAAAAGGGGACGATAGCAACAATGAATTGAAGGCATCCATCATCGTTAATGGCGGTGTGAGGGTGAGCGATTCCACAACAGAACCAAACGGCGAAGTAAGGATCAGCTTCTCCTTCCTGGTAGGAGAGGATTCACCGGATGATGATGATAATAATGATAACAGCAAAAAAGGATGTGGATCTATAATACTGGCTCCCATCCTCATCCTCATGATCGGAGTATTCATCCTTGCAGAAAGAAGGAATGGATAATTGAATTGGAACATGGCCTTTCTCTGGTATTCATAAAAAAAAGATAATCTTTCATCGGATCCAAATCGACCCTCAAGATACGATGTTCATCAACCCATTCAGCCAGATCTCTTTCTGACTACAAAGAATCCAATGGTTCCCAGGACCAGGCATACCATGAGTATAATAGGACCCAGAGGTGAGTCACTGGGTTTTGTCCAATTCGTCGGATCATTGGGGCATTTATCAAGGACCAGAGAAGTGGTGGAATCTTTCTCAGACATTCCTTCGTTCCAGGAATCAGGGTATCCATCTTTATCAGCATCCACACTTGCAGCCTTGTCAATTGGGAATGCATCCTTTACATCAATGATACCATCCCCGTCGGTATCTTTCAGGCCTTCCATCTTCCATTCCTTGAGCTTCATGACCATATCCGGATTGCCATCGATGTAGGTCTCCATCTGAACGATCATACCATATTGATCCCTGAACTCGATCTCACTTTCAAATTCTCCAGGGACCTGAGATGTGATCTGAAATGCCTTGAAGGTCCCCGCCGGGGTTTCCACCTCATCATAAGATAATACCTCGTAATCGTTCGGTTCAATGATAGTATCCTCCATGGTGAAGGTTTCCCAATCGGAGAAGGGTTCGGTGTCATACTTGTACCTGGACTTCTCTGCAATTTCAGAGGTGTAGGTATCTGTCAAGGACCATTTCTTACCTGTCTGGAGCAGATATCCGTTGTCAGCATCTGTCTCTTCAAAGGTATCCTTTGTAACGGTCTCGGATTCTATCACAGTGGAAAATGAGCCCATACTCTCACCATAATTTATCGTCATGATGGAAATCGATGTCTCCTCTGAACCAACGGTCCTGAAGGATTCTTTGCTGATCCATTCTCTGCCATTGACACTCAGGTCCATCAGGGACTGGAGATCCTGTTCCGGGTCAACTATGGTATATTTCATCATGATCTCTTTTTTCAGGACGTAGGTCTCAATGTCGGTATCTCCGACCTTTATCGTTTCAATACTCTCCACTGAGACCTTGTAATTCGTACTGATATCCTCGAAATAGGCGGTCTCGCTCCCTTCCTCATCGATCATGTTCTGGACCATGTTAGTGATATCCAGTTCATAATCGAAGAAGTCACCTACATTTAGAGGGATCATTTCCCCTATCACATCATCATTACCGGCCTCCCCTCGGACCGATCCCAGGGGAATGACCATCATGACGACCATGAAGAGCCCTATGCATTCAGATAGCCGCACCATCTTCCTGATTGTTTTCAGTTCGACCATTTTAGCACCATGGTTCGGAAATGAGGTAGTATATAAATCGAAACCTCACCGTGATTACGTATCGAGGATGAGGAATATTTATAAAGAAAAACAACCCGATAGATCAGAGCTCACCAGGTATCATACTGTTTATCCAGTTGACAATGGTCTCATACGATTCCAGACCCTTTTTAGTAAGACAAACATGTTCGGATTCGCCTTTCTCAATTGAGATGACGACCAATTCGCGGGCCAGCAGCCAGTTCAGGTATTTTTTAAACGTCCCGTAGTTCAATCCTACGGACATTTGAAGCCGGGTCTTCTTTATCGGCCTTCCAGAGGTCCAGAGCTTCTCCAGGAACCTGGCAATGACGTATATGTCAGGTCTTTTGATCTCCGAACCTTTAACCTCCAATTGATCACTCCTGTTCCAGACCTTTAAGGAAATCCTGCTGTTGTCCCCTTAGGGTTTTCAATTTCTTTCTCCAAGTAAGGTCCTCCTTCCGGAAAAAGAAGAAAAGACACGATGTGATAATGAGAATCACCCATGGTGTCAGGAAAAGTACAATGATCCATGTCATGACCATGGCGAACATAGCATTGATCAATGCTATCATAACGACGGAAATGTAGGCCAGGACCACCAGGAAAGTGAGGAACATCGTTATTATCATCCTTCTTCTGAGCCACCTGTCGGACTTGTCAATGAGCCGAAGGAGGGTCTCGGATGAGGAACTTATGATGTCCTCTTTCCGCCCCTTCACGATAAACCGAAGTATAATTTCGATCCCGATCAAAACCAGGACCAAGATGAAAAATGGAAGGAAGAAAGTGATCAATATCTCCATGGGACTGTACCCGAAATCCAGATCATTGATATTCCCGAAGGCCAGGTTGATCTCGGACCTATCCTCCCATAGGAGGGCACCATCTTTGGACCTTATCGGTGTCGGGATCGTGACCGTCAGCGAGTGAATATCATCATCCGAGAGGTCAACGGACCCGGAGTCGATCTCAACCTTACTGTTATTCATGCTCCATTGGTAATAATAGGGGAAATCCGAGCTATCAAGGGTCCAATCCTGGTTCCCGGGGACGTACAAACTTATACTGGAGTTGGCAAGGTCAGTATCTATTGGTTCTGGGAACTCGATCCAAATTGTGAAACGCTCAATGGTACCATCCTTGTAATAGTTGAAGCTAGAACCTGATCTCATTTCCGTATCTGTTCCGGCTCCATTCGTACATGGAGCGGTCTGGATGAGGAAAATGAGAAAGAAGACCATGATGAATGAGAATGGAACAATTGAAAACGACATCCTTGGTATTGGTCTTCGCTTCATGGTATCACCTAACTTCATAACGTGTTAGGTATATCTCATTTAATCACCTTGCTTATCAATAGTGAGCAATCTTTAAATATCGATGGAATAAAAATACCGATAGACCTTGATCATCTTCCGTTCAAATCAAAAAATAACTTCAACCCAGTTCAGGATGGGAATAATCTGGTTCCCTGTTTCCGAACATAGAGGGGTCTTTCTTGTACATCCTCCTTGCATACGATGTGAGGAACCTAGATCTCAGCTGGTCGTTGGCAAGGGCCCATTTCGCAGGTGGTAGTCCCAATAATACACCAATGAACTTCCTCATGGAATCGTAGGTCCAAAGATCCTGGTTCTTGAATAGGTAGTTTTGAAGTTTTCCAGATTCGATGGCATTCATCACGATCCTTTCCATTGAATCCTTTGGAACGAACCTTGTTGTTTCTCTTCTGACCATTTCGATGGCGGAACCGGGACAGAACCTGGAACATACTCCACATCCGAAGCATATTCCAATATCAACGACCGCCTTCCCTTCCTTGATCGCTATTGCATCCACTGGACACCTTCCAGCACATATTCCACATCCGGTACAATTTGTGGCCTTGATCTCCGGTTGGAAGTTCGAATTCACTTTGGGCATGTATCCCAACCTCTTGTATCCCTGGATCGCCTCGCAACAGCATGAACAGCAGTTGCATATCCAGTTCACTCCGGTTTGAACGTTGTCACCTATCTGAACGAGTCCGATCTCCCGAACATGATCGAGTATCTTCCTTGCCTCTTCTTTGGAGATCTCCTTTGCAATTCCATGTTTGGACAATGTCTTGGCAGATCCGTTGAAAGTGAGACAAACATCCTGAGGATAGTCACAGGCTTTCCCCAAATGCTCCATTTTGTGTCTGCAATAGCATGTCCCTACGGTGATGCAGCTGGCAGAATCGATCACCTCCGTGGCCTTCTCGTAATCCAGGATCACAAGCTCTCTACCAACCTGGTCCTCATGTACGAAAACCCTGTCGATCGGTGGTTCGATCGCGAGGACCTGATGAAGAAAATCCTCCTCTACATTGATGTATTGATAATAGAGTTCAGAAAGCACCTTTCTATCGAACTTCCCATCGGTCCTCATCAGTGAGAATTCGAAGAAACCTGCCATTGTCGGAGCGAGGAAGTAGAAGTGGCCCTCTTCCCTTTCAGAGTCAAAAAGTATGCCCTTATCTGAAAGCCCATCCAGGATCTTGAAGGTATCTTCTCCATTCATCTTCCACAGCTTTGCGGCTTCATCCACGGAAAATGGGACAAGGGGCAGCTTGGAAACAAGTTCAGCCTCTTCTTCGGAAAAAAGGACCTCCAATATCTTGAAGAGGGTATCAGAGGCAGGAGCTCCCTGGGTCGATAGATCCAACCTCTTCTGTAATTTAAAAAAGGATGCGGAAGTCTGATGCCCCATGCAAGTTGAACAAGTTCAAGAAATATAGGGTTTATCCTTTCTAAATTTAGAAGATAGTAAAATTAAAAGGTGTGCATATCACATCTATTTCGAGAATACTATCAGTCTTCCATCTGTAGAATATTTTGAATTTCCAAATCTTTTCGCAATGTAATCCAGGGTCCTCTCATCATAAAAAAACACATGGGTCTCATCCGACAAATATTTCCATTTCTCAAGATCGATTCCATCGGATATCAATTCCGTCAAGCAGAATATCTTCCCATCAGGCTTCAGTAGGGAAAAAAGTAGTTCGAACTCCTTTGCAGGGTCCTCAAAATGCTCCATCACCTCGGATAATATGATGAAATCATATACTTTTGAGAGATATGACCTGTCATCCCTGAAACATGGATCATAGAGATCGATCCTGAACCCATTCTTCTCAAGCAAATAACTGATAACAGGTCCATCTCCGCATCCGAAATCAAGACCTTTATCATCTGATGAGAATGAGGATAGGACCGCATCGAAAACAGGTTTGACGAATTTCTGATACCCTGGATCCAACACTTCATTTCGATGTTTCCTGTATCTGTTCCATTTTTCTTCCTGAGACAATTGGCATTCGATGTCCATGAAGGTCCCATGACAGTTATCACACCTCAGGTATCTTCGTCCGAACCCATGGAAAATGGGAATTGAGACCGATCCGCACAAAGGGCAATCCATCAAGCACTCATCACAAGGTTGGAGATAAGACTTATCATACCCAACTTACAGGATCGGTAATCTGAGGGATAGATATTAATTATCGATCGGTGATGGCAAATCGATGTCTAAAACAAAGGGACTAGGAGCGTATTTTTCCTTCAGGAAGCTCATAACACCAGGTATTGTAAGGACCATTCATGTGATCGGATTGATCCTCATCAATCTTTCATTATTGGTAGGATTCGTTGGAGGGATCATTGTAGCGGTTACAGGGACCCTTGCCTTCGACCTTGAAGGTGGAATGCTTGCTGTAGGGATCATCGTATGGTTGATCGCAACGATCATCACTTTCGTGATAGTGAACCTTCTTTGGAGGATATTTTGCGAACAAGGGATACTTTTCTTCTCGATCCATGAGATCAGTGCATCCATAGAGAAACATCTGATCGATCTCAACAAGAACATGGAAAAGTTGATCGAACTGAACATAGAAGAGGACGAAGAGGAATAGGACCTCAACGCACCTGATATCATTACCACAAGACCGAAGGACTTTCTAGATCTCAATGGGGCCTTCTTCAGAGAAATGGCGTATGCGTTATAACGTCCCACTCTAAGGACATCTCAAAGGAACAATTCCAGTTTTTGTCCAGGATCACTCTTCGTCCCAGCCATCCTTGGAACCTTTTCCCCTTCTTGAGGCGATCAAGACAACGACAATGATGAGGATCAGGATAAGGACGACGATGGTTCCAAGGCAGAGATACAAGCCAAGGTTCGTCCCATTATCCTCTCCGGCTTCCTTTGTTTTCAGGCTCCCGGATAGGCCTGGTTCCATGTCCTCTCTGTTTTCCTCATCCGAGAACCAGTAATCGTATTCCTTCCCCTTATCAAACTCACTTGCAGGGATCGTTATCTTGAATAACCCTGGTGTAACCTCAGCCAGTTTGAAGGACCCGACATCCCTGATTATTATCCAGACATCCTGACCTTCTCCACCCTCTGCTTCAACTACCCAGTTTCCGTCATCATCCAATTCCACGGTTGCAGAGTCCAGATCCCATGAGACCTGTTCCACCGGAGTTTTAAAGGTCCCGGATAAAGTGGCTGCTAGGTCCGCTCCTCCATCTGAATCCGAGAAATGATACTGGTAGGTCGTGTCCCAATCCAGCTGATCTCCAAAAACCTCTCCTATGAAGGTTCCCTCCGGTCCTTCGGTCAGGAGGAAGGAGTCAACACCGGTAACCACGAAATAAACAGTGATATTGGAAGCACCATTTGCTTGTATAGAGACCGTCCTGTCATCTCCAACGGTAACATCTTTGGAAACAAGCCACTATGAAAGTACCTCAGTTCCAGTTTTGAAGGTCCACAGATAGTCCCCTCCCCAGAGCCTGTATCCGTTGTTTGTGAGAACATCACCTGAAACGGTGATATTGTATGTTGTATTGGGAAGGAAACCTCCATGCCTGATCACCAGGGTCATGTTGTAATCCATCCTTCTCTCAAACCATGGATGATCCGGGATCCAAAGCGGAATACTTGTTCTCCCTTCTGTACCGTTATATATTTATAATTATAGATTTGAATATTATTCCTGTAAGGGATGGTTTATTTGCAGGTTGGAAGGAAGTTGATCTCCATATTGGTCTCGTTAATATTGCTTGAGACCATTTACTATGGAATTTCTTCTGATATGATTAAGATGGTATCGTCTGAAAATATCATCACCGATAACGATGGGGATGGAAGACCGGATGAATTCGAGATCGACCAGGGTCTTGATGAGGCAGAAAATGACATTGCATGGACCTTCCTGGTCTACTGTTGCGGAGACGATGTACCCCAAGGAGAGAAGATAGGGACACTTCTACCCGAGATGTGGGAGTTCATCGAGAGATTAAGCTGGGTCGGAAATACGGACAGCATCACCCTAGTGGTCCAATTCGATGGAACGGACCAATTGAACGGAAATCACCAGGATATGTTCTGGAACGACATTCCCAACAATATGGAGAAACCCGATATAGCCGGAACAAGCACGAGAAGGTTCCTTGTAGGCCATGATTCAATGGGTTGGGATCCCTCGATAATCCTTCAGGAGGATTGCACCAACAACACTCTAATTGACCTCTATGATGTGACCGATTGGGACCCCAAGAATACAGGAAAGTCACACAGCTCACTTGAATGGGAGGCAAACATGGCAGATCCCCACACACTATTCGAATTCATTTCATGGGGAATGGACACATTCACCTCGGATAATTACTGCCTCTATATCGATTCACACGGTGATGGGATTCATGGATTCGGATACGATCATAGGCCGGACCAGGACCCCACAACAACTGTGAAGGATCTAATGGAACTCGAGGAGATAAGAACTGTGGCAGATCTCCTTTCACAAGAAGAACCACCCAAGGAACTGGACATAGTCATGCTTCAGTCCTGCCTCATGGGAAATCTTGAGTTCTGCACTGAGTTCTCATCCTTTTCTAGATACTATGTCGCATCAGAGAACCTGATGCATCTGACAGGAAACCAGGATGACAAGGTCCTCGAAAAACTGGATAAGGATCCTTCATGGTCCCCGAGCAGATTGGCAAGGGAATTCATTGATGTGGAAAATTTCTATTCCAGGGATGGAATAACAGACCCACCATGGAATATCATGGACTGGAACGGAAATGAAAGACTTACATTTTCCTCATCCAATAATTCATTTCTGACAACAACAGACCTCCTTTACCAGATAAGGAAAATGAACACGGCTATCTTGAACGGATCGAATTCTGATCCAGGGTTTTACTTGCCCCATCTTAGAGACTCATTTTCCCCCTCGAATACAGACCATTACACGAATGAATTGGGTTACATACAGATCGATTATTGTTCCTTCCTTGAATATTGGACCTATCTGGAAGGACCTGATGATGGGATCCTATCATCGATCCGTGACCTATCATCGAACATCAGCAAGGTCCTTTGGAACTCGGATCCGAATAGACGAGTGATCGAATACGAGAAACATGATACTGGGTATTTCTATAAGACATTGGGAATAGCCGTATACTGTCCTTCCTCTGGTAATGAATGGCTGTCGGCTAGGTCCTTCTACGATAAATCCACATTCGGGGAGAGAACGCTATGGGGATCGATACTGGACCTATTGCATAAGAACCATCCACCCCTAATAGAACATATTGATAAGATCACAGCATACCCTGATGAAACGGTGTATTACACCTTCAATGCAACTGATTTCAACAGGGATCGTGTGGAAGTTTCGATCAACTGGACAGATACGCCTTTTACATTAATCATTGCGGATTATCTTTCAATATCCTTCATTGCAAATGAAGAGCAGACTGGTGTTTATCCTGTTTTATTGAAATTCGAAGATGGGAATGGGTCCCATACAGATCATTACATTGAGATCGAGATATTGCCTTTCAACATCCCACCTGTGATCGAACCGGTCCCGATCCAGAATGCATACGTTGACGAGGAATTCCATTATCAGCTTCATGTATCTGATGAAAATATGGAGGACTTCCTTTCCCAATGGTGTGAATCAAGTATTAACGGGAACTGCTGGATCGATGATGATCTGATCCTTCATATCATGCCTGATGAACAAGATATTGGTTACGGATCTGTGAAGATCTTCCTTTCCGATAACAACGGATCTGTTGTCAACATCACCATCATTTTCAACATCATGATCAGGAACCTCCCGCCTGAGGGACCGGATCAACTTCATTTCCAGGTTGAAGCAGGGGATCTGGAAGAACACATTCTGAACTACAGTGACCCTGACGGGGACATGATCACAATAGAGAGCACTTATGGCCTTCCTGATTGGCTTGGTCTATCTTACGAAAATGATCTGATCATCAACATGCACCCCATGAATGATGATCTTGGAAGCTGGGAATTCACGATCAATTTACTAGATAGCAGAGGAGGGATCCTTGAGGTCAGCATCAGCATAGAAATTTTAACATCTTCCACTCCTCATCTGCTCCTATCGAATACAATTACACTGGTTGAAAGAGGGGATTACGATCTTGAACTGGGAACCGATTATGAAAGGAACGGAACCGTTCAATTCGAGATTATCTCAGGAAGGGAGGGTTTCATACATCTTCAAAATAATACGATGGTCCTCACTCCAAAAGATGGTGATCATGGGATCTATTCCCTGAAGATCAAGACATCCATTGTTGGTGGAGCCTTCTCCTACTCGGAGCATATAATCCTGGTTGAATACAATCTGTCCACCCTTGAAGTGGATGTGACCATCTCCCCTGAAGAAGAGGTCTATTTTGTGGGAGATGAGATACATGTGGAGTTTTCCTATTCAGGATATGATTCGAGTCTTGACCTGAGAATATTGTTCCTTGAGGATGGTGATCTCATCTCCTCGGTGAACGGATCTTTTGGAAAATTCATTCTTCAAAATGCGTCTGAGTTCCAGATAATCATCGATCTCAAGGACCGGGGACCACAGATCGATCCAATAAAGATCAAGGTGGAAGAGAAACAGAAAAAAGGCGATGATCCCGGAATCTCACCAATACTGATCTTGATCATTGCCCTTATCATAATAACAGGGGTTGCCGTAGTTGGTCTTCTGGCGTTCTTAAGGTTCAAGAAAGAAAAAAGGGAGTTGCATATAGAATCCGATTCGGATAATGGTCCGGAAATCCAGACATATTAACTCAGATCTCCCTGCCGTTCCAGCAGTATAGGCATAGATCTTCTTTAGGAAGTCCTATTGCTTCAACCATGTCCGAGAGCCTCTGATACATTAGACTGTCAAGCCCTAAGTCCTTCTTTATCCACTCGATCATCCTATTGTAATCCTCGCTATCCGGATCCATGTACCTATCCAGTTCATCATCTTCAAGTTCCCTTCCCTCCAGAGCTCTTATGGCCCTCCTGGCAACAAGTTCCTCTTTTGACCTGGTAGAGAGCATGTATCTGCATGGATACATAAGAGGGGGGCATGCAGGTCTTACATGGACCTCCTTGGCACCGGCTTCCCTGAGCTTTGTCACTGTGAAGTTCTTCAACTGGGTCCCACGAACAATTGAATCCTCACAGAGTATGATCCTGTTTCCCGCAATTGTCCTCTTATTGGCGATCAATTTCATCTGGGCCACACGATCTCTCTCCTCTTGTGTGAGAGGTGTATAGCTTCTTCCATATCCAGGTGTATATTTCATCAGGACCCTTCGAAAAGGTATCTTCGCTTCCATGGCATATCCTATGGCATGAGCGATTCCGGAATCCGGAACACCCGCAGCAAGGTCGGCCTCCACCGAATCTCTCATAGCAAGGAACTTACCACAGTTCTCCCTGACCATCTCTGTGTTGATACCTTCGTACTCTGAACAGGGGAATCCGGTATATATCCACAAGAAAGAACAGATCTTCCTTTCCCCTCCTTCAGCCTTGTAGATCGTTCTTGCACCTGAACTGCTAAGTACCATTATCTCACCGGGTTCCAAAAATTTGTGTAACTCAAACCCAAGATTGATGAAGGAAGTGCTCTCACTTGCTACCACCAGTTCCTTTTCCTTCATACCCACGACCAACGGACTGATCCCCTTCTTGTCTCTCGCAGCATAGATCCCATTGGGTGTAAGGATCAGAATGGAAGCTGAACCATCGATGGAATTCCACATGGAAGATATTCCCTCTTCCAAGGTATCTCCCTGATTGATCAGGTTAGCGATCAGGTCAGCCTGGTTGATCTCACCATGATAAACCTCTGCGAAACAGGTCCCATCCGCTATCATCCTGTCCTTTATCTCCTCCTTGTTGACGATCAGACCGTTCATGCAAATGGCAAATGGTCCGAATTTGGATACAAAGGTTAGAGGCTGTGGGTCTTTGTCAGAGATAACCCCGATGGATAATTTACTTTTAATATCAGAAATCTCATCGAAAAATTTGGATTTGAACTGTGAATTGCTGATATCATGTATCTTCTTCACCGGTTCTCCCCTGTCGTCAATGTAGGCTATACCCCCGTACTTGGTACCCAAATGGCTGTGATAATCTGTCCCGTAAAAAATAATTGCATTTGCATCCTGCTCACTGATCGCACCGAAAAGACCGGTCATCTCAAAATACCCCGATAAGGGGAAGACGGTTGGAATGATTAAACCTTTGTACTCTATCCTTTACAAGGCCATCCGTTTTCAGAAGAGTCTTCTGATCCCCTTCTTCTTCTGTGTGAACATTACTCTTACAGTATCGTCAGGTATTCCCAATCCGGCCACTCCGGTTGTCGCATATCGGTACAGGGCTGTCATCAATATCGCCTTTAGGGCTGTGTGGACAGCCCACAGGATAATTATGAACAATACAAAAATACCTAAGATAAGCAATGCCGGGACCAACATTCCGGTACTTACTGTTGCAATGAAAAGGAATCCAAGAAGGAGTAATATAGGCAAGGACACAAGGAAGAATATCAGACCCACGCTGATATTGGACACAAGGGCTTCTCCCCAAGTCCTCCTAAGTATATCCTTGGACCTCCCTATCGCTTTGAATGGCCCCACATTCTCGTAAGCTATGACCGGGACCACGAAGTATGTGAGGATGTTCCAAGCAAGTCCTAGGAGATTTGCCGCGATCTCGCCGATCTTTCCGGCGCTCCTGATGATCTGGAGCAATACTCCAATTGTCGCTGCCAGAAGGGCCCAAGTGATTATCGCTCCCAGTCTGTCGGAGGCAGCCTTCCACCCATCCTTGAACGTCGGTTTCCCACCTTCAAGTTTTATCCGGGCACATCCCACGATCGCCACATTCGAGAATATCGCCACAATGTATAGAAGAAAGAAATAGAAGAAACTGAAAACGAGGAAAACAACAAAACCCGATCCTCCCATAAGGTCTGTGGCCAAAGATACGATCAGAAGCCCTCCGAATAGTACCATCAGGATCAATCCGGTAGCCATCATCGATATCAGGGGAAAGACCACCAGTATCTTCTCTTCCCAAAGGACCCTGAAACAGGCCTTTGACATTGTCCATGAATCTCGAAAGTTCATAGTTACACCCCTCTTCAAAGGATACTTCCTAATCATTGCCAATGGTTGATTTAAATCTTTGGCCGCTTTGGATCCGTTAGATACTATGAAATATCATTCGTTTCCATATCTTCATCAGAAGAGGTATGGAAAAAAGATCCTCATAAAACGGAGGATCCATTTATGGATGATATCGAAGAAGGAGGACCGCTTCATTGGCGGGAATCGACGTTGATCACAGTTCACTTCATATTCATTATCTCCATGGTGATCATATTCCTAATCACAGTGTTCTATCCAGCCATAAGCTATGAGACATGGGGCACCTCCGACGTTGAATACAATTCAAATGGGAGGGCTGAACTCGTCATTTCGAACAAGGGACCGGGAACACTGTATGTTCGTGCATACTGCACCCATTTATACTATTCACCGGATAGTGGCGAATATGATCAGGGGGATACTGTTTCAACAACGGTTTCCCTCTCTTTCACCCTATATGAGAAGGAGATCCAAAGTTCAAAGTCTTTTGTCTGGGACAAGTTTGACATGCCTGAGAAAGGGACCTACCATTTGAAAGCTGTCAATAATGATGGATTGAAGATACACATCTCAGCCAGATATATTGCGGAATTTTCAGGGCTCTCATGCTGTACATCCTGTCTGGTAATACCAATTATCTCAATTACATATATTCTGTATATGGTTAATATCACCAGAAGGAGAGGAAAGCTGGAAATGGAAGCAGAGTACGGTAAGAACAGATCCTTGGATTACTATACCGAAAGATGGAAGGACCCTGGTCTCGACCGAACAGATGATTACAATGTGAAATGATCACCACACTAACAGAGAGTGAATCAATCTCGATCCACATTCCAAATGTTAAGAAATATCCCCCGCTTTCAATATGGCCTTTACAAGATCGAGGATCCTCCGGGTCTCTTTGACATCATGTACCCTAAGGACCGATGCTCCGTTCATGTAAGCTACAACCGCTGCTCCGAGGGACCCTTCCAATCTTTCGGATACATCAAGGTCCAGGACCTTACCGATAAAGGATTTCCTCGAGGCACCAATAACAACAGGACAGCCAATATCGCAAAACCTATCAAGGTCCCTTAATATAATGAGATTGTCCTCCAACCTCTTACCGAATCCAATCCCTGGGTCCACCATCAATCTGTTCTTATTTCCTCCCTTACCCACGAAAGAATCTACCCTTTCACAGAGAAAGTTTAGGACCTCCTCAACAACATCATCGTATGTCGGGTCCACCTGCATGTTCTTCGGGGTCCCTTTCATATGCATCAGGATCGCATTGACTCCCCTCTCGATAACGATTTCTTCCATTCCATCTTCACGCAGGCTGTTAACATCATTGACAATGACGGCTCCGGCATCGAGGGCCGATCTTGCGACCTCTACATGGCTGGTATCGATTGAGATCGGCACATCGATCCTATCAACAAGTGCCTCGATGACAGGTATGGTCCTTTCGATCTCCTCTTCTCTTGTAACTGTTTCAGCAAAGGGTCTGGTAGATTCACCACCGATATCGATGATATCAGCTCCATCCTCGACCATTACAAGAGCATGGTGAATTGCATCTTCCAGATCGAAATGCATCCCTCCGTCTGAGAAGGAATCGGGAGTGACGTTCAGAATACCCATAATCAATGGAGGCTCCAGACCAATGAACCTTTCCCTTTCATGGTCTTTCAGAATCCCTGTGGAAATATCTATCCTATCCATCATTACCCTCCCTCTTCTTCGAGGGACAGTTCGGGTTCATACAGGTTGTGAAAGGAGGACCTCCCTTGCGGTACATCATCATCATGGGGGACCTGCAGATCTCGCAAGCTTCATCCAGATATCCGATCTTTCCCTTCTGCGGAAGGGGATAGCTCTTGGAGCATCTGGGGTGCATGGAGCATCTCACATACCTCTTTCCCCTCATGGACCTCACAAGCATCAGCTCGTTTCCGCACCTGGGGCATTTACCGACCTTATCCTGAACTGAAAGGGCCTCTGATATCTCCCTCCCGATAACGTCTTTGTGTTTCTCCATCTCATCCAGTATCAGGGTGAGCATTTCCCTGGACTCCTCGATCACAGCTTCCTGTGTGAGGGTATCTTGAGATATCTTCTCCATGTCCTCTTCCAAACGTGAGGTCATATTCGGTTCGGTAATGGTCATGGCATGTCTCTCAAGTGCTTCTATCAGAGCGGAACCGGAAAGAGTTGGTTTTGGAGGGGAATCCTCGATATATCTTCTGGAGTAGAGCTTCTGGATTATCTCGTGCCTTGTGGATTTCGTACCAAGTCCGAGCCTTTCCATTTCCTGGATGAGACCTCCCTGACTGTACCTGTAGGGAGGTTTCGTTTCCTTATCTATGAGTTCTATCTTCTTCACATCAAGGATGTCACCCTCCTTCAATACGGGGAGCACGGTCTCCTTGACCTTGGAAAAAGTATAGATGGATCTCCAGCCAGGCGAGATCATCCTGACACCTGACGAGTTGAAGATCTCGGAGTTAATATCGAACTTTATTGATGTGACCTTCACGATCGAAGGATCATGGAGGGTTGCCAGGAACCTTCTGACAACAAGGTCGTATACCTTGAACTTCTCGGGACCCAGTTCTGCTTTGGTTGTGAATGAAGTTGGATATATTGGAGGATGGTCCGTTGTCTCTTTGGTACCCCTGGTCGGTATTATCTTTTCCTTCCTCAGTATATGATCTGAAGCCTCCTTGTATGGACCTTTTCCCAGTTCCTCGACGGTCTTGCGAAGGTCCAATCCCTTGGGATATACCGTGTTGTCTGTCCTCGGATAGGAGATGTATCCGTTGGTGTAAAGCTCCTCTGCGATGGACATGATCCTGGCTGCCTGCATTCCCATGACGTTGGCCGCTTTGATGAACTGGGTGGTGTTGAAAGGGATGGGAGGCTTGTCATTTCTCTCCCTTTCCTTGAGTTCTGCCACTTTGGCATTCTTCTCATCTTTCACCTTCCCGAAGATGAGGTCGGCCTCCTTCTTGTCGAAGATATCCCCCTCGGAATGGGAGGCCTCGATATCGCTCTCCAGCAAGGCCTCGATCCTCCAGAATGGGACCGGTTTGAAGGCTTTGATCTCCTTCTCCTTGTTGACAATAAGGGCTAGTGTCGGACTCTGGACTCTCCCAACAGAAAGGAATTCATGTCCCAATCTGTCAGCTGCAAGTGATATGAACCTTGTAAGGGTCGCACCCCAGACAAGATCCAATATCTGCCTCGTTTCAGCAGCCGAGGCGAGGGGCATATCCATTCTAACGGGAGAGAGAAAAGAGGTCCGAACCTCTTCTGTGGTAAGCGAGGAGAAATGGGTCCTCCAGACCTTCTCGTAAGAATTGGAACCTATGGCATATTCTACCGCTTCCTTGCCTATCAGCTCTCCTTCCCTGTCATAGTCGGTCGCAACATAGAAGGAGTCAGCTTCCTTGGCAACACCCTTCAAAACCCCTGCTATCGATCTGGCCGACACCATCCTTACCGGTTCAACTTTGATCAGGTCCTTGGGTGGGACAGCTGACCAGCTATTGTACTTCTTGGGAAAATCCATGTTCAGGATATGTCCCCTGAGCCCGATGGTCAGAGTGTTCTCCTTGTTCCAGGCGAACCTGTAGACAGATACCCTCCCCCTTTTTTCGACCTTGTAGTGGCCGTTTGAGAGGATATCTGAAATTCGCTTTGCCGCATTATCCTTCTCGCATATGATCAATCTCATCTGAGCACCGGAGGGGCCGGAGATGGTGGAATTCTATATTTAAGGATTGTCAAGAGGTCCTTTACAGTATCTATTGTGGGTTTTACCATGGACGTTCCGCAGATCCGGTTTCATTTCATCCCAAGCCACGCAGATCTGATCATCCCATCTTCCAATATTATGCGGGTTTCATTTGCGTCATATTGGGCAATAAACTCAAACCGGAAATATCTGGTCCACCAGACCTTGATATCAAATAAATTAAGGAAACGGAATGCACTTCGGATTAAATTAGATCATTCACATTTAAAAGGTCCTCATCCTCATTGGTTCTGAAATTATCCTATCGGATAAAATCCAATTTTCCAGAGTACCAGGTTCAAAGATCATCATAGATATCCATTATCTGTCTGATATCATCAAGTAAGATAACATCTTCATGGACCTTCATCGGGATCAGTCTCTTGTACTTTGGTCTGGGAATATAGACCGGATTGATACCTGCTTCCAGAGCAGGTTCGATATCATGCTTGTAGGAATTCCCCACCATGAAACACCTCTTCTTCGGGAGACCCCTGCATATTGAAAGCAGGATCTCCGGGGTCTTTCTCCTCACCATGTCGACATTACCATCATCGAACCATTTGGTGATCCCAACATGGTCCATCTTCCTCCACTTGGAATCATGGTCCATCAAAAGGTTCATGGTCAATATGTGGAGCCGGTCACCTTTCCCCGAAATGAACTTCAGAACATCATTCGCACCTTTGATCAATCCGCCAATAGGCGGAAGGACCCGAACGGGCATCTTGAATACCAGACTGTTGTAAAGTGGGAAATTGGCAAGTGTATCGTCATAATCGAAGATGAACAGACGACGCATCGACCGCTGAAACAGGTAACGGTTTAAAGAACCTTCTCATGTAATGATCTGGTCCAATCGGTCCGTTTCCGCTGCCAGCCTGAGTTCCTGGGCAATCCTTTTTCCCGTGGAAAGACCCGGTTCTATGAAATCAGAATATGGGGATCCTGTGATGAACGGGTTGGTCCCCGCAACTATCCTGGCAGATATCTCGAACACAACGAACTCGAGCTTATCTGTTACCACGGTCTCGAGACAGAAGGGGCCGATCATACCTCCAAAGATCTCATATGATCTCCTAACAACGTCCTCTGCCATCTTGAATGCCTTGGGAAGGAGGGACTCACGTATAACAAGAGGAAGGTTCCCTGTGACCACGAAGGTTGGGTAGATACCATGCTCCTTTAACTCCTCCTGGGAACCCAGCTTGTACATCTCATCGATGTTGGTCTCGTCCCTTCTGTCCATTGAAAGAAGTTCAACGATCCCCTTTCCACCATCTACCCTGTATCCGTTCTCCCTGAGCGGGGAATGGAAGAAATGCAGATAGTACCTGGTTCCAAGAATGTACTCCTGTATGTTGAACTTCTGCGCGTGGTCTATACCCAGCTTGAACTGGTTGTAATCCTTGGCAATGAAGAAACCTCGGCCTCCCTTGGCTCCCTGATATTTCACCATCACAGGTTTGCCTATCTTCTTTGGATCCTTGACCTCATTGGGCATGTTTATGCCAGCAGATTCAAGCCAGGTCCTCTCCATGTTACGATCCGATTCCCATTCCAGGACCTTGCGGTTCCCGAAGGTGGGGACTGGAAGGTTTTTGAAATTATCAGCTCCAAGGTACTCTACGAATGATCCATGAGGAACTATGATGCCGTTCTTTTCAATGATAAGATCGACATTGTCCTTCACCTGACTGTAATCGTCCAGGATCAGGAATTCATCCGGTTTTGCCAGAGGGAAGGCATCATAGAGCTTTGGAGGCCTTCCAACTGATATGCCAAGTGTCTTGAAACCCTCCACCTTGGCACCATGGAATATCTGGAGACTTGAATGGGAGCAGACCGTTACGATAGTGAGGTTGTCCTTGTCGTACCCGTTAAGAGTACCCTCTAAGTCGAATGACTGCATTACGGGGTAAACCCTCATAATGCATATATCGATTTCTATCTCACTCGAAGACTGCACCGCAGTGGGGGCAGATCGGAGCAGATACAGGTATAAGGGCACCGCACTCGAAACACTCGGCAAGCTCCTCCTCCAACCCATCCGGTTTGGGAGGCATCTCTTCTCCCTCGACCTCTTCCATCTCCTCTACCACTTTTTCTGTCTCCAGGTCAGATGTTTCCTCAACTTCGATCTCCTCGAGCTCTCCCTCTTCCTCATCTCCTTCTTCCTTATCCTCAGAGGGAGGCAGAATCTCAGAACTGACAGGTTTGCCACATGCTGGGCATTCCATGGATCCTTTGGGTATTGTCTCACCGCATTCACACTCGAGTTCATCGCTGAACTCGACTCCGCAATGCGGGCAGACGGATGCATCCAGGGGAACGAGTCCGCCGCAATTGGAACATTTCGCCTTTTCTGCGGTCTGGAGCCTCATGTAGATGAATATTCCGGCTGCAACAATGATCAACACTATTACAAAGAGAATGATAAGAATGAGGAAAAGATAGGAGACCTGTTCCTCCTTCTCCTTGATTGTGAACATTGCCATTGCTTCGTTGTTCGCAGCATCGGATTCGAAGACCCTGGCACCGTCATTGACCTTACATTTCCAGGCCACATCCTCTGAAAAGACTGTATCTGGCTTGACACTGAATGTAACCCTCTGGGTACCGTATGGTGATATTGTGACCGTCTCACGTGTGTCACCGGCCGGACCGGTGAATGTGACCTCAACATCCCTGTAGGTGAAATTACCGGTGTTGGTTACTTCGTACACCAGAATGTACTCCTTTCCCTTGGTCATCTCGAACTTGCCCTTCTTAGCATTCCAGCCCTGTGAATCCTCACGAATGAGCTGGACGGTCAGGTCCGGAGAGTCCAGGACCTCTATGGTGACACTGAAGATGTTATTACCCTCATCGAATTCCCTGATGTTATTCTGAGGGTCCACAACAACGGTCAAGGTGTTCAATCCCGTTGATTCCAACAGCCAGAATCCAGTGACCATGTCTGTTCCATTGTTCTCCAGGAACTCCACATAGGTTGAATATTCAACCCATGTATCAGTTGAGTTCGTTACCATGAAAAGTACAGTGGTATTGGATGCAGCCTTTCCTCCTACATTGGAAAGATTGACGCTAAGGGAAATATTCGTTCCAAGGTAGCCTATACCGGTCTCATCAGGAGACATTCCGGAGAATCTTGATCTCATTACAAGGGTGTCCTCTTGGATACGGATCTCTGGAACATCCATGATGTCGAATATCTCCAGAGTACTTCCCATATGATTGTTCGTGGTAAGCTGTTCTTCTCCATCCAGGAGCTCCACAGAAGCATAAATGGTCCTGACACCTTTGGGGTAGGATACATCCCAGTTCACCTCTATATGCCTGAACGAATGGCCCTTCATGATGTTAGCAGGGAACATCATCTCGGAACCTATCCTAGTGGCCAGGGGGTCGTTAACGAAGTCACCATTATAGAAACCTACCTTGAAACTGGGTGTCGAAGTATCTCCTTTGTTTTCAAGGGTGGCATTTATCTTAAGCGACTTCCCGACCCCTGCCGAATTCACGGATACGGTTCCCTGGGTGAATTCCAGAGATGTAAACGCGAGGTCTGGAAGTGTCTGGACATATATGTCCCAACTGAGCTTATTGTTATCCTCATCACTCTCATCAATGAGATCTGAGAGGTCCATCACAACGAATATCGTATGGTAATCTCCTGTCCTCGGGATCCATGGCACCTCCAAAGAGGATGCTCCTCCAGCTTCTATCTTTTCCAGGACTGCGGAGGGTTGTGTGGATTTCCAGGGTATTATCTTGCCTCCCATATCAGGATCTCCATCGTAGAACCTGACAAAGATATTGAAGGCATCCGTTTGACCAGAGTTCCTGATAGTGGCAAAGAGCTTTACCTCACCATCTATGAAGATCTTCTCCTCTGGAAGGACCCTTAGATCATTCTCTCCCATGAAGAGGTCTGGTTTTGACAGAACATTGAATGTCTTGAATTTAAGATTGTTATCCTCACCTGTACCTTCCTCTATCACCCTGTCGAAAGGATCGAGGACCACGAACAATGTGTGCTCCCCCACTCCTGCAGCGGGCCAGAGAAAAGATATGTTTGTGATCTCTCCCGGAGATAGGCTGATGACAGTTTGATCGGTGATGTTGACATCCGAATCCACTGCGAAATGGACCCTGACATCCTTTGCCATTGTCTTTCCTATATTCTCAACCCAGGCCCAGAATGTAACATTCTTTCCCTCCGTGATGACATTGGGCGCTATCCCAAGATCACCATTGAAGGCTACATCCGGTGGAGTGTCCACTTCCACTTGGAAGGTATGTATATTATTCGTCTCAAACTGCTCCAAGATCTGATCGTCAGAATCAACAACAATATTGATCTCATGGATGCCAATAGGGAGTCCCGCAAACCACTGGATCTCTACTTCAATATCTGTCCCAGGGTCCAGGAATGGAACGGTCACTGGCAGAAGGGTGATCAGGTTCTCCATCAATATCTCACCATCATAGGCAAGGATCTTGAACTGTCCCGCGGGCATTTCACCCGTGTTCTCCACCATGAAGGAGATCTTGCGGGTCTTGTTGATCGTTACCGGTATCGGGGAATCTACTTCGAAGGTCTGTGTCCTGATCCCAAGTTCCGGAAGGTTCTTTACCAAAACATCCATTTTTTTAACGGAGTTCAATGGGACATGATCGAATCTTGCATCCACTTGTGCAGTGAGGCTAACGGGACCAACTTCCATTGGGGTCCAATTGACGGTCTTTATCAAGGATTCGCCCTGCTCTATATAGTCAAATGCAAGGCCTTCCATCACAATACCGTTGCTCCTCACTCCACTCCAGGAGATGTTGACCTGGAAAGGAGTTGAAGATGGATCCTCTTCCCCAATATTTGTGACCTTGATATCTATCGTACCTTCCATCCCATATACCCATTGGGTTGTGTTCTCAAGGAATTCGACCTGGTAGTCCGGACCTATCCCGATCAAGTTCAACTGTTGGAAGATATTGTTATCCTCATCGGTCTCACTGAGCTGTTGATATGGATCGACTATCACCATGAACTCGAATTCTCCTTCATAGGAGGTCCATGGAAACTCGACTATGGTATTCTTACCCGCACCAAGACCGGTCAAAGGAACGGAATTGACTATGAAACCACCCAACTGCATCTCCACCTCGAACGGACCTGCATCGAACTCTCCCTCGTTATAGATATCAGCAAGGAGAGTTACATCGTTCCCTGCGATCATTGTCCCATCTACTGAAAGGGACTTGACCTTGATATCAGGACCGCCGGGAATTGTAATAACAGCGTCAACATCACTTCCTATGACCAGTGCTGAGTACTTCTGGGAGGTATATCCATTGAAATCAGCCTTCATCCTGTAATTCCCTAGATAACTCCTACCGGTCGATCTGAGCTCCTCTTGGAGAAGTGCGAAGACGGCGGAACCATTCATATCGGTTGTATGGGAGGAGATTGGAACCTCATTGTTCCCAACCACCCTCATGACATCGATCGTAGCTCCGGGAAGGGGGTTCTCCACCGAATCAACTACCTTGGAGTCCGCCCAATAATACAACTTGACCAGGCCGTTACCTACTGCCTTTATCCAGGATGTCCTGCTTTTTGATAGGTTACCAATGTAGCTTACATTGATCAGCTCTGCTGATCCGTCTACGTCCAAGGGTGTTGAGAAAATACCATTCTCGGACCCGAAGGTAACACCCTTCCAATCGAGATGATTGAAAGTGATTTTGCCCCCACTTAGGTTCAATTTATTGTTATAGGAGAATAGACCATCAAGATCGATCCTGTCCGAGAATATCTTCGCGGAGACAGAGGAACCATAAAGGTTCAGGGAACCTTTCATCATATCTACTTTAACATCGAGTACTGCGGTATCCCTTGCAACAATATGTTTGACCAACAAACCGCCCTCATCGATCATGAAGGTCGGGGATCCACTCCCCAACAGATAGAGGTAAAGGTCATTTGACCCCCTGGAACTTAGGTCTACATTGTTGAACTCTACCCTACCACCGTTCTCCACCAGTATGTATGCAGGACCATCGCCTGTGAGGAAATTAACAGTGGTATCGTTGATGATCAACTTCGCTCCAGATGAAACGACAACATGGCCGTCGAATGCATAGTACGAAGGATAGAACTTTCCATCGATCAGTGAGGCCGTACCTTTGATGAAGGTCGTTCCTGTTACAGTCATATCAATGTCGACATCCTCGAAGAAAGATGATGTCGAAGGGTCTACCACATATCTGGAGAAACCCATGTCACCACCAAGGTCAGAGATCATCTTGTCCGAGAAATCCATTTTCCCTTTTACTTTTTCAATTATCTCAACCTGTTCATCCTGACCGGGAAGGTCTGGATATGAATCGAAGCTTGTGGATGCGGTGAGGATCTCACTGCCTACCATGACCTCCACTTCGAAGTCCGGTGTGACGTTTGAGTTTGGCATAGAATCTATTGTGAATAAGTCTGTCATAACAGGTATGAAAACCCATCCTTCATTATCAGTATCGCTCCATGTCTGGGAGGTCCTTCCCATGTAATCCAGCATCTCTGTAGTAAGATAGGATCCATCAAGCTTCCTGTTTTGAGAACCCTCCACCCTGAAGACCTGGACCTCCTGACCTTCCACCTGTATGTTCATACCATCCAGAACATGAGCACCTATCCACCTGTAATACAGAGCACTGGATTCTTCATCCAATACTTGAATAGTGGGACTAAATGGATCGGAAGTCATATTTATTGAGGTCCCCACCAGATGAGCTACCGCTCCATTTGACAGTTTCAGGATATTATGGCTTCCCGTGGATGTGTTGGACTCAAGGTCTATATCGATGAAGGAATTTATTACCGTTAAATTGGTTCCTGTTCCATCCAGAGTTATATTGGCCCCCATCCTTCCGTCCCTTGAGCCAACATTGAACGAAAATGTATCCCTCAATTCGGATTCTACAACAAGTCCGGTTGATCCAGAAAGTAGAGTTAGTATGAGACCATCGTCATTGTAATCCAGGTCATCTTGACTGCTTCCATCACCATCAATATCATAGGCGAGATCATCCTGGTCCTGAAGCTCTATGAACTTGGATCGTGTCATTCCGAGGTGGGCATCATTGGAAAGGTCCATTGAACCTGGCCCCTCGATAACAGAATCTTCAAGTATTATCTGTGATCCGGTACCTGTTATCTCTATGTCTATCATGAAATAGGGTTTTAACTGACCAGTTTGGGTAGTGAGTACCGAATTGACGAATTCCAGGGTTCCCCCACCATAAACATCTATTTGGTAGATGTGATCGTCCCCTCCTCCTATGATACCATCAGTTCCAACATCCTGTGAGAGAGTGATGGTGGAGTTGATGAAAGTCAATCTGCTGCCTGCGCCAGAGACACTGATATCGCCATCCAGCAGATAGTTCACACCCCTGTAGGTCTTTGTATTTCCACCGCTAACGGTGATCGAGCCTATGCTAGAAGCTCCATCTGCCGATTCGTCCAATGGATCGGTCGATATCAGCATTGCCGAAGCGATCAACATTCCAACGACCATCAACGAAGTGGTCGTCCTTGCCAAGAAAAATGAATGGTCCTTCATTCGGTCCACCTTCTTCCAATAGGAAACGGTCAATCAATCTGACCTTTTCACCTAAGCGCCAGATATCTGTTTAACCCCCTATCATCAAAGTTTTCATTGAATATAAATAGGTTATTATTTAAATATGGTATTTGAAAAATCAACTTAAATGATGAACTTGAAAATGCTCTTTTGGTATGTAGTTGAAACGGATCACGGAAAGATCCTGTTGCTCTTTTAAAGCTCATGAAGCAACCATTAACGCCATTGTTGATAACCTGTTCCTTTCTCTTCCCGGGGAAAACCCTGGGAAAGTTATTTTTAGAGAGACCTTGACTGGTATTCAAGGAGGCTTGAGTCGCGATGACCTTTACTGCTGTAAAAGGAAGCATAGGGTATCCCTTCTTGATAATACGGATATCCCTAACGGTCTTATCCATGGTGGTCTTGAACATACTTTCAATACCTTTATCATCGGAAGGAGTTGAACACCCTATTACGGATCCTACTTTAAGTGGCCCATTTACCTTAATTATCAACGAGGTCTATCCTGATTCGGATATTGATATCAATGAAGATGGATCGATAGACCAGGAAGATGAGTTTGTTGAACTTTACAACCCAAATTACGATGACCATATCATCTCTGGCTATTCCATCTCGGACAATACAAGGACATATTACCTCCTCAATGAAACTATTGCAGCAAGATCTCGATTAATGTTGGGGAGATGGGATACGGGGTTAGCCCTTGGAAGGGATGACCTAATTACACTGAAGGATGAGAATGGATCGGTCCTTGATACCTTTGAATTCCAGGGAGCGGGGAAGGGAGAAAGCTTTCAAAGGGCTCCGGATGGTGCCCAGAGGTGGACCTCTGGTGCCGATCCCACACCGGGATCCACGAATACACTTCCTCCCACATTCCTTTTAAATGAAGTATTTCCAGACCCTGAAGGATCCAATAGTGGAAACCAGTGGGTCGAGGTTCTGAACAAGGGTCCTCCCTGGGATATCAATGATTTCATTCTAACCAACCATGATTCCGTCAACTGGGAATTACCCTCATACAGGGTCCTCACAGGTGAGAGATTCATCGTCCTCTTGGGCCCCGAGGATGGATCGTTCGATGTTCCAGAGAATACATTGGTCGTAAGTAGGATGGATCCTGTAACTATGTACTCCTCCGGTGATGACATTGAATTGATAGATGGTGATGGATATTCCCTCGACCTTCTGGCTTGGGGAAACTCCACTCATGTTGACAGGTCGACAGGGATCGGTCCTTTGGGAGCTTGGTCTGGTAAGTTCTATGATAATGGCAATTCGTCAATGTCGAAGGAGGGAACAGAAAACATCCAACCTGTAGAGGGTTTTTCAATCATGAGGGTGCCAGATGGTGTGGATACCGACTCACCCTGGGACCTCTCATTTGGACCTTCAATAACCGGGTCTACACCTGGTTGGAACAATTCGATCGACCCAGGAATGGTCTTGGTCATTCCAGATGGACCAATGGACATTTCTGAGGGAGGATCGGCACAGATCGAGATGAACATCGCTCCATCGGGAAACATGATGGGAAACATTTCGTTAACTATAATTGTCAAAGATCTCAATTGGACATGTTCTCTATTATCCGATATTTTGCAAATTACGTCAGATAATACAGTAGCAAATTTATCGATCACTTTCGAGGCTCCAGGAGATCTGAGGGTATCCAACCACTGTGAGATCATTATCGATCTTTTCTGGGAGGACCTTCCCTTCCTGCATTTCCGTGAACAAATGGACCTCAGGATCCCTTCATTTGATGTCGGTCTTGAGGATGTCGAGGTATCCCTGGATGGTTTCGGGTCGGAGGTCTTTCCCGAGGGGTCCTATATCGAGATCCAGGGACGGGTGGTCTGCAGTGGAGAGATCCCAGGGGGAGATTCACTTCTAACGTTCTCCCTTGTGGAAGAAAATGATCCGGATGGATTGGTAGTAATAACCGATAGTATGGAATTCAAGGACCTAAAGGCATCATCAAAAAGGACCTTCTCACGATCATTAGATACATATGGTCTGGAAGGAAATTACACCCTGACATTAAGGATAGATGAAGGAGATAGGATAAGGGAACCTGATGAGGAGAACAATCTTTGGATTATGGAACTTAGCATCATCCCAACCATACCTGAAGATGAAATGGAGGACCTTGTTGTTACAAAGGTCCTCTGGAACATATCCCGGGAGGGAACATTTGTAGAGATCATGAACACTGGAAACCAAGTTATAGAGCTATCATCCATGAGACTATATTTCGATGATGATTGGGTCTCATTCCCCGATGAGGCATTGCTTCCACCCGGTTCAAAAACAATAATTGCAGGAGGAGAGGAGGCGATAGAAATAAACGTTGGATTACAACAGATTTACAGGATGGACACCGCTGGTCCTGTGAACATGAGAATGAAAATGGGAGAGGCAACTCCGGACATTCAAGCTTCTAGTTTACTTAGGTTGATGACAGAATTCAGGGATCTTCTCGACGAAGTGGTCCTAAAAAGGTCCTACATAGAAGAAATGAATTCTACAGGACCATACACCTCCTTTCCGGAAACAACATTGGGATCCATCCTCTACAGAAGAATAGGAAACAAAGGGGATTATATTGATACAGATACACCTCTGGATTGGACCGTTGAACCGGTACATGCTCATATCTCAACACTGTTGATCGACCCCGGCCCTAACGGGCCGGGAGAGTTCATAGGAATAACACCCGAACCAGAGGAGAACGATATCTCTGGACTGGGGATCTTCAGAGGTGAGGAATCCATAGTGATTCCCTATGATTATCAATTGACCTACGGAGAGTGCATCATCTCAAAGGAGCCCTCTGCATTCAGCAGGTACCAGCTCAAGGACCCTGATCTCGCCTTCCAGGATACATTCGAGGGTATCCCTGGATGCGGGGTTCCAGGATTCAGGGCAATCTCTCTTCCTAACTCCGGGAGTGAGATCATACTTGTAGACAGGGGAAACAGGGTCATTGAAACCGTGGTTTGGGGGAACATGGGCGGGCCAGATCCCGGTCTGGGAAATATCATCACCAGATCGGTCCATAATGGTTCCATTGGATCATGGCGACTAGTTGGTACGGGTAGCCTTCCATTGACTGGAAATTGGTCTATTTCCGAAAATTCTACCATCAGGACCGGAACGGGAGCTTTGCCGGACCTGGAAAATTCTGAAAATATCGGTGAGGTCCTTGTTATCCTTCCAGGAATTACAGTGGAATCTTTGGCAGGGAAAATATTGGATCTGAGAGAAGAAGGGAATCTTGTTCATCTCTATCTGACCCTTCCTCCTTGGAACAGAGATGATGGATTCCAATCATTCGATATGGGGGGAAGGGAGCTTTCTTGGTTGAGATACCTTGAGAAGACCGGTATAGGGATCCATGCTTTGGAAAAAGGTCAGGAAGAATGGACCTCGGGGTGTATCATAACAGATAGTTACATTCTCTCCTTTAATGTTCCCAGGACCGGAAAGACCGAAGATGTGAAGTGGGCATTGATAGAGAATGGAACCTCCGGATCAAGGGTCGGATCATTTTTTACTGATCTCCTGGAAATTGAAGACTGGTTCGATGCCTCCCTGGTTCTTGGGGATGCCGAACCGATAAGACCGACCGTAGCATTGAATGGACCAATTGGTCACTGTTGGGTGAGATCCGGAAGTACATCGGTTTCCTGGTCGTTGGACCCTTCATTGCATATAGGTAAAAGTGAGAGGGTAACGATAAAACATGTATCAGGTCCTCTAGATACCTCAACTATACTTGAACTACTTATGAAGGGGTCATCAGTTGAACTTTTCATTTCCCCTTCAATTTGTAATGTACAAAATATAGAAGGCCTTCTCAGTATGGAAAAGGAAAGGTCCCGTCTTTCCCAGGAACCTCCGTCACATCTGCTGGAAGAGTTGGATGAAGGGGTCCTTGGAAAATTGAAGGTTCTGATCGAGAGATCAGATGAGATGGACCTTGATCTCAAGGTTTCAATGCTGAAGACCAATCACACCTGTAATGATGGATCGAACATCTGGTCCTGGGATGATGGATATGCCTTCACTCTTGCAACAGGACTTTCATCTCCCGTATCCTGCTGGTTTATAGGAACCGATCTATCAGAAGCGGGAAGTGACTGTTCCGAACCCTTTACGGATCTGATCGGTACGCAACTGCCCTTATCACTCCTTCCCCTGGATGAAAAGGATCTCGATCCAACCCCAGGGATCCTGATAGAAAGAATATATCCTGATACCTATCTCAAGGATGATCCTGACGAGGCTATCTGTCTTTTAAATTGCAAAGGATCCCCCATGGACATATCCGGTTTCATCCTTACAGATGATGAGGGTGATGGAAGGGAAAGTGACGGAATGATAATTATTCCCGAAGGAACCATTATCGGTCCTGGTGAAAGATCATGGATATCACGGGACAGAGGCAGGTTCAGGTTCCAGTTCGGGTTCGAGCCTGACCTTACATTGTATAACGGTACTCCGGAAACCACAGTACAAATTGCATACGGAGATCTCCGACTGGCCAACTCCAATGATACGATAGCCCTGAGAGACCCTTGCGGAAAGATAGTGGATGTGGTCCCATATGGAGGATCGACCTGGGATGGAGTCTGGCCCTGTTACATGGGTGGTTACTGGTCAGGTCCTTCTGTACCCCAACCAGGATGGGGGAAGATTCTCTACAGATGGAGAAATTGGGATGAGAATTCACCCGAAGATACAGATACGGCCAATGATCTCCTTTCAATGAGGCCTCTTTATCCTGGTCAATCCGATATTCCAGAGATGTATAGTCCAGTTACTGGATCCGCGGAAGCTGGGATCTGTCCGGATTCAGGATGGAGGATATTGAGGGATGCAATAAAGGACTCTAGCTCAAGGATACTTCTGAATGTATATGAGATGACATCCGATTGGGTGGTCTCTTCACTTATAGGGGCCAGGGAAAGAGGATTGGATGTGAAGGTCCTCCTTGAGGGAGGGCCTGTGGGAGGAACGTCATATACATCTGAGGTCCTGGCGGATAGATTGACCTCAAATGGGGTGGATGTGAGATGGATGCTGAACGATATTGGTTCAGACGTCCGGGACAGATACAGATACGACCACGCCAAGTACATTGTAATTGATGGGAAGACCACTCTGGTCTCAACAGATAATCTAAAGGACACTTCCTTTCCCAGAAACGGAATTGGAGTGATTGGTACAAGAGGTTGGATAGTTTCAGTTTCATCCGTTGAGCTTGCTGAGAAAATGGAGAAAATATTCATAGATGATTGGGAAGGAATGGATATGTTCGAGAACCTGGTCGATCACGATAATCTGGAGGATATCTCTACCATAGGTTCCAAATCTGAAATATTAGAAGTTGAAGACCCAAAATTTCCATCTATGATCACGAAAGAGGCGGTTTCTGTAAGTCTATTAGCCTGTCCAGATCATATATCCACACCTGGAAATCCGCTCATTAGGTCGATTATAGAATCAGAAAGCTCAATTGACCTTGAATTGATGGACATCGATACGGATTTCGACCTTCAGGGGATAAGTTCTCCAGTGGACCTTTTGAAGGTGTGGGGGGTCGAAGAACCTATACCCGGTTTTAACAACCCGTACCTCGCAGCTCTTTTCGATGCGGCGAGAAGGGGAGTGAAGGTCAGACTCCTTCTGGACGGATCGGATTTTGATGGTGACGGCATACCTGAGAACCGGTGGACCGCTGAAAGAATAGAGCAAGCGATCCTTGAGAATGGATTGTCAGGTTCATTCCAGGTCAGACTTCATCCAATTGTCAGGACAGAACGTGACTCGGAGATCTCCCTCGTTCATGCGAAGGGGATGGTGATTGACAAAAAGACAACCTGGATATCATCCTTCAACTGGGGGCCGACTTCCGGATTGGAGAACAGGGAGATGGGACTTCTTATAGGATCTCAAGAGATCGGACAATATTTCACTTCGGTGATAGAACATGACTGGGGAGGAACCCTTCAAGATGAACTTTCAATAGAGATCAGACAGGTCCGATTCACTCATAATGATGGGTCCGATCCTATTGTGAGGATAGGGCTTGATGTAAATTGGGAAGGGGTTGACAACCTCGAACTCACTTTGAGAAAGAAAGATACTCAAGGTGATATCATCTTGTTAAAAGAGATAGGACCGGGATTTGATGAGATCCTACTCGAGGAATTCCCATTATACAATGTATCAGAGGGAGAGGTCCTAGTCGTTTTTGCACAATCCAAGGACAGGACCCTGGAACTCTTTGAGTTAACAGTTGAATTCAACGAGATAGATACCAGTGAAAGTTCCCCTGGAATGATCACATCCACTATGGCACCAATTATACTGATAGTCCTTTTTACCCTCTCCATCTCTATTGCCAGGATGCTGGTTGTGGAAACCAGGATTCGGTTCAAGAAGATGGGACAAAGTTATGAGGAATGAAGTGACTTGTGTATATTTGGCCTGCTGGACATAAAGTATTTAATCGCCTTCCCGGATAACCGGATGATCCAAATTTACTGGTACGGGGGATGGTTATGTTCGAGATTGATATCAAGGTGGATACCCTCAAAAGCGTTTTTTCGATCCTTACTCCTATTGTGGGCGAGATCAAGCTTACAGCAGATGAGGAGGGGTGGAAGATAAGGGCAGTGGACCCAGCCCATGTTGCAATGGTGGACCTCACCCTAACAAAGGATGCTTTCGAAAGGTATGAGTTAGAACCCATGGAACTGGGTCTGAATGTGGAAAGGATGCTTGAGCATCTAAAAAGTGCCAAGAGCGATGATATGGTAAGTATCAAGCTCGATGGGGACAACAGGCTCGTTGTATCCATGGCCAACCTTACTCTCAAGATGCCGCTTGTGGATGCTTCTGGATTCTCCGATCCTAAGATCCCAAACCTTCAACTACCCGTAGGTTTGAAACTTAATTCAGGTGAGCTTCAGAAAGGTCTCAAGGTGTCCGCGTCAATTTCGGATTACATCACCTTTGACTGCTCCGAGGATAAACTGGTCATGACCTCATCCGAAGATCTATCCTCCATGACACTGGAGCTGAAGAAGGGAGTCGAATACGAGGAGATCAATTTCGAAAAACCTGCAAAGAGCTCCTTCTCACTGGACTATTTCACACAGCTGATGAAAGGTGTTGGTCCAAACAGGGATATCTCCCTCAATCTGGGTAATTCCTATCCATTGAAAATGGATTTCGAATTCGCCGGAGAATCCGGGCATGCAAGGTATCTACTTGCACCCAGAATAGAATCCACATGATCCGGGAAGATCAGTCCAGTTCAATCTTATCCATTCTCTTTCCGCCCCTTTCCTCTCTTTTGGGCATACTTATGGATATCTTACTCTTGACCAAATGATAGAATCTGAACCTGTTCAGGTTGACGATAAGATAACCCAGGAAGAAAGGCAGTGAGACCAGCAGCATAAGTAGAGGGGTTGACCACCAACCCTGATAGCTCTCACTTCCGTTCTTGATGGAATCAATAATGTAGACCAGTATCTCCGTCAATGACATAAGCACGAGGAAAACACCTATGGTCATGAAAACACCGGATAGAATGGCCGATATGATCATCCATGGATCTAATGGCTTCCTGCCTCTTCTGCCATGGGAACCTGCTGACATCCGCAACCACTGGTCCTTTGCTACTAACACAACTTCTTACTATTTTTGATTTCCCATACTTGACTGAAAACCGGTAAAGCTGTTATCCGGCAGTTCGGGACGGGATTGGCCCATAACTTCTATGGTATTGCTTTCGGTCGCAATATTAGACATTCGATTCCTTTTATAAAGATTGAATGAAATAAAAACCCCGGCTGATAAGATAAGAAGAATGATGAAGACTATCATCAATAATAAGAGGGCATTTCCCCCGCTTCCGGATCCATTACCGAGGACCTTGAAGGGCACCGTTGTCTCCCCAGAAATAGGTTCATTATCGATCGAGACCAAACCATCCATTTTCAGTTCATGATCTCCTGGATGAAGGTCCTCAGGTATCTCGAGAGAATAGGTACCAGGTCTATCGTAAAGGATCTTCAGTTCGATGAACCTATCTTCACCTTCGCAGGTCACAGCAATAACCGAACCTTCCTTCAGAGGTACTGAGAACTCCAATAGCAGGACATCTCCCCTATCCAGAGTTAAGATCCCCTCGGGGTAAGGTAAACCCCCGGGACCCACGGGACCTTTGAGTACAAGAAAATTACGTGTTTCGAATTCGATCTGTATAGGATCAAGTCCCTCCCCAGATAGGTCTGTCAGACCATCTCCGATCTCCACCAGATACACTTTTCCATGCACAAGTGGTTCCTGAGGGTCCACATAAAGGATGGTTGCATCAGAGGACCAGGAAATGAAACGACGAAGAGATGAGGAAGTGTCTTTCTCCTTGAGAACTACAGCTGTCATTGCTAGATCAGTTCTCATTGGTTCCGAGAACTCTATCAATATTTCCTGATCAGGAGAAATGCCCCTGGAACCATCAGGAGGACCGGATCTGATGACCACAGGCCCAACACCGTCAGTGGTGACCCTCAGGCTGAACTCATCAAATCCTATGTTTCCACCCATATCCCCAACAGAAAGCCTTACCGTATATTCCCCTAATTCATCCACTTTGATCGTTCCGTAGCTCCCTTCGAACCGTATCCCGAGTTCTTCTACCTCCCATACGAAACTCGATCCCCCGGGGAATAAGAGATCATTATCAATTGTGTCATTCCCGGATAGAACAACGATCTCTCCCCTTACAACTATCCTATCTCCACCGGCTCTAACAGTGGGTGGAGTCGTATCGTTGACATGAACGCTGAATGACACGGATTGAACGTTTTCTCCACTGTCAATGACCTCTAATTTCACGAAATAGTCACCCGGGGTCCCGAGAATGATATCAAGGACCGATCCCATCTTGGTGTGTATTTCAGGTCCAGAGATCGACCAGATGAACACACCATTGGTCAATATATCAGGGTCATCGTCCGATATTATCGGGTTGACCCTCAGGTCTTTATCCTCATCTATGATAATATCCTCGATCGGTTCAAGGCGAGGTGTGATACCATCAGATATCCGTAGATCGATCCCCTTTACTGTCGGATTTCCAGCATTGTCGAATATCTGAAGGACCACATGGTAGATCCCTGGTACTGCCGGTTCGAAGGATATATCCATTCCATCGAATTCCTGTAGAAGGTCATCGAACTCTATAGACCAATGATATTGTGAGATCCCCGTCAGATCACTGATAGGACCGGGGTCGAGAGAATCCTCTGCAGTAAGTTTTGTTCTCTTGGACGTTAGATTGTCGGTCCATTTGATATCAGGGACCGGTGGTATCTCATCTCTGACAATATAGAAGGGATCTGAGTATTCCAGAGGACCGTTTCCCATCTCATCATAGACCTCCAGAGTGAAGATATTCACACCCGGGTCTAGAGGAGTGTCCTCTTCGAATATTCCTTCCCCATTAACCACAGATGAAAGGTGGATCTTTCCGTCCTTTATGACCCTCAGTGTGGATCCGGGTTCGGTCTTTCCGTTAAGGTGATAAAATGGATCATTGAGAATGATCTCGATATCGGAGAACACATCCAATGAACCTGGTGGAGTGTTATCCACTATGACATGGACCTGGGGGGGGGTTACATTTATGTTGCCTGCCTCATCAACGACCCTGATCCTTAGGAAAAGATCATTTTCCTCCCATATCTGGGACGGGAGTCCTGTAGTGTCCCATTTGAAGACCGGACCCTTATTTGAAAGAACTCCCAGATCACTCCAGATACTTCCAGGTACACCATTACCGTCTGAATCTAGGGAACCCTGCAAGATGATCTGTTCAGCATCATCCTCTATGGATATGTCAAGGTCTGCGATCCCTTTCAGTACCGTTCCATTATTAGGACCATTCCAGATGACCCACGGTGCCTGGAGATCATGAGGTGCTCCAGGTGTATATTCGGATAAGGTAGAGACCAGACCCAATCCATTCAATGCAGAAACCCTATAGAAATAGGTGTTCCCATCGATCAGACCAATGTCCCTGAAATCGGTACGATTGTCCGGAGTCGTCCCGATCTTTTCGAAAAAACCAGGGACACCGCTCCCCGGGCTTGTTTCATTTGCACGATAGAGGGTGTGTGAAATGATTTCTGGACCATCAGGTGAATCCCATCCAATTTGAAGGGAATTGCCAGAAGGAACCGCCTCAACAGTGATATTATTCGGTCTCCTTGGAATATTCGTATCTATTCTGACCATATTTGATGAATCAAACTCTACAGATCCGATCCCTTCCCTCGTCACTCGTCCTCTGATGGTGAAATTACCTTTGATGTTGTCAGGGATGGATATCATACCGTTGTATAGGCCATCCCAAGGAACCTTATCCGGAAGAATACCATCATCTCTGGCTTTGATATTCGTAATGGAGGGTAAACCCCTCACTGAAAAAGTAACATCCCTGAAAACAGTCGCATTGATGGTTACGATCAGAGGGTCCATGTAGGTCATGGTCGATCCTGTCGGATCAAAAGTTACATTGTTAATTAAGGGAACTAAAAGAGCCATAGTTGAGGCTTCAAGTGTCCTTGAAGGGTAGTCCTCCTGATATCTTACGGTAACTGCCTCATCCCCGGACACCTGCACTTCACCAATTCCCGGTGCCCCCAAGGTAATATTGACCAAACCTGTAAAAACCCCTGTTCCTCCACCACCCTTCTCAACCAATTCAACCAGCTCAATTTCCTCTGATGTGGGGTCCGTCGTGGAATTCACCATGACCGTTACCCTCTCCTCTCCTGTCAGATTGGTATCTGTGAGCCATATCCTGGTACCCGATCCATCGGCAGGTACGATATCTGATTCGAAACCAAGTGTACCTGTATCACTCAATAGGTCTCCGGTTGCAACGAAGGCATAGGGCTGTGGACCCTGAAGAACCGAGTAACCTTTGATGGTGACATTGTAAGGGCCAGGACCGGCTGAGGGTATCCTGACCCTCTCGACTGTATTCTTCCGATCATATGAAGTATTGAAGGGATGGACCAGATCATTTCCGTAATATACGGTTCCATTAGGTGCCGTCACGACCAGGTCCAGATCGTTGATTAGCTTATCTGTGCTCGTATTGGAACCAGGAGGGTCCGTCCAAGTAAGGGTAATGATCATGTCGGAACCATTTCCGGACAGGTAATAATTACTTGAATGTGAACCACCAGTAGTGAGTCCGGTGGAATTATCCTCAAAGAACAGATCCCCTGCATTACTTCCTTCTATGGCCAGAGAGTTGGAAAGATTGACCCTCCCCCAACCCTCCCATCTATTCGGGATGGAGGACCAATCCCCATCCAGAGGTCTGGCCCCATTGATGATGGCCGCCTTGAGGAGTGCGGCCGATGGGGTCTCCAGGTTACCGATCTCCTGGAAATACTGCCTTATAAGGGCAGACATTCCCGCTACCAAGGGTGTGGACATGGATGTTCCCCCCATGAAAGCGTAATTATTGTTGATTCCAGTGTAAGTGGAGTTTGAACCCCAATAATGGTTCCAGAAATCGGAGATAGTGGATGCCCTGGTTGAGAGGATATACGTACCTGGTGCTACAACATCCGGTTTTATCCTCTCATCACCCCATGTAAAACCCTGGGATGAGAAGCCAGCCATCTGCGAGATATCATTGGCCGATGAAGATATCGAGGGCCTGTAGTTTTCTGATGCACCCACTGCCACAACGTTCTTGGATGATGCCTGTGTGGAAAGGGAATACATCCCATTTGCTCCGTTATTCCCGGCGGAGAAAAGCACCAGAAGATCCTTGTGATTCCAGATGAAATTGTCGATCTGCCAGGACCTCCATGAATAATTTGCATAACTTGACCTGGATGACCATGAATTCGTATGTATCCTTGCACCGCTATTGTAAGCATCACCGAACAACGTGGTGTATGCAGGTATGGAAAGTGATCCGGATGATGCCATTGTGGATTGCATCACAAGGGTTGCGTTCGGTGCCATTCCGGAATAGCTTCCGTTGGATGCCGAACCGTTCCCCAGGACCGAACCGATAACATGTGTGCCGTGACCTCCCTTGTAACTCCATGATCATGTGGAACTATCCCAAACATGAATGTCAGGATCTGACCAATTCCCAGGTCTACCGTACGTGTAAACGGATCCTATCCTTCCTTTCAGATCTGGATGCATTGTGGAATTCTTGCCGGTATCCAGTCCTGTATCGGCCACTCCTATTATCTGGTCCGATCCGTCCAGACCAGCGATGGACCATCCTTCCAGAACATCGATTATATCGGCTGCAACATCATTGTCCAACCCTTCTATCGTCATTGAAGAGATATGGGAAACAAGAGGGGAAAGAGATGTTCTTGCAATACCATCCCTGCCGGAACTGACCAAGAGATTCCATGGATCCAATGGAATAGGGTCCTTTTCCCAGTTCATTGAAAGGGTATCTATTCTTTCCTTTGTCCAAGGTTGATAGGATCCAACCACGACCTGGAAGGTCTTTGGATCATTCTCAATGTCCAGAAGGTCCAATAGGAGTTCACCTTCAATTACCATTGATGAGTGGAATGGAAATATGATCAAACCACCATGGGAATGGTCCTGGACCTCATTCCTGTCTCCAAGATCAATAAGCAGTGTGTTCGATGAGATAAATTCTATGATCTCAGCATTTCTGGGAATGATATCTTGAATATCCTCAAGAGGTTCACTATATCTGAGGATATACTGACCCTTTCGAAAACCCTGTTCCGGTAGGCCGCTTGAGCTTAAAGGCCCCTCCATATTCACTCTCAGGGCCCCGATATTGAGGTAATTATCATCCAGCTCATGATCAGGGTTTCGATGAACCAAGATCTCCATGTCCACTCCTAAAATATCCTCGAATCCAAGTGTGACGTCAACATCATCCTCAGCGGAGATCATTGAAAAGGAGGGTAAAATTGAAAATAGCATTGTCAAGGAGATAATGAATGTCAGATACATCCTGGCAGAAAAACCGACCGATCCTGGCATTTCGAACAACCGTATATTTTAAGGAGATATAACTTTTCATGATCCCATCAGACAACAGGGCCGCATTCTTTCTCCTCAACCTCTTCTTCATGATCATCCTCATGAGGTTTGAGGTCGGGCCTTTCTATTCCATGGGCTTTATAATATTCATAAAGGGCTTTTTTAAGACCGTCCACGGCAAGTAATGAACAGTGAACTTTTACTGAAGGGAGTCCCTCGAGACCTTCAACCACATCATCCCATGTGAGCTCCTCAGCTTCCTTCAAGGTTTTTCCCTTGACCATCTCGGTCAACATTGATGTTGTGGCGATCGCAGATGCACAACCAAAGGTCCTGAACTTGATATCTGTTATTTTTTCTTCATCTACCTTGATGGATAGCTCCATCATATCACCGCAAACGGGATTGCCAACAGTGGCAACTGCATCCGCATCTTCCATCTCACCAACGTTCCTGGGGTTCTTGAAATGTTCCAGAACCTTCTTTGAATACTCCAACCTTCCCATATTCATCCTCTCCCGGGATATATCGGGGACATTGACCTGAGCTCCTTTACAATATCTGGCATTACCAATTTTACATGGTCCACATCTTTTTCCTTATTATAAGGACCTAAAGTGAATATCAGGCTCCCATGGGCCTCTTCATGTTTAAGACCCATGGCGAGTAGGGTCTTGGAGGCTTCCAAGGTCTTCTGGGCACATGCTGACCCGGTCGAAATGGATATCCCATTCATATCAAGCAGTAGTAGCATGGACTCACCTTCCACATAGTCGAACCTGATGTTCGCATTGTTGGGGAGCCTATTCTTGGGGTCACCATTTAGATGAGAATCAGCGATCGATGTCAGTCCATCGATCAACCGGTCCCTGAGCTGTATAAGGCGTGATGATGTTTCTTCCATGGTCTGTTCTGCGATCCTGGCAGCGGCTCCCATTCCGGCAATTCCAGGTATGTTCTCACTACCACTCCTCAATCCCATTTCCTGACCCCCTCCCCTGATTATTGGAGTGAGTCTCACTCCTTTTCTTTTGAATAGGGCGCCTGTCCCCTTTGGTCCCATCAGATCAGGCGAGGAGATCGTAGCCAGATCTACCTTGTAATCATCGATATCAAAGGGGACCTGGAGAGCCGACATCGTTAGATCAACATGTACCAGTGCTCCTGCATCATGGGCCATTCCTGCGATCTCCCTGACCGGCTGGATGGTACCCACTTCATTGGAAGCGAAGGGAAGAGTAACAATTGCTGTATTCTCATCTATGAGATCGGAGGCAGTTTCCAATTCTATCGTTCCAAGCCCATCGAGCCCTATGATCCCTACATCATAACCACTCTTGGAAAGCGCATCTGTAGTCGCCCTTACAGACCGGTGATCCACCTCGGTGAGAATGATCTTCTTCCGACCTTTCATATGTATGAGTGGACCTCTTAAAGCCAAATTGATGGATTCTGTTGATCCGGAGGTGAACACGATCTCCTCAGGTGATGAGGAGATGAGGGAAGCGACCTCTCCCCTTGCTTTATCCATAGCTTCACGGGGCACTCTTCCCATCTCATGGATGGAGGAGGGGTTCCCGAAATGTTCCCTGAACAAGGGAAGCATCTCCTCTAGCACCTCCGCTCTTATTGGCATTGAGGTGGCGGCATCGAGGTAAATCCTATCCAGTTTGCATACCTCCTGAAATAGTCAAAAGAATGGGTCTATAAAAGATTCTCACCTGATTTGGGGAGTATTATTCCCCTTTGTCCTTGAAGTAATGCTCGATGATCTTCTTCTGACCCCTCCGGAGCGTCTCAGAAACAGAGGCAGTGGAAATGGAAAAGATCCTCGCAAGTTCCCTGATACCTATCCTCTTGGGGAAATCATAGTATCCCCTCTCAAGGGCCGTTTTGATTATATTCTCCTGTCTGGGGGTGAGAGAATCCTTGTCATCGATAGGATGGATCATAATAAGGGAAGATTCGATCCCTTTATCCGTTAGGTTGGTAACGAGCTTCTGAAGCTGGACCTTCTCATTCATTATCAACTTCCATTCCACCCACCCCTGTGGATCAGATCTGGCTGATATGAGGAAACAACCGGATTCAAGGATGGACCTGCATCCCCCGCATCCTCTGGTACCTACAATGATGATGACCTTATCCTGTTCTACCTGGCTGGCTTTGACGAAATCCACACCATCGAATTGACCGATGATCTTTTCCAGCAAAGATGGTTCCGTACCATTCAACTTTATCTCTGCCAGGTCCTGAACACCCTCCTCCCCAAAAGGAATGGTATCAAGAATGTTCACCGATATAGGAAGCTGACCTGTTGCCTTTCCAACCCAGCTGTTCTCCAGATTTACAGAAAGGACCGCCTCGTACAGAAAATCACCAAAAGGAGATTCATTGAAGGTTAATTAAAACTTCGTAAGGTTCAACGGTTCCCATGAGTTGATAACAGTAAAAGTGGTGATTTTTCCAAATGCACTTGACACAACATGTTTCAACGGAAATGCACATTATATTTGTACATTAATATGGAGATACCCGGTTATATGGAGGGAGAAAGGTTATTACTTTGATAGAACTTTATTAAGTTGAGAATGGACATGAAGAAAAAAAAGGAATATACATATGATGATCTCTCCGAAAAGGTCGATACAGATCAGGATGAGGAAAAGATCTTAGAAGATACCGATAATGAAATCTTTAATGAAGATGCGGACCTTAGGTGGTCATCCGGCAGTGATAGAACTGCAAGAGATTGGATACGGGATGAGGTAGATAAGGCGAATTGGGATTCTGAGGACAATCCATGGAGAAGGGAAGCTGTCAGGTCCCATGAGGAGAAAAGGTACCTCGAGAATGAAGTAATGAGGCTTCAGAACAAGGTCATGGTCCTGAATGGAGAACTAAACAGGTTGAAATCTCCCCCCTTGATCGTTGGATCCATAGTGGACCATCTGAAGGATGATCAGGTGGTGGTCTCAACTTCCGGAGGACCTTCTTTTGTTGTAAAAGTACTATCATCTATTGAAAAAGGTTCCCTGGAGATAGGGGACAAGGTGGCTCTGAACAAGGACACCATGACAGTGACCGGTATTCTACCCTCTTCCAAGGATCCTCTTGTGGGTTCCGCTGAGATGTTCGAACGTCCGGATGTGGAGTTCAAGGATATAGGAGGACTTGAGGAACAGATAATGGAGCTGAAGGAGGTCGTCGAACTTCCTCTGATCAGACCAGACCTCTTCAAGGATGTGGGGATAGACCCCCCCAAAGGTGTTCTCCTGATTGGTCCTCCGGGATGCGGCAAAACGATGGTTGCAAAGGCCATTGCAAGAGAGACAAATACCACATTCCTAAGGATGGTGGGGTCTGAACTTGTCCAGAAATACATTGGTGAAGGGGCCAGGATGGTAAGAGAGCTCTTTCAAATGGCAAGGGAAAAGAGTCCCACGATCCTTTTCCTGGATGAGCTGGATTCCATAGCTGGAAAGCGGACTGATTCATCAACATCCGCAGACAGGGAAGTCCATAGGACTCTAATACAGCTCCTTGCGGAACTAGATGGGTTCGATCCACTAGGGGATGTCAGAATAATTGCCGCAACCAATAGGCCGGATATCCTGGATAGTGCCATTCTAAGACCAGGGAGGTTGGACCGGATAATCGAGATCCCGCTCCCTGATATTAAATCCAGGATAGAGATCTTCAAGGTCCACACAAAGAGAATGTCCCTTGATGAGACTGTTACTCCGGAGGAACTTGCAGCATTGACAGAAGGATTCAATGGTGCTCAGATCAAGGCTATCTGCACGGAAGCCGGGATGTATGCTATCCGGGCTGAGGTCAGGAAGATATCCATGGAGAACTTCAAAATGTCCATCAAGAAGATCAGGGAAACCACCAGTGATGATACCATCCTGCAGTTCAGATCATCACCCCTCCGAAAAGAGGGATACACGATGTTCGCTTGAAGCTCAATGTATCTTTGATCCTGGACCAACATCCTTATCTATTGTAAGAAGGGAGACTATTTTCCCACTCTCCGCTGCAAGGAGCATACCATTGGATACCACTCCCCTTAATTTAGCTGGTTCCAGGTTAGAGACCATGATGATCTTCTTACCTACCATTTCCTGAATGGAATAGTGCTTCTTCATTCCAGCAACTATCTGCCTGGGCTCCTCTTCTCCGACATCAACCTTTAAAACATACAGTTTATCGGCCTTTGGATGGTCCTCCACACTGAGGACCGTTGCCACCCTCAGGTCCAATTTCATGAATTCATCGAATGTTACTTTATCTCCTTTTTCAGACTTTTCTTCCATTAAAGGTTCCTCCGCTGCTTCTTCGTCCATTATTGGTGGTTCCAGCTTGGTGAATAGGGGTTCAGGCATCTCAAGAGATAGATCCTCCGAGAAGTTTTCAAAAGCATCTTTGAACGAGCCATTTTCCGGCCCTGAGACTTTGATCATCCCGTACCACCTTTCAACAGCATGGGGTATGTACGGGTAGAATCCATATGTTATCACTTTTCCAAGATGAAGTGCCACGTTAAGTACCGTTTCACATCTTTCACTATCCTGTTTGACAAGCTTCCAGGGTGCCTGGTCGTTGAAATATCTGTTTGCCTCATTGACCAATTCCATCATGACGTGGATGCCTTCCTTTAAACGGACATCCTCCATACATGACAAGGCCTTCTTATAGTGGGCAAAGGCACTCTCCAACACCTTCTTATCATCATCCGATAGATCGCCTCTATGAGTGACCTTTCCGTAATTCTTTGCCATGAAGGAGACTACCCGGTGAAGATAATTACCAAGAGCCCCCAATAGTTCTGTGTTGTTCTTCTGGATGAACTCAAATAGATCGAAGTTTGCATCACCTTTTTCCGGCATGTTCATAGAAAGATAGAACCTGAGAGGGTCCACAGGATAATCCTTCAAGAAACCGTTGACGGTAGCCCCGTGTCCTCTGGATTTTGAGAACTGTTCTCCATCCCATTTCAGATACTCATTTGAAGGGACATCATACGGTAGGTCCAATCCGCCATATGCGGAAAGGATTGCTGGCCAGATGATTGTGTGAAAGGGTATGTTATCCTTTGCAAGGAAGTAATAATGTCTGCAATCAGGATCTTTCCAGTAGGATTCCCATAGTTCCGGATTTCCCTTCTCGATCGAGTAGAGCTTGGATGCAGAAAGGTAGCCGCATACAGCCTCGAACCAGACATAGATCCTCTTATCATCAAAACCTTTCAAAGGGATCGGAACACCCCAGGTAAGGTCCCTGGTGATCGCCCTGTCCCTGAGTCCCTCTCTGAGGAAGTTCTCGGTATTGTTCCGTGTATTGGGCCTCCATGGTCCCTTTCTCTGTTCAACGAAATCCTTAATCCGTTCTTCCAGACGGGTAAGGAGCAGGTAGAAATGTTCTGTAGGCCTAAAATCTGGAGGTCCGCCACAAATCTTGCACTTTGGGTCCAATAGTTCGGATGCATCCAGGACTTTGCCGCAGTTATCGCATTGATCTCCCCTTGCTCCGATATAATTGCAGTGAGGACAGGTCCCTTCGATGTACCTGTCCGGCATGAACTTTGAACAGGACATACAATAAGGAGCTTCTTCGGTCCTAGTTTCGATGAAACCATTTTCCATCAGGGTGAGAAAAATTTCCTGTACAACCTTAAAATGGTGCTCGGTGTGGGTCTTGGTATAAAGATCATATGATATCCTCAAGGAAGAAATGGTCTCAAGTATCGATGAATGGTTCCTCTCGGCCACCTCCTCAGGAGTATTTCCCTCCTTGTCAGCAGTAACAGTGATCGGAGTACCATGCATGTCGGAACCGGAAACGAATAGGGTATCGTAACCCATCAATCTACAATACCTGGCGAAAATATCCGCTGGTAGTAAACAGCCGGCGATGTGACCGAGATGCAGGGGGCCATTTGCATAAGGCCAAGCAGCCCCTATGAATATCTTTCGTTCCGACATAGCATAGGGATAAAGAGAGGTCATATTTGAAATTCGGGTATGAAGTAATTAAACAGCTTTTAGGAAACCCAGGACCGGTTCATAAAGTAGACCTTTGTCCAAAAGATTTGAGATCACCTCTTCAATGATGTTCCGAGATAGTCGTTTTCTCTCTACCAGGTCGACCAGATCATCCCATCTTGCTCCATCCCCTTTGTCAAGGTCAGTGATCATCTTGACTACCTCTTCCTCGTATTGCTCAAGATCATCCGATCCTTCGATGGTACCACCATTTGAAATGTCCATGGCCATCTCGAGTTCCTTGGTAAACCTCCCCCGATCAATTGAGAGAAGGGTCTCTTTGATAAGGGAATTTGCCTCTTCTGCGGTCTCCTCTCCTCCTCTGGGTTCATTTGGGGGAGATACCTCCAATCCTCTACCTGGAAGTGGGCCCCTGCCTTCAAGTTTCCAGAGTCTGGCAAGGGCGTCCCTGATCGCAAGTAGATTCCAGGAATCCCTTTCTTCCTTGTCTATTCGAACAATGGATTCTGGATTGATGGTCACAACCCTGTCGCCCTTTCTGGAATCGAACCTGGTGACCTTTCCCACAACCGTTACGAAGCATGGAGCTTCCATAGAAGAGATCATATCTATCAGACCTGGGTTGAATCGTCCGACAGTGAAGGATATTCCACCTGTGGGATCAGCGACCCTCAACCTGAAGAGCCTGGAACCCTCTGATCCGATATCATCCATTTCCATGAGTACCCCGGAAATGATCGCTCTGTAAAGGCAAGCGCCGGTTGGAGTTATCTGATATGCCCTTGGCCCATCCTCCTCTATGGGTGATTCCTCGGTTGATAGAAGGATGTCCTTTATCAGGACAGGCATTGCAGGCTCACGTTTCCTCATTCCACCACCCCCAGAAGGAGAGAGACCTCATCCTTGAGTAGATCATTGTTCCATCCCCTTTCCATTTCCGATACATTCAGACTGATGCCATAATCATCAAGGATCGATACACCTATGACGGTATAAGTCCTGGAGACAAGAAGACGATCCAATTCTTCTGTCACAATATCGGGATCCATGGATTCCTTTACCTCCCGGGAAATTACCTCCATAGGTCGGCCCATCAGTCCCTCCACCAGTGACCTGTTCCCCCTCAGCATACATGTTCCAGTGCCATCATCGAAAACAGCCCGGACAGCCATATCCTCTTCACCCTTTACCTTTCCATGTACGGTGCACTGACCTTTGGTAAGCTTCCTCCCGCATTCCTGGCATTTCTTATATAGCCCGGACCCCGATCTAACATCAATGACGGTACCCCTTAACCTTACCTGACCACCTATCCTTCCATCCTGCAGTTCCAGTATCCTAACATCCCTTGGGGCCTTGAGGTCCTCAAGGGGCGGGAGAGAGTCACTTTGTAATTTCTTGACAACAGTCCCATTATCCAAGTTCAGTTTTAGAATACCCCGATATTCCTTGACATATCCACCGATGATCCTGTAACAATCCCCTTCCTCAAGGGGTAATGGGTCCCAACAAGTGATATCGATCCTGCCGGAACTGTCGGCCAATGTACCACGAAGTATTTCCTTTGGCCTATCATTTATCTTAACCTCCCCTTTGTTTAGATCAATGACCCTGCCCTCAATGTCTATTCTCCTGGATCCCACCTCCAGCTCACCGATCATTCCTGGAACACCTTCATCTATTGGGGGAAGGAGACCGTCCTTTTCATCAGTGGAACCAATAAGGGACCTATCACCAATGACAACTTCAAGTTCATCCCTGAACTTTCTCACAGAGATATTCTGAAGCACCAGAGCATCACCAGGAATGTAATCGAAGGTCCTCCAAGCGGAGAATCTTACAGTATTGGAGGAATCTCCAAGCATTCCATAGCTGTATTCACCCTGCCCATCCTTCCTCTCGGCCCTGTGAACCGTTACAAGACGAGCTCTGATGGTCACTCCCTGCATACCTTCCTCTAACTCGGATAGGTCAGAAATTGACCTGCTTTCCACAGGTGGATCGATGCCATAGGAGCTATAGACCGATCTCTCAGCTTCTTCCAATGATATTCCAAGGTCCCGTGACAAACGATGGACCTCTTCTTTCATCTCTTCCATGTTCTTCATCTTTTCACTTCCAGACGCCCAGTCTGTTCCATCTTCGGGCGTTTTCTGTTAAACGGGGGACATTGTCCATCTTCGAAAAATGATCGGCGACCATAGTTAAAAACCATTAGTGATAGGGGATAGGTGAAAGTGAATCCGACCGCAAAATGGATATTTGCGAATGTTCTTTCAAAATGGGGTTTGGGCAAGGAAAACACTTAATGCTGGACCTTGATTCCCGGTTTCAATAATCTTCAATGGAGAACTCCAATGGCCAGGAATAATAATAGTGGCGCCCTGGGTAAGGGTTTAAGGGCATTGATAAGGGATAAGGATGATTCTACTGTGAGGTCCAGATCCAACCTCGATATTGAAAGGCATGCAAGGAATATGGAATTCTATGGGTCCTTGATGAAGAAATATGTCTCTGCCAGGATGGAAGACGAACTCCTTGAGGAGATGATGGAGGATGTCAGAGTTCATATGGGGATCACCCGTGAAGAGCATCAAAATCTGGTCCAGACCTTGAGAAGAAGGGAAAACCAGAAACATCCCAAGGGTCAGGATCAGGAGAGAGCCAGGACAGAGATCAAAGAAGAACTTTCTAAGATATACCAACAGATCCATAGTGGGGGCGACATCTCCTCATCTGAAAGTAGATTCCTCAAAATGGAAAAGGAACTCGAGGATAAGGAGAAGAAGGATACAATTCAACTTTCCAACGGTTCGGTCAAGGAACGTCCAAAAGTGGCCAGAGTGATCAAGAGAAGGCTTGTCGCCCGCAACTTGGACGACCGGGCAGGGATCCTAAACAACGGATCATCTATGAGAGGGGGAAGGATCGAGTGGCTTGAGGACCAGGATGAAAAACCCATGATGATGACACCTCCGAAGGAAGGTCTGGAGGACAGTGATGTTCCGATCAAGATCGGTGCTCCCAAACCAGGCCTTGAGGATGATGACTCTACCCTAATCACCATCCCTCCAAGAACAGGCCTGGAGGACACAAAAGAGATCATGAAAATGAAAGCTCCACAAGATGAACTTAGGGATACAACGGATGTTATAAGGGTGAAATCACGACCACGGGAACAAAACCATTCAATGGCTCTTGAGATGCCCCCCTCCACAGTTCCCGCAGGACCGGGGTTAGGTTTCGAAATGATCGATGAGATGAAGAAAAGTGAGACAACTCAGAGGTCGAAGGCAGGGATCCAGACAATTGGAGAAGAGGAAACACTTGCTGACATTGAAGAGGAAAGTGGTCCATCTGAGATGCAATCTGAGAGAGATGTGGTAAAGATAGAAGAACGGAAAAAGATCGGAACAGAACCGGTTGAAAAAGTCTATGATGATTCCCTTTTATCTTTAAAGATGCTTATGGAGGATGGAGAGATCCAGGAAGCATCTGAGATGGCAGATCGTCTGCTCAAGGATAAGCCAGATGATCTGGCCATTCTGAATGAGAAGGGGGTTATCCTTTATGATCAAGGGGATGTTGAAGGTTCGATAGAACTTTATAAACACATACTCGAAATGGATCCCGATTCAGTCGAGACCCTTATCAACTATGCCACCCTTCTTTCAATAAAGGGTGATCTGGACGATTCACTGGAATGTCTGGACAGAGCTGTGAAGAAGGACCCTTACTCCGAGGATGGCTGGAACAACAAAGCGGTAGTATTCACCAGGGCCGGAAGGCTTAGAGAAGCCCTGGAGTGCTTGGACGAGGCTCTTAGGATCAACGAAAAGACACCCTCCACTTGGATGAATGCCGGAATAATCCTCGAGAAGATGGGAGAGATAGAACCTGCTATGGAGTGCTACAAGAACCTACTTGATCTGGAACCCAACAATGAAGTAGGATTGCAGGGTCTCGATTACTGCAGATCCATACTTGAACAGTGAGAAAGACAAGTAGATTATGGATCGTTTGGTCATTACTATTTTCAGGAATTTCTAACAGATCATCCATTTTTTGTATGCTTCTGTGCCAGGTGAGAAACAATAGTGGATGGTCTGGAAATCATTCTTGAACTCTTTGACATCCTCTTTCACCTTCAGAGGGTCCTCCTTGTCTATCAGTACCCTTTTGAAGATCTCTGCTACCTCGGCCATGTGAGATTCTTTCATACCGATCCTTGTCAATTCCTGGGCACCCAACCTGAGCCCTGATGGTCTCATGGCAGTTCCCGGATCGTCCGGTATCAGGTTCTTGTTGGTGATGATGTTGGCCGTTTCAAGATCGAGGGCGCATGTGGCTCCCCCACCTTGCTCGGTGACATCCATTACCAAAGCATGGGACTTCGTGAAACCATGTTTCTCTCCGAGGACCTTGAATCCCCTTTCATACAGGGATTGAGCAAGAGCACCCGCATTTCTGATGATCTGATCGGCATATTCGGCCCCGAACTCGATGTGTTCTGCGAACGCCACGCCCTTTGCTGCCATTGTCATAAGATGATGGGAGGAATGTGTTCCCGGGAAGACCCTCCTTCTAATCGCCTTCCACTGTTCTTCGTCCTTGGGATTACCTACTATAACTCCCCCCTGAGGTCCGGGCAGTGTCTTGTGGGTCGAACCGGTGATGATATGGGCTCCTTCTCTCAGCGGGTCCTGGAACCTCCCTCCTGCGATCAGTCCAAGGACATGAGCCCCGTCATACCACACATGGCAGTCTATCTCCTGCAATGTATCCTGAAGTTCCTTCAGGGGAGCGGGAAAGAGGAATACGGACCTGCCAAAAAGGCATAGCTTGGGACGATGTTCCAACAGAAGCTTCCTTGTCTCATCAATGTCGATGTTCATCAGGTCCTTGTCCCAGACATATGTCATCTCGTTCCCGCCCCTCAATCCCCCGGCACCGAACTTTGCAGAGGAGATATGGGCCCCATCATTCAGATGCGGTGCGAAATAGAGGTCCCCGGGTTTGATTAAGGCAAAGAAGGCTGAAATATTGGCCGTTGTTCCGGAAATGGGCCTGACATCTGCTTCGGGCGCTTTGAAAAGCTTCTTTGCCAGCTCTTCAACCCTGTTCTCCACCTTGTCCACGTAGATGTTCCCATTATAGTATCTCTTTCCGGGAAGCCCCTCTGCGTACCTGTCAGTGAAATCGCATACCTGAAGCTGTCTGGCCAATGGTGATACCAGATTCTCGGAAGCGATCATACAGAGAGAATCATGGAACCAATCCGTATGGGTGTCTATCTGCTCGTATATGTATCTGACATCCTCATTGTCGGGAAGTTGTAGGGTCATGAATATACCTCGCAGGGTGTAATTACACCTCAGACATTAACGTTTCCGATATCTGATGAGACCACTTTGTTACAAACCTTTCAAAAACAATAAGACCCAATAACCGTTCCCTCGTGATGTTGCAGATGCAAAGTGAGATGAAGAAGGGCACACGGAATTTTGACGATTATATAGAAGACCCTGAAGTTGAGAAGATGCTTTCAGAGATAGCGATAGCCTTGGATGAAGGTATTATCAGGGACAGGGACTCCTTTCAATCTTTCAAGCTGAAGATGGCAAAGAAGTATTCCCAGAAGGGTATCCCATCGAATTCCATGGTCATAGCATACCTCAAGAGCAAAGGACCGGCCATAGACCCTGATACCATGCGAATTCTGCTCAAAAAACCTTCCAGGACGTTATCAGGGGTTGCTGTTGTTGCTGTAATGACCTCCCCTCACGACTGCCCCCATGGAAGATGTATATTCTGCCCTGGAGGGACTTCAAAAGAGGTCCCTACCCCGCAATCCTACACCGGAAGGGAACCGGCAGCCATGAGAGCGGCGATGAACGATTACGATCCGTTCAAACAGACCCTGAACAGGATCTCTCAGCTGGATGCCATCGGTCATCCCACGGACAAGATCGACCTCATTCTCATGGGAGGGACGCTCACAGCGAGGGAGGAGGGTTACCAAAGGGATTTCGTGAAAGGCTGTCTGGATGCCATGAACGGAATTGTAACCCCATCCATCAAAGAAGCACAGCTCCTGAACGAGACCTCCCTGCACCGATGTATAGGTATGACCTTTGAAACGAGACCTGACCATTTCCAATGGCCACAATGCAGGAATGTTCTAGAACTGGGAGGGACACGAGTTGAGCTGGGAGTCCAATCAGCTTTCGACATGGTATTAGAAGAATGCTCAAGAGGACATGGGACAACAGAATCCATTGAAGCTACAAGGGTGGCCAAGGATGCGGGTCTGAAGGTAAGCTATCATCTGATGCCTGGTCTTCCTGGCTCTACAAGGGAGATGGACATAGAGAGTGCAGAAAGGGTGTTTTCTGACCCGTCATTCAGACCGGATATGATCAAGATATACCCCACATTGGTGGTCGAAGGGACCGAGCTGTTTGACATGTGGAAGAGGGGAGACCACGAACCTCTCTCCACAATGGAAGCCGCTGATATAGTGGCCAGGATCAAAAGGATCACACCACCATGGGTAAGGATCCAGAGAGTGCAGAGAGATATTCCGACACCAATTATCGCTGCCGGAGTGGATATGTCAAATCTAAGGCAGGTTGCAGAGGAGATCATGAAAGAAAGGGGATGGTCCTGCCGATGTGTCAGGTGTAGGGAGATCGGACACAGGACAAGGGATGGGTTGGAGGCCCCCCTGATGAATGAATTCGAACTTACCCGAAGAGAATACGATGCATCCGGTGGGAAGGAATTCTTCATTTCCCTTGAGCATGGGCCATCTGATTCCATCCTTGGTTATATCAGGTTGAGGGATCCGTCCCCACTTGCGGAAGGAGAAGGGTCCGGTGATCTACTTTTTGTCCGTGAGCTCAAGGTATTTGGTCAGCTTGTTCCGATCGGTGAAAGGAAGGAGGATACCTGGCAGCACAGGGGAACCGGAAAGAGACTCCTATTGGAGGCAGAGAAGATAGCCAAGGATGAATTGGGAAAGAGCAGGGTCGTTGTTACCTCAGGTATTGGTGTCAGGGATTATTATCGGTCCTTAGGTTACAGAAAAAGCGGTTTCTATATGGAAAAAAAGATAGACTGAATTGTGTCATCAGATCCCCGCAACTTTCAATCCGAGATCTCCAGCAGCACCTTCGATCCCCTCAATGAGTTCCTCGTTCCTGTTGGACCTGTGAACGAACACATACTCGGCTCCTGGCGTTGAGTCCTTTGCCAACTGCATAAGGTCCTTAAGGGTCTTTTCTCCTGAAAGGATGTGATCAGGGATCATATGTCCAAATGCAAACTTGTTCCTCCTGGCCCTGTCAGTGAACCTTGGAGCATAATGTCCCCCTCCTACTCCGATAGCCACAGGAATGTCCGTCCTTGGTTTCAGGAGATCACCTGATATCAAAGATCTGGCTATTGCCTCCCCCAGGATCGGCAAGCCCCATCTTGAAGGTGCTGATCCTATCTCGATGAAAAAACAGGGTGAAGAAATGAGGGGGCCGTGATGTGTGACCTCATAAGCGGTCTGGTCCTTGATGCCCAAAGCCTTTTTCTCTCTATAGAGGGCTTTAAGAGCGGCTGTCATTTCAAATGGGGCCGAGGGGGGAAGGTATCCTGATTCTCCGCCATGTTCTGCCGTGAGATAGTTACCGATCGGATGGACCGTAAGGCTCTTTACCTCCATCTCCGAACTGTGCTTTGAAAGGAATACCAAAAGGTCAACGGGATGTAGGCTTTCCTTTTGGAAAATTATTGAATGGGTTAACTCTTCATCAACCCAGGACCTTATCTCCATGTCAACATTGTCGAAATACAGGTGAAGACCCTCCTTCTCAAAAAGGAGAAGATCATGGCCGAGATGAACAGGGTGACCATGGAAGGTACCGACCTCCTCGAAGCTACCAAGCTCAATCAATCGATCCCGAATATTCCTGGAAGCCTCGTCCTCTGTACTCATCAGGAGGACATTGAGCATCTCCTTACCTCAATATATTATGGAATCCTTCCCTATCGTTCCCGAAGCATGGGTTCCCGGTCCGATCCGAGAACCGCTGAATATCATGGTCCCTGGATCCATTGTGGCGTTTATACCAGTCTTAACATCGTCTCCAATAATAACTCCCAGCTTCCTTCTACCCGAGTCGACCCTGATCCCTTTAAGGGTAACCGGAACGGTCCTATCGTCAAGTCTCAGGTTCGCTACCTTGGTCCCGCTTCCAAGATTGCAATCGGTCCCTATGATGGAATCACCCACATAATTATGGTGGGGGATGCTGGACCTGTCAAGTATGATCGAATTCTTCACCTCGGATGCCGCGCCCACCTTTGAACGTTTCCCTATGTATGTGCTACCCCTTATGTAGGAGTTCGGCCCGATGACCGCATCCTCATCAATGAAAACATTGCCCTCAATATACGTACCGGATTTTATCCTGGCACCCTTTTTCAGGACTACATTTCCAAATATGTGCACATTATCCTCGATATCACCCTGAATGTCCTCTTTCAGGTCCCTCATGAATATCTCATGGGCATTAAGGAGGTCCCATGGTGATCCGATATCGACCCAGGGTTCCTCGGGGATCAGTGCGAAAACATCCTCATCTTCCATGATCATTTCGAGAGAGTTCGTTATCTCATATTCACCCCTGGGTGAAAGAGGTGTCTTTCTAATGGCTTCGAAAATTGATGGTTTAAAAAGATAGATGCCACCATTGATCAAACCCTTTTGTATCTGACCGGATTTCTCCACAATACCTCTGACCTTATCAATATCAACTTTCACAAGGCCGAACCTGGACGCGTCCTCCACCTCAATAAGGGTCATGAGGTTGCATTTGGTCAGGTTGAACTTCTCTATCAGGGAGGTGATCAGCTTCTGGCTGACAATGACATCACCGTTAAGGCAGATGAAAGGTTCGTCCAGATTGTCCTTGGCCATTCCCACCGCATGAGCGGTCCCCAGTCTTTGGGGTTGAAGAAGGTAATCAATATTGACCCCAAGTCTGGATCCATCTCCCATGTAGTCCTTGATGGACATCCCATGATATCCTGTTAGTATAGTAATGTCAATAACACCCGCTTCCTTCAATGCCATCACGGTATGCTCCAGGAACGGTCGTCCCGCCACAGGAAGCATTGGTTTTGGCCTGTTCTCGGTAAGAGGTCCCATCCTCTTACCTTCACCTGCCGCAAGGACCAGAGCCTTCATCAAGGGTTCCCCATTGTTGGAAGGAACAACCCTTACTAAATCCTTTTGAAGGGAAATGAAGCAATTGAAGGATCTGATCCACGTATCAGGGAAAGAGAAGGTTCATTTAACATATCTACAAAATTACTCCGATTTCCAATGCAAGTGTGTGATATTTATCAAATTATACAGGAATATGGATTTTAAAATGGTTGCCTGGACATCACCCCATCATTTAAATTTCCATTTAGGGTCCAGAAGTTGGAACCCATCGGTCCTGTTTTTATATTTTTTACAGTGAGATTGGAAATATCCGTAAAAATGTGGGGCCAGAAGGAAGATTTTATATAGCCAGGCATCGTTGCAGGATGGGGTAGGGGAAATAGCTACCTTTTTAGGAGGATGAAAGAATGGCAATGACCAAGATCGATATGGGAATAGCAAAGAAAATAGCCACTGACAAAAACCTCAAACCTGGAATGGTGGTGGGCACAGAGGGTGTCCAGTTCACAAAGGGCAACAATAAGAGGCTCGAGGTCATAAGCTGGGGAAAATTCGAAGAGGCCCTGGGTCAGAGAGGACTCGCAGTCTATGAGTCCAAGGGCTGGATGAAGATAATGAAGAGATAAGAACCCAAAGGATATCAATCCAGGACCGATAAAGACCGGGTCCCTGCTCCAGATGGTGGCAGTCAAAGAGATTTCAGGAAGGGACCATGACAAGGACTGTTTAAGTATTGAACAGGGAACCTTACATTTGAATCAATATAAATTGAATAATCCTTGATCCAATTGAAAGTGACGGGATCAGGAAATTGATGCTTCTTGAATAATGAGGTTTGGAACAAAACGAACTCCATCCTCAAGGTTTGCTCCCATCTTCCGAAAGTTATAATATCCTATCATCTGAATCATAGGTATGGAATTTCCAGCTATTCCAAAGAAAGGGTTGGTTGCTGGTATCGCCGTTTTGGTCATTATCGGAGTGGGAGGATACCTGCTTCTCATAAGGGATAATGGTGGAGATAACGGAGGAGGTGGCGGGGGAAACGGTAACAATCGATCACCGGTTGCAGATGCTGGCCGGGACTTCTCCGTGATACCGGGAGAGTCTTTCTACCTCAATGGTTCTTCTTCCTCTGACCCTGACGGAGACCTGTTGAGATACTATTGGGATATGGATATTGGAACGGATTCCAACAATGATGGGATATTCGATAACGATAGGAACCGAGAGGGCGTCAATATATCCTTCTCGTACCCGATGACAATCGAAGTGACCACCGAGTTCATTGTTACATTGAATGTAACAGAGGACAATGATGACCCCCTATGGGACCATTCAACGGTGACAATAAGGGTCGTGGTGGAAGAGGAGCCTCTTCCGCCGCCCGAAGTGACACTTTCATGTAGCTTTGTAACTCCACCATTTGGCCTTCCAGGGGAACCCCAATTTGTAGTTACCGTCTCCTCTGCTACCAGGGATGAATTTATCAGCAATTATTCATACAAGGTCGAGGGTATTGATGGAGAAACCATCAGAGAAGGAGATATCGTAGACCTTGTCAACCTTCCTCAACATGCTGAGATAAGGTTCATGGATACTCCGCGGTTGACCTTTCTGGATGCAAATACTGACAGTTTTACATTGAAGGAGAACCAGGAGATCGTTGAGAATTGTGTTTTCATCCTGATCTACAATGATATCAGATCAGGACCCTTTGAATCTGGTTCGGTTGTATTGACTAAGTAAGGGTTATAATGTGATTTCATCTCTAAAAAGATTGCAAATTGATCCCGCCCGGCTCCCAGACCCTGGACAAAAAATAATTTCAAACTGATTGAAACCGTTTTTAGTCCGGCCTATTATAATAATATGATTTTTATGGGAGACTCTAAATTGATCTCAATTAGAATCTGATTCTAATAATAATGGTCCCGGCTCCCAGATTTGAACTGGGGATCTAAGGATGTCTGCGGGGTTCCGGTATCACCGGTGTCCAACTACAGTCCCCCGCTCTAGCCAGACTAAGCCAAGCCGGGATAGGATGGGTGAGCCGCCATAATATATCAAGGTATATAAAGTTGAAGGCATCGAAAGGATAAAAGGAAATTTCTTGATACCTATCAATTTCAATATCACATAAAGAGGTGAAAAGGAATTTTAATCAGGAACTGCCATCGAAGAACACCATCATGAAAGAAGAGACCCTCTCAAGAGGTCCTGAACAGGGACCAGAGCTGATAGGAAGGGATTTCGAAAGGGAGATAATAATCTCCGCCCTTCGAAAAGCAGCCGAAGGCAGAGGTTCCATGATATTGATAGAAGGGGAGGCCGGGATCGGAAAGACCCATCTCCTGAATGAGTGCTCCTCGGATGCCAGATCATTGGGTTTTTCCATCATGTGGGGAAGATGCCTCGATTACAGAAAATCAACTCACCTCCCATTCATAGAGATGCTCAAAGACCATTTCGGAGTCTCGACAATTGATGATTACGAGACGAATATGGATAAGGTAAAAATGAAGCTTCAGGGAAGCATTCTCCTAGAACGGGACCTTTTCAACGATTTCTCCAACCTCTTCATTCCAAAGGATGAGCCCGTTGGAGGATACAGACTTGAAAGAAGTCGGTCCAATGATCTGATTGAGTTCCTCTCGGATAATGGATACCGGACCATTTTCCTTGAGGGAATGGAAGATGAAGTCCACGATGAGAATTTGCATCAAGGAGAGGTTATAAGGATCGGCCAGGGCGGAGACGATTTCATTCCTCCAACCAGATTGGAAAGGATCGCCAGAACTCTGAAGACAGCTTTTGACAGATATAGGCATCTTGCAGTGGTCAACCGCGCCATGGATATTATTCTCAAGAACAATCCCGAAGATAAAGTAAGAAACCTCTTGGATGTCATAGACGGACTCGCACTCAAGAACTCGGGGATCATTATTCATCTGGACGACGGATCCAGTATCAATTCCAATAAGAGAGATATAGGCATACATCTCAGAAAGGATGGAGAAGGGAAAAACGGTTCTGAAAATGACCAGATGAGAAAGGGTATGTCCGTTAATGACCTTTTTACAACCTTCATCAACGAAGACCTGAAGAACGGTCCGATCCTTGTTATCATTGAGGACCTCCAATGGAGTGATAAAGCTTCTTTGAATCTTCTACAATATCTTGCAAGGGATATTAGCAACAACAAGTTACTCATTATCGGGTCCTACAGACCTGAGGAGTACAGTCTGGACGACGAGGATTTCAATAAGAGTCCTTTGAGGGATGCCCTCCAGAGGATCTCAAGGGAGAGGCTCTTCGAGACATTGACCCTCAAGCGTCTGGACAGAAATGGTCAGTTAGAGATGGCAAGAAGTCTCATCGGAGAGGAATTGGATGAAACACTCCTTCTGGAGATGGCAGAGCAAACTGAAGGGAATCCGATCCTTATCAAGAAGTTCCTGGATGAGAGGAGAATAGCCAACATCGATCCTGCAAGGAATCTTTCAGTTCAGATTGAGGTTGATGCCATTACCAGGAGGATCCATAACCTGGATGAGAAGACCAGGATGATGTTGGATTTTGCCTCTGTAATTGGAATGGAATGCAGCCTTGACATGCTTGTCAATGGTCTGGATATGGACGAGGAAGAGGCGCTTGACAGGTTGGACTCCCTATTAGAGATAAAATTGGTCAAGGAGACCGAGAAGGGACTCAGGTTCGAGCACCAGAAGGCGAGGATGACCATTTACGATTCCATATCGAAGGAACAACTGAAGGACCTTCATACCAAAGCAGCAACATTGGTAGACTCTATCCCAAGCCACAAAGGGGAAGACCGTGTATCCATACTTGCAGAGCATTATAGAAAGAGTGGGGACTGCTCGAAGGCCTACAAAGCCTATATCGAGAGTGCTGAAGAACGAATGGACAGGATGGACGACCATGGAGCACTTGAGGTCCTAAATAAGGCTCTGGAATGTATGGAGGAGACACCTGCATCCAGAGAAAGGGACCTCCAGATGGTTAGAGTTCTCCAGATGATAGCTGATGTCAATGAGAGTTCTGGAGATACCAAATCTGCCCTCATAGCTTTAAAAAGAGCGGTGGACATAGCTGAAAAAGGTGACATTCCCTTCGGTCGATCCTCATCCTTTCGGAGAATTGGAGATATAATGTTGAAATTGTTTGAATGGGACCAGACAGTTGATTACTATCTAAGATCACTTCATGTATCCAAGAAGGAGGATGACCAGGAGGAGGTAGCAAAGGCATTCAGAGGGCTCGGTGTCATCTACTACTTTAAAGGGGATTACACCAGATCAATGGACTGTTACCTCAAATATATGGAATTTCCCAAGAAAGAAAGGAAACCACTCAATGTGATGGCATTGATAGAAGTTGGGAACATCTACTATGAGATGGGTGATTTCAACCAGGCCCTTGCATATTATAAGATGGCAATTAAGAAGGGGGAGGAGACCGAACTCAAACAGGAATCTGCCTATGCTTACACAAGGATGGCAGATGTCCTTATCAAACTAAGGGAAATCGAGGATGCGAAGAGATTTGCGACCTGGGGTTTCAACATGGTCAAGGACCATGTCTCCTCGGAGATCACCCAGAGGGTTGTCCTCGAATACATAGAGCTCATGCTTGAATCTGGTGATATAGAAAGAGCGGATGAAGGCGTTGCGGTCCTGGAGAAGGTTCCGGAAAGGGAGTTGGGGGACAGACTTCTAAAAGGAAGCAAACACAGGACCCTTGGATTATACATGGCAAAGAAAAGGTCCTTCGAGGAAGCGGTCAAGCACCTGGAAACAGCATTGGAGATCAACAGATCGTTGCAGGTCCCATTCCAACTAGGATTGACAACACTCCAATATGGCCTTGTCCTATTCCAACAAATGAAGGTGGATAAAGCCATGTCAATGCTTAAACAAGCCTCAATTACATTCAAGTCGATCAATGCCCTCTATTTCCTGAACAGGACATCATCAAAGCTCAGGGAGTTGACGTTCATCAAACAAGACATGGAATGACCAAAAAGAAACGGTAACCTCCTCGGAAACCTTAATAGAACCGGATTAGTTACCGGGAAAACGATATGTCTGAAAACAATCGTAAAGTTCTTGTCTCGGTATCGGACAAGAATGGGATAGAGGAGTTCGCAAAGGGACTTTCCGACATGGGTTTTGACATCATCTCTTCTGGTGGTACCTTCAGGTATCTTACGGAAAGAGGAGTGAAATGCAGAAAGGTGGAAACCGTCACCAATTTCCCAGAGATACTGGGGGGCAGGGTGAAGACACTTCATCCCAATATCTGTGGCGGGATCCTGGGAAAAAGGGATCAGGAGGACCACAGGAAAGAGATGGAGGAACATGGGATAGAACCCATCGATATGGTGGTTGTAAATCTGTATCCGTTTGAAAGGACCGTTGAAGGTGGGGCCGAGATCGACACTGCTCTGGAGATGATCGACATCGGCGGACCGTCATTGATCCGTTCCGCTGCAAAGAACCACAATGACGTAATAGTGATCGTGGACCCTTCGGATTATCCCCTGGTCCTTGATAAACTGAAAGCCGATGGAGACCTAGACCTTGGAACCAGACAAGACCTGGCGGTCAAAGCGTTCATGCTAACGTCAGCTTATGACATTGCCATCGGAGGCTGGTTAAGGGACAGGTTCCATCCGGATACCCCATGGGGGGATTCCTTGAGATGGAGGTTCGAGAGATCCCTTGAGACCAGATACGGTGAGAACCCTCATCAGAAAGGAGCTTACTTCATTGACCCATCATACAAGGGGATATCTATCTCAAATTCCGATGTCCTTTGGGGAAAAGAGCTCTCCTTCAATAATATCTATGATACCGATGCTGCAACTGACATTCTGATGGAGTTCCCCGATGAACCCTGTTGTGTGATCATCAAGCACAACAATCCCTCCGGTGTTGCCATTTCCAGAAAAGAGGATGGCGGTTCCATGGCCCGAGCTTTTGAACGCGCATTCCTCTGCGACCCTCTCTCAGCTTATGGGGGCATCATAGGCCTGAACAGGGAATGCGACCTCGAGACAGCTGAAAGGGTCAACCAGAGGTTTTTCGAGGTCATAGTTGCCCCATCTTTCACGGATGAGGCCATATCGGAATTGAAAAAGAAGAAGAACCTCAGGATAGTAAGGACCAACCGGCCGATCGTTGCCACTAACCCTCCTGAAAAGAGATTTGTCAGGATCAAGGGAGGCCTCCTTGTCCAGACAATGGATTGGCCTGAATGGAGCAGCACCAACTGGAAGGTTGTCACCAATAGATCTCCCACTGAAGAGCAGATCATGGACCTTATCTTCGCATCCAAGGTTACAAAACATGTGAAATCCAACTGTGTGGTAATGGCAAAGGACCTTCGGACCGTTGGAATAGGTGCCGGGCAGATGTCAAGGGTAGACTCATGCTTCATGGCAGGCAAGAAAGCGGGTGAGAACGGAAAAGGGTCGGTCCTCTCTTCTGATGCCTTCTTCCCCTTCAGAGATGGTTTGGACGAATCCATAAAGGCTGGTGTGATATCGGTTGCTCAGCCGGGAGGATCCATCCGCGATCAAGAAGTAATAGATGCTGCTGACGAGAATGGCATCTCCATGGTATTCACAGGCGTAAGACTATTCAAGCATTGAGACTATCCTCCATTTAAGGGAGTGATCTGATTGGAATCATCCGGCAGCATGAAGGTGGAGAAAGCCTCCCTCACGGGAGATATAACACCAGAAAAGAATACTGCCATAAGGTCTGCGGCAAATTCGGATCTAAAAGCTGACCATGATCATATTAGAGGAAGGATCGCTGTCCTGGCTTCAGGGAGAGGTACCGATTTTCAATCGATAGTGGATGCTGTGGAGGCTGGAAAGGTAACATATGAAGTTGCACTCCTTATATGCAACGAACCAGGAGCTTTTGTGATCGAGAGGGCAAAGACCCATTCCATTCCCTTTGTCATAATTTCCCATAAAGGAAGGGACCGTGAGGATTTTGATATGGAAGTGGATCAGGTCCTAAGATCGGCAGACATTGACATAGTTGTCCTTGCTGGTTATATGAGGATACTATCGGACAGATTCGTAGGACTTTGGCGGGATCGCATATTGAACATCCATCCTGCACTTCTTCCATCTTTTCCAGGGGCGCATCCTCATAGAGATGTACTCGATTACGGTGCGAAGATAACAGGTCTGACGATCCATTTCGTTGATGAAACCATGGACGGGGGGCCCATTATTTTCCAGCATGCGGTTCCTGTCGATGATGAGGACACCGAGGCATCCCTGGAGTTGAGGGTCCTCGAGAAGGAGCATGAATGGTATCCCCTGATAATTGACCGGGTCGTGAAGGGAGAGTATTTCAGGAAAGGCAGAAGGGTCACTTCCCTTCGATGACCGCAAAGGAGAGGTAAAAAGGATTTATAGTGACCTCTGCGATGGTCCGAATGATGGCAAGGGATTTCAAGGTTGTATCGAAATTCAAACCCGCTGGGGATCAACCCTCTGCCATAAGGGATATTGTGGAGGCATTCCGATCAGGGGAGGATTTCGTAACTCTATTGGGAGTGACCGGCTCTGGAAAGACATTCACTGTTGCCAATGTGATAGAGGAGCTCAATGTCCCCACACTTGTTATGAGCCATAATAAGACCCTTGCAGCCCAGCTTGCATCCGAATACAAGGAATTCCTACCCAATAATGCGGTTGAGTATTTTGTCTCCTATTATGACTATTATCAACCTGAGGCATATGTCCCGCAGAAGGACCTATACATAGAGAAGGATGCTTCGATCAACGACGAGATCGATATGCTTCGCCACAAGGCCACCCAGGCTTTGATGACGAGGAATGACTCCGTTGTAGTTTCTTCTGTCTCATCGATCTTCGGTCTCGGTTCCCCTGAGGAATACAAGAAGCATTCCCTCATCATCTCCCAGGGTGAGAAGATGCTCCGAAAGGACCTCTACTCCCACCTCGTTGGAATGCAATATTCCAGGGGTGAGGGGCTTTCAAGGGGATCCTTCAGGTCAAGAGGGCAGGTGATCGAGATCGGAGAGGTGGGAGACAGGATGCTCAGGATCGAGTTCGAGGATGACAGGATATTCTCCATCCAATACGTCGATCCCGTTACCGGTGAGGTACTGGAAGATATTGAGAAGGCACTGATATTTCCAGCCACACATTACAATATTGCTCCGGAGGAACTGGAACCCATTCTCAAACGGATAGAAGGTGACCTTGAGGAAAGGGTCAACTGGTTCAGGAGACATGACAAGTTCCTGGAAGCGGAAAGACTGGAGCAGAGGACCAATTACGATCTGGAGATGATTAGGGAGATGGGGTCTTGTTCCGGTATCGAGAACTATTCAAGATACTTTGATGGAAGGAGGCCTGGCGAACCTCCCTACACCTTGCTTGATTTCTTCCCTGAGAGATACCTGATCGTCATTGACGAATCGCATGTAACTGTCCCTCAAATAGGGGGAATGTACAAAGGTGATAGGTCGAGGAAAGAGAATCTGGTCGAGTTCGGATTCAGACTCCCAGCTGCTATGGACAACAGACCTCTGAAGTTCACTGAGTTCGAGAAGAGATTGTCCATGGTTCTATTCACATCCGCCACTCCCGGACCTTATGAGAAAAGGGTCTCGAAGAAGGTAGTGGAACAGATCATACGTCCCACAGGTCTGGTTGATCCTGAGGTGGAGATCAGACCTATAAAGGGACAGCTCGAAGATCTTCTGGCCGAGGTAAGGGCAAGGGTGAAGATGGGTGAGAGGACCCTGGTGACCACTCTAACCAAGAAGATGGCCGAACTCCTTTCAGACCATCTGAAGGAACTCGGATTGAAGGTCCATTATCTCCATTCTGATATCAAGACCATGGAGAGGATAGAGATACTCATGGACCTCAGGAAAGGGAAATACGATGTGATCGTGGGTATCAACCTCCTCCGGGAAGGCCTTGACCTTCCGGAGGTGTCCCTCGTTGCGATACTGGATGCTGATAAGGAAGGTTTCCTCAGGTCCGAGACATCCCTCATACAAACCATCGGAAGAGCCGCCAGGAATGTCTCGGGAAAAGTGATTATGTATGCCGACAACCTTACTGGCTCCATGAAGAGGGCTATTGACGAGACCAATAGAAGAAGGAGCGTCCAGATCGAGTTCAACAGACAAAACGGTATTACTCCCAAGACCATTATCAAGGATATCAAATCCATCCTCCCTGAGAGATTGGTCACACCTTCCGAAAAAGATATAGATGGCCCACCTGATGAAGAGGACCTTGGGTCCATGGTGGAACACCTCGAAAATGAGATGAGGATCGCTGCTTCCGAACTACGTTTTGAGGATGCGGCCCTCATCAGGGATAGACTTGTTGAGGTGAAAAAGGAGCTTTCTTACAAGAGCCGGAAAAGAGGACGCAGGAATCAATGATCTCTGCGCGGTCAGAGATCCTTCGTCCGAGGTTCGGTAAGGTTCATTTAGAACACCTCTATACCTGACATATAGCTCAAGGCCAAGACCCGGGATGGTAACCTGATGACAATTACTGAAGAATTCATTGAAAGGGATAGAAGATACGGAGCCCACAACTACAATCCACTCCCCGTGGTCCTGTCAAGGGCCGAAGGACCATGGGTCTGGGATGTTGAAGGAAAGAGATACCTGGACTGTCTATCAGCATATTCCGCGGTGAACCAGGGACACCGACACCCTAAGATCATCCAGGCCATGAAGGACCAGGTGGACAAACTGGACCTGACCAGTAGAGCTTTCCACAACGATGTGATGGGAAAATTCCTGGAGAGGCTTTGCGAGTTCTCCGGATTCGAAGTAGCACTCCCGATGAACACCGGAGCGGAAGCCGTGGAGACCGGAATAAAACTTGCTAGAAAATGGGGATACGAGAAGAAAGGCATAGAACAGGACAAGGCTGAGATCATTGTCTGCAATGAGAACTTCCACGGAAGGACCACCACCATCGTTGGTTTCTCCTCCGATCCGATTGCATACAAGGGTTTCGGTCCTGCCACGCCGGGATTCAAATTGATCCCATACGATGATATTGAAGCACTCAAGGGTGCCATCAACGAGAATACCGCAGCTTTCCTTGTGGAACCTTTGCAGGGTGAGGCAGGTGTAAAGGTACCCAAGGATGGGTACCTGAAAGCCATAAGGGATGTCTGTACCGAGAATAACGTTCTCCTGATCCTTGACGAGGTCCAGACGGGTTTCTCAAGGACAGGAAAGAGGTTTTGTTGGCAGCATGAGGATGCAAGACCCGATGTGCTGGTCGTTGGGAAGGCCCTTGGCGGTGGTCTATATCCTGTTTCAGCGGTCCTGGCAGATTGGGACAAAATGGATGTTTTCACCCCTGGATCACATGGATCCACCTTCGGAGGCAATCCCATTGGGTCTGCTGTGGCCCTCGCATCTCTTGATGTTCTGATAGAGGAGAAACTTGACGAGAGGGCTCAACAGATGGGAGCTTATTTCATGAAAAGGCTTTCATCCATCGATTCGGACAAGATCCTGGAGGTCAGGGGCAAAGGACTCCTTGTTGCACTGGAACTTAAGAAGGAAGCAGGTCCGGCAAGACCTTACTGCAATCTACTGAGAGAGAACGGATTACTTGCCAAGGATACCCATGGACAGAGTATCAGGTTCGCCCCGGCTCTGACCATTAAAAAAGAGGACCTGGACTGGGCTGCGGACCGGATCGAAGCAGTGATCAAAGGGACTCCTTCGCCTCAGGATCGATCGGCGTAAGGGCGTAAAGTAATAAGTCAAAGGCCGTAATAGGGACCGAAATGAGCATTGGAGACATCGTGGTCAAGGGTGCAAGACAGCACAATCTGAAGGGTGTCGATGTCGTCATTCCAAGAGATAAGATGATCGTGATCACCGGGCTCTCCGGTTCCGGAAAATCCTCATTGGCGTTCGATACGATCTATGCCGAGGGCCAGAGAAGGTTCATAGAATCTCTTTCATCCTATGCCAGGAACTTCCTTGGTGCCATGGACAAACCCGACGTGGATAGCATAGAGGGATTGTCACCATCCATCTCGATCGAACAGCATGCTGCCTCAAGGAACCCAAGGTCAACAGTTGGAACGTCCACTGAGATCACTGACCACCTTAGACTTTTATTCGCAAGGATCGGAATACCACATTGTCCGGTCTGCGGAAGGGAGATCGAGAGGCAGTCACAGGACCAGATCATAGAAAGGGTGATCAAGGGCGGAGAGAGAAAGGTAAAGGTCCTTTCTCCGGTGGTCATGGGTAAGAAGGGGTCGCACAAAGAACTGCTTGCAGATCTGAAGAAACAGGGATTCCAGAAAGTCAGGATCGACGGCGAGCTACTGCGTCTCAATGAGATCCCGGACCTTGACAAGAACAAGAAGCACAGCATCGAGGTCGATCTGGACACCCTAACAGTAAACGAAGAGCATGTCGACCAGCTGACAGAAGACATCACCCAGGCATTGAGATTGGCCGACGGTCTGGTCATCATTGAAGAGATCAAAGGTGACCGGAACGGTCATCAGGAGGCCTATTCGCAGAAAATGGCCTGTCCAGTCCATGGGATCTCCATGCCTGAGCTGGAACCCAGGATATTCTCCTTTAACACCCCCTTCGGTGCTTGTTCCGAATGCCACGGGATCGGATTCACACTAGAAGTTGATCCATCCCTCCTTGTCCCTGAACCTGAGAGATCGATCTCGGGAGGGGCCATCGCTCTTTTCAGAACGGACCCCGAAGGATCCTACAGCCTGAAATGGATAGAGGCACTGGGACGGCATTATGGATTCCTTGTAACAACACCCTGGAATGAAATTCCCCAGGCCGGAAAGGATGCGATCCTCCATGGCACCCAGCATGCCTTACCTCTCAGAATAATCACTGACAGGTATGACTTCTCACAGAGAAGAAAATATGAAGGACTGATCCCGACCATAAAAAGGAGATACAGCCAGACCCAATCGGACCTTGCAAAGGATTATTACAGGAAGTTCATGAGGGCGACACCCTGTCCAGCATGCGGGGGTGCGAGGCTCAAACCGGTCTCACTTGCAGTTACTGTTGATGACATGAGCATCCATGATGTGAGCCAGATGTCCATCAGGGACTCTCTTGGATTCTTTGATACTCTCACCGAGAGACTCTCCGAAAAGGACAGGGCCATTTCCAGATTGCTCTTGAAGGAGATCATTTCAAGATTGACATTCCTGAAGAATGTTGGATTGGACTATCTCACACTGGACAGGACCACTGGAACTCTTTCGGGTGGAGAGGCACAGAGGATTCAGCTTGCCACGCAGATAGGATCATCTTTGGTGGGTGTCCTCTATGTTCTGGACGAACCCTCCATAGGTCTGCACCAGAGAGACAATGACAGGTTGATAGAGACCCTGGAGAGATTGAGGGACCTGGGGAACACCATTATCGTTGTTGAGCATGACGAAATGGTGATGAGAAGGGCTGACCAGATCATAGACCTTGGACCCGGAGCAGGAACCCATGGTGGGGAACTGGTAGCCCAAGGAAGGGTGGAGGAGATATGCGCTGTAGAAAGGTCCGTAACAGGCCAGTACCTATCAGGGAAAAAGGCCATACCAATACCCAAGAAGAGATCGAAGGGAAACGGGAAATACCTGAAGGTCCAGGGAGCAAGACAGCACAATTTGAAAGATATCAATGTTAGCATCCCGCTTGGGACATTCACCTGCGTTACAGGGGTCTCCGGATCGGGGAAATCCACCCTTGTGGAAGAGATCCTGCTCAAAGCCCTGAAGAGATACCTTCACGGTTCCACGGACCAGGTCGGGGAACATGATTCCATTTTGGGTCTTGAACACCTGGACAAGGTGATAATCATAGACCAGTCTCCCATAGGAAGGACACCGAGGTCCAATCCGGCCACGTATACGGGGACCTTTACACCCATAAGGGACCTGTTCTCGAAGACTCAGCTCTCGAAAGCAAGAGGATACAAACCCGGTCAGTTCTCATTCAATGTTAAAGGTGGAAGATGCGAGAATTGTGAGGGAGACGGAATAATCAAACTCGAGATGCATTTCCTGCCGGATGTATACATCCCCTGCGAGGTTTGCAACAGCAAGAGGTATACGAAAGAGACACTCGAGGTTACTTTCAAGGGAAAGAACATAGCCCAGGTCCTGAACATGAGCGTGGAGGAAGGAATGCATTTCTTCGAGAACATTCCAGTAATTCACCGAAAGCTCAAGACCCTCTGGGATGTAGGGCTTGGATATATCAAACTGGGCCAGCCTGCAACTACCCTGTCGGGCGGAGAGGCACAGAGGGTGAAACTTGCAACAGAACTCTCGAAGAGAGCTACAGGAAGGACCATTTACCTTCTTGACGAACCCACCACCGGCCTTCATTTCGACGATGTGAACAAGCTTCTAAACGTGTTACAGAGGCTCAGAGGCAAGGGAAACACAGTGGTGGTCATCGAACACAACCTCGACGTGATAAAGACTGCTGATTGGATAATAGACCTGGGACCTGAAGGTGGCGATGAGGGTGGAGAGATCGTTGCCGAGGGACCACCTGAATCCCTGGCCAGATCAAGGAAGAGCTACACAGGAAAATATCTGAAAGATGAATTGAAGAAAATTAAGAAGGGCTGTTCTTCCCTTTGAATATGAAACAGTAAAATGAAGAGATTTTATATGGGCATGACAATAGAGAGGTCAAGGTCCTGAAGGGGAATGGTAGAATTGACAAAAGACAGGGGAGTCACATTAAGGACCGCCTGGGTCGATGATCACCAAGGAAGAGGTGATGAGACTCACAAAGACATTGATGAAAGAGTTAGCCCTTCATGTCCTTCCTGCGGAGCTCCACTGAGACGAAAACCTAACGGGAAGATGTACTGCTGGTTCTGTGAAAAGGATTTTGATCTGGATCCCTCCGGTTCGGTGATCGATACTGAAATTGAGGAGGATGAAGACGATTTCGAAATGGACCTTGAAGGGGATGGAGAAGAGGAAGAGGATCCCCTGGTCGAAGAAGAGGAACTTGATTTCGATCTTGAGATCGATATCGAAGTTAAGGATGAAGATGACAAAGAAGAACGGTCCGATGAAGTCAAAGAGGTGGACCAGGAAGAGGAGGTCCTCTGGGATGAAGAGGAAGTATCAACGGATATCGAGTTTGGCGAAGAGGAGTTCGAGATAGAAGAGGACGATCAAGAGGAAACGGAACATATCAGGACCATCAAGAAGAGGAAGGTCCATATCAGGTCCGTTGACGTTGAATTCGATGAATGATATCAGGTTCCTTTGACATGAAAGGCAATAAATAATGCCCTCTTCTCTCAAGATGGGATGCTCACGGAGCCATCCTCCCTTCCGGACGCTTGCGGGGTTTATCTTTTCAAAGGAAAAGGAGACAAGGTCCTCTACGTCGGAAAAGCTATCAACATCCGGGCCAGAGTGAGGTCTCACCTCCAGAACAGAAAGGATCCCAAAGAGGTCCGGTTGAAGGAGAATACGGAAAAAGTGGACTGGATAGGGACCAAGACAGAATTGGAAGCCCTTATTCTGGAAGATACCCTTATCAAGAGGTACAAGCCCAAGTTCAATATCCGCCTCAAGGATGACAAGTCCTATCCATATCTTCTGGTTACCAGTGAATTGTTCCCGGCCGTCAGACAGGTCCGGGGTCTGAAACCAAATATCGGGGAGCATTTCGGACCTCACGGCGACCCAAGAGCAGTTAGGAGGTCGCTCAGATGGCTGAGGAAGATCTTTCCTGTCAGATCATGCCAGAGGGACCTTTCAAGACCCTCCAGACCTTGTCTCGAACACCATCTTGGAAGATGCCTGGCACCTTGTTCGGGCAATGTTAAAGCTGAGGATTACAGCGTGGTCGTGGAAGGTCTCAAAGGATTCCTCTCGGGAAAAAGGGAATCCGTACTCCAGAAGCTGGAGAGGGATATGTGGGAAGCTTCAAAGGATGAGGAATATGAGAAGGCCGCTCTATTAAGAGACCTGATCACAGGATTGAAGAGGATACGTGAAGGCCAGCGCGTTATCCTTCTCAAGGGGCAGGATATTGATGTCATCCATATAGACGAGGCCGGATTTGCCGCAACGGTGGTAAAGGTGAGGGAAGGAAGGGTGGTGGATGCTGTTCCATTCACCCTGGAAGGAGATGATACATTGATGGGGGCAGATGCGGATTTTATCTCATCCTACTACTCCCTTACAGGTCATGTCCCGGAAAGGATCATTACCAGACCTTTGGATATGTCCAAAGAGAACAGGGAGAACCTTCAGTTCTTCCTCTCGGCAAAGAAAGGAAAAAAGGTCTTGATCAGAGGGCCGAGAGGGGATGATGAGAGGGCCACCATGGAAATGGCGGAGAGGAATACTCGCCTGTTCAAAGAAAAGCGTGAGAGGGACCTGGAAGCTGACGATGTCTTGATCCAGCTCAAGGAACGTTTAGGAATGGACAAACTCCCTGAAGTGATCGAGGGATTCGACATCTCCCATCTACATGGAACAGGTACGGTCGCATCCATGGTCCAGTTCAGACATGGTAAGCCCTACAAAAGTTCCTATCGGAAATTCCGAATAAGAGTGGACAAGAACGATGATTTCGCCTCTATGCATGAAGTTGTTATAAGGAGGTTGAAGAGGCTGCAGGACCAGGATGATCCCCCTCCTGACCTAGTCCTGATAGACGGTGGAAAAGGCCAGTTGGGTGCTGCTCTCAAGGCAGTGGAGGACCTTCAGATGACCGAGGTCCCACAATTTGTCTCACTTGCTAAGAAGGAGGAAGAATTGTTCCTTCCCGGCAGGGAGCTCCCTATCGTTCTGAAAAGGTCCGATCCCGCCCTTAGATTACTTCAGAGAGTGAGGGACGAGGCTCACAGGTTCGCTGTTTCCTATCAGAGAAAATTGAGGGAGAAGGAAATGGATCTTCTTACCGATGTGGAAGGGATCGGTAAGATGAGAGCCCGGGAGCTTCTTTTAGCCTTCGATAGTCTCAGGGAAATGGTGGAAGCAGGTCCAGACGGGTTGTGTCAGAGAACCTCATTGTCAAGAGCTGTTTCTGATAGGGTCGTCACATTTTTAAAGGGCCATCTTGGTTTGGATGAAAATGAGGATAACGGCGGAAATGGTCGGAAATGACTGTCAGGTCCAACAAACTTATAATATTCCATAATCCCTTATTGGCCATTCGGTACACGTACTAGAACGTATAGCGGGTGTCTAGTCTTTTGGAATCGGAGTGATCCACATGCTGAAAAGGGACGGAAATATCTTCAGGATCTCCTTTGTTGTAATGATAGCCTTACTGCTTGCGCTGCCCATCCAGGCTCTGTTTGCAGCTGGAGGTTCAAACGAAGGAGCTGAAATCAACAATTCATCTAATGAAGGTCTTATCGAGCTCACAGAGGACGAGGTTGCTGATCTGGGACTGAACTCAAGGTCTATCCCGACCAGGAGCGAACCCTGGTCCATATGGGAAAGGTACTCATATCACCGTGGTGGTGAGAAGGGACTTGTGGCCTATCAGATCTCTGAGAACAGGGTCTTCATATACGGTGGGGGTTCAGCTAGATGGAACAACCAGGGAGATTATTGGAGCTACAGTGCCTATGAAGACTTCTTCATATTCGATTTCGATACTAACAAGTGGTATGCACTTGAGGACTGCCCACCTGGAGGCAGGTTCGGGTTTTCCTATGTTATCGATGAAGTGAATGAGAGGTTCATCATTTACGGTGGATTCGCCGGCTCAATGCTGAACGACCTCTGGGAGTTCGATATGAACACCCTCACATGGACACAGATCACCTCTGGACTTCTTGGATCCGCCTACAATGACAGAAGGGCATATGCATCCATGATCCTTGACACCGCAGGCGGGGTCCAGGACCTCTATCTTCTCATGGGAATGGAGGACCAGAATACCGATTATCGTCCGGAGAACAAGACGGACTTCTACAAGATCGACCTGTTGAATCCCACCTCCATCACCATTCTAAATGCCGGAGCCACCGATGGATTCCTGCCGAGGTACGATCAATCCATGTGCTTCGACCAGGCCGGAAGGAGGATCTATGTTTTTGGTGGAATCCATGAAGATAATAATGACAATACCTACCTGGATGATTTCTGGATGTACGACATCACTTCCAATCTATGGACACAGTTGACCACACACCCCGACATGCCCATGAACATAGGAGCTCAGATATTTTTCAGGAACACCGACCAGAAGGTATACCTTTGGGGTGGAAGGGAAAATTATACGGGCTCCAGTTATCTAGAGGAGAACGAGACACTCTGGATATACGATCCTTCCATAGGATCCTGGGACAGGTTCGATTATGACGATCCCGGTTCTGATGTACCTAATGGCAGGATGTATTATCATCATCACTACTCATCACTTGCGGATAGATTCTTCGTGTTTGGTGGTAGATACTATTATTATGGATATGGTGGGGCAACTTCCGGAAGGTACCGAGATCTGAACTACCTCACTCTCTCTTCCAAGGTCTGGACCCAGTTCCCTACCATCAGTAATCCATCTACCAACTCTGATGGAATATTCGCCCATGATGAGATCAACGGAAGACTCTACTACATAGGACCAAACACAGCATACAACGGGACAGTATACGCCTATTACTGGGACCTGGCCGAGGAGAAATGGTACGGACCTATCTACAACTCCGGAACGGAGAATCCTGAATCAAGGTCCAACGCTGGAATGGCCTATGACAAGAAGAACAATACGGTCTACATGTACGGTGGGACCTTCACTACCGGCCAGGGACCTGGCAGGCAGTATTGGAACAGGGATGACATGTGGAAATGGGAGATCAATACCAATACTTGGACCCAGATATGGGAATCCGTCGGAGAAGGACCCAGGCATACCTTTGATATGGTATGGAACGAGAATGACGGAAGCCTCTACTTCTTTGGAGGAAGATTTTACCTTGAAGGTGGCTCCTCCCAATCTGATTCATACGATGACTTCGTCAGATACAAGTACGGACCCACAGGCGGAATATTCCAGGATGTTCTGGAGACCAGTGGAACCACCAACAGACCCGGTCCTAGATATGGTGCAGGCACTGTCTACGTCCCCGAACTGAATAAATTATACCTTACATGCGGAAGGGATCCCGATCCCTCCAAGGATTACAGGGACCTCTGGGAGTTCGATTTCAATACGATGAAATGGACGGAGCTCCAGTCCCTAACTTCTTCCATGATATCTCCGAAACTGGATTATGACCCTCTGACCAAGGAACTATACCTCACGGGAGGGGACGATTACGTCATCAAGAGATACAGGATCCTTGAGGATGCCTGGTATAATATGGACCCTGACATCAATCCGGGAACCCTTAATGGACAATCGCATATCTTCCTTCCTGAGACCAGGGACCTCTGGATATACGGCGGAGGAGCAAAGGACGGCATCTGGAAGATAGGAATGCCGTACAGACTCTCCATCCAGAAGATCAAATTCGATAATCCCCAGGAGGGGTTGAGGACTGCATATGCCATGCTCAAACCATACAAGTTCTCGACCGAGGTCAAGACCGTTAACGGTCCGAGTGACCTAGCGGATGTGACCATGTCATTCCTTCACAGGGACGGCACCTACAAGATAATTTACAACCATACGGCAGATAGCTGGAGGGAATCTGATCCCAACGATGTCGCAGAGGTCACCAATCTCGATACGGAATGGGATGGGAACTCCATGACAATTGAAGCGGAAGTATTGTTCCACTGGAACTTCTCATCCAGACCCAATGATGTGGACAAAAAGGTCTCTGTCGAGGCAAGGGGGATCAATGTGGGTCCCGATTTCCTAGAGGTTCGGAATTTCCTCAACGTCCGCAACAGGATCGAAATAGCTGACGAGATATCCTTAGAAGGGGAGATACAGGGCGAGATATCCAGAGGAGACTGGGTCCAGACCTTTGAACCTCTCACTTTCAGCGGACCCATGGTCAAATACGCAGGGACCACTTCGGTCTTCCCTCCGGCAGATTCCTACCAGATGAAGTTAGGCGAGGGAAGGTATGTTCCCAATGTGGACAATATCCTCTTAAAGGAAGTCTACAGGACATGGGACCTTGATGTGATATCCGGAGAACCGGTCGAATTCGATTTCGCGGCTCCCAACAGGACCTATACGAATGTCACCTATATATTGAACGTAACAGGTGTTTACGAGGATGACGAGGACCTTCACAAGGAATACTGGCTTTCTGTTGATGGAGAGGTGCCTCTTCCCCCAACGACAGTCATTATACATGCGGATAGGTTCGATGATACCCACACCAAGTTCGACAATGATATGGAAGTATACCTCAGTTGGATGTCCTCGGGCGTCAGCGAATCCGGAATATTCACCCATTACTGGTCTCTCGAAGACAACGGTGGGACCAGGGATGGGAACCCGGTCACCGGAAATGAGAAGATAATCGAACTGCCCTCCAACGGAACCCATACGGTTTTCATGTGGACGGAGGACAATGTGGGCAACATCGGACAATCATTCAACTCATCCATAACCATAGACACCGAGATCCCTGTCTTCGAGATAGTCAGCCCAGACCTTGACCAGATGATCCCATACACTGAACTTGATGTGGATGTCAAGGTAACGGATACGGGTGGTTCACAATTGGACTCCCTTACCATCAGATACAGGTTCACCAACGATGGTCTCAACTCCGAGGCCATGTGGACAGGTACGAATGCCTGGAAGGACCTCTCTGAACTATGGACCGATTTCGCGGAAGATTCCATGGAATTCACAATGGGTCTGGGAAAGAAAAGCATACCTAAACTTTCCGACTCAGAGGAGAACTTCCTGCAGTTCAGGATCCTTGACAATGCCGGAAACGTCAAGGAATCCCCGGCATACAACATACGGGTAGATACGGATCTCAGGTTCCCCATGGTTACACTCTACGGGCCGGATGAAAACGAGGTCTTCACCGATCCTGAAGACGTGGAGCTAAACTGGACCCTTGACTTCTTCCTTCCGGAGGATGTCCTCTACTACCTCTACATCGATAAGGACAGGAGCCTGGTGGAGAACCTGGATGAAAGTATAAAGATCGAGAGAGTGGAAAGATTCTACAACCCACTTTTCGTCACCCACGGGACCTGGTACTGGACAGTTGTTCCAATTGCAAGGAATCAATGGGCGGGAAATGCCACCAACGGCATCAAATCCTTCGCTGTCAGCCAGGAGTCCTCATACTCCTTCGAGGTGACCACTCCCAGTGAAAAGCTGATCAGGGCCTATGGAACCCTTGGGATACCCATCGATTTCAATGTGGAGAACACAGGTCAAAATTCAGCTGTTCTTACCTTGACATACGATATTGAAGGAATGGGTTCGTTCAGCTGGGTGGGAGGACCTTCCTTCGAGGTCGGTGTTGGAGAGACCAAAGCCAAGATAGGTACCCTTGATATCTCAGAGGCGACACCGGTTGGGAATTACAATCTCACATTCTATTTTAACTCAACCTTCGATGTTAAAAGAACGATCACTGTATTGATCCAGGTCATTCCACCTGTAGCAGATGAAAAAACCGAGGATGAGGAAACGGATTACGGACTCTATTTCATCATGGCGGCGATCCTAATCATCCTCCTTCTTGTGGTGGTTGCAGTGATCTATTTCATGGTGATCAAGAAGGGCGGGGAAAAGAAACCAGTATCGGATAGTACAGAGGAACTTGACAGGCTGGAGGAAGAGATTGCCGCATCAGGTGGCGGAGAAGGATTCCGACCTGTAGCACCACAACCACTGGGCATTACCTCGAAAACAAAGGGAGTGGATTCAGGAAGCCTCCCTGATGATGTGGATGATGGGCAGACCCACCCTGCCGAGGTGGAGCGGACCACCCTTACCGAGGAAGGGTCCGAAGACGATTGGATGAACCTGGTGGCAGCGGAGACCATTGCCGCTGAAAACTATGCGGATATCGTCGAGGACAAGACAAAGCATGAAGACGGAAAAAGCCTCCAGGATATCCTTTCGGATATGACCTCCGGTGTGGAAGAGGATTAAACAAACACCGAGATATGAAGGGGGGATAAACAATCCCCCCTTCAATTTTATTATTATTTTTCTGATATTTGTTTAGTGGAGATCCTGGTGGATCAAGATCTGAATTATATTTTCACCATTTATTGACCAATCCAATGAATCTTCATTTCCACCTCTGAACAGTAATGGATTTATAGGCTTCGCAGGGGTTCTTGACATAGGGGAGAGCTATATGTCGACCAGGACCCGTTGCATTGTACCTGTGAAAAGGACATTCCTAGCAGCCATCATCATATCGAGCATTATTTCATCGCTCCCATTCGTTATTGCAGAAGAGGGACTAGGGGATATAGATGAAGTGTGGGGGGAAAATGAAAAAGGACCCACTCGGAATGATGTCATCGAGAAGGACCTCGACATACAGTTCATGATCGAACCATCCAACGATCCTTTGGATCCATTGTATGAAAAGAAATGGACGGCGATGGAGGGAGGAGAGGAGGCAGATTTCTGGGTTCTGATCTCCAACATTGGGTCTGTGAACGATAGTTACCATATCGAACTGAACGATCCCCCCATGGATGCAGGATGGAGATGGTATATCAAGGAAACAGGTACGTCTTCCATGGAGGTAAACCTGACATCGGTCCACCAGAGGGACCTCCACAGTGGTATTTCATTCACGACATTGATAGTGCATGTTTGGGCCCCGATCGATGCAACTAGGATTACCCAGGTTCCTGTTATAATAAAAGCTGAATCGGAAAATGGTGGAGATCAAAACAAATCCATAGATCATGATGAGATAACAATCGTTGTTGGTCATGTGGATGGTATGTCAATTCATCTAAATCACCCGACGATCTACTATTCCAGACCGGGAGAGTGGCTAACCATTCCGATGGATATGACCAATCTGGGCAACAAGGATGTGATAACTGTGGAGGTTACTGTTGAGATGAACAATTTCTGGATCACAAGTCTCAGGAAGTTCGAGAATCTATACCAGAGTTATGAACCCTTCCTTGAATTCAGCTGGACCCGGATGGAAGTTGAAATAAAACAAGGTGAGACCGTCGAAAGGGACCTGAAGTTCAGATTACCTCTGGAATGGACAGGGGAGGATGATGTCTACCAGTTCAGATATATTGGACGTTTCAAAGAAACCAATTATTTCATGTGGTCGGATATAATCACTGTAATTGGGGAGAAATACAGTGTCCTCTCGGTCGAAACCGATTTCAATGATCCGATCAACATCACACCGGGGGAGAAACTGGAATACAATATTACCGTCAACAACACCGGATGGTCCGAGGACCTGATAGAGGATGTTTACCTCCTCGATCCCAAAGGGATAGAATTCATGGCTTTCAATGAGACAGGTGAGGACCTCTACAGAATGAAAATACCTGGAAGGTCATCAAAGACCATCGACATGGAATTCGAGGTTGCAAACGATACCCCTCCGGGACCAATCGATATCCAGGTTTTGATAGACCCTTTCTATTTCGATCCACTTCTGGTCAACCTTACTTTGATGGTCCAGGAGAAAAAGGAACTGGAACTCATATCTCCGGATCAGATAGAGGATGGTTACCTGGATATAGGGCCCGGGGAGCAAAGGAGAATTGTCATCGGTATCAGGAACAACGGGAATACTCAAAGTAACTTCAACTTGGATATCTTGAAGATGACAAGAGCAGGCGAAACTTTTACAAGCAGCTCCCTGGACAAGGGTTGGGGTGCGATCCCTGAATGGATATCAATGGATATCCAACCTCTTCATTATCTTGGTCTGGAAGAAGGACAAGCCCTCGTAGATACCAGGTCCTTCACTGATGATATAGGTTACAGATTCAGGACAGAACAGGAGATGTCGAGACCGATCCTGATCGAACCCGGAGGAGTAATCTGGATGGGGTACATCATCTCATCACCGGATGGTGGTGGAAGAGAGATTTTAAATGTATATGAGATGGGGATCTTCCTCCACTGTGAGGATATCAACCCAATAGAACCAATAAACTTGATTGTAGAGGTCCTGTACCCGGACCTTGAATTCCAGGGTGAAATTATTCTCACCGATGAAAATGGTAGTCCTATCAACTCTTCGGAAATGGACCGGAAGGTCTTCTTCTCGGTCAGTGTCTCCAATCCAGGAGATTGGTATTCAAGAGGATCCTTTATTGCGTTCTATTCAGGAAGTGAAGAGATCTCCAGGACCGAGATCGAACCGATGGGGCCTGGAGAATCCGTTATGATCAATGGTAATTTCACAACACGATCTGAGACCACTGGTTACAGGGTTGAACTGGACCCGGATAACAATGTGATCGAATTGGATGATCAGTTCATGACAGGCAGCATCGAGAATGCCAATGTGGGATATGTCAGATTGGAGGTCAATGACAATGATGAAGCAAGGTCTTTTGTTTTCCCTGTTTTTATAATTATTTTGATCCTGGTTTGCATCATCATGTTGGGACTGGTGGTCTATATAAGGAAGAATGCTGATTGAAAAATGGAAGGATCGAAAAACCGATTTTACCCTCTACCCTTACCACTACCGGTCCTCTGAATGTATTTCAGGTCCAATCTTCCGTCCTTCATCATGCCTTTCTTCACTCTCTTTGTTAGGTCAAAGAGGCCCATCACATCCTCCTGAAGCTCTGGAAGCAGCTCGAAAAGCAGCCATGTGAGGAATATCATCATCACAAGGGACAGTATCTTGGCATAGATGTTGTGGGCATCATAGAACGACAAGGTCCCGGTGAATGTGGCCGCGATCACAGCAACATTCCTAAAGAGGTTCGAAAAGAAGATCAGAGGAACCACAACAGCGATGGCATATATCTTCCTCTGACCATCCGTCATCCTCAAGATGTTCTTGATGCTGTTCCTCTTCCCTTTCGTCCAGAAGCTTTTTGCTCCTTCGGTCCTTTTCAATTCCTTCCTCGCCCACCCCTCCCATTCTTTCCTATTGGTTTTCACAGCAAGAACAGCTGCAGTGAAAAGGAATAATGCCAGTGCAGCAGTGCAGGCGAAAACGATCCTTATGGCAAGGTCCGCTCCTGGATCACCGGAGGTGATCGTAATGCCACCTCCGACCTCGGTCGGAAAATTGTCATGGATGATCACATTGTGCCCGAACAATCTTAATATCCAGTATGTCGGCCATGCCACAATATAGATCAAAGCTCCCTGGCTTAAAGGGATGTGTTCAAGGACAAAGTAGGCACCACCGGTCAGGAATGAGGTCCGTAGAAGCCATTCTATCGACTTCGTCCTCTCGTTCCATACATGATCCAGGAAGAACTGGAATCCGATGAAAAGGAAGAAGAATCCCCCCAACAACGACATGATCCCGTTAATGAGATCGGTATGCCCGGGGTCAAGGTAAACACTGACCTGTGTGAACCAGAAAAATCCGAAGAAGACCATTCCTATACCTCTTATCACCCTGGTCCATTTCCCTCTTTCAGCGTATCCGATCCCCATCAGGACCAGTGATGGAAAGAAGAAGGCAATATCCCACCATTTCAAGGAACCCAATATTCCCGATCCATCTAGGGAGAATATTCCCGGAACTGGCACTAATGATAGAGGATCCATGGAGCTACCTTTCCGAGTTAGGAATTGACCTGTTATTAATTTAGTGGTTACAGGGAGATATCATCACTTTTTCTTTCCCTTTTTCTTGTTCAGTTTCTCATGTATATTGTTGGCGGCGATCCTTCCCGCCCCCATCGCCTGGATGACAGTGGCGGAACCTGTTACGATATCCCCGCCAGCAAAGACCATATCCTTGGATGTTGCCATGGTATCCTCATTTACCACAATATATCCCCACTTGTTCCTCTCGATATCCTTAGACGTCTCGAAGATAATGGGATTTGGACCTGTGCCTATTGCGACTACCACCAGGTCACAGTCATGGATGAAATCGGAACCATCGATCGGAACCGGTTTTCTTCTTCCTGTGGAATCAGGTTCTCCGAGCTTCATCCTGACGCAATCCACCCCCTTTACCCAACCGTTATCGTCACCTATGTACTTGACGGGATTTGTAAGGAGCTTGAACTTGATCCCCTCCTCCTCCGCATGCCTGATCTCCTCATTCCTGGCGGGAAGCTCCTTCCGAGATCTTCTGTAAATTATAGTCACTTCCGCTCCGGTCCTCAATGCAGACCTGGCACAGTCCATGGCAACGTTTCCCCCCCCCACTACCACGACATTCTCTCCTTTGGGTAAAGGTGTATCGTATTCGGGAAACCGGTACGCTTTCATCAGATTGATCCGGGTAAGGTATTCGTTTGAAGAGACCACGTTGCAGAGGTTCTCCCCTTCTATACCCATGAACTTGGGTAGTCCGGCTCCCACCCCGACATATATCGCATTGAACTCTTTTTTCAGCTCATCGAGGGTAAGTATCTTGCCGATCACATGGTTCAGCTCTATCCTGCATCCCAGCTTCTTCAGGAACTCTATCTCATGCTTGACGATCGCCTTGGGTAATCTGAACTCGGGAATCCCGTAGACCAGGACACCTCCGGCGTCGTGGAATGCCTCGAAGATAGTTACATGATATCCTAGCAATGTCAGGTCGTACGCACATGTCAGACCCCCTGGTCCGGAACCGACCACAGCGACCTTCTGATCTCTCCTCTCCTCGATCTTTGGGATTTTTTCCAGGTTCATCCTCCTGGAAAAGTCTGCCACGTATCTCTCCAGATTTCCTATGGCCACTGGTTTGTCCTTGATCCCCAGGACACATCTGCCCTCGCATTGGTCCTCCTGAGGACATACCCTTCCGCAAACAGCAGGAAGAAGGTTCCTCTCCTTGATCTTCAAGGCCGCTCCGGCGATATCCTCTTCTCTGATACATTTGATGAAGGCCGGAATGTCCACATTAACAGGACAGCCCTCCACGCATCTGGGTTTTAAACACTGGAGGCACCGTCCTGCCTCGAGCTGTGCCAGCTCTGTCGTGAGACCGTATGGGACCTCCTGGAATGTATGTATCCTGATCAACTGGTCTTGTTCTGGCATCTCCTGCCTGGGGATCTTCAGCTTGATCTTGGCCTCATCCATGGGTGTCAAGCCGTGCCACTCGCAACCGTACTTTGAACAAATGAAGAATGGTATCAATTTGGAATATGCGGAAATTATTACCTTTCCAAGATCTGAACTGCATTCACCACACTTCATGTCATCGATCATCAGACTGTTCTTGCAGTGGGGACATCTGAGGTCCTCCACATATTCTCCCTCCCTCATGGATGAGGAAAGCTTCTTGTCGAAAACATCAAGGTACGGGCTCAGCTGAATGATGAGGTCTTTCTTCTTGTATGACCCCTCCAGGGTGATCCAATCACCATCATTATCGATCTTGTTCAATCCCATATTGCAGTGGGGACAGTATGTATTCAACTTTGTCTTGAATTTGAGATATTTGACCTCTTCTTCCATGGGATCACCTCTTCAATGTAATTGCGGAAAGGAGGGAGTCCTTCTCTTCTTTTATATACATCTGATTCCTCTTCATCAGTTCATCGAAATCAACGAGATGTCCATCGAAATCGGGTCCGTCCACACAACAGAACTTGGTCTTTCCGTCAATGGATACCCTGCAACCACCACACATCCCTGTTCCGTCTATCATTACGGGATTCAAAGATACCATGGTCTTTATCTTGTATTCCTTGGTCAGTTTGCAGATGATCTTCATCATGATCAGAGGTCCAATGGCGTAGACCAGTTCTATATCGTACCTCTCTTCCATGTATCTCTTTAGAGGATCGGTCACGAATCCCCTATGTTCGTAGCTGCCGTCGTCGGTTGTAACTACAAGCTCGTCGCAGAGTTCTCTCATTTCCTTTTCAAGGATAATCAGGTCCTTGGTCTTGGCTCCGATGATCCCGATGATATAGTTGCCATTCGCCCTGAAGGCTTTGGTCAGATGGTGAAGAATGGCGACTCCCGTGCCCCCTCCCACCAGTATAACGGTCCCCTTCGTATCAATTTCAGCGGCCTTGCCGAGAGGTCCTGCGATGTCCCTGATGTAATCCCCTATTGACATGGACCTCATCATGGCCGTGGACTTCCCCACTACCTGGAATATTATCGTAATGGTTCCCCTGTACTTATCCGAATCCGCGACGGTGAGGGGGATCCTCTCCCCCTCCTCATTCATCCTGATAATCACGAACTGACCGGGCTTCACTTTTTCAGCTATCTTGGGAGCCCTGATATCGAACCTGACTATGGTCCCCTTGGCCATCTCCTCCTTATTCACTATCTCGAACACCACAACACCCCTACCATTCTTCGCTGTCTTCGAGTATGATGTCCTGGAGGTCTTCTGCACTGATCCCGTGCCAGGTGCAGCCTTTCTTGGAACAAATGTGGAAGTCTATCATCTTGGACATGGCTGCCACCTTGATCTTTGCGATCTCCGATCCGCAGCGAGGGCAGTTCTGGTCCTTGACCATCAGTGACCTTGTGCAGTGGGGGCATTTCAGGTCCTTTACAGTCTCCATATCCGGAATATTTATGGATGCCCTGCTTGTAAAGACGTTCAAGTAGGGTGAGAGAAGGAGTGCGCCCTTCTCTCCTTTCTTCATAACGACCGTCAGCTTCAGCTGATTCTTCTCGATCAAGGACCTCTCACAATGCGGACAGTAGGACCGGAGGAAGGTCCCCGAAGTTAGAACCTCCTTTGATTCACTCCTGATTTTATCTTCCATATGTATCATTTTGTCCAACGGGTAATGATTATTTATATTTTTAGATGGTATATTTTACATTATTACAGATATCAAACATAGATACTGTCCAAGTGTTGAAAGTTATCCATTAAAACATCTACCAGTTACATTCCTGAAATTTGAGATATAAGAATAAGTAATTTTGCTCTGAAAGATTGGATTTACCATATGTCCCATATATTGCCATCCTACGATCAAATCCATGTTACATTGTGAAAAAATAAACATCATATTTGGTTTTTTGTAATTACCAGCCCTCTTTGGCAGGGTTCTGTTCTCAGGAACAATTATTGAGATATGTCTACCGGGCATCAATACAGGTAAATGGTAAGGTGTAGGGTTTCATTTATGTATCAATTCAGTATTGAAGCCCCGGATACCCTGGTTCGGGTCTCCCGAGGTGGAACGATGGATATATCTAGGGAGCGACTTCTGGAACTGATCTCACCCTTCAAGGGAATGAAAGGAGCAACGATACCAGTCCTCCAGGCGGTTCAGGATGAATACGGACATCTGCCGGAGGAATCATTCCAGGTTATTGAGGAGGTCCTTTCCATACCAGCCTCCAAGACCTACGGGGTTGCAACCTTCTACGCCCAGTTCAGACTCCAACCGGTTGGAAAACATCTGATCAAGATCTGCGATGGGACCGCGTGTCATGTCAAAGGGTCGGAGACATTGATAACTGCTCTGAAGGGCTATCTGAAACTTAAAGAAGAAGATACTACCGAGGACGGCAACTTCACATTGGAGCAGGTAGCCTGTCTCGGGTGTTGTTCCCTGGCACCTGTGATGATGATAGATGACACTACCTATGGCAGCCTTACCATCGAGAAAATGAAGGGAATCATCGACGATCACAGGAAAGGAGGCGGGACCAATGAGTGATACCAGGATCCTGGTCGGATACGCTTCTTGTGGAATAGCTGCCGGAGCAAGAAAGGTCCTTGAAAGGATCAAAGAGCGGGTAGAAGGGATCGAAGGAGTTGAGATAAGCATCACCGGATGCATCGGCCTTTGCTTCGATGAACCCATTATAGAGATCCACCAAGATGGTGAGAGATTCGTTTACCGGAAGGTGGACAGTTCAAGAGTGGATAGGATAATTGATGAGCATGTGATCAATGGAAAACCGATCGACAAATGGCTTGTGGAAGAACTCTCGACAACGGCAAAAGCTGCGGAAAAGCCCATTTTCGCCAAACAACAGAGGATAGCTTTGAGGAACACCGGGACCATAGACCCGGAATCCATAACAGATTACATGGCTAATGGCGGATACAAGGCTCTGGAGAAGGCTATCAAGGAGATGACACCAGACCAGGTCATCCAGGAGGTCATGGATTCCGGACTACGAGGCAGAGGTGGAGCCGGATTCCCCACGGGATTGAAATGGTCATTCGCGAAAAAGGCAAAGGGAGATGTGAAGTACCTTATCTGCAATGCGGACGAGGGCGACCCAGGGGCTTTCATGGATAGAAATCTCCTGGAAGGGGATCCACATTCGGTCCTTGAAGGAATGGTAATTGCAGCTTATGCTATCGGAGCAAGGGAGGGATACATCTATGCCAGAGCAGAATATCCCCTTGCTATCCACAGGTTGAAGATCGCCATCAGGGAAGCGGAGGAAAAGGGTTTCCTCGGAGAGAACATACTCCAGACCGGTTTCGATTTCAGACTCAAGCTCAAGGAAGGAGCCGGGGCCTTTGTTTGCGGTGAAGAAACGGCTCTGATCGCCTCTATCGAGGGTGAGAGGGGCATGCCCAGGATCAGACCTCCGTTCCCGGCGGAAGCGGGTCTCTTCGGAAAACCTACGAACAACAACAATGTGGAGACATATGCAAACATACCCTGGATAATTATTGAAGGGGCCAAGGAATTCCAGTCTTTCGGAACGAAGAACGCCAAGGGGACCAAGGTGTTCTCCCTTGCAGGGAACATCAACCGTGGAGGTCTTGTTGAGGTCCCCATGGGAATTACTCTGAGAGAGGTCATTTTCGATGTGGGGGGTGGAATACCCGGGAACAAGAAGTTCAAAGGGGTCCAGATGGGGGGACCCTCGGGAGGATGCATTCCCGAGCACTTGCTTGATACCACCATTGACTACGATTCCATCACAGCAACCGGGGCTATCATGGGAAGCGGAGGAATGGTGATTATGGACGAGAACACCTGCATGGTGGAGGTTGCCAGATATTTCCTCAGCTTCACCCAGAAGGAATCCTGCGGGAAGTGTACATTCTGCAGGATAGGCACCCTCAGGATGCTGGAGATCCTGGAGAGGATAACAAGGGGAGAGGGAAAGGAAGAAGACATGGATGAACTTCTGGACCTTGCCGATCTTATAAAGCGGACATCCCTCTGCGGTCTCGGGCAGGGAGCCCCGAATCCGGTCCTTACAACCATCCGATATTTCAAGGACGAATACAAGACCCATATCAAGGATAAGAAATGTCCTGCAGGTGTCTGCAAGGCACTGACGACATTCCATATCGACATTGAGGTTTGCAAAGCCTGCGGACTATGCAAAAAGGCCTGCCCCACGGATGCCATCTCAGGCAGTAAAGGTGTCAAACATGAGATCGACCAGGAAAAATGCATCAGATGCGGGTCCTGCAGAGCGGTTTGTCCATTCAATGCAGTGAGGACGAGGTGATACGGGTGACATGCGAGATCAGTATCAACAACAGGAAATATATGGTGTCCAAGGATATTACGGTCCTGGAGGCCTGCGAACAGGCCGGGATGGAGATCCCCACTCTCTGCAGGGAAAGCAGAAGGGAGAAACCGTTCACATCTTGTTTCATCTGCGTGGTTGAGGTAGAAGGGCTCCCGAGGTTCGTTCCCGCTTGCGGAACCAAGGTCAGGGACGGTCTCAAGATCCGCCTTGACAGCGAGAACGTCTACAGGGCAAGAAAGACAGGTCTGGAACTCCTGTTATCCGATCATAATGCGGACTGCAAGCCCCCGTGCCACTGGAAATGTCCGGCACATGCCGATGTACAAGGTTATGTCAATGCAATAGCCAACGGGGAGTTCAAAACATCAATAGAGATCCTCAGAAGGAGGATCCCCCTCCCGGCATCCCTTGGAAGGGTCTGTCCGCACCCCTGTGAAGATGACTGCAGGCGTGAAAATGTCGATAAACCCATATCCATAAAGAACCTGAAGAGATTCGTGTCAGACTGGGACCTGGAAAACGGTCCTTTCATGCCGGAGATCCCTCATGATACGGGAAAAAGGATCGCGGTGGTCGGCGGAGGACCTGCCGGTCTATCCTGCGCATATTACCTGAGACTGAGCGGGCATGCTGTTACAATATTCGATCAGATGCCGGCACTGGGAGGAATGTTGCGCTATGGTATCCCCGAATACAGACTGCCGAAAAGGATCCTGGACAAGGAGATCGCCTCCATTACCGGTCTGGGTATCGAGGTCAGGACCAATCACAGACTGGGAGATAAGGTCCGCCTTGATGACCTGGAAAAGGACTACGATGCCGTTTTCCTTGGGATAGGGGCCTGGAGATCGAAATCCCTCAGACTCGAAGGAGAGGACCATCCCTCCGTTATCGGTGGGATCGATTACCTATGTGATGTTGCAATGGGAAAACCGTCACATATAGGAAAAGATGTCATCGTCGTCGGAGGAGGCAATACTGCCATCGATGCAGCCAGGGTGGCCCTCAGAATGGGGTGCAATGCCACCATACTCTACAGAAGGACCGAGGATGAGATGCCAGCCGAGGATGCGGAGATAACCGATGCAAGGGAAGAAGGAGTGTGCTTCGAGTTCCTGGCTGCACCAATTGGATTTCGGATAGAGGAAGGAAAACTCCTTGCTCTGAAAAGCATAAGGATGGAATTGGGAGAACCGGATGACACTGGTAGAAGAAGACCGAGACCCATCGATGGCTCGGAATTCGAACTGAAAGCCGATACGATCATAAAGGCCATCGGACAGGACATCCAGAAGGGGATCATCTCCGAGGAGCAGGTTGACCAGACCAAATGGGGAACGGTGAATGTTAAGATGCCTATTTACAAGACCAATAGAAAGAAGGTCTTTGCTGGCGGGGACCTGGTGAAGGGACCATCTTTGGTCGTCGATGCGGTATACATGGGAAGAAAGGCATCTGAGGCTATAGACTGCATGCTTCGAGGTGAGGTCTTTCCTGCAGAGAAGGATGTGGTCTCCACCAGGAGAAATGTTCACGAAGGACTGTTCAAGGATGTTCTGAGGAAGGAAAGGAAGGAACCCAGTTTCCTTGAACCTGAAGCAAGGAAGAGGAATTTCGTTGAGGTGGACCTCGGATTCACCCCAGAAGAAGCTATTGAAGAAGCCTCCAGGTGCATGTCCTGTGGTTGTCAGGACCTGTTCGAATGCAAGCTGAAGGGCTATATGAACGATTACCAGATCGACCCGCAACGGTTCATGGGTGGTACACACGATCACCCCAAGGATGATAGCCATAGGTTCATTCTCAGGGAAGCGAACAAGTGTGTAAAATGCGGAAAGTGTGTTGAGGTATGCGACAGGTCCAGAGGGATCTCAGTCTACGGATTCGTTGATAGAGGTTTTGATGCCAGGATCGCACCTGCACTTGACAAGCCCCTCTCCGAGACAGATTGCATATCCTGTGGAGATTGTGTGGCTGCCTGTCCTGTAGGGGCACTTACTGAGAAGATACCTTTGGAGAGGCCAGGGCCTTTCAAATCCAAGGTCACACACTCTGTGTGCACAAGATGCTCCGTGGGATGCACGATCAATGTCCATACCGTCAATGACATCATATACAAGATAACACCCAAGGAACACGGCTGGAACGACATCCACATGTGCGAGACAGGCAGGTTCGACTATGAATGGATGAACGATCCCCGGAGATTCACTCTTCCAAGAATGAAAAAGGACAGTATCTGGAAGGATATGAAATGGTCTGAGGCCATATCCAGCATGGCAGAAAAGTTGAAGGAAGAACCTCAGATCATCCTCAGACCGACGTGCACCAACGAAGAGGCTTTCATTGCAAGGGAGATCGTGAGGAAGCTTGGTGGGGAGATCTACCTGATAGTGGACGATCACGAGACATGCGATGGTCTTACCCCTGTCCTTGGGAATTCTGGTTCCACCATTACCTTCGATGATATCAATAAACAGGACCTGATAATGGTTTACAATACCGACCTCGTGAACAGGTTCTCCGTGGCAGGAGTCAAGGTAAGGCAGGCTGCAAATGATGGTGTGGATGTACTGATTGTGGGTGACAAACCCCACAGGATAGAGGGGGCAAGGACACTGGACCACGCTGGCATAGGCTTCCTTGATGGTCTCATAGCAACCGCCTCCAGGGAGCAGCTGATATCAGGACAGGCATACGATCTGATCAATTACAGCGAGCAGGAACTCCTGAACGAACTTGCCGTTCTTTCCAGGGAAGCCATAGAGGTGAGGTCCGGAGAATCATACGATGACCTTGCAAAATTAGCAAAGACACTTTCATCTGATGATGGATTGATAATATTCGGGATGGTTGGACGAGAGGAATCCAGGCGCATAGCTCTATTCAAACAAATAACCGAAGCGCAGATGATAGTTTTAAAAAGAGGGTCCAACAGCCAAGGCATCAGCGACCTGAACATTCAGAGGATCACACTTCGGGAACTTGATGGCCTGTCGAAAAAGAACATTCTAATGTTCGGTTATCCTCCGGATGATTTCAAGCGACCCAGATCATGCAGGTTCCTTGCAATACAGAGGACTCTGGACCCATTCCCGGAAGCTGACGTCGTGATCCCCAGGTCCGTCAACTACGAGAATGACGGGACCGTTCTTACAACAGATCGAAGGCTTTGCAGGATAAATAAGGCGCTTTCCCCACATAAGGAGAACTGGGAGATACTCAAGGATCTTGCAAAGGCCCTTGACGTGGATATAAAGGACTCTGTTGAAGATATAACGGATATGCTTCTTCCGGAGATCAAGTACAATCGTGACGATAGATACCTTTAGACCCTTGGTTTTATCAAGGTCCCCCACAGGAACCTGTTCATAAGGATGAAGTAGATCATATTGAAGGCCATGATCAACAAGGCCGGGATCCATCCTCCAATAACCGGAGCGATGACAACTGCCAGTGCAAAGGTCGAGGTAACTTCCATCAATGACATTCTCTTAAGGCATTTTGAATGGTCCCACGGTCCTGCACCCATCAATCCTTGGTCCAGTGCAAGGAGGGCAGCAGAGAATAATAATGCTCCAATATAATTATCGACAGTACCGTTCAAAGTCGATAGCACCAGGAATAATATCATGATGGAGGAGGCCTTCAGGAAGAATGATACCCCCCTTGCAAGTCTGGAGCAGTACAAAATCCCATCCCTCACATATACTCCCAGGGACCGAAGCATGGATGCCTCGTCCATATCGATATCCTTGAGGTCCCCTTCTATCATTATCTGATAGATCACCTGGAGCAGAAGATATCCCCAGAGCAATATTGCTGCGCGTGTTTCCGGTCCGGATATGTAGGGAGCGGTGGCTGATATGTCGATGGTACCACCAGACCCGAAGTAAACAAAGGGAAGAAGAAGGGAATGGGCCAATGCGATCGGGATGAATTTCCCTGTCAGCTCTTTGTTGAACAGGTTGTAGATTATCCCCATACCGATCAGGGTCGCTAGAAGAATAATTGAGAGCAGGTCGAAATTCGAGATCACCACTCCATAGATGAATAGGATCACTATCAGGAACCGGCATATATTCCTTGCAAATACAGGGTCTATCACGCCCCTTTGAAGCGGATGGTGTCTCTTGTTCGGATCATTCCTATCGAAACCGCCAAGGAAATCTTCTACAGAGTTCTGGCCGTAGCCAGCATTGTGGTAGAGCCACCCGAAGAACAGGAAGAACAATACCCTGATATCAAAAATGGTTCCAACGGCCAATGCGGAACCGGTGATCGTTATGGTCATCTCCAGTGGAGAGGTATGGCTTCTGAATAACTGGAGCCAATCCTTGACCGAGGCCATGTCTTCCAAAAGAGAGGCGAGGTATTTATTCCATTCGAGGAAAGCCTGGATATCTCATTTCTTGACCGCCAAGATGATGATGCCATTGACGTTATTACCATGGAAGCTTGTGAACACCTGCTTTTTAGACTCCAATATATCGAAATGGGATACCAGAAGGGACCTCAGCTCCGATTCAAGGTAATGGTGGCATCTGTATAGCTCATTTCCGTCATCCATTCCGGTATCCGTAACTATGAACGTATGGTCCTCCCCGGTGATCTTGAAATGTCTTTCGTACCTTTGACGGTAGATATCGGAATCATCGGTTTGGAGGAAATCGGCCAGGTACAGGGTCCCGCCCTCTTTCAATACCCTTGAAGCTTCCTCGATCGATCGTTCTCTCGACTCACTATCGGTCAACATTGTCATGTATCCGTTCATCAAGACAATATCGAACAGAGAACTGTGGAATGGAAGTTTTCTTCCATCCCCAACTACGAATTTGACTGAGCTACCCCTTGATAGTCCGAACTCCCTGGAGTTGTGAATAGCGGCTGGGTCAATGTCCAGTGCCGTTACGATATGATCCATTGATTCCATTATGAAAGCTGTCCTGCCATGGGCACATGCGATCTCCAGGACCTTTGATCTCTTTGGGAAGGAGGAGATGATCTCCGTATCAAGTTCTATTGTGGATGGGGGACCAATATCCATGTTCAACCAAGAGTAAGGGTAAAGATAAAGTTAGCCATCGATATCTCAGGTATCATGCTAGAAATGAAGAGGTTCGTAGTAGGGCAGGACAATCTTAGCTATATTTTTCACGAAAAAAAGGATGCGGTCCTGATCGATCCCGGATATGATCCCTCCAGTGTACTTTCCTGGCTTGAAGAAGAGGGACTAGAACTCAGATATGTTGTGTTAACCCATCACCATGGTGACCACTCATCCTCCATGAGGGAAGTAATTAAAAAAACTGGAGCGAGATCGGTATCAAGCATGTACTGTTCGGAGAAGGTGAGTGGTGCTGATATCATAGTATCCGAGGGTTCTAAGTTGGAGGTTGGAGATAGTGCTCTGGAGTTCCTTGAGACACCTGGGCATACTCCCGGTGGGATCTGTCTGATAGCAGATGGCAGGTATCTCGTTACAGGGGACACTATGTTCATCGGAGATTGCGGTAGATGCGATCTACCGGGAGGGAGCATCAAGGAAATGTTTACAACACTTCAGAGGTTAAAAGGACTTCCTGATGACCTCCTTGTGCTACCCGGGCATGATTATGGCCCTGCCATCGAAGATACACTTGGAAATCAGAAGAGGACCAGCAAGGTCCTGCTCGCCAAGGATCTTGAGGATCTTTCCGGATTATGAAGTGGATCGTTCATCTAAAACTGGAAGCCTGAGCTTGAAGATGGCTCCTTTGCTGTGATCTCCCGAAACCCTGTCATCAACCTCAATGGTCCCACCATACCTTCTGACCAGGACCTTAACAAGTGTTAACCCCATCCCTCTATGCTTTCTCTCCGTGGATCTCTCCAACCTTGAGAATATGGTCTCTTTCATATGATCGGGAATTCCCCTTCCATGATCTGATATCATGATTCCATACCATTTGCCGTTATCCTCTTCTCTGACTGATACTTCAATTTTTCCTTTGGGGCCATCGTGGAACTTAACAGCGTTATGAAACAGATTGTAGAAAAGGTCCTCGATCAGAGGACCACAGTTAACCATGATCTCTCCTTCCAGCAGATCTGTTTCCGTCTCGATATCAATCTGAGGAGTGGAAAGGACCGCTGTTCTGAGTGAATCTATGATCACCGGCTTAATATCCACTGGTTCCAATTTCCTCTCTGGACCGACAGCTTCTGTAAACTTATTAACGTTCCTCACCAGGACCTGGGACCTTTGCATGAGGTCTGCCATCTGCTTGATATTCCTCTCGCCTTTTTCATGATCCCCTTTCAATAATTCATGAAGCTGGATATGACTTAATAGACCCTGGTGGATATTGCCGATGTCATGGATGAGAAGATCAAGGTAAAATACGGAACGGTTCTTCTCATCTGTAAGCTCCAATTCCACTTTCTCCCTCTTCGTGATATCATTTTGCAGCATTAAGTTCGTGTTTTCAAGTTCCCGGGTCCTTGACCTTACCTTTCCCCTGAGGAAGAGGGCAATTCCACAAAGGAGGACCACAGATGCTAAGAGGATCAGGGTGGTCCTTAAGAGCCATCCTGGAATCACCACCTTTTCAGGTCTCTTGTTTTCATTCTCCAGATAGCGGTCAAGTGTGGTATAGTAGTTGGAATCAGGATCGTCCTTCATTCTTCCTATATCTTTGTCCAGATCGTTAAGAAGGTCCACCATCTCGATTTTTTCCTGATTTACTGCCATTCCTATATCGATTGGTGAGAATATGACTGATGTTCTTTTAATATCCCTGTCATTCTCCAATCTCATTCCCAGGGCTGCGTTGAGGAGGCCCACATCCACATCACCATCCTCAATGGATTCGACAACCTCCTGATAGTTACCGAACTCTACAATGAAAGGCTCTATTCCGAAGCTGATAAGAAGATGTTCCAAACCGTTTGCTCCGTTATAGTATATATCATCCTTTACTACACCTATCCAGCTCTTATGCAGATCCAAGATTGTCGATACCTTGAATTCCTTGTTTGAATAGAGGATCCCCCAATTGGAATAGATGGATTCTTCCGAGAATGTGATGTTTTCCTCGATATCTTTTTGGATATTGCATCCAAGAAGCAGATCTCCTCCCCCTTCCTCAAGTTCTCCTGAAAATGTATTGAGTTGGATCTCCCTGTAAACAAGACCATATCCTTTGTCTTCGAGTAGGGGAGAAATGATGTCTACCGCAATTCCCCCAACCTGGTTTTCTCCGGTTTTGTAGATAAACGGACTGTTTGAGTAGTAGATTATATCCAGTTCTTCTTTTTCCTGGGCATCTGTGCCACCTGCCAGGTTGATTGTAATGAAAATAATGATGGAGATGATAGTTATTGATCTGCTAGCTTTTCCTGGCCCTATAGATCCCATTTCCAGATTGAACATCCGGCACCCTTCTTCACAGCAAAAGGTCAATAGATAATCCTTTCTACATTTTTTATCCATTGTAATATTAATGATTTCAATATTGGTTGTATTGTTACGGATAAAAATAATATCGGATAATACTAGTTAAAAATGTGTTTTCATGCATGGAGAATGGTGCATGCCAGGTCTGGTCTGGCAAATTTCATTGGTGCTCTGTTGGGTCTGCTGTCCCTAAAGGATTGGGAGCAGCTCCTCTACCTCGAATCTGGATATCTGGACCTTCATCGATGAATCGTTGATCCGGTGTCCGAGAGAGTCTAAATATCCTTTGAGATGGACCCTTTTTGCATTGATGTAGTGTTCAAGGAAACTGGCACCCAGAACCTCACTAGCAAGGGAGCTCCCTTCCATGAGATCAAGGGCAGACCCGAGGTCGGCCGGTAGCCTTGCTATCCCGTATTCTTCCATCTCTGCATCTGTTAGTTCGAAGATGTTCAGGTCCCTGATCTCTGGAGGAGCCATCTTCTCTCTAATTCCAGAAATACCGGCCATGATCTGAAGGGAGAATGCAATGTAAGGATTGCATGAGGGATCGGGATTGCGGAGTTCTATCCTGATAGCTTCGGGATTGTTCTGATCGTAGCCAGGTATTCTGATGAGGGACGACCTGTTCTGGATATCAAAACAGATGTATGCTGGAGCTTCAAATCCGGGAACAAGGCGCTTGAATGAGTTCACCCATGGATTCATGGAGGCTGTGATCTCAGGGACATACTTCATCAACCCTGCGATGTAGCTCTTGCATTCCATAGAGAGGTGATTTTGATCGCTCTCATCGTAGAAAATATTCTTTCCATCCTTGAAGAGGGATTGATGGGTGTGCATACCTGTTCCGTTTATCCCGGCAATGGGTTTGGGCATGAAAGAGGCGAATAGACCGTGGGAAGATGCCACCTTCTTGATGATGTATCTGTACAACATCACAAGGTCGGCCATCTCCAGGGCCGGAAGGTAGTGGAGATCTATCTCGTGTTGACTTTCCGATACCTCGTGATGGTCATACTCGGAGCGATAACCCATATCCTGGAGTAGCATCTGGGCCTCCTTTCGGATCTCTCCGTACCTTCCTCCTTTGAAGTATCTGCCCTTGTCCACCGGTTTTGGCTTCAGATATCTGCAGTCGTCCACAAAGAACTCCTCCAGAACAGGATACCCGGTCTCATCGGCCTCGAAAAGGAAGAATTCCAGTTCTGGTCCGATGTAAACGGTGTCAGCGATCCCCAGTTCACTGACCTTTTCAAGGGTTCTTTTCAGTATGGACCTGGAGTCGAACTTGTATCGTCCGTTCTTTGGGTCCATGATATCTCCGAAGACAACCAACTCCCTCCATCTCCTGTCATACCCTCCGACCTTGGTCTGATAGTACCATGGAAGGACCCTGGCCGTTGTGAAATCGAGAGAGGCGTTCTTGTCGGATTCATTGATCCGTTCAGGGTAAAGTGATGAAGCATCGAATCCTTTCAGAATCCCGTCTATCTTCGTTTCCTTCAGCAGGTCCAAGGTACCATCCGACCTGATATGACTCCCCAGTTCGGATACAGGTATTGTGAAACCGCAGGGTCTTTCACCGTTCATATCTGCAGTCATGAACCTTATGAACCTGATATCCGGATCCTTCCTCAGTGTTTCCTTTACGTCCTCGAGTCCGTCGAAGCCGAATTTCTTCATCTCCATGTGTTCCATCCCCGAATGGGGACCGAAGAGCATATATTAAAGTTTGATCCAAAAAATCCTGGACATATGTTCATTATTTTTTATATTTTTTTAATGAACGTTCATTATTTCAGGATAAATGATATGTATTCTGAACATACATACCCGCGCATGGATGAAATTGACAGAAAGATCCTGAACCATCTGCTATCCAAAGGCAGAGATTCCTACAGGGAGATCGCAAAGGAGCTGGGTTATTCTCCCTCCACCGTGATGAAGAGGGTAAAGGAGATGGAGGAGTCTGGTATTATCAAAGGATACTCTGCTGATGTTGATTATGATACCATGGGATTTGATATCCATGTGATTGTCGATGTGAGGGTGGCCAAGGGTAAGCTCCAGTTGATCGAATCCAAGATCGCAAGGCACGGAGCGGTGCTGGCCGTTTTCGATAATACTGGATCCTTTGATGCAACTGTAATTGCAAGGTTCAGGAATCGAGCGGGACTAGATCGATTCATCAAGAGGCTACAAACATATGATTTCGTGGAAAGGACAGAGACGAAGCTGATACTGAATACGATCAAGGAAGGACCCATCAAGGTATGATCCTGCTCATGGGGATGAACCTGATACCGTGGAGGACCTTCTCCTTGTCAACTGGTTTGAAACCCATCTTTTTGTAGACCTCAAGCGAGTTGGGTGAAGAGTTGACCGTAATTCTCTGGAGGGAGGGGTCCTCCTCCATTGAGATCTTGACTGCCTTTTCAAGGAGGGCCTTTCCCACCCCTTTCCATTCAAGATCGGCCCTTACGAAGAACAGATTGATGTGGTTACGGTCCTTGAAGAAGATCGTGCCGATGATCTCGAGGTCCTTGTTCTCAGCGATAAGGGCCCAGTAGTTCCTTTTCATTCTCTCCTGCATCTTACCGAGTTCTATGTACCCCTTGAAGGTCCTTACACCTTCTTCAGAGTAGAGATGGGCCACTTTTTCATCAAAGACCCCCTCGATCAGTTTCTTTATTCCCGGGAGGTCCTCCATTGCTGCTTCACGTACTATCAGGTCCATATCAATCCGCAGAGGATCAGGACCTCATGATATTTTATCTTGGTTCTCATTTACAATGTGGATATGGGAATTGATCTTTAAGTGCGATTCTTGCGAAAAACGTACGCAAGTCGGAAACGACCAATAGAATCATAAGAAAAACCTTGAAGATGTCAATAACATGTTCCTAAATGATTGCCTCTTTTGGTGGGAAGTGGTGTTTAAACTTCTCAATATATTAGTTGTACAATCCGAAAAATGATTTCAATAATGATTTCTTAGGTGGGTTTGTATATACGGACATATTCCATTCATTTCCACAATCAATACAAGAAAAAACTTTGTTACTTGTTAGGTCATTTTTTGTGAAGGATATTATTTTTGATTCGCAGGAGGGACATTGTGCATTCATGATACTTCTTTTGAGTTGTGACTTTATAATGGTTTCTACCAATATGCTATATATTCTCGGTATATGTTAGATCATTCCAATTATGGGCGGATCTCTGTTATTTTTTCTAAAACGAAATAATATCTTGTTTGTTAAATAATAATTCAATCGTTTTATGGTTTGCGGATCGAGATCCCAATGTCCTCCCCAGACACCCGTTATCCCCCCCCCCCTCAATTTTGTTCTCGATCCGTTCCTTTCTCGGGTGGATAGCGGAAGAAAAGGTATTAACTATATTTTTATTGATATAGTTCTAATGGTCATCTTCACAACGAAATTTAAAATTGATCTTGATACAAATTCATGTTTTAATAATTCTAAATTGATTTTTAGTGAAATAAATTGGAGTATATCTAGTGAGAATGATGAAGTTATCATTTGTAAGTTATTTTCATTCAAAGAAGATCCCGCAAATGCTTTAATGGAATGGCCCACGAAAGTGAAGATTAAGTTCTTTAAAATATCAAATAATCAAACAGAAGTTTGTATTAGAGCCTCAAATTGGTCTATTAGACCTGGAAATTATTTCTTACTCAAAGATTATCTCCAAATTTTTGAAGAAAATATGATTGAATATCCAAAGACAGGATCAATTAAGAAATACTCTTTCAATAAAAATTTTAAGAGTCAATTACAAGGGAAAATTCGATGATATTTTCCATTATTGGGTGGAAATCGATATCATTAATGATCTATTTATTTTCATACACTTTTAAAATCTATTTTTAAATATATCATATCTTTTAATTGTTTTCCATTTTCATACATTTTATGATCATAATTATCTATAAAAAAATCCTTTATTGTATGGGAATATTTAAAACCAAATTTTTTATAAAAAGCAATTATATTATCACTTTCTCCTGTACCAATCAATAATTGTTTGCCTTTATTTTTTATGTTTTCTATTATATATTTTACCATAATACTTCCATATCCTTTCCTCTGATATTTCTCATATGTTGCTATATTCTTGATTTCATATATTTCCTCATTTTCTTGTGTTACAACAGAGACCGTTTTTAAATCATTATCAAATAAGGCAAATAATTCACCTCTGTAGAGATATTTTTTTACCATACTTTCCTGTTCATCACCTAATAGCAATAAGTCCATATATTTATCTTTATTATCCATAACTTTTATTATTTCCATACAATTACTCCTTAAATTCAATTATACATTCCAGTACTTCACTAATTTCTTCCATTTGATATGATGTTTTCCTCTTCGGGCTGGATTGGGAAAATGATTTGATTTTACTTTAATCCTTCATAAGGTGTATCAAGGTATCCAATCCAACTACATCTCTGTCCTTTTCTCGAAGATTTTTTCCATTTAACGTCAATTCCATAAATCTTTGATAGATCATTGATCCTTTGGATTCTCTTCAATTCACTCTCAAGGTCAGATATTGTTATCATAACTGGACCAGAAAGATTTTTTGACTGGTCATTAGGATAATGTGGAGCATACAAATAGATTTTCTCAATCAGGATTTGTTCATCATAAATATGTTTGATTTCCCATAAAAGAATTGACGCACAACAGTGAAGATCACATGTTCCAAATCTGAATATTGGATTCGTGCCATGTCTAAATCTTGGATTTTTCTTTTTCAAATCCAAATCTATTGAAATATTTTCAGTGAGTGCTCTTTTGATATTTTTCAAACGAATATCTGCTTTTCCTTTATATATCAATTTCTGATTCACAAATAATTCTATATTGCTTGTTAAGTTTCCATGATTGTAAAATGTACCATTAAGGTGTATGAAGAAATTCTTGAATTTAGTTTTCTTGAATATATCGAGTTTTTTTGAGATCTTCTCTTTATGCTCAGGTCTTTGTTTTCCAACTTTTCTTAAATATTGATATATTACATTCTTCACGTGATGGTCTTTGAAGGTTCTTTTTGAAATGTAATCTAATAACTCATCAACGGTTTGGATATCTTCTTGTCCCAGGAAATAACATAATGCTTGAAAGAAGTCTCTATTCTCTTCATACATCTTGATTTCCTCTCATGACTAATTCTCGGAACTACTTTTCACTTCAAAAAATTTCCTCTTCGTCTTCGAAGAGCTCCTGAAAGTCCTTGATTCCTGTGAATCCCTTGTAAGAATTATTCTTTACAATTGCCGTCTTTGTCCAGATTCGGAACCACTTTGATTTGCATTAGATTAATATCAATCTTGTAACTAATTATGAAATCAATATAATAAGTTCATATTCTTCTGAGAGTGTTGTACTAATGGAAATATTTATTAAAAAAGGTACAAAGCTGAAATGAAATTATTTGATTAAAGGAGGGTAAAAACGATGCAATTTGTAAAGCATTATAGGGATTTAAACACGAATTTGAACGGCGTATATAATGGAATGAAAACAGAACTCCAGTCCCAAAAGGATTTGGATATTGTAAATGAATTGGAGGGTGATAATGATGGAATACCTTTTAAGACAATAGTAGCTATCAGGAAAAGCGTTCCGAGAGCATTTGTTGGAGCACTTAGAGAGGTGACATTTACAATAACAGGAGAAAAAGATGATTTTGTTGTTGAAGTACACACTGGATCCTGGTTTAATAACATGATTGGACCTGCAACTGGAGGAGCTATTGCCGGAAGTGTTGTACCAGTTATTGGTACTGCAATAGGAGCCGCAGCTGGTGCAGGAACAAGTACTCTCCTTGGAATGAATTATCACCGAAACCTCCAAAAGGAAATTAGGACATTGGTTGAAAAGAACAGTAAGAATAAGTTCCAAATACACAATGTGGAACATTATTAGAATTTTACTACAACCCGACTTTGACAGTTTAACCACTGATTTGACCACATTTTAATATTTGAC
>CBDDUX010000007.1:0-127292 GCA_965234725.1 Thermoplasmatota archaeon | reverse complement strand
TCTACCATTGCCATCACTCATAATGAAGAGATACCTGGTATATTTAAAGATTAGTATTATAAAAACAAAGAAAATTCAAAAGAAATTATGAGAGAGGAAGACGGGAAGAACTCCCGCAGGAGATGGCCCGCCTTCCGGGACAGCGGGGAATTAGAAGAGAGGATTGAATGCGTTGTCAAAAATAAAACTGCCCACTGTCCAGACTCCTATCGCAATTTAGATTTATAAGATTTTAGGAGATATTATTCATCGGAAAAATTTTCCTTAATATTTTCATGCGAATTAGATGATTCATGAAAATTTTTAAAGGAGTAAGTTAGTAATTTGAAATTTTCCAAAAAAAAAAAATGAACGCCCCTTGAAATGATCGGGGCGTTCAGCATCACTTATGCTCATAGGTTTTTCTTTTCACCACAAAGAGGACATTCCACGCTGTTCGATCCCTTTGGAACGTCAATGGACGATCCGCAGAGGTCGCAGGTGGTTGTAATCATTCCGGAGTCATTATCCATCTTTTCCGCAGATCCGGGCAGGGCAGCTGTTGCTGTGAGATCTTCTGGTTTTGGTATGTCTCCAGGTGTGGTTGAGGTTTCTTCTGCGTTCTTTCTCCTTATCCTTCTCCTTGGTGCCGGCGCATTATCCTCAGGTTCGGGTGCCGGAGCAGGCATGGGTTCGGATGCAGGTGCGGGAGCTGCCATTGGTTCTGCCTTTTCGATCTTCTTCTCCACTGCAGGGAGGGAAGGTGTCTTAGCAAGCTCCTTAGCTTTCTTCATGGGTGCGACCTGTTGTGCTGCCACCGGTGGGAGGCTGAGCCCCATTTCCCTGACCTGTGGTAGGAGAGGTGCTCCAACTCCTGTCAGCTCTTCATATCTTGATACGATCTTCCCCTCTGCGAGGACCGCTCTCTCGATCCTTTCCTTTTCCATGGACGATTTTCTTCTGAGGACCAGCAATGATCCTATCAGAAGTATCACCACAGCCAGAACGATCATGAGTGACATTACTGTGTAATATGTCACTTCATTGTCCACATTCTCTTCTTCTACAACCAGTGGGTTGAGCGGTTCCGGATCAAGCTTATCGTTTTTACCGTCCAGGTCAGTATCCTTCAGTCTGGGATTGGTTCCCATTTCGAGTTCCTTGATGTCCGGTATTCCATCGTTGTCGTCATCCTGATCGGATCCGTCCGGGTCACCATCTCCGTCGGTATCCACCTCGTCAGGATGTGTCTTGACGAAGATGGAAATGGAGCTTGTGACCCTCCACTGTCCATCTGTGACCTCAAGTGTGATCACATGTGGTCCCGGCCCTAGTTGAGCTGCAGGGATTTCGAACTGTGGTTCTGTGCTTATGGTGGTCCTGTTTCCCAATATCCATGAATAAGAGATATCGTCGAAATCAGGATCCGTAGATCCAGTTCCGTCGAATGATATTGTCTGTTTGGTGTTGAAGACCTCGCTCATCACTGGTGATAGTATCTCTGAGACCGGCGGGTTGTTGACGACCAGACCCTCTATTACGATTGCATAGTCGTCCGAGACCGTGTATCCGTTCCCTGCAATGTCCTTTGCTCTCCATCTGATGTAGTTGGTTGTTCCTGGTTCGAACAGGAGCGGCTGCACCGTCCTTGCCAGTATGTTGGATCCATCCACTGCTGTGTCGATATTGATCCAGCCACCGTAGTTGGTGATCCCGTTCCTTGAAACTGAATACTGGATGCTATTTGCGTCCACAAGACTTCCAAGATCAGAGACCTGGACAGTTGCAGAGACTCTCTTTTCTTCCAATGGATCGCTTGATGGTGTGGGTGTGGAGAATGTTACAGGTGTCATGTCGACCCAAATCCTTGCGGGGTTGACCATGTCTGCCATGTCGTATGCGTCCTCTGTTGCCCCTGTCATGTATTCTGTCTTCTCCTCTGTTGTCCAGTTGGCTTGGGAATCTACGAACTCCTGTGCCATGTCGATGGCGGCCTGAGCATCGAAGAGCATTGTTTCTCCTGAGTTGCCCACTCCGTCTCCTACCCTGAACCATACATAGTTGTCCTTTCCTTCAGTGACCTTGACCCTTGCCTCCATTGTGTAAAGGACTTGGTCAAGGAACTTCTCTTCGTCCAGTATGTTGTATTCTCTGACCTTTGTCCATTCTGCGGAAGTCTTGGCAGCTTCGGACATGTCAGAAGTAACTGTATACTCGAGTGTCGTAATATCCAGCTTAGGTCCGTTGGCAGCTGATGTCTGGTCGGATATGGCGAATTTGACGGTCATCTCCGTGTCCCTGTACCACATGTTTCCCATGTATGTGGGTTGTGCATCGATGACCTTGATCTCTCCCATGTCAATGATGATCCTTGTTGTTGTGGCCATTCCTATGTTTCCAGAATCGTCAATTCCGTAGACCCTTGCCGTGATGGTTCCTGTTCCCTCGAGTGTGAGGTTTGTTGATGTTCCCTCGTCGATGTATGTTGTTGTCATTGCTCTTGAGCCGGACGAAACTTCGATGAAGTATCCCTTGACCCCCTGCTGTGTGTCGTATGCCGGGTCCCAGCTGAGCCATACCTCATGATCGTTGTCCCATCTGTTCTCCGGATCTGTGGGACTGTCTGCATGGAACTGCAGGTTGGTCGGTGCTTCCGGTCCGTCGAAGTCCAGGTTGATGTAGAACATGGGGACGACAGTTGTTTCTTCCATGTAGTTGAAGTATTCCTTGTAGATGAGTATCTGGACCGAGAACCTGTATACTCCTGAGTTGACGGTTGTCGGTATCTCGAACAGTATCTCCCTTCCGGCAGAGGTCTTGTCCTCGAATATCCTCGAGTATGTGTCCGTTATCCTTACGAAGTATCTGTCATTCTGTGGTGAGATATCGGTTCCTTCGAAAACGACCTGCAGTCCTCTGACATTGATGGGTTTTCCACCGTCTACGAAGTCTCCTCTTTGAATTGGCACCCCATCCCTTGTGACCACAAAATCATCGCCAAGGAATGTGATATCCTTTTCGAGGTGGAGTCTGTCTTCCATGACATATTCCTTTATGGCCCCGCCGTTCTCGCACTGGACTATTACATCGAAGAGGTCCTGTGTCAGGAACCATGAATAGAACATGAATGAGAACTTGACATCCACTGAAAGTGTGCTGGTCACGTTGAAGGTACATTCATCCAGAACAAGAGCCATGCCTCCGATGGGATTTTCCAACATGTAGAAAGACTGGTTGTTAAGACTGAATCCCATAACGTATCTGAAGTCCCTAAGAGCTCCTTTGAGCTGGAAGATAACCCTTACCTCTTTAACCTCATATACGGTCCATGTATCGTTGTATCCCGTAGTGATAGAGTAGACACCATCTCCTACCTTATCTTGTGCTTTGTTCACCGCTCCTCCGGAACCTGGAAGGACCGTCTTTCCATCGTATCCATCGGCATCCAGTATCTCTGGGGTGTAGAGTTCCATTTCCGGCTGTTTTGTCAGATACATATAGGTAGAACCGGAATAAGCAGCGTTAGAGGGTCCGTAAGTTCCGTAACCTCCCATGAGAAGATCTGCCACTCCGTCATTGTTGAAGTCACCACTTCCCAGGCCCTGGTAGTAATAATAGCCAAGATAGGTGTATTGTTCATCACCGTATATTGTGAAATCCGCATCTCCGGTGTTCATCTTACCAGTTGGCCAGTCAGTTCTTCCGTAGAACAGATAGACACCTCCCTGTGCATATTTTGTTGAACCTGAAGGAGCATAATATCCACCAGTCAACAGGTCACCTATCCCGTCACCATCGAAATCATCGATCCATATCTGCGCCATGTAGGAATTGGATTCTCCGGTGATCCTTATGTCCCAGACCTTTTCGATATCGTTGTAATAACCACCGTATGGGTATTCATCATAGAATGTTCCATTCTTGTATTTATCAGAGGTTGTTCCGAAGACCACATAGACGATCCCGGAGTAACCATCTCCATAATAACTGCCGAAGGCCAGATCATCCAGTCCGTCTCCGTTAAGGTCACCCAGTCTGGGATTGTATCCGGAATACACCGATGAAGCCCTCTGGGTGAACATCATATAATCTCCTTGCCTGCCAAGCAGGTCGTAATGTCCGCCCCACTGGGTCCATTCAGCTCTGCTCCTTCCAGGAATCAGCCAGACCACTCCACCATAGCTGTAGTAGCTGTTGGTGTCGTAATAGATGTAATTATAGTATCCAGTGCTTATGGCCAGATCATTGTATCCGTCTCCATTGAAATCTCCTGATCCAAAGCACTGACCTCCATAGTATCCCATCCGAGCATACCTGCTTCCGGAAGTTGGAGCGGGGCACCATCCTTTGATCCTGACGTCCCAATCCTCGTTATCGCAGGAGAACTTTCCTCCATTCTGGCCCCATTCACTTCTGGACCTACCCCAGAAAATGAAAGCCAGTCCGGTGTAATTGTATTGGATGTATGCTGTCTTTCCCCCGAAATATTCATTTTTATAGAGGCGTTCATACCAGTAAGGTTCAACCACCATGACATCATCGATACCGTCACCGTCAAGATCGTCAGCCCATATGTCCTGACCGAAATAAGTGGAGGAAGAATATCCTGCTTCACCTGAAAAAGTAACATCGGGTTTATTTGACGAGCTGGGTAGGCTCTGGCTCCCGAACCAAATGTAGGCTTCACCCCTGTAACTGTTTGCATACATGTTGCCGGCGATTATATCATCGATACCATCACCGTCAACATCTCCAACACCTATGCTTTCTCCCATGTAGCCGGATCCGCCTCGCGGATTTGATAAGACAACATCTGCGTTGGTATCCGGAACTTCGGCTGCAGTATTAGTACCACCGTAGAAGATCCAGATCTCACCAGCATAGCTTGAAGCACCTCTGGCACCAACGATGACGTCATCCATTCCATCTCCGTTAACATCACCAGATTGGACAGCCGCACCTGAGTAATCGTACTGGGTTGTTCCGTAGAACTGCTGGTTGGCATCATTATCTGACAGTTTAAGGACGCCTGAAAGCCTTTCGATGCCGGTCGTTTCGTCCATAGTTACTTCGCCCGAAACCTTTTCATCGGCTGAAAAATCTATCATTGCAAAGGATGATAGAAGGAATAGACCGACGATAAAGACCGGAATAATGATCTTTGTTCTCTTGCTCATTCCATTTTGCATTTTTTCACCTCTATTTGCATCGAAGTATCTTCAAACGGATACTTTCACTATTATAACATAAGAAAAACACAGGGAAGATATATTTAAATGTTATATGAAAATTTTTTCCTAATATATAAATGATCAGCATTTAGGCTGTTGGAATTGAGGTCTTCCAAAAGTTTCCTCAATAACTTGCCTATCGGAGGGTGAGGGCATCCTTCCTAGCTTTCTTTTGATCTTTTTCATCTTTCTGATATCTCCGGAGAACCTTCTCCTGAACCTGAAGATCAGATCTGATAGGAAAATGAATGGAACTGTAGTGGTCTTGATATAGGATTTGCCTGCAGGTCTGTCATAATGTTCTATGGGGACCTCTGTTATCGTTGCACCTGTGACATAAGCTATGGGTAATATGAACCTGTGTATGCCTTTGTATCCGTGGGGATCGAAGGGCATCCTGAGGGCAAGATCCCTTCTGAAAGCCTTGAAACCTGAATTCTGGTCCTTGATCTCCAGGCCGAAGAATCCGGAAATGAAGATCCTATTGTAGGTCCTTGACTGGAGTCTTCTCCACCAGTTGTCAGCACGCTTATGTCTCCATCCGGAGACAACATCCCAGCCTTCCTTCATCTTCTCCAGGAAGAGGGGTATCTCCTTTGGTTCATACTGTCTGTCGCCATCCATGATGATGACTATCTCCCCCTTTGCCTTCTGGAAACCGTGAAGGATCGTCCAGGCCCTGTTCCAGTTGTCCACTGGATGTCCGTGAGCTGGATCCGCCCTGTGATGGAAGACCCTGACGTTTTCTAACTCATCTGCCAGGGAATCGCACACTGCTCCAGTTCCATCGGAAGAACCATCATCACCAAGGAGGACCTCTCCGTCTATGGAATTCTTTCTGTAAACGTTGATAATATCCCTTGTCAGGGGTTCGACATTGTCCTTCTCATTGAACAGGAGCAGGACCGTTGTTACTTCGGGGCTCATTATCTCGCCACCTTCCTATCAGTCCTGGACCTTTTCCTAAGGTAGAAGATGGAAATTAGGCCAAGGGGGATAGATATCCATATGGATGTAGCCACAGCGGTGATGGAGGCTGCCGTAGATAAAAGTTCTTCACCGGTCAACAGGACCAGAACAGATGCACCACCGATCACATTACCACTTCCTATGGGAAGTATGAATCCCAAGATGTTCGCTATCGAGATCGCTGAAACTGCCCCGAGGAAGGTTATGTAATGATCTCCGGGCAGGGCCCCGACAATAAGGTATAACCTCAAGGCCTCATTGATCCAGATAGCAAGCGTAAGCATAATTGCAGCTGCCGATGAGAACCTGTTCCTTTTCAGGATCCCCAGGGAATCCTGGAATTTATCTATCGATCCCTGGACCTTGACTGCAAGCTTGATCATCACAGAAGTTTCATTATTTCCGGAGGCTCTTTCCGCCAATTTCATGATGATCCGGGACATCAGACCTGATGCCCTCCGTGAAAAAAGGAAGCCTATAAGAATTACCATGATCAGGCCCCCTACTGCAATTCCGTAGACCATCCCTTCCACATTCTTGAAACCCAGTTCCAGGACAAGGTAAAGAAGTCCGATCACCGACAGGAACAATATCATTAGAATATCCAGGGATTTCTCGGCAAATATTGAAGCGATACCTTTGGAGATACCAGTGCCAGTATGTTCCTTTAACATAAGGGCCCTCACAGGTTCACCTCCAACCTTGCCAGGTGTAGAGTTGTTTAAAGCTAGAGAGGAGAGGAAGATGGGAAGTATGATCCATCCAGCCCTCCTCACACCCATACCTCTAACGATCGCGAACCATCTAAGGACCTTGGTGCTTGTGTTCATTACATAGAGCAGGAGCACCAATCCGAGAATGGAGGGATCGATTCCCGCCATAGAGTCGAAGGTATCCGTTACATCGGCCCTTAAGAGAAGCATCCCGATAAGGAAGAGACCGAGTCCGATATATGCCGCATCCTTAAATCGGTCCTTCCATTTCAAGAGGTCACTCTCCGCTCAAGGTCCGGGAAGAGAGGTTCCCATGGACCAGTATCTCTTTCCTTCCAGGGAACCTGGATCCACGGTCCTTCTTCCATCGAAAACAGCCTCAACACCATCCAGTGATGACCAGTCTATCAACTTGTATTCAGGCCATTCTGTCATCAGGAATATGGTATCCGCCCATTGAAGGGCATCATCAAGGTTATCAAAGTATTCGATATCAGGAGCCTCGATCTTGAAATTCTCCTCTGCTTTAGGATCATGACCTCCAACGGAAGCTCCCCGCTCAAGGAGTTCCTTCACCACCGGAAGGGACCTAGTGGATCTAATATCATCAGTATCGGGTTTGAATGAAAGTCCCAGGACAAGGGCTCTCCTTCCTTTCAATCCATTCAAGGTCCTTTCGGCAATGTCTACAAGATGAACAGGCTGGATATCATTGTTCTCCATAACTCCATCCAGAATCGGAGTGGATAATCCGCGTGACTTTGCAATATGCCTTAGAGCGGAAACGTCCTTTGGAAAACACGAACCTCCAAAACCCACACCAGCCCTGAGAAAATGAGGTGAGATCCTGAAATCAAGACCGACTCCCTCCATTATCTCGTAGACATCCACACCCACATCTTCGCAGATCCTGGAGATCTCATTTGCAAAGGATATCTTTGTGGCCAGGAGAGAATTGGAAGTGTATTTGATCATCTCTGCAGCTGTTGGAGTTGTCCTGAGGATCTTGGACCCCAGTGGGTCAAAGAGCTTCTTAAGGATAGAGAATGCCCTGTCATCCCGGGTTCCAATAACTACCCTATCCGGATTCAGACTGTCATGCATGGCCGCACCCTCTCTAAGGAATTCAGGGCACATTGCAAGGCCGAACCTGTCAGTAGATCCGGTAATATCCTTGATCATGGGGAATATAAGGTTGTCAGTGGTCCCGGGGACCACTGTGGATTTCATTACCACCACATGGAACTCATCTTTTCCCTTAATCGCTTCAGCGATCTCACGGGAGGCTGACCTGATATAACTGTCATCCATAGAGCCATCGTTCCTTGATGGTGTTCCAACAGCAATGAAGGTGATCTCAGTCCTTTCAACAGCCTCTACAACATCCATGGATGTTGTTATTGCACCTGAAGAAACATGTTTTTCAAGCATGGGTTCGATGCCAGGTTCGTAGAAGGGGGACCTCTTTTCTTCGATAACCTTCAATTTCTCCGGGATCACATCAACGAGAACCACCCTGTTGCCAAGCTCGGCCAATGCCAGGCCAGTGGTCAGACCAACATATCCGCAGCCGATCACAGAAATTTCCATTCCCTGCCTCCGGGCTGAGAAAAGGGTCATTCTATTTTAATTGTAAGCCGGAGATGAACTCATCTTTTGTAAAGGACAATGGATGCATATCCTACTGCGCTGTGGGAAGGAGAAACATCATAGGATGTTCTGTAATCCAACAGATGTGTTTCGGTCCTTTCGAGCTCCTTAACTGCTAGCATCATAGCGGTAATAGGACCCATTCCACAAGCGGTGGTACCAAGTTCCCTCTTTTTTTTCAGAGCTCCCTCGATGTCTCCTTTGACAAGAAGGTCAATAACAGGTAGGTCAAGTGATCTGGCATATTGTCCCGCATTGAGACCGGAAGGTATGGGCAAACCGTAGTTGGGACCGCAGTGTGTGAAATCTGAAGAGGCGATGATACCAACATCCCTTCCGGTGTTCTTTACTGCATTCACTATCATATCCGAAACCACTCTCGCATGTTGGAGCTCGGCTTCCTCCTCGGATGACCATGGTCCTCCCCTATGGGGATGACCCATGGAGATGCAAACCTGTTTGATATTAATATCAAAGAAACTGATGAAGGGAAGCTGTACCTCCATGGAATGTTCCCTAAGATGGGACAGCTCATCATGATGTTCTTCCATGGATGAGGCGAGCTCACTGTCGACCTTAACAACTCCCATTGGAGTTCTCATATCCTCCATAGAGACACCGATCCTCTTTCCAAGCCCTGAATGATTTGGACCTATGATAACTGCTGTTTGAGGAAGGCCACCATCAGCCATAGCCAGGAATCCAAAAGCTGCTGTGGGTCCTGAATATGTGTAACCTGCGTGGGGTGATATGATACCTTTGACCTTACTTCCATTCCCTGGTTTTGATCTACCGGGTCCCCTCATAAAACAATCTTTAAGTTCTTTCTTCAGGGCCTTCTCTGACCCGGGGTAGAACATGCCGGCCACTGCGGGTTCCCTCATAGGGAAGCGATCGCTTGGAGAGACAATAACTCTTTCGCAAGCTCAGAGGGTTGCTTCGAAATCCTTGACCTCTTCCTTGAAGTCTGAGTTGCTGCTGAAGGTCCCATTGGCCTTTAGGACCTCTCTTGTAAGGAGCCAATAGACCAGAGCAAGGGACCTTCTTCCCTTGTTGTTCGCAGGGATCACGAGGTCAACATACTTCGTTTCGTTATTGGCATCGCATAGACCAATAACGGGTATTCCCGATTTGACAGCCTCTTTCAAGGCCTGCTGATCAGCAGCCGGGTCGGTGACCACGAGGACTCTCGGTTCCACGTATACATCAAGGGATGGATTGGTAAGTGTTCCAGGAACGAACCTTCCGGGGAAGGCCCCGCATCCAAGCTTGTTGGAGAACTCTCTAACTGGCCTCTGGCCGTACTGCCTGGCCGATACAACAAGGATATCTTCGGGGGAAAATCGGGACAACATCTGGGCGGCGACCTTGATCCTTTCATCGGTCTTCTTTATGTTCAGTACATACAGTCCGTCGGACCTGACCTTGAATATGAAGTCCTTCATATCCGCGCTCTTCTGTTGCGTGCCGATATGGACTCCCGATGTAAGGTATACATCCTCTTCGATAAGTAGGTCCTTGGCATTCTGAATATCGCTCATCTGTTCAACTCCTAGTCCCTTTTCACGGTCAGGGGTATGACGCCCTGGTCCATCTCTCTCTGGGCGATCCTCAGAGGATCAACCTCTGTCGATTGGACCAGGGGGGGTGCTCCAAGACTAAGCTGGAGTGTCCTGGCCCCGAGGATCCTTGCCTTCTCGAAGCGGGTCAACATCGATTACACCTTCTGACCGCATATACTGGAATGGGCGGTTTGGAATGGGGGAAACGGGGGGTTTGATATAAACCTTATGGGAGAAGGACCTCGTTCATTGATCCTTGTCTGTAACCTTTAGGGTCCAGGGATATGGGAAGCTTTCCGGATAGGAGGAGTATCTTGTCCCATACCTTAATGGCTTTTTCTGGATCATCGACCTCCAGGATAGCTGTGAAGGTCCCATAATTATTCTCATGGAGCCTCACCCGGACATCAACGAATCCAAGGGTTTTCACCTTTTCTTCAAGGTGATCAATCAATTTGAGCTTTTCAATTGTTACACTCTGACCGTATGGTATTCTTGTCGCAAGACAGGGAGAGGAGGGTCTACGATGGACATCGAGCCCTTCAGCTTTTAGTATCGCCCTGATCTCTTCCTTCCCAAGGTCTGTTTCAATTAACGGGTGAATTATACCCAGCGAGGAGGAAACAGCATGGCCGGGTCGGTGATCCATAAGATCATCTCGGTTGGCACCGTCAAATACTTGGTCGAACCCTCTTCTCTCGGCTTCCTTTATTACCTCTGGCATGATCATTTTCCTGCATATCGCACACCTATCAGGATCATTCTCGGTGAACTCCTCATTTTCAAGGACATCAACTTCGATGATCATTAGGTCCAGACCGATCTCTGATGCTACGATCTCAGCGCTATTGATGTCTGAGCTCGGGATTGTATCGTTGAAGACCATGATCCCTATAGTATCACCCTCGAAAGCCTTCATTGCTGCCAGAGCAACAAGTGAGCTGTCAACCCCTCCGGAAAAAGCAACAGCTGCACGACCTTTTTTTTTCATGGTGTTAATAAGCCCATCGAGTCCAGGCATAGAGTGCCATATGTTGTTCGATGTAAAACCTTTCTCATGAAATATTTTAAATATCGCCACCTTTACTGCCGGGAGCATGACAGAAGGGACCATCATTTACCTTTACTGTGAGGGATGCGAGGAGGAGACACCTCATAGGATACTCAGAGGTAGACTGGGTCCTACGATGGAGTCTGGTTTCGATGGAACGGTCCAATGTGTACCATGCAGGAATATCCATTCTGCCCACATCGATATGGAGAAACCCATAATTGTCCAGACCATAGTTTCAGATAGAGGAAGGTCCGAAAAACGGACCATCGAACTTTTCCCAAAGGAGATAATCGAGGTTGGCGACGAATTGATGTGGGACGATCACAATCTCCTGGTCACTGCGATAGAATCGAATAACCGCAGGGTGGACAAGGCCGAAGCCTCAAGTGTTTCCTGCATCTGGTTCAAGCTCTACGACACCGTCATCATTAAAGTGGCCATCGTTGAAGGTCCCAATACAAAATCCGAGATCCTGCAAGCTGCTCCTGAAGAGGAGTTCGCAGTTGGTGACCTACTTGAGTTCGGCAGGACGAAAGTGGTCGTCACCAAGATCAAGACACCAAAGAACATGGTTTACAGGGAAGGCTCTCCCGTACAGGCAAGGAATGTCAGAAGAGTTTACTCCAAGAGGGTAGAGGAAAGGCGCCACTGAACCTCTTACCTGCTGGGTGGAGGCAGATACTGGTCAGGTCTGCGCGTTGTTCCGGATGGAGGGAAGCTTGCTTGTGAGAGGGGGGGCGCTATCATTGGGGGTGGACCATAGTTCGTCCTTCCCTTGCTGACCTCCTTTGCAAGAAGGAATCCCGCCAATCCGAAAAGGACCAGCGCAAGGATCACCAGGAGAAGTGGGATCCATGGGAATTTCTCCTCAGTTATCTCCGATCCGGGAAAATGCCCTTTATCCGTAGGGTCGGTTCCGGCGTAATACTCCTCCAGATTGGTATGCCCATCCCCATCAAGGTCCCTATCCGAATCATCGGCCAGAGGATTCAAACCGTATGCCTTCTCGTAACTATCGTTCATACCATCATTGTCGGAGTCCTTGAACCTGGGGTCGTCCAGGATCGAAGCTCTGACGTTGATGCTGAAGGTTTCTTTCACTGAATGGATCCCGTCTTCAACTGTGATTAGAATGATGTGTTCACCCGGGGAGAGGAATACCTCAGCTTCTGTTCCCGTTGCCACCAATCCGTCGATGTTCGACATCCAGGTAACGGTGATATCTTCCTCACCGTCAGGGTCATCGACATCAAGGAGGAACCTGATAGAACGGTTGTCCGTCAGGTCCATCAAGGGTGTAGGTGAAATAAGGGATATTGTCGGGATCACATCGAACCTGATCTGGAATGTTGCGTTGGCTCTCCTGCCCACCATGTCCTTTGCTTCGATGGTCAGCAGATTGTCATTACCCTGCTTCCATTCCTGTCTTATGGAGAAGGCATACTCAAAGTATCCCTGTGAATTGTTGTATCCCTCACCAAGCAGTGAGATGTCGGTAGAGAAGGTTTTCCCTCCATCAGTTGAGATCTTGTATGAGATCGAATCTTCTTCCACTCCGGATCCTTTCCAATCATGTATCTTTATCCTCAAAGGTTCCTTGATATTCCTGAGCCATTCCACGGTGGTCCCGTTATCATCGACACTGGGTTCGCTCATTGTGATCATGGGTGCCCTCGCGTCCACCCATATTGGGATCTTATCCGAGAATACCTCCTCGGACCCTGCAACGTCAGTGCCCCTGATCTCAAGTATGTTGTCCTTTCCTTCCCAGAGGGAGGGTTCGATCGTCCGTTCTACCTCGGTGTCGCTTCCGAAGTAATAGAAGCTTGACCAGTCATCGAAGGTGTACCCCCCATCCCTTGACACTCTGTAATTGACGGATTCTCCCTCTACACCTGTCAGTCTGTCCTTGAGCTTGATCCTGACGTCCGGGGTAGTACTCAATGTCCACTGTCCAGGAAGTGGATCGACAATTTGGAATTCAGGCCCTGTAAGGTCGATCATTACATGCATCCAGATCGCGGGTCCGATATTTCCCACATAATCAACAGGCAGTACAGAAATATTCACTTCGCCTTCCGGAAGCTCTTTTCCGAACTCGTTTCCAATTTCTGTTATATTGACCGTAGATGGGACCTTCTTCTCCAACTGGAAACCCTCGGAAGGCATCTCTGCCCTTATTATATACTCACCCATTCCGGAGCCTCCGTCCTCCACTTCCTCCCAGTCTACAAATATGCTCCTGTCATTATCATATGTACTTGGAGTATCGGTCTTGGAATCAGGACGGATGAGAAATCCCCCTACCTCATCTGGAGAAGAGGTGTCAACGTTCAAAGAGAACTGAAATGATTCTGATAGCATTGAGAACTCAGGAAAACCGATCATATCAAAGGTCCATGTCATCTTGATGGAATCATCCTCAACGGACCTCCAGGTGACATCGAGACCCGAACCTTGCTTGATATAGGCATTCTTGAACGTACCATAATTATCGGTGATCCTTACACTGAATTTGGTTGGAGAAGGCTGTATATCAGAATCCTGATAGACGACCCTGAATCCTCCAAAGCCTATGGATTCTCCACCTGCAACATAGGCCGATTCAGCCAGAACTCTCCGATCGGATACTCTGAATGCGGTCAGGCTTGCTGGATCCCATTCGACCTCTGTCTCCACCCAGTATAATTCACCTGCATCTAAAATGTCTGGGACTGCAGACCTTCCAGATGCCTTGGCTGTCACATTCCTCATTTCCTGACTTGGGTATTCCATCAGGAAATCAACGGCAAACTCCACTGTAAGATAGTCGCCGTTGGCATTGAAGATGCAATCCTCCGGAATGATACTTGCCATCTGTCTCCCAGAGAGCTGGGAGAATGTATTGTTCCTGTGGAAATAAATAAGCTTGATATTCTCCTGACCAGCTCTGGAACCCAGTGTCAGGAGGATGCTGAGCATATCATCGGCACCCTTGGAATGCTTCGTTTCAACCTCGAATAGATATGGTTTGGACCCTGCATAAACGGTGTCTCCCCACCGTCCGTCACCGTTCTTGAACTCCAGGTCCTTGATCTCGATCTTGTCAAGTACAAAGGCGATGGCGTATGGGAGGGAAAAGAGGTCAGACTGGTAATATTGGTAATTCGTAAGCACTGTACCTATGGTTCCTGCAGGGTTCTCTATTCCTATGTTCACATAAGAACCGATGGTTCCGCCAGTGCCTGGAATTTGTTCGTACTGAAATTTTATCATACCGCCTTCATAGAGAAGTGCCTGGAACTTACCACCGCTTGTGGGGTTCCATTCAGCAATGAAGACCTTCTCCCCGTCTATCTCTGTCTGGAGAGTGAGGAGTCTGTACTGTGTGGTGGTTTCGTAACAATAGTAAGAAGCGAAATAGACTGCAATTAAACCTCTGGGGGACTGGGTGGATGGCATGTCCTTATTATAGTAAGTATAATAGAAAGCATTGGGATTGGATTCTACGAATGACATCGCGCAAAAGGATGAAACATATACTTTGGAATAACTCGTGCCGTAATAATTGAAGGAGAATCCCAAGTCGGCATAGATCAATGCTTGGACCTGCGAGGTGTCCCAGCCCTTGACATCAGGGTCGTTCCTGATATCGATGTACCCGTAATCTACCATTGGCCCGGGTTCCTCACTATCTACATACCGATAACCGTAGCCGTCCTCTGTCGATTCGGAAGCCTCAAATGTGCCAAGTATCGGCACAGAGGAGGCTGCCATCATCATTATGATCATTATTACCAGCAATGGTCTGGTCATAGACATCACCTATCTCTTCCGAGAGGAGGTTGGATGGAGGACAATCTGTCAAGGGTTTGAATTAATTTGCGGTCTTTTCATTGCATGCTATTTAATTTCACCGCTTGGTTGACCCCTGAAAGGGACCCCTCATTCCTCCTGGAAGAAGTTACGGTGTTCTTCCTTTTCCCGGATGTTCTTCCTTAAAACCACAGCGTAAATGACAAGGGAGATTATTATTATCATTCCAACCGCCATCAGAATCAGGTAGTAGACCAAAGTGTTGTCTTTCTCCACTGAACCGGAAATTGGATTGCTTCTCTCAAGGTATTCATCAAGGTTCGATCTACCATCATCATCAGCATCACCTTCTGCATCCGAAGGATCAAGAGGATCGAATCCGTATTTTTCCTCCCAGATGTCTGGCATCCCGTCCCCATCATCATCGAGGTCCTTATTGTCCCCTATTCCGTCCCTGTCGGTATCCTTCGATTCCGAAGGGTCGTTGGGGAACCAGTCCAGGTCATCAGGTGTGGAATCACTGTCGGAATCCTGTGACATGACTGGTTCTCCTGTGGTGAAGTTCCATTTGAACTGTGATCCGAGCCTCTGCCCTTTCTGGCTGGTTATACCTGTGAGAATTGTCAATGAATAGGTCGAATTTGAAGAGAGAGGCTCCTGAGGCTTCATTGTCACCTTAAGGTCACCATCTTCAGTTTCAATACCTAGAGGGATCTCTCTACCGGACGGACCTTTGAGAATGATATTATCGCTGTTAAGTGTGGATGTGGAGATCGGTATGTCGAATTCGGCAATTATCGATGGTCTCATAGGTGTTCCCGATCCTTGGGGGCTCCACTTCCTGACGATGGGTTCCTTGGAATCTGACCTTGTCGTGAAGGTGAACTCATAAGCGGAGGGCTGTCCGATATTGGACCCATCCAATTCAATACCTGAAAGATCCGTGATCCCAGGCTTCAACACCAGAGTATACTGACTTCCGAACTCCAGATGTTCCAATGGGTGCCAGATCATCCTGTCTTCACCACTCATCGAGATGGTTCCTAAAACTCTTTGGTTCATTGGGTCCAGGACAAAGAATGAATCAGTGTTCAATGAGACCTGAGAGATCGGTTTGGAGAAGGTGACCGTAACAGAAGAATCAGCAAATGCAGATCCAACACCACCTTCCACGCTCACCGAAAGGACTCTGGGGTGGTCCTTGATAATAGTCCTGTGTGTAACAATGATAGCCGGTGAATAAACGGTTACAGGGTCGTTGACATCATCGGATATGGTGGCGTTCAATGTATAGCCACCTGAAGGAATGTTGGTTGTATTCCAGAAGTACTCTCCGAAACCATTTCCATCCGATGTGGTTCCCCCATACAGGAATACCTGACCTTCCGGATCGAGGTCTGTATCATAGTGGATGGTGAACTCCGCGATCTCTTCTGGATCCGAGCATTCCCATGAGATGGTCAAACCCGAGTCAACATCATCATCCATCCCATCAGGCTCGATGAACTTGAAGTTGGGTAGTGAATTCGATCCGGTGAAGAATTGAACAGGGTTCGAATATGCTCTGTTGCCAAATCGATCCAGGGTTAACAACCTGACAGAATACTGAGTTTTGGGTGCAAGGTCATTGAAGGTGAACGATGTGGTGATCCTGTTCGTGATCGAACCGTTGTTGATATTCTCATCCGGATACGGTGGGTTAGTGCCTTTTGATATCGCCAGGTAGTATCCCTTGAACTCGACATCAGGCGATATGTCCCATTTGATGGTTGCCTCCCCCCAGGAAACAAATGATGTTGTGGCCTGGACGACGGCAGGGGGTATCGGAAGAGAAGTATCCTTGATGGCGGTAGCTGTGTAGGGGTCCGAGTCCTGATTCAGATCATTGGAGGGATTCGGGTCTGTCCTCTGGTCGAGCCAGAATACCTGGGTCTTCGTCCCTGTCCCAATTACCGAAACAGTTTCCCTGTACATTTCAGATATATAGATATCAGGATCATTTATGAACGTCCCAAGATCGATGCTGTTGTCCACAATATGATTGCCTGTTGTAAAGTCCCCTATCCTTGTCAGATAAGCGCATCTGACCAGGTAGAAATCCCTGATATCAACTTCTACCCATGCTATGGAAAAAGCTCCGTCTATGAATCCGACCTTTGGCCTGAACTGGTCATCGGTTGTCAGGTTCTCTGCTGTGGCTGGATAGCTGATGGACATATTCCGGTCCCATCCTTGTGAAGCCGCCCATCCGAGAGAATACTTGACCCTCCATCCTGAGAGGGTTGATTCCTGCCACACCACCAGAATGTCTCCCCTTTTTGAAAAAGAAGCGTCAGGATACTGTTGCTTGTCATCCTCTCCTGTCCTGCCGACCCTTATATCATTTGTGAAAGACAGGCCAGTTGTTGTATAGGCCATGTAGATGTCACTGTTGTAACCTGAGACGGAATCCCCATTCCTGTAATCTTCCCATGCCACAACGATCCTACCACCTGAGGAGACAGAAACAGATGGGTGTAACTGGTCTTCTTCACTATCATCGTCATTCAGCATAACAGGTGTGGAGAACGATTCACCCTCGTTGGTGGACCATGTGAACATAATATCCTTTTCGAGACTTCCACCTGGCGTCCTCTCGTGCTCAAGGACATAGACTATAACGAGGCCAGCAGTGGGTGACCATACGATCTCCGGTTCAGAGATCTGGCCTGTGACCACGCTGATATGAATGGCAGGTACCCAGAAATTTCCGCTGTTATTGGATGTGGACATCATCAGTCTGACCCCATCCCCTCCGTTATCAAGCCAAACACAGTAAAGCCTGGGGCGGCTGTCAGCGGCTATTGAGGGTGCCCAGTGGTCCAATCCTTCACCGGAATCACTGTTGACCACTATATCATTGTTGTTGAATTCACCGTCACCCCACGAAGTCCCGTTCTGGGACTTGGAGAACCTGATGTCCGGGAAGATCCTCATGTCAGCCCAGACAGCAAAGTACTTGCCGTCCTCGGTTCCAGTTACATCGAGGTCCCACTGCTCCTCGGCACTCGGTTCGTAATCCTGCATGTTGTAGTTCCTCGGGAAGTCTCCACTATAAGCACCGTCCGCCCCTTCCTGCATGAAAAATGGGAGCAGGGAGGAAGCCAGCAGTGCAGCGAGAAGGACAGAGCCCCATCTTGATCGCATCGATGCACCTTCCTTATACCCGTCTATCGGAGCCCAATTATTAAAATCGTTTGCGTTATATGTGCTTACAATCCACTTCTTCTCTCAGAATGGGGCCAAATGTTCAAGGACCCATTCATTGTCCTTGAAAGCATCCTTTGGCAATCCATCTCCCCTTCCGACCGCCCTGAATACAGAAGCTGCCCTTCTCTTCCCGATCCCGGGGAGGGCGGACAGATCCCGGAAGGACGCGTTGCCAATATCGAAAGGTGTTACGAATCCTGTGATCGATCTGGAGGATACTTCAGTTACAGCAATGTCAACTTTCTTCCCTATTTCAACTCGATGAGGGATCCCGACCAAGATCGGGTAGGATCCGATCTGCCTCCCAAAGACAACATGTCCACTTACCGCTTCTGTGTGTATCCCTTTCAGAACACTTCCTGTTGGAAGGATCCTTGAAAGCATTTGAGTATCTATTGTGGACCTGACCTCATCCTTGAATTCCCTAAAAGCACTTGTGAGTCCCATTCTTTCGACACTATCGGTCCTTTCGGGGTGAGTTACGTTATCGATCACTTTGCGGATATTTATCCTTCGCAGAAGAAGTCCCTCCTTCAGTATGTTCTTAAGGAGCTCCAGATCTGCCTCAAAGGAAGATACTGTCTGTCCAGGAAGACCTCCAAGGAAGTTCAGTCCAGGTAGAAGCCCGGGGAGTCCATTTGGAGAATACTCCCTTCCAACATTGTTCATTATTCTGACGGCTTCAAGGACCTGTTCGGGGGTTGAATTCAGGTTGTTCCTTTCCTTGACCAGGGGATCAGAGGATTCCAGACCCAGTGCAAGCACCGATCCACCTGTGGACCCATCTTTTATTGCTTTGAGAGCATCCAAAGACCGTTCGGGATATTCAGCGATCACAGCAGGATTTGCGTTATCAGTGTGAACGATGCCGGTATCTATTCCGATCCTTCCACCCAGAGAGGTAGCCTCCTTGACCCCTTTTCCGTTATGAAGTTCTTTCATTACACCAAGCATCAACTCGGAGATCACCTCTGGATCAGGTTCAGGGACCTCGCTCCGGCCTACATCAGGTGACATGTAAGAAACAAGGTCTGATTGACCACCTATCCTGATATTCTCCACACCGTATTTTGAGAGTTCTCTGACCTCCTCTATGACCTTCTTCGGTTCTCTGAATTGGACCGGTCCCCTTTTGGGTTCCATACAGAAAGAGCATCCGCCAGTAACGAATCTCGGACATCCCACAGAGGTCTCGATCTCGCAGATAAGTGGGCTGGGATGGTCCGGATGTCTTGAGGTGATGAAAGCTCCCAAGATCAGGTTCAGGTCCCATTCATCGATCGATCTGGCCCGGGAGGATGCCGTACCACCGGTTGCTATGGAACATCCAAGTATCCCCGGGTCTCCTGTGTGGATCACCACACCATCAACTTTATGTAAACCAGCGGCAGAACCCGTGACTATTTGTAAAGGTGCGTGGCACTCCTCAAAGAACTCGGTGGTCTCCCTTGGGGATATCGGAGTCCCTCTCAGGTATTTTCCAGGGACCACGCAACCAGTGACAAGGATGATGGATTCCAGTTTCTTCAAACCAGAAAGACCCACCCCTCTTCCTCTCAGAGCTCTCCATTGGTCCACTGTAAGATATCCCACTTCACTTTCCTTTGCTCCACCTGAGATCAGTCCTCCTGCAAGTGACCTGACAGTTGGAGAGAGGTAGGGAGGCACTCCAAGTTCGGCCGGCTCATCGACATATCCGTCTATTATCAGATGCCTCCATGATCCGTCCGGTCTTCCTTCATCCTGGACCGCTCTTGGTCTTGCCATCGTAAGGTGAATCAACTGATGGCAATTGGACTTTACCCGCAAAAGGGTAATATCGAGGTCAGCTTTGGGCACCTATGGAAGGGCAATGGACCGTTCGCCTTGTCCGGATATACTCGAGTTTATATTCCCATTATAATGATCCAAAATGGTGGCCGGGAGAGAGCCCGTTTGAGGTGGCAGTGGGAGCCGTCCTGACCCAGAATACAGCCTGGAGCAGCGTTGAGAAGGCGATAAAGGATCTGAAGTCATTGGGGTTGTTATCCCCTTCGGATATCTTGTCATGCGACCCGTCTGTCCTGTTAGAGGCTATCAGGCCTGCAGGTCATTTCAACCGGAAATCGATCTATCTGAGGAATCTGTGTGGATTCATCCAGATTGAACTTGGGGGAGACTTAACATCACTAAAAGGGATGCCTCTCCCCCAAGCCAGGGAGAGGCTCCTTTCCATCACAGGGATCGGAAAGGAGACAGCTGATTCCATTCTTTGCTATGCTGCAGGTCACACAGTTCTCGTTATAGATGCCTACACCTGGAGGATCCTTGGTAGGGTTTTCGGGGAAGAGTTGCGCAAAGCAATTCCAGGAAGAGGATATGATGACCTTGCCATCTTTCTCACTGGAAATCTAATGGGAGATACATTATTCTACAACCGGTTCCACGCCCTGATGGTACTCCTTGGTAAGGATAAATGTAAAAGGGCTCCCACTTGTGGATCCTGCCCCCTCTCAGATATGTGCTCATTTCATAGGACCATGGCCGCTTCTCGGGGTGATAAGATGAGCGGTCGAAAATAAAATGAGATATACCAGAACGGCAATAGGAAAAAGTCCCAAGGAGGCGCAGGAAAATGGGTGTAGCAAGGACTGAGCTCCTCAATATCGAAGCCAAAAGGGCCGGTATGGCCAATCCAAAGATGAACATCAGGATAGATGTAAACTCGAACATATCCCAGATCTATCTCACGGAGCAGGATACGGCCAGAGTGGATTTCAGGTTCGCTGCCACATACACTGGCCTGGGAACCGTCTCCTTGGAAGGAAGGATAACATACACCGGAGAGGATGCCAAAGAGCTTTATGAGACCTGGAGCGAGTCGGGTCAGATGCCCGACAAGGCCGCGCAGGAGATCCACTCCTCCATAATGAAGACCTGCATGCCTGTAGCAGTTCTCCTAAGCCGGGAGGTCAACCTTCCTCCACCTATGCCCATGCCCAATGTGAATATCAAGGCAAAGAACAAGAAATCACCTCCATCCTCGGGTATAGAGGTCGCATGACCCGGTTTTTCATTCTAATTGACTCAATATGAGCAACTCTAGCCGCCGAATTTAATTAGGTTAAGTCGGAATTAATATTGTGAGATATATTCCTGCAGCCATATCCGTCGTCCTTCTCCTTTTGATACCTTCAGTTTTGGGTTCGATCCTACCGACGGATCATATTATTGACGGGAATGTACAATTACCAATTGATCTTCAAGAACGAGTCTCCAGAGCGATCTCATTGGTATCCGATGTATGGGCCAATGGCGATCCGATCCTTCCACCAATTGATGCAACCTCCATAATAAGGGAGATGTCCACCAATGAGCCGGATGGGTCCACTTCCACAAGATCCAATCCCCCCCCAGCGAACTGGGACCTTGTCTCGGAAAACATACATTCCAGGATATTCGTGGAAGATGGTCTGACGGTCCAATCATCGGACATCCAGGCTTTGGGAGATATATTCGACGACAGTATCTATCCGAACGCAACCGACTGGTTCCATCCTGACAATCCATATGATGTGATCGATATCAGGATATACGATTTCGGAGATGGTCCCGGAAACACTGGAGGTTTCTTCCTCGGCTCCCCCCTTACCAGGAAGGATCTTTTCGTGGATTCACAGGACCTGCAGTATTCGAGGTCCTGGTCCTTTGAGATAGTGGCCCATGAGTTCCAGCATCTTCTCCATTATGATCTTGACCCTAATGAAGAGGTATGGCTGAATGAGGGTCTGGCGGATCTCTCAGCAAGGATCTCCCTTGGTCCGGGGACCCAGGGCATACAGAGCCACATCGATACCTATGAAACACATCCAAGGAACGACCTGCTTCTATGGGATGAGGGACAGCCTCCGGATTATATCGAGACCATTGCTGACTACGGAAGGGCCTACGCATTCGTCGCATATCTTGCCAATCATTACGGTGGCAAGGAGTTCATAAGGGACCTTACTGCCGATAGCAGGAACTCGGTATCCTCGATCAACGGTGAGTTGGCTGAGGATGGAGAAGCGGACAGGTTCAACGATATCGTTGCAAAGGAAAAGGGAGCGGATATCGTCGACGATCCCATTTACGGTGGAGGGATTTACGACCAGGGATTGATAGATATCGGGATCAGAAGCTTTGAGTTCCAGACAAGCTCCTATCCGGCTTCCCATACAATTACAGATACGGTGAGGTATTCAGGGTACTATCTGAGATTCCTCTCTGGTTCACCTTCACTTTCCATATCCGTCGATCACGAATCCTATGTCCATGCTCTTTTGATCGGGACCTCTGAAGGGGAAGTAGTTTACTCTGCCAACCTATCCGGGGATGGATCCGATCAGTTACTGTATAGATTGTCAGGTTTCGATGTTGATTATGACGTACTTTATGTTATTGTTCACACCACCCAGACCGGATCATCTATAGACGTGTCGGTCGACATATCTGACCTGGAACCCCCGGAGACCGATGTTCTGGTCTCCCCTCCGAACCCTACAGGTAAGAACGGGTATTACCTGGATACACCTGGAATATCTCTTGAAACATCGGAGGGATCCCACGTCATGTATGCCTGGAACGAAGGTCCCTTCCAGGAATATTCAACCTCACTTCATCCACCGGAGGGTCCGAGCACTCTTCATTTTTTTGCCCAGGGGCCTTTCGGATTGAGAGAGGATGAAAGGGAGCTGGAATTCAAAGTTGACACCATCGATCCGGTAACATCCATATCCATCGATCCTGAGGACCCTGATGGCGCGAATGGATACTACATCACAGATCCGTTGATCGGTCTGGAAACGGAAGTTCAGGTGGATGTCACATACTATGATCTCGGGAACGGTCCAGTCCAATACAACGGTCCATTCCGCCCAGGTCACGGGAACTGGGATTTGGAATACTGGTCAGAGGACCTTGCGGGAAGGACAGACGAAAGCAAAATGGTGGAGATCAAGGTCGACCTGGGTGACCCATCGGTCGAAATGGTAGTCAGTCCCAAGATCCCTGACGGGGAATCCGGATTCTACAGCAAACCTCCTCTGGTAACACTTGTGATTGAAGGAGGGGCTGAGGGATGGTTCTTGTTGAACGGGGAGGGGCCTTACGAATATTCGTCACCTTTTGAGCTTGAGGATGGAGAATGGGCAGTAGAATACTATGCTGCCACACCTTCCGGAAGAACAGGAACAGTGAAGACATCATATTTCAAGGTCGACAGCACCCCTCCGGACCTGCAGGTCGAATTCGATCCGCCGCTTTGCACCGGGTGGTGTTCGCTGCCAGTTTATATGACACTTCTTTCAAAAGAGTCCGGGGTCGATATCCTTTTCGATATTGCTGACGAAGGACCTTACTCATATTCATCCTCGGTCCTTCTGGGGGATGGTGAGTATTCGGTCACTGTCTGGGCAGTTGATCCCGCGGGGAACCGTGCAGAGGGTGGCACATTCGAAATAATGATAGACAACACTCCCCCGGTGACCGAGCTGGTCTTTGATAGGGCACCAGACAGCGGGGATTGGTTCTATGACACCCCTCCCTCAATTGACCTTAGGACGGTCCTTCCACCTGTATCCCCGGAGATAACATATATCTCCCTGGATGGTGATGAATATCAGGAATACTCCGGACAAGAGATGGATTTCATACCTGGAAGGAACACTGTCCATTTCTATAGCCAGGACATGGCAGGCAATACTGAACCTGTTAGAAGACGTGACATCAACATCGACACTTCTCCACCCACAGCTGTCCTGTCATCGAACAGGACGATCCTTGCAGAGATGGGTTCCGTTAGATTCACCATCCTCGGGTCCACTGATGATATAGAGGTCTACCGCTTCATGATCGATTTCGGAGACGGGGAGAGATCAGATTGGATATACGGGACCGAAGTCTCCCATCTGTATGATGGACTCGGAAGTTACACTGTCATCGTGACTATAGAGGATGTAGCCGGTAGGACCAACGAAAGAGAAGAGTCCCTTAAGATCGAGGTCCTTTCCCAGGAAGATTACCAGAAAAGGACTCAGGAAGGAGGGACATCGATCCTTGTGATAGTAATATCTCTCCTTCTTGCATTAATAGCTCTGGTATCGATCCCTGTTCTTGTAATTGTCCTGGTCAAGAAGAGAGGGAATTTCAATACCGAGGAAGTTATGATGATCGAAGAAAGCGAGATCCTTTGATAGGATCACCGATTGGACCTGCCTCTCCTTTTCTCCTCTTTTTCCAAGTCCCTCAGGTCCTCTTTGATCCTTTTTCTGATCCTTACCCTCATCAGGATGAACAATCCAAGATTAAGGATAACGAACAGGAAACCCACCGGTATGGAATACGCGAAGGCTATCAGCCCCTCACCTTTCAAAATTGCATAGGCTACAAGGAATGTGAAGGCGAATGTCAGAATGTTCGATAAGATTAGACCCCCCCATTCCAGGGTGATGGAAAGGTCACCTGTCTGCCCACCATCAGTTTTCTTCACCAGAACGGAAACGTTCCTGTAAAGTCCAAGCACTATCTTGTCAAGGGTGTTTCTCCTTCCTGTCAGGGCCCCATCCTTCAGATCGTAGATGTCGATATTGAACCTGTATTCTACCAATCTCTCCTTGACCGCCCCGAGCACTGTCTGGACCTTCAACCGGGAATCCTTCCTTTCAAGGGTATCCTTCATTTCTCATCCCCTTTTTTACGAAGGAATGAAAGTCTCTTTGTGATCCTTTCCCCCACCCCTTTTATCGGGTTGAGATAGACCTCATCACCCTCATTCGCATCCAGTTTCTCGAGGTCCTGTCCTCTGAGAGATATCCTGCCCTTTTCCATCATGTCATCCGCAACAAGCCTCATGACCCTCTTCTTATCTCCTTTGGATACCTCGGCCGCCTTTCCCTCCTCGAACTCCGCCATCTTGATAACGGTCGTATGCACCCTGGCGATCCCTGAACCTGATATCGGGCTTCTCTTCACCTTCAGTTTGACCCCTGGTTCAGGGTCCTCTTTTCCCATCTTCATCTCTACCATCTTCCACACCTCTCCAATTCTTCTCTTATCCTCTCAATGTATGATCCTGCTTCTTCCGAGGCACACCTGCCCATCTCAGAATTCGGAATTCCCTTTTTATTGAATGCGAACATGATACCTCTTGAGATATTTATCAAGATATTGCCTCCTCTTTCGTCCGTTCCTTTTTCAAGAACCTTTCCAAGGTCCCCGCCCTGTGCTCCGACACCAGGGACCAGTATCGGCATTTCATATCCGATCTTCTTCCTGACAAGGGCCATTTCATCAGGGAAAGTTGCCCCAACCACGAGTCCAAGGTTTCCCTGACGGTTCCACCCTTTTACAAGACCTGCCATCTTAAGGAACAATCGATCTTCTTCTCCACCATGGTCTTGAACCTCTGAAGCTGAGCTGTTCGAGGTCCTGCAGAGAACGAAACCCAGTTTGTCGGGGTCCTCTGCGAACGGATCAACGGCATCCCGCCCCATGTAGGCGTTCAAGGTCACCGAATCGACTCCCAAGTGATTGTAAGCTGCTCTTGCATATGCTTTGGAGGTGTTCCCGATATCCCCCTTTTTTGCATCCAGTATGACCAGTATCTCGGGATGTGATCCCTTGATCAGGTCCACGGTCCGTTTCAGGTCCCTCATCCCGTCTGTGCCTTCAGCTTCGTAAAATGCCATGTTCAATTTGTAGGCAGCTGCAAATCTTTGGGTGTTCTCGATGATCTCCCTGTTTATCTCGAACTGGGAAAGGTCTCCCATACCCATGTCCTTGAACTTGTTCATATCCGTATCAAGACCAACGCAGAGGATCGTCCTTCTTTCAGAGACGGACCGATCGAGGAGCTCCCTCCATTTCATGGACGGTTGAGTTTCAAGGGAGCGATATAATACTTCTCTAGGATTTTGCATGTTCAGTGGAAAACGGTTATCATCCAAAAGGACATGGTCAGTCCATGGTCATGGGGGTTGATGAGGCAGGAAGAGGTCCTGTGTTGGGTCCTCTTGTTGTTGCCTCCGTTTTCTGCATCGATCCTGGCTCTCTCAAAACAATGGGTGCAAAGGATTCCAAAATGCTCTCAGCAAGTAGAAGAGAGGAGGTCCTATCCCGCTCCATTGGAAAGATCTCAACCGGGATAGTGGTGATCCCTGCAGGGTCAGTAGATGAAGCCAGGGAGTCAATGACAATGAACAGGCTTGAGGTCCTTGCCTTTGCATCATCTCTGGCAACATTGATAGAAGGAGGACCGGTGGTCCATTCTGGACTTCCTGAGGGCATCAAAGCATCCTTTAAAGGTCCTTCAAGGGGTGAAGGATGGATAATGCTCGATGCAGCTGATGTGGATGAGGAAAGGTTCGGAAAAGGCGTGGGTAACGAACTTGCCTTGCTAATAGGATCAAAGGTTCCTCAAATAATATCCAAGCACAAGGCGGACAGGGATGATCCTGTCGTGGCAATGGCATCGATAGTTGCCAAGGTGACCAGGGACAGGGAGATCGAACGGATACGATCGGACATTGGAAAGGATATCGGCAGCGGATACCCGAGCGATCCAGTGACCAGAAGGTTCCTTTCAGAATGGGTAAAAAAGAATAAAGCCCTCCCACCTGAATGCAGGAGAAGCTGGGAAACCGCCCGGAAGATCCTTTCCGAGAACCTCCAGCCGACATTGTTCTCGTTCGATTGAAAGAAGTCGACCGATGTCATGTCCTATATCTTGGTGATAGAGATCCTTCGGATCTGATGATCTGTAGAGAGGGGGAAGGGTTCGCCTATCGAACTGAAAATTCCCCCTTTACGAACCTCTCCATTGCCAAGAGGTGATATCAACCATATGGTCGCATCTTCATCCATATGATCTTGAAGGGCCCCAATATCCTTGGTAAGATCTTCATATTGTTGATCTTTCCAGATGATCACTCTATTAAATGATACCCCAGATGGTATGGAGGAGATGGTGCCTACAGTTAGGGCATTTCCTGGTATTATCCTTGAAAGCCATTCAAGGAATAGGGGCGGAGCACCTATGAAAAGAGGCGTAGTGCCTATGTCGATGTCAAGTAGTCTGAATAACTCTGTTCTTGAACAAAGATATCTGTGAACCATCTATGGAGCATATGGTCATGGATATTGAAAAGGATAACGTCATGAAGCCGGGAAAAGGATCATCCGCCCCTGGCTTCTTTTGCCTTTATCCTGAGACCCTTGTATCCGCATCTCCTGCACTGCAGGGACTTCAGAGGGTTCCTGGCATAGCATCTCATGCAGATCTTCTTCACGAGTCGTCTTGTCTCGACGATCTCTCTTATCTCGGGATCGAGGCTCTTTCCCATGACATCACCGTAGGTGCCCGGCTAAAACATCCCGATATATAAACATTCCCAGTTGATGGTGGTTCTAATCGAACAGGTCCTTCCCAACTTCCTTGTAATTTTGGACAGGGATCCTTGATACCATCTTCAAGAGTACGGCCGCCCATTTCAATTTCTTTTTCTTTTCATTCATGGATCTCGGATCAGAATCCTTCCGGTTTCCACTATCATCAAGTTTTTTTCCGACGTTTTCGTTTTCAAAACCCAAGAGAATTATCCGGGAAGCTCCAAGTGAATCCGCAAGGTGAACGGCACGGTCCCCGTCCGTGAACCCTCCGAAGTTGACCGCTCCGGGAACGTCTTTGGGGTCCAACTGCGTGGAGCCAATGACCATGCCCCCAAGTTTTCCAACGGTATCTCTGATAACTTCCCTGTTGTCACCGTGTCCATGGATTACCATCACGGCTCCTTTTTTAACAGCTCCGATCTGGTCCTCTATGCCACCGTCTAGATCCGTGACAATGATGTCCGGCATGACACCCGCTCTATAGAGTAGCGAAGTACTTCCGTCAGCGGTGATCAATGTGAGTTCACCCCTGTTCCTACCTTCCATCATTCTGCAGATCAGATCCGATGTCTCCTTCTCGAGTGAAGGACCTCCTCCGAAAATGAAGCAGGTCCTATTCTCTATCAGTTCCATCAATCTATCCAGGACCATCTTTCCTTCTTCGATCCGGGGATTATTATCAAGAAGTTCGATGAGCTCCCTTGCACTTTCAAGGTCCTCTTTCTCTGAAAGGCATAGGTCCTTTGCAATTTCCCTGTAAACGGGGATCCAGGTTCCAATATCCATCCTGCATCACCCTCTATAGGTCATCTAAGCCAGCCTACCTTCTTGCTGCCGCCTGACCTGCCTCTGTTGTAAATGAACACCATACCGCTGGCGAACAGGAGTATCAGGCCTGCCATGAATGGAGGCAGATTTTCGAGGATATCAAAATCGCTCTCCAGTTTCAATGCATACCCCAGGAATTGGACGGTGGTATAGCTGATGAAACCTATGGCCCCAAGGGAGAGCAGTATGACCCCTGTGGACCTGACGAACTGCCCTGTTCTGAAATATGTATCCAGGGAATTTCCGAGAGTGTATATGAATGCAGCTGCAAGAATGAACGGCCAGACCGTTTCCAGGAAATAGTAGATGAAATCCACCAGGTCCCTGTTGCTCTGTGCTTTGAAGAATCCAACTGCTACACCTATCGTTATCAGGACCACGGAGAATGTGACACTTCCGAAGAGAAGGTACCTTCTGGTACGCATGGCATCCTTCATATCATCCATGAACCTGGTGATCTGGTTCTCTATATTGAGGGCCTTAATAAGGAGGAAGAGGGCGAAGATGGTCATCATCAATCCTATGGCTGCCTCCACGAATTTGAAGACCATGAGGATGCCCCACAGCATAAGCATCAGGGCAATGGGGACGATCACCTTCTTTCCTATCTTGGGGCTCTTGAAAGCTTCAGTGATTATGTAGTAAGTGGATTCGAGGGTCTGCTGCTGTTTAACAACAACCCTTGCAATGTGTTCTATCTGGACCCTCTGGGATAGTAGAGGTAAAATGACCTCGTCCTCGGCTCCGTCGGATACAAGGACCACGGTGTCCGGTGTGAACTGTTCAAGGACCGCATAGAACTGTCTTATGAGGTTTGCATCCGACTGCATGCCGACCATACGATCCCCGCATATGGACGCGATCTCAACCTCCCTTCCCAGGTCCTTGTATTTCTTGTAGAGGTTGAGACCCATGAAAATGACATTGGCATCGGAATCCTCTGGATCCTCGATACCAAGGGCGATTACAGCCTTCAGATTGTTCTTCCTTCCTATTACGGGACTGGTCACCTTGGCCTTCTCTCCAAGATCATCGTCACGGTCCACACATAGTATGAGGGTTTTCATCTTCCTTTCCCTATGAAAGAGAGGCTATTTAATCATATTCGGCACATTATCCGAAAACGTATCTTTCATAGTGATATCGAGTAATATCTTTCAAACCGTGATGAAGTCGAACTTGATGAGGTATGTTGCTTTCGATCGATATTTCAGAGAAAAGAATGATGGCAGATGACGGTCATTCTTCGATGACAGTTTTTCTTCTCTCCAGGATGAAGATGACCAATACTGCAGATATGATAACTAATACTCCTATCATTATTGCCGGGAGTAGAATGTTGTTGTGATCCTTGATGATCTCTCCTGGTTTTCCACCCAGCATGGTCAGGTCCTTGGAATTCGATATCAATTCAATCCTTCAAGAGGTCCTTGTCCTTGGAATTCATGGAAGGATCTTCTTCAGGGGTCTGTTCCTTTTCCCCGAGGATATCTTCCTCCGAATCGGAAGGACCTTTCTCTTCATTTCTTACATCTTTGATTCCAGTGAGAATTGTGTTCAACACATCAACCGATCTGAGAACCTGAATTCCATCGATCTCTTTCATACAAAGGAGGTCCTCATCACCTGTAATGATCAATCCCTTGCCTTCTTGATGGCTTTCTTCACATCCTCTCTCGTCACATCCGAATTCTCTATACGTTCTCTTATGGCCCTGGTGGTGTCATCGAATTCCTTTTTCAGGGATGTGGAACTGATCTTCTTTATCATCAATGTGTCACCGTCACAGATAGCTATGAGTTCCTCGCCTTCAATGACATCCATGCTCTTCCTCCATGAAGCAGGTATGACTATCTGGCCCTTGGATGATACCCTGATTATTGATGCATGCATTTGATTACCAATGATGTGTAAGACATGTCTTACATTTATTCTTTTTGATGTATGAAAGGATCTTCATACTCATCAATCCTTGACATGGTCCTCTATTCCTCATCGGTATCTTTTCCCCTGTTCCTTGTGAAGAGGAATACAAGGATCCCCATGATGATCAGTATCGAGATGATGGGGATCATGAGGATTGTCCAGTTGATACCGTTTTTGTCCTCGTCATCTTTCTCTTTCCATCTCTCCGGATCCTCCGGGAACGTGTCGAGAACGAGTCCAGTTGTGGAATCGCTTTCAGTCATTCCTTCGTTCCAGCTGTCGGGGTAGCCGTCGCCATCGGTATCTATTGATGCAGCGGGGTCCTCCGGGAATGCATCAGAATTATCTCCGAAACCATCGTTATCAGTGTCATTCCATTCCAGCGGATCATTTGGAAACAGATCTCTATTGTCTCCCCACCCATCCTCATCCGAATCCATCCACTCGAGAGGGTCCTCGGGATAGAGATCACCGTTGTCTCCGTATCCATCCGAATCCGTATCATTCCACTCCAGAGGATCTTCAGGGAAAAGGTCCCTGTTATCTCCCCATCCATCGGAATCGGTATCATTCCACTCGAAAGGATCGTTGGGGAATTCATCACGATTGTCCCCGAATCCGTCCTGGTCGGTATCGTTCCATTCGTATGGGTCCTCCGGGAACCTGTCCCGATTATCTCCGTATCCATCCGAATCGGTATCATTCCACTCGAATGGGTCGTTGGGGAATTTATCACGATTGTCCCCGTATCCGTCCTGGTCTGTATCGTTCCAATCGTTGGGATCCTCTGGGAAGAGATCAGTGTTGTCTCCATATCCGTCCGAATCGGTGTCGTTCCATTCGAAGGGGTCGTTGGGGAATTTATCACGATTGTCCCCCCAGCCGTCACTGTCCGTGTCGTTCCAGTCCGTAGGATCCTCAGGGAATAGATCACTATTATCGCCATATCCGTCTGAATCAGTATCGTTCCATTCGAAGTGATTGTATGGGAATTTGTCACTATTGTCCCCGTGTCCATCCAGATCGGTATCGTTCCATTCGTAGGGGTCCTCCGGGAACCTGTCCCTATTATCTCCCCACCCGTCGGAGTCGGTGTCATCCCATTCGGAAGGATCCTTTGGGAATGCATCCTCTTTGTCCGCTACTCCATCATCATCCGTGTCTAGCAGGGACTTGTAGCCATAGATGTTTGTGTTTTCGGTCCACACGATCCAGTCTCCGTATATTGCAGGGGATGTACAAAAACAATCATCTCTCCAGGATATTATCTTCGTTTTTTCCCCAGTGGTGAGGTCGTATTTATATGGCTCAAGGGACCCATTTACCCACATTGTGAAAACAGCAATATCTTTATGAATATCACGTTCTACTGATTCAGGAATAGTACTTTTTTTATTTGAAGATATATTAAAAATCGTAGTAAATTTATCATCACCATCTTCATCTGAATATACAATTATATCTTCCCAGATAATTGGGTCGCGTTGATCTCCCGGTTCATTCGTTAGCTGAGTTTCGATTCCAGCTGTAATATTATACATAAAAATATCATATTCACCGTCTCTTTTATCCATCCAAACAATGCAGTCTTCCCATATTTTCGGTTCATCTTGACTTGATTCATTTGATGTTATTTGAGTTTCCTCAGATGTTGATATGTCATAGAGAAAGATATCAAAATTTCCGTTTCGATTATCACTCCAGACAATATATTTATTAAAAATTGAAGGACTTCCTGCCATATAATTATCTGGGGTTAATTGTTTGATATTCGTACTAAATAAATTGTATAGATATATGGATCTATTATATGATTCCCTTCCTACCCATACTATATAATTGCCAAATATTTTAGGATCTTGAATATTATTTACATCTGGAAAAATATTTATTTTTTCTCCTGTTGTAATATTATATAAAATTGGATTTCCGTGATAACCACTATTATTTATATAAATAACCTGATCTTTATAAATATCGCACATGCTTTCTACCCAAGCTTCACTTGTGATTGTTATTTCTACTTCAATTATTCCAGCTGACCCATCAATGGTATTATATATATTTAATAACGAAAATAATACAATTAAAACAGTAGCAAAGATATTTTTAATAATCCTTTTTTTCTTCATAATAATATCTCCTTAGATATCCTATTTTTTTTATCTAAACAACTAATGTCCACGTACTATAGGCATCAGTATAATGCTCGGGTCCACCAGATAAATCATTGTAGGTTCCAGTGGTTGATTGAGATGCTGTCCCATAAAGTTCAATATCATTATTCCCTCCATTGCTGTCAGAGATGGAATAGTGATGAAAATAGACAGAGCATGAGATGTCTTCCGATTTGACATAGAGAACAATATCACAGTTCTCGATAGTTGAAGGATCCTCTCCTGCTTCATAGCCGCTGATTTCCACATCTTGTGAATCTTTGATATATATTCCTGTATCTTCATCGTCCACTCCGTCGAGATTGGTCCTGTAGATATATGTGTCATCGGCTTCGAACAGATATACCAGTGTTGCATAGCTGTTTGAAATATCGCAGTATTGGATTGTATTATCCTCTCCGCCATTGATTTCCACATAATCGAACTCCATATCGGTTATCGTGTTCTCATCACTACCTCCGATGAAAATATCTCCATCCAACGAATTGCCGTCGATATAATTATAGTCACTTCCACAGGTAACATATAGGGAAGAACTTCCAGAAGTCTCATCAATTGTATTGTCTTCCAATAAATTCGTGGATGATTCACATAGGTATAGATAATTACCCTTATGGTCACCTTCAAAGACATAATCATTATCGGTGATGCTGCTGAATCTCAAAGAGTTGCTGTCACTTCCGTCAAAGAAGATCCCGTATCCTGTGTTTTCGTCGATATCAAGATAATAAAGGTCGCAATTCACCGAATCCTCCACATATATTCCATCATCAAGACTGTCGGTAACCCTAAGCAATCTGTTCGAATCATCACCCGAGATCGTGCAATCGTCACAATCAAGAACATAAATTCCGGTATTGGTATTATGAATGTAGAAAGGATACCCGAATGTATCCTTGTCCAGGACATCGCATTTATATGAATCATAAATGTATAAGCCCTTACCCCCGCAATTGTAGATATGCGTGTCTTCAAATGTATTTTCATCACCGTGGTTGTAGATTCCATGTCCCATTGTTCCCGTGAATTGGGATATGTCATGGATGTAACATTTTCTGACAATATGATTGGAATTTATCTGAGGATCAGCAGGGTCGGATTCAATCGAGATTCCGATGTTGCATTCGTAGATTTCGCAGTGATCGACCACATTATGGGTGGGGTAGGAATCTTCCGGATTCCTTCTTTCTACGCAAACACCATATCCTCCATTGGAGAATCCATGGATCTCGCAGTCGATAATGAGGACATTATTTTCCTCACCTGCTAAAGCGCTTGATTTGATTCCTGCAACGGAAGATGTGCTTGTTCCAATTATCTCCAGATAATCGATAGTGACATCATCTACCCTGATATCGAACACTGGAGAAGAACTCATGGGCAATCCTGAAACTTTCGGCATTCCCCCAGTTCCTTCTATTGTTAGTTTCTTGTTAATCACGATATTTTCCACGTATCCGGTTCCGGGGGCGACCTGTATGATGTCGTCATCTGATGCGGCATTGACAGCGTCCGTTATGGTCATGAAGTCACCACCACCGCTAGAATTGACTGTGTATGTCGTCGATGCCGATACGTTTTCACTGGTCCATACAATTACTACCGAGGATAACAATAACGTCATCACACCGATTATTAACAAATTGTTACTCATCTCTTTTCCTCCAAATTCTTTTGTCAAGGTCCTGTCCATAGACAGGGTGTCTGACTGTAACCGATTAGCAGATCTCTCTCGTGATAGAATGCTTCAATGAAATCGACAACACCGTCCTCGTCAGTATCCGAGGTTTCATCTTCGAGGCTTCTTGTGATGTTGAACAGATCCGGAAATGCTACCTGATCTCCCCTCATCGAACTCATCACTGTTCTTGAGGGATCGGCTACATCCGGTCCGATTATTCCGGACCTGTTTCCTCCTATAATGAATGTGAATTCGGAACATGTTATCTCATCGAACCATGAATCGAACTGTATTCCGGAGATATTCCCGTCCCTGAACCATAGAGAAGGGCAGCCGTATTCCGCGTGTCCGTTGTCTGATATGTAAATAACTACCTCGGTATCCTCGTCGGATTCGTATATCAGGTCGGAAAATGATGCGTTGATGTTTGATAACGAATCTATGGAATCTATGTATTCCGAATCACCCACCGATATCAGATCGATATCATCTTCATCGTACCCATCATCGAGGAGGTATTCCAAGAAACAGATCGCCTTGTCTATCTCATACTGGTTTTCTCCATTTGAGGAAGACACAATGATTATCGCCCTTTTGGATTGTGTGGGAGTCCCGGACGAATCGTTTGCGAACATTATTAGAATACAAGCAGCAGAAAATAGGATCGAGAGCATGATGCCGGTGTATCTATCCATTTTCCCTTCACCGGATGCGATCAACCCGGGAGATTATTTGAGTTTACCCGAGTTTTTCCCGCTCGCGGCCGACCCCTATATATGGCTTTTGCATTGTGTTTTCTTTTTTCTCTGTGTAGAGCATAGGGAGACATGTCACCATTTCAAATACTAAGGGCATTCTCAAGTTATATTGAATAAACTGATCCTTTCATTCTTCTTCATCACATCACTATTCTTCGGAACACTCGTATGGTTCAGGATAACCATTGATTATAGGTTTTTCAGTATTGTTACGATTATTTCTGAGGTAGAAAAATAATCCTCCGGCTACCAGGATAATCATAGTTATGATAACAAGGATCGGGAAGAAGTTGAAATCATTATCGCTGTTATCCGGATTGCCTCCGTCATCTTTATTGACAACTTGAAAGGACCATTCCAAACTCTCATTGAGGCCCACAACACCCTCGAACTCGATCAGAAATGAAACTGTTACATTGTAATTCGTTTCCATCAAGAACCCGCTATGGTCTATTGTAACGGTCTTCTTGTCAGATGAGATGTCTATCCGGACAATATCAGGAGAAGGAGAGATTATTATCAGTTCGGTAAGATCCTTGGTCTTGATCGGAGTGGAGAACTCGATGAAGATTTTCATTTTATTATCTGTAATCTCTCCTGTAGGACCGTATCCAAGGATCTGCACATATTCGGGAGTGACATCGGGAGGATTGTATATTAACACAATACCAACTGTCACCTGGAAAAGGTCCTCGGAGATTGATAGGATCTCCGATCCGTTCTCCAGGTAACTTTCCCCATCCTCTTCTCTGGGATAGGCCATGATCCTGCAGTTGAGGGGAAGTGGCAGATCAGTGAACTCGAAATAACCGTCAACATTCGTTTTGGTTGTATTGAATATCGTTCCGTTCAGGAACAGGATCTCCACAACGGAATTTGGTACATTCTGTCCTTTCATCTTTCCCTCATCGGGATAGGATACCTTTCCGGATATCATTCCTGTCTTCTCAATAATGCCTCTGGAATAGTATTCCATTACAAGATCGATCTCTTCTGTCTGATTATCTTTTCGGAAATGAATATTATTCGAAACCACCCGAAGATACCCCTCTATCTTTCCCCAGGTACCTTCATGACCTTTTGGAGGATCAACCGTTACAGAGATCGTATCTGGTATGTGAAGACCTTCAAATGTACATGTCCCGAACTGATCGGTTTTTGCAGAGGGTTGGGTATGATTCACCCCCGTCAATGTCACCTTCAGGGAAGAACCGTATCCATCCCAGATCGATCCTTCGGCGAATGTGACATGAACTATCAATTTTCCTCTCATGAAATCCGTTCTCGCATCCAGGACAGATGACATGGAGAATAATCCGGCATCGTCAATGAACCTGATCACCATCTCGTAATTATGTTCTGGTTCCAGTCCTCCTATTATTGCAGAATACTCGCTGGAATCGATCACTGTTTCATTTCGAATTGTTCCTGTTCCCTTCTCTCTTGCCTGGATGCTGACATTCACAACATCGGGGTCCAGACTGGGGTTCCATGAGATGCCTATCCAATCATATCCCACAAATGTGATGTTCAGTCCTTTCGCCTGTGATGGAGGTGTGATATCACCTGATACAACAGTAATTTTCTTGCTCCAATCAGAAAAAAGATGACCGTTGTAGGCTCTGATTTGATATTGAACTGTTGTGTCCTGGTCAAGATCGAGATGAACGAATGATTTGTCAGGATGGGGTACCGTTCCAAGTGCCTGCCAGCTTCCTCCGATCCTGTATTCCAGTTGGTAATTGAGACAATCCTTTGGAAGCGGTTCCCATTCCAACAGAATGTTCTGTGTTCCTACTATAGGTATCCCTGTCAACCCTTTGGGTATAGAAGGCTGGTTCAGATCAGGAACCTCGAATATGTATCTTGTGTTTTCGTGAATGTTGATCGATACCGATTCTTCCCAGGGAACATCTCCCTCATACTTTGCTGATAAGTTGGTTTCGAAGATATCCGCGGAATTCTTCCCGTTGAATATCCTATCATGAACGATGAAAGGACCTATGTATCCCTGTTCTCCGGGATATGGTTCCTCTCCTCCATATCCAGGTGTGGAGTATTCATCATCTTCATTCAGGACCTTGATGTCTGCATAATCCAGGATGTTTCCATAAACATCTTTAGCTCCGACCTCAAGGTTCTGATAGAGGTCCAGTTTTGAATCGCTTGAAACGGTTGCATTCGTGATGGGAGCTCCGATCACAGTGAGCCTCGAATCCTCACTGAGTTCAGCTTCCAAACCTTGAGTATTGTTCATTATAACTTCCGAAAAAGAAATCGATTGTGTAACATCATCCTTTGCGGCCACCACTTTCTGACCGAATCCGCCGTTGATAATGACCCTGTTATCGAAGAGATCATTGGCATACACTCTCTGCTGGAACCTGAATGCCGTTGTACTGTTCCCTTCCATCACGATCTCGTTGTCATACATGGTCAGTCCGTAATTGATACGATTCCCCCATTCAACATGTATTCCAATGTTAACACCAACAGAATAATTGCCGTTCACTTTTATAGAATTATTTTGTATGTTAGTGTTTGTAACATGAGTGAAGAGACACCCTTCTGCGGTCCTTCCCCTGCAATTAATTTCATTATCAACCATTGTCAAACCGTTGATATCCTGAAGAAATACACCTGCACATCCGAATCCATCGACTACTGATTCTGTGAATACCAGATCTCCCTTGGCATTTATTGTATTATTTCTGATTGTAATATTCGAATGAATAAACATTGGTTCATCTGTCCACGTCTTTCCCCACAACTCAATAGCCCCTTGTACACCTCCAGTCCTTCCCGCAGAGAATTGAAGTTCATTATTTTGGATAGAAACATTGTGTCCATCACTTACCCAGATTCCATGTCTTAAAAATGTATTATCATAAATCTGAATATCTTCACCCATGGCTTCGATCCGGTAAGCTTGATTATCATGAATGGAGATATGTTCACCCCAAGCTAATAATCTGCTTGTGCTAATTGTTATATTATTGCTATACATTGTAATATTTTTTGAATGAAGGGTTTGATAGTCTCCTTCAATATTATGATGAACAGAAATGTTAATTGAATAATACACCCTAATACTATTTATGCTTACAGCATTATTTTTATAAATAATTACACCTACACAATAAGATATCAAAGCACTTGTAAACTTCCTGTTTCCCTTGAAAAAATTATTGACAATTGAACAATTGAATATTTTATATTCATATCCATATATACGAGAAAGAGAATTGTAATCAGTTCTTATCCCTGATGGTGTCGCAGCACTACCCCACCCGTAGAAATAATTATCTCGTATTAAAATATCTATTCCTTGGATAAAATAAATACCGACTTGATTGTATTTGTATGCACCAGTGTCTTGAGTAATATAGGTTTCGATTCTGAAGATATTGCCATCAATAAATAATTTTGATGTATTTATTCCATAATAACCACTTGAAAAGAATCCGTATAAATCGAAAGATGATTTGGATATATGCATATTAAAACTTGGAGAATTATCATATATAGACTTGCAGTAATAACCATCCAGATGAAATTCACAATCGAAGATATCTATCCTTCTTGAATATGAGGACAAATTCACCTGTGAGATGAAGTAACCTGTCCCATTGAAGTAACAGTGGGAGATATTCAGATCATTTCCCCCGAACCTGATCGATGTCGTGTTGTGATTGCTTGTTAGAAATCCGATATTCATTATCGTGAAGTTGTTGGCGGACACGTTTATGTTTGAAGTGAATGATTGGTTATTTGTGAATAAGCAATTTGAAGTTGAATTCCCGATTATAGTCAGATTGGATACTGTTATTATCACGCGATCATCGTAGGTCCCGTTTCCAATTATCAGAGTTTCTCCACCGGAACAATGATCAATGGCTTGTGTCAGATTGGAAAAAGTTGATCCTGAAAAAGAGATGTGATAGATATTTCCATTATATATTGCTGGTGAAATTATATGTTTTTTCTCAAAATTATCATTGGTATCATTATTTTCTGATGAATTTTCGGTGCTGCTTTCATTATAAGTTATAATGGTCGAAGAAAGCAGTACAAAGATTAATGTGATTATCATTGCTTTCCTAAAATCCATAATAGACTCCTCCTCTTTATCGTTCCATTGGTCTATTAACCATTATGGTTCAGTCCTGTATCATGAGTTTATTAAATAATATGGGAAAATCCTCTTAAATGAGGATTTCCCCATCATTATTATTCATGCCATCATGGGTCTCTTGTGTAGAGAATATCCCATGGATTGGCGGCTTGTTCCCATACACAATATCCTACTCCATTGTAAGTGGTGATGTCTGAGAAGTCATCCAGATTGTTCGTGAAAGACACTCTTGAATCACTCAATCCCTGCCCAGAACAGTATAGAGTATCTGCAGCTCCAAGATTTTGGATACCTCTGCATGCATAGATATCACCGTTACCACTCCTGTCAGTATCCCATGATATCAGTATTTCCTTTGTGGGTTGACCTCCTGAATTATTCACCGACAGGTCGATTGCTGGATGTTCATCATCATCCATGTCATTTGTTACTCTCCGAGTGAACCAGCTTACTGGATTTGCTGCTACATTGAACCAGGTCTTTCCTTCGTATATCTCCCAGTTGCCATCACGGTCATCTGACCATACATATAAGAATTCGTCATAGAAATCCTCAATATCAGGATCAAGTTCGGTATTCTGCGTCATTCCATTGTTGACTTGACAGCAACTTTGATAGAATGAAGAGTAATTACCAGCAGGTCCCCAGAAAATGGTGTGCTGCCATATCTGTGATGTTCCTGAATCATATTCTTCCCAGAGAACACATACTTGTTCGAAATCGGGGTTAAATCCACCAACATCTTCAACAGCAATGCAAGGGTCCATACTATTTGCTTCCAATTCATTGGCATCTGCTATCCGATCAATTCCATTTGTCTCCGACCAGAATGTATCATGATACCATGTATATCCATCTATTGAGTGATCAAAGTAGATCTCAGCAGTATCATTGCGATAATCTTCCCATGCAAGAAATACATTCCAGTTGCAATCAATTGCCGGAAGTATTGAATCATCATAATCGTTATCACTTGCTTTGCCATAATTTATTGAGGAAATCATTCCCAGTCCACCACCGGAATAATCGATGGTTATTCTGCAAGTTTCAATTTCCCAACATCCTCGGGATTGGTCCCAGAATTGCCATGCAATATATACCGCATGCCATTCCTCATCATGACCTTCCCAATAGGCACAGATATCTGGATGAGTATTATCATAATCATTGTTACCCCAGATACCATTATTAGTAATTTTATAAGGAACAGCTGGAGCCCAATTTGTATCATAACCCCAACTGAAATAGATATTCCAATTGGAATTGGATGAATCCCATTGTTGCCAAGTTACGTAATCGATGTTCTGAATGTTGTACGAGGCAGGATATCTGCAGTCGTTGTTCGAATTATCCAGTGTTACCGGATAACTTCCCGTATTTCTCCATGCCGCAATCTGTCCAGGTATGACCAGAACAAGGATCCCGGCAAGGACCAGTGCAATGAATGCATATTTCCCTTTCATCTTCTTCACCTCATATTTTCCCATGATGAATCATGGATTGTCAATTGAATAGAACAGGGTCCTGACCCGTTCCTCCGAGAATGAAAACCTCCTTGCAGAAAGATTCGACAAAGCTCACAACACCGTCATTGTCCGAGTCAGCGGAAAGATCCTTCAAGCTCCTGGTGATGTTGAACTGATCCGGAAATGCTACCTGATCTCCCCTCATCGAACTCATCACTGTTCTTGAGGGATCGGCTACATCCGGTCCGATTATTCCGGACCTGTTTCCTCCTATAATGAATGTGAATTCGGAACATGTTATCTCATCGAACCATGAATCGAACTGGATTCCCGAGATATTCCCGTCCATGAACCATAGAGAAGGGTAACCGTTTTCAGCGTGGCCGTTGTCCGAGATGTAAACAACCACCTCAGTATCCTCGTCGGATTCGGATATCAGATCGGAAAATGATGCGTTGATGTTTGATAACGAATCTATGGAATCTATGTATTCAGAATCTCCCGCTGATATCAGATCGATATCTTCTTCTTCATATCCATCATCGATCAGGTATTCCAAGAAACAGATCGCCTTGTCTATCTCATATTGATTTTCACCGTTCGAGGAAGATACAATGATTATCGCTTTTTTGGATTGTGCGGGAGTCCCGGACGAATCGTTTGCGAACATTATTAGAATACAAGCAGCAGAAATTAGGATCGAGAGCATGATGCCGGTGTATCTATCCATTTTCCCTTCACCGGATGCGATCAACCCGGGAGTCTATTTGAGTTTACCCGAGTTTTTCCCGACGGCAGCCGACCCCGATATAAAGCTTTCGCATGGTCCTTACATTGAACTGCTTTTTCCGTTCCATTTTTTCGAGCTCGAAAGGAAGAGGATACGCGATCTTGAATGACCTTGTATAATGATCAAAGGCATGGTCGATCATTCCTTTCTCCAGATACAAAATTGCCCTGTTATACTCGACCAGTGAGATGCCTTCCAGATCCTTCCTCTTGGTATAGATGTCCTCAGCCCTCTTCAGTTTCCTCTCTGCATCCTCAAATCGGTTGTTGTATGAGTCGATCGAGGAGAGATTGCATAGAACGATCGCCCTTGCAGGCTCGCTTCTTGCATCATTTGCATGGATTCGGGCCTTTTTCCACATCTTTTCCGCCAATTCATAACTTCCCGAATTGTACCTCAAAACACCCCAGTTGTTGTAACCCACGAATAGAAGGAGAGAATGTTTGTAATGTTCGAAAGTCGATACACTGCTTCTGAACAACCTCTCCGCTTCTTCATGATCGCCGACCAGTATCATTATATCGGCCTTAACCTCGTTGAGATAGGCCAATTTCAGACGATCCTCGATTTTTCCTTCCACCATTTCAAGATGTTTCAATGCTTCGAGTGGATCTCCCTTTCGCTTGATGCAGTGAACGATCCCGATATTTGCCAGAAACCATATATTTCGGGAAAGATCCGACCTTGAGATCAACGATTCATACAGCCCCATCGCATTACCGTATTCGCCTTTTCGCCGGAGTGTTTCCGCATGGACCAGAACACCTTCCAGTGTGTCGAAATCAATATTCGATTCATTTGCATCTCCAAGATAGGTGTATCTGTAGAACGCCGATGAGAAGATATCCCTTGCCTTCTGTGAATGGCCCGTATTCGAAAAAATGAGGAAGGGAGAGGTGTCATTTTCAATAAGACCGACTCCCTTCAAAGTCGATAACAGGTCGAATTCCTTCTTTGCTATGAACAGGGATAGAAGAAAGGTACCGAATTCAGGATCCCTGAAACGGTTCAGGACAGCCAATAATTTCATGTCCTCTGATATGCCGTGATTTTCTCTGGTAAAGTAGAGTTCTTCCAGCCCATTAAAAAGGCGTTGATATTTTTCCAATCCTTTATCTGTTAGATATAACCATTTGTTACCTGGATCCCTTGATGAATCGAGATATCCCTCCCGTGTGAGGAGACTTATGTTGTTCATCAGGGTTTTTCTGCTTCTTCCCAGGACTGCGGGAAGTCTTTCAAGACCCGAGTAATTGATCCTTCCACCTTTGGTATTTTTCAGATGGTAGAGAATGATCTCCGAAATCCCTATCCTCATCTCGGTTAGTATATTCGATTCATGTTTCAAGAAGGTTTCCACTGTAATATCGATCTTTGAGTAGATAATGATCATGGAATTTTTTAACTTGTTTCTTAAGTCGATTGGATCATTATTCCACTGGAAATGGAGGGGTGGGGTCCTCTCGGGGACCTCCCCTGTTACCGCTTAATATATTGATCTCCAGTGGAATACCATGGAAGGACGGACCTTGACAATATTCAGGACCTACCAGACCTCCACCCATAGGACATTGGGGTTCTTTACCGGTGAGGATGACGCGGTCCTGAACTTCTGCCACCTGAAATATGACATAGAGGTGGACGACATTGCCCTTGAGAGGGTTCCGGTAAGACGTGTGACCCGGTCCGAGGTTGTCTGTTTCAACGAGATAATGGACCAGTTGAAGGCACATAAGGAAAGGGTCCACATCGAAGAGACGCATGAATCGGCAGAACAGGTGAAGGAGGGCATACTTCAGGTCCTTCTGAACTGCGAGATACCATGATCACCTCTTCTTCAGGAACTCCACCATTCTTTGAACGGCCATTGTCCTGTGGCTTATCCCGTTCTTTTCATCCAAACTCATCTCTGCAAATGTCAGCTCTTCTCCTTGAGGAATGAATATGGGATCATAACCGAAACCCTGTCTCCCCCTCTCCTCAAATGCAATGGTTCCCTTGCATTCTCCTCTGAAAAGTGAAAGTCCTTCTCCGGGTATCATGAGCCCTATGACCGTTCTGAATACGGCATCCCTCTTTCTTTCATCCTTCATCAAGGAGAGGATCCCCTTATTGCCAATGGTTTTCTGTACATATGCCGAATAGACACCGGGAAAACCATTCAGGGAGGAAATGAACAATCCGCTGTCCTCTTTTATCAGTGGTCCATCAAACTTCCTGTCCTTCGTAAGTAGCTCCATACCGGTCGTTACGACCTCTTCCAGAGAGTCAGCCTGTATCTCTATGAACGGTCCCTCTTCCATGATCATTTCTATGTCCAAGCCCGAAAGAAAGCGGGAAATTTCCCTGATCTTTCCTGTATTTCCCGTTATGAATGATATCTTCATTTCCCTTCACTCCTGTGATTTTCAAACCTGTGACATGTATCTGCCTCTGGAATTGATCTCCTCTACCTTCTTCAGAACCTCATGAGATCCTGGATTGGACTTGATATATCCTTCCAAGAAGAGATCCTCTATGTCCATCAGTTGTGGATGGGTCGATGAGAAGACCTCTGTGAACAACCTGATGTCAACTCCCTTTCTCTCCAATTCTTCTGTCCTGTCGGATAATGATGTGTCGATGAGGCAGAGGTCGATATTGTCTTCGACCATTGATGAGATCAGGAAATTGGATGTTGTCATATCACCATGGACGTAACCTGCTCCATGCAGTCTGCCCAGGATCTCACCCATTTTCCTCATCGCGGATCCCTGTTGGACAGGTGACAGGACGTTCAGGCATGAGGCAAGCCTTGGTCCCCTGATCATCTCGAGGACGAGGCGGCCAGCCTCAGGATCGATATCCAGAAGATAAGGGGTCCTGATCCCGATATCCCTCATTGACATCAACATCTTTGCCTCCTTTCTGGTCCTTCTGGAGGTCAGGAGACTGTCCAATTCGGGGATCCTGTATCCTTTTGGCTTCCTCTTCTTCTCGACAGAAGGTATCCCGCCAAAATCCATTGAGGTGATCACGGCCTCAGCCCCCTTTCCAAGGATGGTTCCATCCGGTGGGACCTCTCCAAGATCGAGGTCAACGGTCCCCGGGGTCGTGATCCGAGTAAGGACCTTGTCATCTTTCCAGATGACATCTACCTGATCCGTTCTGAACCTCTGGTCAATGACCGTTTCTTCAAGTGAATGGGAGATGCCCGCTCTGTGCATTGTCTCCCCGAGATAAGCTATCATGGCTCCATTATCAACTGCAAGGTCCATTGGAGGTGCGAAGCTTCTGCCCCCTCTTTCTCTGGCCATTATCCCTGCCATTTCCTGCAGCCTGGAATTACAAACGACTCCGCCTCCCAAGAGCAGTTCGTCAGAACCGAGATGTGCCATGGCCCTTTCCGAAACCTCGCATAGCATGGAGAAGCATGTCTCCTGGATGGAGTGGCAAATGGATGGGATGTCCACACCTTTATCCCTCAGAGAAAGGGCAGCTGTCATCACACCTGAGAAGGAGACATCCATACCCTTCACCGAATAAGGCAGTTCTATGAACTTTACCTCAGTATCCTCCTTATCCCAAACACCCGGGACCGTCTCTCCGCGAGCAAGTTTCTCGATCTTCGGTCCAGCGGGGAAGGGTATCCCAAGCTCCCTTCCGATCTTGTCAAGCATGTTTCCGATACCAATATCGAGGGTCTCACCAAGGACCCGGTATCTTCCCTTGACATGCGCAATTATCTGGGTGTTTCCCCCTGATGCATAAAGGAGCACCGGGTCCTTTGCTCCAAGGGATCTTCCTATCTCAAGATGTGCAACGCAGTGGTTGACACCAACGATGGGGATCCCATTCTTGATGGATAGTACCCTGGCTATGGTCGCACCAACCCTCAGGCAAGGCCCTAAGCCAGGCCCTCTGGAGAACGATATCAGGTCCAGTTCGCTCTCATTGACGTTTGCCTCCATTAGCGCCATCCGGACCACAGAGGTGCCTTTTTCCACATGATGGTCCGCGGCTTCCCTGGGGTGGATACCTCCCTCCATGGGAACATACATATCCCTCACGTTGGAGAGGACCTTTCCGTCCTCCACAACACCTGCACCGAAGGTATGAGCTGTGGATTCTATCCCTAGGACCTTCATCGGGTCAAAGTTAGGCCGCTTCGATATTTAAGAGATTCCACCTGTCGATCTGGCCTTGCGGGCTCTCCATTTCCTTCTGCTCTTTGCCCATAATATCAAAAGGACAGGGAGGATTATTATCGATGATACGAAGGAATAGAGTATTGCAAGGGCTGTCACCTGGCCGAACTGTTGAAGGGGCGGCATTGTTGCAAAGGATAGAAGTCCGAAACCTCCAACTGTCGTCAACGCCGCTCCGAAGAGGGCCGACCCTGTGTTCACTATTGTCTTTTTGGAAGCTTCAAGAAGATCGCTCTCGTTCCTCTCGTCCTCAATGAACCTGTGAGTTATATGGATGCCGTAAGTTATTCCCAATCCTACGGTCAAGGCCCCGATAGTGATGGTCATAACGTTGAGAGGGATCCCTGTCACATACATCGTCCCTGCTATCCAGATAACACAGAAGACGACAGGGAGGGTCGCCACTGCTCCGAGGAAGAGGGACTTCTCCTCGATGAAGAAGGCTATTGTAAGGGCTACAAAGGAGACAACGATGGTCAGTATAAGGGACCTGATCTGAGAGTTGTTTATGGCTTGAATGATGACGGCCATCAGGATCGTGGATCCGGTTATCGAGACCTTCTCCACACCATTGCCCTCAAGGTCCTTGAGTGGCCCCACGATATCCTTGAGCTCATCGAACAGCTTCCAGGCCTGGTCGTCGTTCTCGGTCCCCACAACAAAGGATATCACGGCCATGTCGACCTTTCCGTCCTGGACATGGATCATCCTCCTTGCGAGGGAGGGATAATCCTCATAAAAACCAACAAGCACTTTTTCTATGTCCCCTTTCGTGGAATCCTCCAGAGGGAGGCCCGTCTCCAGATCGAATGTATCCGAATAATCCGCAAGGAACCGATCGTCTGGATCCAGTGCTCCCAGTGCATTTGCCGTATCTTTCAGGGAATAGAGGATGAAATCAGCCTTGGGTCGTAAAGAACTTCCAGTACCTTCGTATGTCAGGAATCTGGAATCCAGGTCAACGGCATTTTTCATGGTACCTTCCATTGCCAGGAGGACCTTCGGGTCCGAGATATCCCCTTCAACGATGACTATCCCTGTATCTCCGCTTCCACCCAGTCTGAACTGGCTGATGAGGTAACCGATATCCTCGGATTCCTGCAATCCGTCAGGAAGGAAGTCGTTGACACTGAAAGTGACCTCACTCTGGACCGCAAATCCTAACATTACAGATGTCAGGATCACTGCTGAGACAAGGATGACGATGGGATGTTTCTCGGCCCTTATGCTGAGGGCGAGGATCACCCTGTTCGATAGCCTCTTGTTCACCTTTTCTCTTTCACAAAGATCGCATTCACCTTCTCTGATACCTCTAAAAAGGACCTTATTCCTATCAGCCTTCCAAACATCTATCAGTCTCTTGGTGGCAGGAAGGAAGACCATCATGATAACGAAACTGGCGAAGATGCCAACTGCTGACATTACCCCGAATTGGAGTACAAGACCCACTGGAGAAGATAGATTTGAAAGGAAAGCGAATACTGTTGTGAAAGTTGCCAGAAGGAGCGCCATTCCTACAGAGGATGACATCTCTTTCAGGGCCTCCCTCACGGTAAGGCCTTTTCTGATCTCTTCTCGGTATCTCATTGTCAAATGGATACCGTAGTCTATCCCCAATCCGACCAGAAGGACCGGCACTGCAGTTATCATGGGGTTGGATGAATATCCCATGAGAGAACCGAAACCGTACATCCAGATGATGGCCATTACCAGTGCAATGATATTGAGAACGATGTCGATCACTGACCTGTAAATGAAGAAGAGTATCACAAGAACGAATATCATGGCCAGAGGAAGAAGTATCTGCATGGAATCATTGCTTGCCTGGGTGATCTTCTCGTTGATCTTTGCAAATGCCATTGGATGCATCGACTGATCTGACCTGTCATCCATCCCCTTTACGACATTTGACAGGTTCCCCTCAATTTCAAGGAGCTTGTTCAATTCTCCATTTTCTTCCATATCTCCCAAAGTATAGTTAAGGTCGACAAGGACCATTCCTCCCTTTGCGGAGAGACTGTTGACCGAAGGGTCGAAATCCTCTGTGAGGAAATTCAGGAGGAAGAACTGGCCTATACTGAATGTCCGTGCCACCTGTCCGAACACCAGAGGATTTCCAAGGGACTGGGATATCTCGGAGGTCCCTTCAAGTCTTTCCAATGCATCATCGATCCTGCTCTGGAGGGTCCTGAGGGAGGAGTTCTGATCGGGTGTAAGTTCCATCATATCGATGTATTCATCGATCCCATCTCTTGCCTCTGAAAGAGCATCAATGGTCCTTTGGGCATTTTCCGTAAAGACGTTCAGGTCTCCTGCTGCCGATTGGACATCGGGTCCTGAGATGTCGTAGGAAAGAAGATCTGCCAATTCTAACTTGAATCCTTCAGTATCATTGAATGAGGAGTAGTATTCCATTGCGGTTTCCGGTGTGGTCGTGTTCAATGAAGGTATATCGACCTCGTCCATCATTTCCTGGATGTCCAATGAAAAAGAGGAAACCAGGGTTGTTGGATCCTCCCCTTCTGAAAGGTTGGAAAGGTCTTCGGAAAAGGAAAGGGAAGAATTTGCAAGCGAATCAGTGGTCTCAAGATAAGAAGAGACCATGGATGCTGTCATCTTCATGTTGTCAGCATGATCGGCCCCATTTCTGAGGTCGAACATCGCAGAAGCAGCGGACATGGGGCCGGCTGATCCTTCATCTTTCCACTGTAGGTATGTTCCATCGTTCTCGAATAGGTTTGAGAGTTCCGCCATGTCCCCGAATCCTTCGGGAGTCACCAGATCTCCGTTGTAACCTCTAATAAGTACTATGAATGAATATGAAGAGGTGAATGTTTCCGAGTAAAGGGAGTTTGCCTTTGCAACATCGATGTCAGGAAGGAAGTCCTCGTTGCTGAATGATGTTTCCATCGGGAATATCACCATGGAGGCTGTAGCCCCCGCAGTTATCAGAAGAATTGCAAGGATGCAAAGCCAGGGATATTTATTTGTAAGTTGGCCGACCCTTTCCGTGAACATCATATCACCTTGCCCCGGCTAAAACCGGGGGATATTTATTGTTTATGGCTATTTTTTCAAAGGATAGAACAAGAATATTAAAAATTTAGAGATATTTTTGAACTTTATAGAATATTGAACATCAAATCAATACAAAAAAGTAAAAAACCTTCTGAACAATATGCATGTCAATGTCAATTGAGCAATTGACCCAGAATGAAAGCATCGTCATACTTGCCCTCATGCGCAATCCGGAGCATTCGGATACGGAAATATCAAAGGCAATAGGAATGAACCTGTTCACATTCAACAAGGTAAAGAACTCCCTGATAAAACGGAGGTTTCTCTCGAAATACTACGTTCCAAACTACGGAAGGCTTGGTCTGGAAATATTGGTTGTCAGTCATGGCAGTTCAATGGACTCCTTCAACCGGGATCGAGGGGTTGAGAACATTGAAATGGTATCCGATGATGGGGCCCTCAGCATTCCTATCTTCAGCATACTGGAAGGCAACAACGGAGTTTCATTCCATATCCTGAGTGATTTCACCAACCTCAAGAGGATGATGAGGTTAAAGGGCAACCTCATGGATTCAATGGATATCCCGGTCCGGTCCATCCATCATTCTCTCTTTTCGCTTAAGGATCTCAAGATCGAGCGGTTCTTCGATGTTCAGGGACTCCTTGAGGAGCGGGTGGGAGCTTGTGATATCCCGAAACTTGATGCTGAGACTCCTGGACAATTTGCAGCTTTTCGAGATTGGTCCGATTTTTTCGATATGGCGGATGGACCTGAAGAGGATATACTGGATGAAGGATCATTTAGAGTTCTAAAGGAAATCGTTAGACGACCAGAATTCAAGGAGACCGACCTGATAAAGGAGATGGGTATCAGCAGGTACAGGTTCAGAAAGACAAAGGACCGGCTGCTAGAGATAGGATATATCAAACCATTCTATGGAACCAATGTGGTGGGGATGGGATATGAGGTTCTGATCTTTACACATATGAGATTCAAACCGGGTCTGGACCCAAGGGAGCTTTTTCGACTTTACGAAGACCAGATGCCCAACAATCTCATGATAATAGCTTTCGATCACACAGAGGTTGTTGGATTGGGTATATTCAAGAACCTTTCCGAGGGCTCAAGGGCCCAGATGAACATGAGAAATGCGATCATGGACCATGGTTTTCTTGAAGGTGAGCCGGAGATCAAGATATTCTCACTTCCCAACTGTGTGGATGGCCCGCCTCTCTCCTTCCATTCCCCACTCTATAATGGAGGAATAGTATCAGATCCCATGAAGATCAATGGGGTTGTGAAATAGATCATTTCACCGGTTCAAGAATTTCAACCTTGCAGGATGCCAACTCTTTGAACTTGATGGCATCATCCTTGCCACCAATGATATCTCCCCAGTGCATTGGAATAGCTTTCTTGGGATTGAAAATGCCCACCGCCTTTGAGGCCTCCTCCGGGGTCATTGTGTAGGTTCCACCAACGGGAATGAGTACCACATCAATATCCTTTAAATCCTTCATTTCCGGAATGATATCGGTATCCCCGGTATGGTAGATCCTGGTCCCGTCCACCTCTATGATGAATCCAAGCCAATCGTTCTCCTTCGGATGGAACTCCTTTTTCGGATTGTAAGCCCTCACAGCTTCTACGGTGATAGCCCCTATATTCTTGATGTTACCCGGCACAACAGATATTGCTCTGGTAACGGTCTTTGGTACATCCTTGGAGCCAATGATGATGGTACTGTCCTTCTTAAGTTTGGAAATATCATCTTCACTGAGATGGTCCATGTGAGTATGAGTTATTAGGATCAGGTCTGCTTTTGGAGCACCTGATGTCTTCCAGGGATCCAAATAGATGATCCCTTTAGAAGTATGAATCCTGAATGATGCATGTCCGAGCCATTCTATTCTTGGTTCCATTTAATGATCCCCCTTTTTTTCTACTAGGCTATTAATAATATTTTAGGTTATGTCTAATATTATACATGTATGAAATCCAGAATTTTAGGAAAAATTCACGGTCCAGGCATCCATTAAGGTCTGATAGTATGCCCGCATCTGGGACAATGGGCCTTTCCGTTCTCGAAGGCCATGTTCGAGGATGAGCATTTGGGACAGATAATGGACTGAAAGAATTCATCCAACCATGCATTCCTTACATCCTCCTCATCCGCTTCCATTGCCTTCTTCAGAAATTGCTTCTGTCTCTTCGTCTTTGCAAAGGCCGTCAGGTCCTCTGTCTTGAGCTTCTTGATCTTCTCTTCCTTGTCAGGGGGTCTGATCAAAGCTGCAATGGGAAAAGCACCCACAAGACCGCCGAAATGAGCAATATGGCTGGTATTATCATTGGTCCCGATAAGCAGGAAGAACGCTGTGATGCCACCATATATCATGAAGATGAGTGAAATGGGCCATTGATTTGTCATTCTGATAAAGAACAACGGTAATGGAAAGAACACCTTGTCCCTGGGATAGAGGAACCAGTAACCTCCAAGAATGCCGAATATACAACCGGATGCCCCTATCGAAGGGACATTCATCGAGTGCCCTACAGCATCGAAGGGTGAGATCATCAGAACGATTGCCCCAGCGACCACTCCCGAACCAAAATAGAGGATCAGGAACCTGTACCAACCGATCTTCCTTTCAAGCTGGGTCCCAAGAAGGAAAAGTCCGATAAAATTGAAGATCAGATGGAGGAAGTTCGCATGAAGGTAAGTGGAGGTTATGAACTGGTAGATGGTCTGGTCATCAACAATGGATCGTGGATAGAATCCAAGCTCCCGGTATAATTCCGAGGATGTGATCTCTTCCATTCCGCTCATGAACGGCAGATCATATATCATCTTGGAAGTGAAGATCAGCTGTATCACGAAGACTATGATCACCGATGTTGAGATAACTGCAGTTGCCGAACCCTTTCCCTTCCACGGAAGGTAGATCGAGAGACCAAAGAGTATCGCAATGCATATCAGAAGTATCGATCCCTGGGGAGTGGATGGTAGGAAGGATGTCATGACTGATCCTCCTCCTTCAATGAGTTAAAGAGAGATAGGAGTGCCATCTGGCAGGCCTGTTCAATGAGTTCATCCCTTGACACTGAACCACCACTTAGGTTTTCAATGAAGGATGTTCTCATTCCCATTATATTCCTTGTCTCCCAGGAACTCCCCCTGTAGGCCATGATCCGTTCCAGTATCCTGGGTGGTATCTCCAGGCCAGAACTGAGTCCGGTACCTTTTCCTCTTTTATAAGAGATATGGCAGCAGTGGACCATGAACCAGGTTCCGTTCGTCTCGATGAGTCCCGATTCTATTCCTACCAGATGATCCGAGATCCTGACCGCTTGGGAGTCGATCCTCCTTCTTACCTCCTCGGTCCTCACCCTTGCCCCTTCAATTGGTCCGTCATGAAGCGGATTCCCATCCCCATCTCCCACGTTATATTGGAATATCTGAACCTCAGGCCAGTATCTTCTGAATGCTCTCACTGCACCCCTTACCTTGTCAGGATTCTTAGAACCCAGGTGTATGCAGACCTTATTTGCGGAACCTGCGTCTTTCACATCAGAGATAGACCTCCCCCTTATGTCGATCTCACCGGTTGCCACTCGGGTGGAGGATATCTTATTACCTTTCTCATCGAGGACCATATCAATGACGAACCTTCTCAGAGGTTTCAAACCTCTTCTGTTCCTTTCAATATCAATATCATCCACTGTTTGCTCTGTCTCCTTGGAAACAACAATGGAATCCATGCCCTCATTGACAGCGAACCCCAGCCTGTCATTGATCTCTCTGATGGAGAACTCGATCCCATATTCCATTGAAAGTTCCTCAAGGACCTTCTTCAGGTCCTTCAACCTGATATTGTATGGAAGGACCTCCCTTTCCCTCGATCTCCTCGCCATTTTATCAGAGGTCAGTCCGATAGAAACCTTCTTTCCTCTTTTGAAAGCTTCTCTTAGCAGTATTATATGACCTTTATGCAATGGGGAGAAGGTCCCTCCTATGCATATGTTGGAAACAGGTCCCTCATCCATTTTCCTACTTCCTTTCAAGCCATGCTCAGGATAAGGTATAGGACCAGAAGGAATGCAGCTCCAAGGAAAGGCAGATAGTTCCAGAACTTCTTCTTTTTCACCATCCGATCCCATTCGTTCTGGCATTTGGGGGAACAAGTCTCTCTGTCAGGTGAGATCGAGACCCCACAGTTGACACAGTGCTTATGGAACTGGACATCCACTGTATCCTTAACATCGGTCTTTTCCAGATCATGTTCCCTGTCGTCAAGAGGCCGTTTCCTTTTGGTGCTCTTCCTGGGTCCTTTGGATGTTGACATCATCTGTCACCTCTTCTTTGAAGGTTCAATGACCGTTCCGTCAAATGATTTTGCATTAAGACAATCGTTCAATGCTTCAAGGTCCCTTCCATTCAATATCGATGTTTTAAGTCCGGCACGATGTATCACCCTTGAAGCAAGGGGATCCATCACGGAATGTGATCCTGCTCCAGTAAAAGTTCCGGACACCAATTTGGTAAGCTCCTCTGATGTCATGGAATCGATCCTTGTGGCATTTGATACCTTGTTCGGGTCCTCTGTATATGCACCGTTTACTGCCGTAAGATTGATGAAATGATCAGCTTCCCATCTTTCTGCTATCAAAGCAGCAACTGTATCCGTAGTATGTCCCGGGTGAGTCCCCCCTCCTATAACGAATCTGTTTGAAACGGAAGCGGAAAGGGCCTCTTCAATTGTTTCAACAGGTTTAGGATTGCAGGTTGGACCCAAGCACGCTACCATAAGCCAAGCATTCAACCTTGTTGCACCTATTCCGATCCAGTCCAGGGTCGCTTCGTCCGATCCAAGGGACCTTCCAATGTCTATGTATTCCCTTGCAGTCCTTCCTCCGCCGGTAATAATGATGAATCTATGATCATCCGGGAAGGATAACAGAAGTTCCCTTAGAGAACCTAGATAGGCAGGGTCATTGTCTCCTTTAATGAGAATGGACCCACCCAGGGATATCACTATCTTCTTCAAGAGACCGCCTCCTCGAGGTATTGGCGGGAGAGAGGGGAGGACCCATATTAAATTTGGCGGGTATCACTGGTCCAACAGATCGGTGATATCACCGGTTTCCTTCTGTGGTTCCGATGGGAGTTGTACGGATGGTGCCTGACCATCATCAGGTCCTGGAGGCAGGCTGGGAGCTTGTTCCGTGCCGGGAAGTGTTCCAGCCCCACCGAAGATATCGTCCAGACCCTTATCGGCCTCCTGTGGAGGCAGTTGAGGTACTGAAGGTCCAGTGGTAACGGCTGGTGCTGATGTCTGTTCAACAGGTGGCAGATTCGAATAGAGGTCCTGGTTCTCATACATGGACCTCTGCATCTCCTCTGCTCTTTTCCTCTTCTCCTCTTCCTCCTTGGACTTCTTCCTGGACCGAAGGAGCAGGAAGACGAACAGAGCAATGAGCAGAAGGAGGACTACCAGTATGATCACGATCAGCATGACTATATTGCCGGTGTCATCGGTCCATTCCTTCTTCTCCTCAGGTTCCTTCCATACAAGGGAGTCAAGAGGAGAGTAATCCTCGCCATCCGGACTTCCGTCTCCGTCTGAATCCCTCTTCCTTGGGTCGGTGAGGTTAAGGAACTCCTCGAGGTTAGAAAGTTCGTCCCCGTCTGAATCTTCCAGAGCATCTTTTGGATCATACTTGTCGAGGCCGTTCTCATCCTCCCATTTATTGGACATTCCATCATTATCGAAATCGTCATCGTCCTTGAGACCGGAGACGGTGATGTTCCTGTAGGTCTCTATATGGTTTCCAGCGCTATCCACCACTCTGAGGGTGATCATGTATGATCCGGCAGATTGGAAGTTCCAGGTACCCGATTTTCCAATGAACTCAGGTTGGAATCCGTCGGATGCATCGAAATCCCACTGGTATGTGAGAGTGTCATTGTATACCGTATCAGGATCGAGTGCCTCACCAGCTGAGAATATGAAATTGTAGAGAATTGGATGTGAGTATCCTTCCTCAGGTTTTTCTATCTGGACCAGTATGGGCGGATCATTGATGTTCTTTATGATGATCCTTATTGGGAACACTATCAGAATGTCCTGGTCAATTCCATCGGTCACGATTATCTCAGTTTCTATCGGTGGGGATGAGGGTTCGTATGTTGCATAGTATCCGAACTTCTTCTCTGCAACGAAATGGAAGTATGCTTTGAATGGATCGATCGGATCAACATCCAGGTATGTGTTGTTGAGGAGCGTCAGGTTGCACTTGAATGAGACATCATCCTGAAGGCCGATGATCCTGTCCGGGTCCTCGACCTTTATGGTGAGATTGAATTCCTCATGTTCATTCACTATGAACTCGTACCTTGCGGGGATGTGTTGTGGAATGTTCGTGAATGTCTTCGTGCCATTGGAAACGAAGACGAAGTATGGGCTGTCCAGAACATTGGAGACGTTGAACCAAAGCACCTGCGAAATGTTTGCGGTCCCGTCCGTTACCCAGAGTGTGATCTTGTGAGGTCCAACATTATCATTTTCAGGGAACCATGAGACAGTTCCATCTCTGCTTATGTAGATCCATTCCTCGTCTGCAGGATCATCATACTCGAAGAAATATTCGAGGTAAGGTGTCTGCCCGTCCGCTTCGTCAGTGGCCTTCAATGGATAGGATCCGCTTATCTCATCCTGTTCCAATGAGAACTCAAAGGGTCCGTCAGATGGGAACCTTTTTTGCACAGGGATCGAGGGATCGTCGTTTACAGGGAGGACAACTATGTTCAGACGAAGGAGAGGATCGGTTTTGAGAGCTCCGTCATATGCTCTCATTGTGAGCTGATCACTTAGACCTGCAGAGTGGTGGAAATCACTTCCGGGAGATACCAACAGCGACCAGTTCCATGGATCTCCCATTGAACCATTGACCATTTCCACATTGAATATCGTTCCTCCATCCATATTCCTCAGTGTGACCGATTCAACGAATGAATTGGACTGATAGGACCTTAGTTTGATCTCAAGGGGAGTTGAGGAGTATCCCTCCTGGATGTCATAGTCAACGAACCAGTCGTAGACGTTTTCAAAATATGTTGGTACATCCTCCTTCACATAAAGAGTTCTGTTCTCAGGGGAGAGAGCGATCTCAGGTCTTCTGTTGTATTGTTTTACTCTGAACAGGAAGGTATCGTTTGCCTTGGGGGAGTTCTTGCCAGGTGGGTCAGATGATTTATCGTACATGTAGAACTTGATATCATAGTCCCCCTCCTTCACGGTAGGGGGTACCTGGATCGTGAACTCATACCACCCTATTGTCGTGTTATTAGGATCTTTCTCGGGTTTGGTCACCGCCCTAAAAGGAAGGCCTGCCGGGGTGAAATCCACCTCGATCTTGGTCAGATCGTCCCATCCGTCAAGGTCCTCGATAGTTAGGTTGATCGTTGCGATCTTATCATCGTTGATGATAGGAGTGGGAGAGACCGTTACCCTCACCTTGCTCGGGGGAATGTTTGGAGGATAGGTTGTGAAACCCACTGTAACCTTGTCCCCGACGAACACAATATCATCATATCCGTCAGGATCGTTATCGAAATTCCCCACTGAAACATCCTTGATCATCTGATAGGGGAGAGAACCTGATGTCTGGAAGGTCTTGATTTTATCGAAACTGTATGGGAATGCCTGTCTGGCTTCGATCAGGGTCAATCCGTAATGGTCGATACCATCATGGGGGTCGGGATCCGATGTGGTATCTATCTTCTGGAAGCAGATGATGTCATCCCTGCCCAGTTTTCTCATCTCACCAACGGCCATTCCCCTTATCATGAAATCTCCCTGCTGGGAATATGCAGAATAGGGATCCTCGAAGACCCTATTGTCCTTTGACCTGATGAGGTATACACCTGCATCGCCGAAGGGTGGGTTGGTTCCCCCGTTCCTGTTGTTCGTCAATGCGATATCAGGAAGGTCGTTGCCAGCGAATTCCCCTACGGCTATTGCATAAGGTATGGATCCCATGATCCCTCCCTGAAGAAGGTTCTGGTTAGGGTCCAGGTCGTCTGGGCTCCCCCAGGCAGCTCCCACACCGGTATGCCATTTGATGAAGAGCCTGGCCTCAAGTATATTGCCTCCTGCCACGCCTCCGTAGGAATAGACCATGTCAAGATTGCCGTCGGCATCGAAATCGGCAAGCCTCACAAGGGGGTTCATATCCGCAATAGCGGTCAAGGTCACCTGCTGGATGGTTGAGTTGGTGAGGTTCCCTGGTTTGTAATCGATCAGCTTGAAGTAGATCCGCTCCCCTCCTATGGTGCCGGTATTAGTATCTGCAACGTAGGCTATCATTGTATCGAGGTCGCCGTCGCCGTCCACATCACCGCAGTCCATATCGAACTTGCAGTCGGAATAATACCAGAGATTGAGGTAGGAATAAGCATCTTCAAAAAGTTCCGAATCCTCCTCCGTGAATGTGCCCAACTGGTTTTCAATGTAGAAGATCTTCATATCGAAAATAGATGGACCAAGAGGAGTAGTAACGGATGTGGGATCACCATACATGAAATACTCCCCCTGTCCCAGAGCTACTATATCAAGATCATTATCGTTATCGTAATCCACCCATTTGATCCGGGTTATATAGAACCCGGTTGTTGAAATGGTCTGGTGAAGATCGAAATCGAAGGAAGATCCGGATGCTCCGTTGTTTTTCAGGACCTGAATGGAATCCTTCAATCCGATGACAACATCATCGTTGTTAACCTTGTCGAAATCACCGCTATCAACGCAGATCACCTCGGAATCAGGATCCTCTACCGCATAGAGGACGGGTGTGAATCCGTATCTCGAGGGTGTTCCATCCGTTGATCTGACCTCCTCTCCTCCCGAGAACGGAAGGATCGGAAATGCCATCAATATTACCAATAGAAGGCTCATTACAATGGGAAACCTTTGCTTCATATGATCACCCGGTAAAGGATCACTCCAACACAGCATATATGCTGTGCATGAGATGCCGCCCCTTCATATAGCCTCTTGATATAATAGAATTTCGTGGTCATGCTTATATCCAGGGTGCATCTGGATAACGGTACAAGAAAAGAGGTATCGGAAAGATTTTTAAACAGGGCTGATAGTGAGGGGGTTATTCAACCCAGCAGACATGGTGGAGAACAATGGCAAAGATGGATCCCAGGCAGAGGTATGCATTCAAAAGGGTCCTGGAAGAGCTGGGCTCTTACAAAGGACGGAACACGGAGTTAATAACGCTCCTGGTCCCCAACTCCAAGCAGATCTCGGATGTATCCAATTACCTTCGAAATGAACTGGGTCAATCGTCGAACATCAAATCAAAGACCACCCGAAAGAATGTCAGTTCAGCAATCGAATCCATACTATCAAGGTTGAAGAACCTCAGAGAGGCTCCTGAGAACGGACTTGCATTCTTCGTAGGTCATGTCCCTACAGGTGCCGACCAGACAAAGATGGTCGCTCATGTGGTCGAACCACCAAGTCAACTCACCACTTTCCTCTATCGTTGTGACAGCTATTTCTATCTGGACCATCTGAGGGAGATGCTTACAGATGAAGATGTGTTCGGACTGATAGTACTTGACAGGAAGGAGGCAACCCTTGGTTTTCTCAAGGGAAAGAGAGTGGATGTCATAAAGAACATCCAATCCCTGGTCCCATCGAAGCATGGAAAGGGTGGTCAGTCCAAGCAGAGGTTCGAGAGGCTGATCGAATTGGCCGCCCATGAATATTTCAAGAAAATAGGGGACCTCTGCACCGAGGCATTCCTGGATGTGGAAGGATTGAAGGGGATCCTGATCGGAGGCCCTGGTGCCACTAAGGACTTTTTCATGAACAATAACTACCTTCATCACGAACTCCAGAAGAAGGTTGTGGAATCATTCGATACCGGTTACACGGACGAATCCGGTCTCGATGAGCTCATTGAAAAGGCACGTCCATCCCTCCAGCATCTGGAGGTATCCCATGAGAAGGACCTCATGGACAGATTGTTCATGGAGATAAGGAAGGAGGATGGAGGTCTTGCTTCATATGGTATGAAGCAGGTTAGAACGGCTCTCGAGCTTGGAGCGGTTGATATTCTGCTCATTTCTGAGGATATGAAGACGACCCATCGTGTCTTCAAATGTCCAACCTGTGATAAGGAATTCGAGGTGGATCAGAAGAAGGCCGATCAGCCCGAACTCCTCTGCCCTGATGACCAGTCGCCATGTCAGATGATCAATGAGACCGATATTGTCGAGGAGATAGCAGAAGTATGCGATTCTTTCTCTACCCAGATGGAGATAATTTCCACGGATTCATCGGAGGGCCAGATGCTCCTAAGGGCATTTGGAGGAATAGCGGCATTGCTCCGATATAGATTGAATTTCTGATCAAAGGAAGAACTGAAAATAGGTAATCGGATCAAACACCTTCAAGAATCTCCTTGACGGTCTTGAGGCTCATCCCTCTTTTTGGCTGTCTCCCAGGACGATCCTGGAGGAGGCTCATGAGCTTCTCGTCAAGGTCCAACGATGAATTACCGTTTCCATTGCTATTTGCCCTGGCCTGGAAAGATTCCATGTCGTTCTCTTCCCTATTCAGCCAATCAACCATGGCCTGTCTGATGACCTGGGACGGATTGTAACCCTTTTCCCTGCAGTAGTTGAAGAATTTATTGGCATCGGTCACAAAATCCTGGGTTACCACTATATGGATCGGGTCACCCGATTTGTAGGTTTTGTTTCCGTCCCTGCGTCGCGCCATTTAACCAACTACCTAAAATTAAAATTCAAGGACCTGATATTTTTAGATTTGGTCAAAATTCCTATAAGGGACTAATCATCCATTACGTATGTACCAATCAAATGTTCGGTGGCTTCCCTTCTCTCTTCCAGATCCTTCAGGAATCCTACCAGATGCTCTGCAGCCTCTTTCTTGCACTGGCCACAAAGACGCTCCCCCCTCCTGCATTCAGACCTTATCCTTTCCACCTCGTTCTCATCCCCTACCGTGTGGAAAAGCATGGTCTCGAACACAGCGCAGTTATCGGGGTCTCCTCCTTTTTCCCTCTGTTCCTCGGCAGTCTCCCTTCCCCCGGTTATTGCCCGCATGATCTTCTTCCTTGCGTCAGCAGGATCATCATCAAGGAAGATCGCAGTCTCTGGCTTTGACGAGGACATCTTCTCTCCTGTTAAACCCCTTATGAACTTATGATAGGTAGATGCAGGGGGAATGAAGCCGTATTCTCCCTCATCCTTCTCGACCATGGAAAGGGTCTCATCAATGGATATCAGGTCCGATCTCGAGGCCCCGTTGATGTAAAGGGCCTTGTAGCTGGGTATCATTTTAAACTCAAGGTATCCTTCCCTCTCAAGGGCTGCTCTGGACTTTCCAAGGAGTCTTTCCACATCATTGTCGACCTTTACAAACGCCCCTATCTTGCCATCGGCAGTCTCTGTCGTATTGAGTAATCTGAAAGAAGAAGCAAGGTCCCTGCAAAGTCTCATATGGGGGTCCTGGTCGATGCCGACAGGAACAACGACAGGGATCGGTCCAAGTTTGATCTGGGGATGAAGTATGTCACCTGCTTGAATTAGCGGTGACATAAGATGGCCCACGTTCGTCTGGTCGTTGAAACCGTAAATAGCCCTCATGGTGGATAGATTCACCTTCTTACCAAGAAGAAGGGCAAGGTCCTTCACCTCTCTCCTTCTGGATTGGAAGTAGATCTCAAGCCCTTCCCGTCCCAATCCAAGGGCCAGGTAGTTCTTGACATAGGATTCTATTGCAAGTTCTCTTGCTTTCTCCAGAGGCATGTTCCTGGTGGAATATGATTCCAAATCTGCAATTCCCACAAAGACTCTGGCACCAAACTCCTGTAAGTAGGTCATCTGATCGATCACCATCTTGTGGCCAAGATGCATCCTACCAGAGGGCATCAGGCCGGACATGATCGCGAATGGTTCTCCTCTCTTGATCTTCCTGGATATCGTCTGAAATCCCCTCTGCCCGAAAACAACTCCTTGGCTGAAAAGTCTTGGAGGTGCTGGATCTTCTGGTAGTAAGTTTAGTGAGAATCGATCTATGCCAAACTCATCCATGATCCTGTCATAGTCCTTTATCTGACGGGTCTCCCATGGGTCCAGCATTGTAACCGCTTCCATTGTTCGATCATATCGGAACATCGGTTCAATGGCCAGCGGCTATTTCTTTTTTATCTGGAAATTCTTGATCACCATTAATCATTTTAGAATTTCCAGACCCGCACAACGGTAATATGTTGGCGACGATCTTTTGTTGCTTGGTTTCGAACTGGGATCAACGAATGGGATCATAATGATCTTTCATCGGTGTATGGCTGACGGACCCCTTCCAAATTGTCATTTTCTTTCACCGGAAAACCTTTAATAGAGGCCCTTTCAATAATGACAGACCCTAAAAAAAGGGGGGCCACAGTGTGGAAGACAACACAGTTTTCATTGGAAGAAAGCCATCTATGAACTACGTACTGGCTGTGGTTACTCAATTCAACACCGGTACCGGGATCGTTACCATTAAGGCCAGGGGCAGGGCGATAAGTAAAGCGGTAGATGTTACAGAGATAGTCAGGAACAGGTTCCTTTCGGATACATTGTTGGGCGATATAAGGATAGGGACCGAAAATGTAGAGGACGAGGATAGAGAAGGCGGAGTGAACGTATCCTGGATCGAGATAGTCCTCCGGAGAGGGCCCAAGCAGGAAAAGGAAACCCAATAAGCAGCCCTTATCTTCCTAAAGGGAAAACTGGCTCGGATCTATAAAAACACTGATCCTTTCGTTGGTACCAATTAATTATTAATAGTGGTTCTAAAATACCGGCCTCCTGTATCGCCGGTTCAGTGACACGGGTGAGTTTAAATGAAAAGACCAAGGAGTATCAAGAGGTACTGCCCCTCATGCAAGAAGCACACAGACCACGAGGTCGACAAGGTGAAGAAGAAGAGGGCCAGTGAGCTCAAGTGGGGGCAGAGACGTTTCAGGAAGGTCACTGCCGGTTACGGAGGTTTCCCCAGGCCTAAGCCGGAAGGAAGGGAGAAACCCACAAAGAGGGTCAACCTCAAGTATAAGTGTAAAACATGTGGTAAGGCCCACCAGAGCCCTTCATTGCGGGCGAAGAAGTTCGAGCTGGTGGAGGTTTAGGGGAGGTATGATGATGGAGACAAGGTCAAAGTTCATTAAGGTCAAGTGTCCGGACTGCGGTAATGCTCAGACAATATTCGACAGGTCCAACACAAAAGTAAGCTGCACAGTGTGCGGATCCACCCTTGCTATCCCCCGTGGTGGTAAAGCCGAGATAAAGGGTGAAGTTGTCGAGAGGGTTGACAACCTCCCTGAAGTTTGATCAGGAGTGTGAAATAAATGACCCCAGGAACGGATCTGCCGGAAGACGGCGAACTAGTGGTCGCCACTGTGAGGCAGGTCAAGAACTTCGGGGTCGTGGTCGACCTTGATGAATATCCGGGAAAGGAAGGTTTCATCCACATAGCCGAGGTGGCTTCAGGATGGGTCAAATATATCCGTGATCATGTTCGTGAAGGCCAGAAGGTCGTCTGTAAGGTTCTTGGAATAGATACCAAAAGGAAGAACAAGTTCGTTGATCTCTCTCTTAAAGCCGTTAATGAGCATCAGAAGAGGGAGAAGATACAGCAGTGGAAAAGCGAACAAAAGGCCCAAAAACTTGTGGAGCTCCTCTGTCAGAACCTCGGACATGACCTTCCATGGGGAATGGAAGAGTTCGGTTTCGATCTCATAGCCGAGTATGGTTCGCTTTTTGCCGCATTTGAGATATCTGCCATGAGGGAATCAGCTCTGAGTGATTCTGGTTTCGAGGGTGAATGGGTGGAACCCTTCCTCGCCGTGGCAAGAGAGAATATCACTCCACCTTTCGTAGAGATAAGCGGGATCCTGGAGATGACAACAACTTCTTCCGATGGTATGAACGATATCAAGGAATCCCTTAATAGGGCTGAAATTTCTGTCGGGGATATCGAAGATGTGAAACTGACAATACTTTACGTTGGAGCTCCAAGGTACCGCCTGATCCTTTCTGCCCCTGATTACAAGACGGCGGAAGAGATCCTGAAGGGTTCTGCTGAAGCAGCCCTCAATTTCCTCGAATCGAAGAACGGAACCGGAAAGTTCATTCGGAAGGGATGAATTGGAACGGTCGGTGAACACTTGATCAGCCGTATAAAGAAGTGTCCTGCTTGTGGGAATTACACACTTTCACAGGACTGCAAGAAATGCAATGTAACCTCTGAGAATACTTTTCCACCGAGGTATTCACCACAGGATAGGTTCGGAAAGTACAGGAGAATGACATTGTACGGCGATAAGGAAAAGGAGGGAAGTGAATGAAAGATGTGATCATCAGGTTCATGGAAAGACCACAATTGAAGAATGCGATCCTTATCGAGGGTCTTCCTGGTGTGGGCAACGTTGGCAAACTCGCGGCGGAGCACCTTGTGGAAGAGCTCAAAATGACCAAGTTCGCAGAGATATATTCTAAATATCTTCCACCCCAGGTAACCGTTGGAGAGGATGGGGTAGTTTCACTGGTTAAACATGATCTTCATTATAAGAAAGGTGAAGGTGGAAGGAGGGACCTTGTTGTTCTTACAGGTGATTTCCAGGGTCTGACACCAGAAGGCCAATACGAACTTTCAATGGCATCCATAGAGCTAGCAAAGGAGTTATCTGTCTCATTGATATTCACTCTTGGTGGATATGGTGTTATCAAGTTAATAGAAGAACCAGGGGTTCTGGGAGCGGTGACGGATATATCATTAAAAGCCCCCCTTGAGGAAGTAGGAGTATTATTCAAGAAAGGGGAGCCCTCATCTGGTATCATCGGCGCTTCAGGCCTACTTCTCGGATTGGGCCAACTGGAGAAAATGGATGGTGTCTGTTTAATGGGTGAGACATCTGGATATTTCGTTGATCCCAGGTCTGCTAGATCGGTCCTGACAGTTCTGGGTAAGTATCTGGATTTCAAATTGGATTTCTCCTCCCTTGAGGAGAAGGCAAAACAGATAGATGAGATAACATCCAAGATCAAGGAGAATATAGAAGAGTCAGAGGAACAGGAAAGAAAGGATGAACTCAGGTATTTTGGTTGATACCTATCTGATATTATTGACGAACACCAGGTTCATTACATCCTCTGTAGTGATATGCTGGATAGACCTTTCCCTTGATCCCCCTGTGGTTTCAAAGTCCAGATCAATGTTGATACTGTAACTGTTGTATTGACTGCCAATGACGGTTATGGAGATCTCGGTATTTGCTCCGGTGCCTATGTCCATTTCCTCGACCATGTTCCTGCCCACCTCCTTTCCGTTCATGTCCCTTACAATGACCATGCAATCAAGACCCGTTATCCTCCTGTTTCCTTTGTTGATCATCAGAACATTGATATTGATCACACCACCGGTTCCTCCTCCACTCGGACTCTCATGATACACTGTCCTGACCTCCAGGTCGGTCCTTGGAATGATCCACTGGTAGGATGCGAAGATTATCAGGACCAGGGAGATGGCTATCAGAGGGATGAACCATCTTCTTCCCTCTCTTTTTACTATTGCCATCTCAATCACCGCCCCCCAATATTGGTGATACCAGCATATACCAGCTGGTCAGAAGTGGAGCAGGCAGGACAATTGCACCTCCACCACTGTTCAGGTTGAGAGCGGATGTGTCCTTGTTGATGAACAATCCTGTTGGAATGTTGAAACCTGCAAATTCGGAGGTCCTGAGTGTTATAAAGAATATATCAGGAGAGAATGAGTCCTCACCCAGTTTGAGATCACCGCTCACCTTGATCTGGAAAGACCCACCCTCTGTATCCTCGAGGAGGATCTGAGGGTAGATGCCATAGACCATTTTGGATGATATCCTTACATGCTGAACATCCATTCCAAGGATGGAAAGCGATGAAAGGGTGAACTGTTCCATAATGGGAAGCCTATCTACCTGAAGAGAAATGAATCCCATCCCATCACTGTCTATGACATAGTCTCCATCTTCGTAGCCTGCTGAAGTGGATCCTATGTCATCGATATAGATCTGGAACTTACCCCTCTGTCCAAAACCCGAGCCGTCATATTCAATGAAGATATCCATTTCCCTACCCTCAGCACGTAGATCGATGGTAGGAAGCCCCTGTGTAATGAAAGGATCCTGAATTGAGAAATCATGGTTTGGGGTCATGTTAATGTAAAAAGCCAGTGGTAGATCGTGGAATATCGCATAGACCTGAGACCATCTATCCTCTATACGCTTGGTTATCTTGAAATAGAGATACTCCAGGGAGCTGGAGGAGGAGTAGTCAGCGACCACTCCACTTTCCACATCGGCATAAAGGGTCAGATCCGATGGGACCCTGGGAAGGTACATTTGTCTGATGGAAAGGATAGGTTCCACTTTAATCAGGGTTGCGATCATAGTACCAAGGTCAACAGGATTTCCTTTTCTGTCCTCCACATGGACATCCATATTGACGACCATCCTTCCTCCGATCGAAAGATCGGTGAAGATCATCAGATCCAGTTTCAGATTTATCCCGCTGGGTATACCTTTGACATACATCGAGATGTCCCTGCCCTGGACACCTGTGGTTCTGATCATCAACCAATCGAACTCAGGTGAGTAATTCCCGAAATCTATACCAGCCTTGATCAATTGGTCCGAGAAAGATATATCGATCTCCCCTTTTGTGGGCATTCCCTTGAGGAAGATCTTTCCGTTCACGGAACTGTTTTCCCCCTCCCCCTTTTGTTCCATCCATATCCCGTGTGTCCACTTGGCTTCCGGAACATCCTGTAATCCTTTCTTCTTCAATGTGATTATCAGGTCCAATGTGGACCCCTCTTCGGCCAGGTCCCATGATAGGGAAAGGTCTGTAGAATACCTGCCTATAGCCCCTATCAATCCCTGTGATATTGAGGAAGCCACTGTTATCGGGGCACGACCAAGGGATTCGAGAGAGAACAACATGCCTCCGTAATCCGTGATAGCACTAACTCCTGCGATGTCCGGTATGGATATCTCAGGCGTATCTACTATGGAGGGCATGTCAAGATGGGTGAAGGATGGTAGCGGAACAAAGGCTGCCACTATGTCTAGGGATGCGACATTATCCCTTACCACTCCATAGAAATTCGCTTCTGTCAATGTTCCAAGTTCGATGAACCCGTCTGTCCCATTGTTGTATACAAAGGACCTGAACCTGTTCAATCTTAGACCCACGGAAGCTCCGTCCTTCTCAACAAGGACCGATGCGAAATTCCGTTCCGGTATATCGATCGGACCCGAGATCGATGAATTGGATGTGAACAGCTCCAGTGAACCGATGGCCCCTGCACCTGATACGACCTCGATCTGGTTCTCGCTTCTGATCATGGATAAAGAGGACGGTATGTCCTGGACGTTAACATCGAACCTTAGATCACCATCTCGGTACCTATAACCTATGGAATCGATCCTTTCGGGATTCCCTCCACTGGTTCCCTCATAGGATATCATATCCTGGGAGGTACTGAGATGTATCTGTTCGGGCATCCCTCTGATCTCAAGTAGAGCCTCCTGGGGTCCGGATAGGGCGTAGATCTTGATGTTCGGAGTGTTGTGGAGTCTTAGAGTGATATCGTTACCGGATTCAAAGAAACTTCCCTTGTAATATTCCACTCCATGTAGTGAGGCGAATATCGATGGCATTTCGCCTTCGGATCCGGAGAATGTGACGAGGTCCCCGGTCCCATTATAATAAGTTCCTGATGTTGAGATATAATTGAGTCCGGTGATATGTCCACCTTTACAGTCCAGGAGTGTGGATCCCTTCCGGGAAGGCATCTCTGAAATTGCCCGTGGGATCTCTCTGAGGATCTCTCCAAGCCTGTAGAATCTTCCTGCGATCTGACTCATGAATGTATCAAGAATGTTAAGGCTCGGGGTCGTTGTGCTATCTACATCGAAAGGGACAGCAGCTGTGGTCTCAAGATGGATCCTTTCAGGGATACCATACAGGTTGAGTTTGGTGGCATTCCAATCCTCAAGGTCTAAAACATTATCCCATGAGGGATATATGACCTCAAGGAATTCAAGCTCTGGAAGACCTTGAGGTACGGAAAGGTCCAAAATGGTGGTATTTCTCCCTGATGGGTCGGTTGAATATTCCAGGTCCATTAGAAGGGATCCAGGCATGGATGGGATCCTGATATTGGCATCTACCAGGTCATCTGAGAATTCCACATATCTTATACCCATGGTGATCGAATCCGAGGGAAGACCCTCATCTCCAGCTTTCCACTCCAGCGAGTCGATAGGTGATCCCATATTGTTTACACCTAGGACCAGTGATCCCGAACCGATTATGGTATCATGTAGATCATCGGCCAATAGGTCCAGTTTAATATAGGCCATATCTTGAAGACTCCTCTGAGCTAGCCTCATTACTGAGATGTAGATGTTCATCTCTTGTGGAGGTGATTCGAACTCATAGGAGAGAGTAAAAGGTCCCACTATCTCAAGGAAATTCAGATCTCCGAGGTTGAGAATCCCTCCCTGAAGAAGTTGCCGGATCAGTTGTAGATTCGGTTCAGCCCTCCATTCCCTTGCTGATACCCTAATTGAAAGGTCGCCCTTGAATTCGTCCAGCCCAACGCCTACTGACCAGATATAGTTCTTCTCGCTGTAGGAGATCCCCTTGATAAAATAGAGGGAACCACCTTGGTCTGTACCACTGCTGGAAGGGTCGATCTCCTGAATCTCCATTCTGATCCCAGCATTGTTGAATTTAAGGGAAGGGGGAAAGAGGGAAACATCCCAATCCCTCGCAAGCAGTTCCTTTGCAAAGGTCATCCTGGCCCTGATATCGTTCCCCTGAAGATCACCTGTGGCCGTGTCCCCATCCACATCGATATATAGCCATTTATCCAACCCGGAATCTGTGAAAATACCCAGTTTTGGTACTATCGATCCCAATTTCCAAACGGTCCTGTCCCCATTCTTGAAGAACAGTAAATAGTTCAAGGCCCCCTGTTCGCTGGTAGGCGGGGGAAGTATCCAGTCTAAGATGTTTGTGTTGTTTACAATGGGATTCTGTTTCAGAGCATCGAAGACAACCGGGCTCTGCGTTATAGGTTCCGGGATCTCAAGCTCTTCCTCTGTCAGCATGTCAGTGCCCACATCTTCAAAGGTCCTTTCTTCATATCTGATAGAATCCAGAGCTGATCTTGCAGCATTCAGGACACGGGGATCATCCTCCCTGGTCAACTGTTCCCCATACAGTTCCTCTATGGAAGAAAAGATCCCGTAGTCAGCACTGACCGAACCCCTGGAAACTCCTTCCTGGCCGATACCTGGTCTGATCAATGCTATGAGGACCAGGATCATTACTGCTAAGAGTGAAGGTATCTTCGGTCCGGTCCTGCCATGGATCTTTGATGGTGGTCGGGGCAGGGTTAGGTCCTTATCGATATGTCTTGAGGACCTGAATTCAAGAGATGAGGCTCTTGAACTACCAATACCGCACTTCTCGATCGGTCCGGACCGTCCGTCATTCCATGTTATTCTTTTTTGATCGTTCAACAGACCAATAAAAGCATATCACGGTATAGAACGATTTTGGCCCAACCCAAACAATATTTAACTCCTGGCCTTTTGGAGGAGCATGATCGTGGCATCCTCACCTGCAAAGGCTATCCTCTTCGGTGAGCATGCCGTTGTCTACGGTGAACCGGCTGTGGCCGTCGCCCTTGATAGAAGGATAACCGTGAAGGTCGAAGGGTCCAGCGAAAGCAAGGTGGATGGCGGAAGATTGACAATGAGGAGACACCGGTACATCCGGTGGGCCATGAACAACCTCTGGGAAGGCCAACCCCTTGATTTCAGAATAAGATCGGCAATTCCGGGGGCTTCCGGATTGGGTTCCTCCGCGGCCTTGTCCTGCTCGGTCGCTTGTGCTCTGAGAAATTTGAGAGGAATGGAGACGACCCCAGGTCAGATCGCAAAGGACGCGTTCGAGATAGAATACAACGTTCAAGGAGGAGCTTCTCCCACTGATACCTCCTGTTCATCACACGGCGGTGGTATCCTTGTGAACTTCGAGAAGGGAGAGGACCATCTTTGGTCAATATCGAAGGGTGAGAGGACATGGCACATTCATGATCTACCCGTCCCGGATATGACCCTGGTTGTAGGATTCACAGGTAAACCTTCCGTAACACATATCCAGGTGGCGAAGGTGAGGTCCTTTTTCGACAGATCAGGATTCGCCAAGGAGACCGTGAAAGAGATCGGTTCGCTGGTTTCTGATGCCCTTCCGGCTCTGAAGCGGAACGATCTGGTGAGTATCGGTGCATTGATGAACAAGAATCATTCTTTACTCTCGATCCTTGGAGTGAGTTCAAAGGAACTCCAGACCCTGGTGGATGCATCCCTTCCCTATTCCTATGGTGCCAAGCTGACAGGGGCAGGGGGTGGCGGATCGATGATCGCCCTGACCGATGATCCCGAGAAGGTTGCGGAGGCAATATCTGCCAGAGGGGGAAAAAGTTACATTGTCAGGATATCGACATTGGGAACAGAAGTTGGTGCTTCATCTCCTCAATGATGTTTTTTCAGATTGAACCTTTCATACAAAATATTAAATAATCAACCTGGGATTTGACAGATACTCTAGCATTGTGAAGGGGATATTGAACTCCATGCGGTACGGCGATAAGGATGGATTCCGGGAGATATATGACGAGAAGGGAGAATTAATACTGCATCCCGGGGAGAAGACATTGGTCACCGAGGAGAATGTGGTCCCTTCGTTCAAATCGACCTGGAGATACTACGGCGGGGATTATCTTCTGGAACCCTCGAAAGGAAATCTATATCTCACCAACGAGAGGTTGATATTCATCAATATCCCTGAGAGAATGTTCGCAATCGGGAACAACGATGAAGCCCGGGCGATGGGCGCTCCCATGGAATCAAGTTTCGAATTGGGTGACATGTCACCAGGTGCAGCTATCAGGGAGTATTTTGAGATCCCCAATATAGAGATCATGGGTTCCGAGAAGAAGGAAGGAGCCGTCTCGGTAGGAGTAATGGTCAATGTCTTCATACTTTCTTCAGGTAACCAATATCATCTTTCCACCGTTCTCACATCGGATTCCGACCTTCTCATGAGGTTGATGAACAAGAGGGTGGATAACCTTGATCAATTGGTCAACAATCTGAAGGATTTCTTCCGTAAGACCGATTGGATGTATATGGAGGGCGAGAAAAAGCTCTATAATTCCGTTAAGAAGGGTCAGGAACCTCTCAAAAAGTCAGACCCATCTCCTGTGGAACCCTCACAGCCAACTGTCCTTCCTCAGAGCCCAATAAAGAAACCGGTTTTTCAAAACAATCCTCCTCCTCAAACATATTATAGATCCCCTATCAACCGTGAGGTAGGTGCAAAGTCCAAGGAATATTTCGAGAACCTCTATCGAAAAGGTCTGATCAAGGAAGAGATATACAAGAAGCTCATGGTGCAATATCAAACATCGGATACCGGGATCGACATGCCCCAACAGAGATCATATTCCAGGGGTGAGGAGGAACCCATAACACCTCCCTCTCCTGCACTTCCCGTTGAGGACGATCCGGGGTCTGGAGAGATCATTGAAGAGAACTCGGTTCCGGAACCAGCATCACCTGTAGACCCCTCAGAGGAAGCTATCGATGGTGATAATGACCTTTTGAGTATGTTGAGTGATACTCTGTCCGATCTCAACGAGGATGAGGTCCAAGATCCAGAGGAAACTGATGGGACAGCATCAACACCCAAACCGATAATCGCTAAGAAGGTCCACAAGGTGAAATAGGACCATTAGATCGGGTGGTCTTTGTAAAACGCAGTGAATCCTTTGACCGCCATGTAGATATCGGCCTTAGAGCAAACCTCGAGCGGGGAATGCATTGATAGAAGGGGTATTCCGATATCAAGGACATCCATGTTCCTCTCTGCCATGAACTTGGCAACTGTACCACCGCCACCCTCGTCAACCCTGCCGGATTCCTGCATCTGCCAGATGATATCATTCTTATTGAACAATCTCTTGATCGCCGATACCATTTCCGCCGAAGCATCATTGGCACCGCCCTTGCCTCCTTTTCCGGTATATTTAGTGATGGTGAGCCCTGCTCCCAACCTGGCCGAGTTGTGGTGGTCCTGGACGGAACGATACGTGGGGTTGACCCCTGATTTGACATCGGCGGAGAGCACAAACGACCCCGACATCGTCGATCTTAGTTCTCTTCCATTTCCCTTAAATCCTGCCAGCTCTAGCATTCGGTAGAGGGAAAGTTCAACAAAGGCGGACTTTGCTCCTGTTGGTCCATCCGAACCGATCTCTTCCTTGTCGAAACTGTAGGATATGCACCATCTTTCTGGGATCTTCTTCGAGGTCTTGATCTCTATCAGGGATGTGTTAGAAGTGAATGATGAGACCCGGTTGTCGTGGCCATATGATGCAATTAGACCCCTATCAAGTCCCAGATCTCTAGGTCCCCATGCCGGTACCAGGCAGAGATCGCTTGACACCAGGTCCTCTTCGGTGACATTGTATTCCCTCATAATATGGTCCAGCATCTTATTGACAGCGGGGTGTGGTTCCTCATCCTCCTCGTTTCTGGAGGAGGATGCAGCAAGAGCTATCAGTTCCTCTCCTGATATGCCATTGGCGAGCTTTCTGAAGCTTTGGGCCTTTTTTGAAAGATGTGGTTCAAGATCGGGAACGATCAAGACCGGGTCATTTCGTAAGGTTCCGATATCCAGATCCACGAATGTTCCATCCTGCCTGACGATCCTCCCTTTCAAGGCCAGAGGTATGTTCACCCACTGGTACTTCTTTATGCCTCCGTAATAGTGGGTCCTGAGGAATCCGAGACCTGTATCACCGTCACCGGAAAGAGGCCTCGGTTTCAGGTCCAGTCGTGGAGAGTCTAGATGTGAAACAATGATATTGGCTCCCTCGGTCAGTCCTTTTCTCCCTGCGATCCCAGCAACGATTCCCTTGTCCCTATTGACGAGGAAGAAACCTTCACCTGGTTTTAGCTTCCGGGACCGCGACAGGTCCTTGAACCCTTTTAGTGATAGTTCCTTCCTCCAATAGCTGACCGCTTCTCTCTCTGTGAAAACAGTGCTGAGATGGTCAATGTAATCACTAGATATCCGATCCACGATTTCTCTCGGAGCTCCAACTTCGAAAACGAACCTCCTCTTCCAGGAGTGAGGGCTCTGTTCTTTCTTCATTACCCTCTTTCTTTTTACCTTCTCCTTTGCCTCGTTTTCCATACGTTCCAGATGTATGTTTCATCTGATATTATTATTATCCGTTTCCGAAAAATATCTGCAAAATCGATAATTTTCAATTATCATGGAAAACAACTTGGAACAAAATCCATATATAGACATCCATAGAATAGAAAATCAGACCCGGAAAGGGCATGGAGGCATCCCTTGGGACGCAGAGCCACAAAGATATACAAGTCCGGAGACCAGATACATATCGCGGTCACACAGAATTTCGAAGACGTTGCAACGGATTTCTTCCAATTCTGTAAAGAGAATCATTACAATCCTTCGGAAGTCATCCGTTCCTCCATGGAGCAATGGCTCCAGAAACAGCAGAGGATCAAGGATATGATGGAGGGCAATCTCGAAAGGGATGCAAAGGAGGCAGTGGAGAGGGAGCGGAGGATCCTTGAGAGGTTGAAGGAAGAGGGTCTTTCAGGATGAGGTCCTTTGATGATAATTAATGTTTGATATTGCATATTGTTGATTATTTCACTTACCCTTCGGTAAACCTTTTTCTAGGTGGAAACACTTCGACCCCTTGGATATACAGGGGAAGGCAAATGGTCGAAGAGGTTTTCGATCTGGGTATCCGTCCTATAGACGGTCTTTTAGGTGGAGGTATACCTTCCGGTATGGTCCTGGCCATTATGGGGGCCCCGATCTCTGATAAAACAGATCTAACTCTGAGGTTCATTTCCCGGGGTTTTGAACTGGGACAACCAGGATTGTATGTGTCTTTCACATCAGTTCCATTGACAAATCATCTGATCAGGCTCAAGGACAGGGAGAACTACAGATCCCTTTTCATAACCGACGAACCTCTATTCCTCAACACTACCGAACTTGGATCCCTTGATATGATCCTGGGAACGATCGAGGAAGGAGCTGTCGGAAGGATGGTACTCGACAGACCCGAGGTCCTGGGAATGAGAGGTGCCGACAAATGGTTCAAGGGACTCGAGGATATCCTTTCCAAAGCCAGGTATATGGGCATGGCCACCATGGTCCTGGGTGGGACAAGATTTCCGGACATCGCGGATTACACATCCGATGGTTTGATGGAGATCGAGAGGAATGAGGACGGGAGGAGGTCCGTTACCCTTCTTAAATGGCCCCGGAACGAGGGTAAAAGGGTGATGGAATCGGAGGTGGGGGAGTGGACCCGGTAACGGGTGGGATCGATAGGCTGCTACAAGTCAAGGGTTTCGGTGAGGGAAGGGTAAAGCTTCTAACAGACTCTGTGGGGGGCAGAGGCAAGCTCGAGGAACTTCTCTCCAAGGGAGATGTGGCCGCTTTATCGTCTTTTGACCGTATTTCTGAAAGGACAGCAGTGGACCTTATCCTTGCCTTCAGGGGCGAGGACCCATCCAACTTGCTGAGGACCGAGGGTTCATGGTCGGTATATCAATCGATCATTGAAGAACTGAGGGACTACATGAACACCTCCTCCGGGAGGAATAAGGTGTCGCTTCTGATCCCTTGTGGTGATATTAAGAAAAGAGAGCAGGAAGCGGAAGAGGTCTTCAAGTTCAAGGTCCTCGTCAGCGGGAAGGATAGAGCTGAAGTGACCGATCACCTTCGGAACATCGGGAGATCTTTAAAAGGTATAAGAACAGGCAGCAAACTGAACTATATCCTGCTTGTGGAGGACGAGACAGCTTATGCCAGGATATCCGAACTCAGATTGGATCGTAGATGTATGGTTGTCTCACCTGAGGAATTGGAACCAGGGATTGAAGGAGATATGGTACTGGTCTATTCAGGGAGGGAGCTGGATGAGACACATTTACCACTGGTCGGAGCAGTCCATTACAAGTCCGCGCCTGAAAGGATCGTTCCGGAGACCATACTTGAAGTATTCGGTGGAAGGGAGCAACAGCTGATATCCCTTTCCAGATTGGAGCAGATGTTCGGAAAGAAAGGTTCAGCTTCGAAAGCCCTTACCCTTCTGGAAGAGTTCAGAGGTCTTACGATAGATGCTCCGGGTCCTGATAGGATCAGGGAGGTTGTGGATGGTATAAGGACCGAAGTGGAAGGTTCTTTGAAGGAAAGCATAGAGGGATTGACACTTTCCGGAACTGACACATTGTCCATCCTTTCATCAGAGGAACCTCCGGCTCTCAGGGAGATCTACAGATCACATTCCAAAAAGGCTGCGGAACTAGTCTATGAGAAGATTGGAAAGAGAAAGGACCTGTTTGTGATGGGTTATCCTTTGAGAACCGATGAAGAGACCCTTGAAAGGATGATATCGGAGATCGAGGGAGGGGTCAAAACTGAAAGGTATGAGAGGAAACAAGACATCGCAGAGAAACTTGCATCCCTCCGGAAGGATATCGAAGAAGAGATCTCCTGGGCACTTGACCTTGATTTCAAATTCGGTCTTGGATGTTTCGTTGAGGACAATGATCTCAATACATTCAAGGTCGTTGACGGATGGTTTGGCATCCACAAGGCATGTCATCTTTTGATTAGGGCGAGAGATGACAGACAGCTGGTGGATTACCATTTGGGCGAGGTCCCTGGATTTGCCGGGTCCATGTTCCCTTTCAGGGAAAGATCAGGATCAAGGACAGCTTTGTTAACAGGAGCGAACTCCGGAGGAAAGACGACCCTCCTCGAGACGATGGCCCAGGTTCTGATCATGGCAAGGATGGGCCTCCCTGTTCCCGCCGAAAGGTCCTTTATTCCGGATATCAGAGACCTCTTCTATTACAGGCCTAAAAGGAGGCTTGACGCAGGAGGTCTTGAAGGTTTTTTAAAAGAGCTCCTACCACTTGTACTGGAAGTTGACAAGGGTTCGATGGTATTGGCAGATGAGCTGGAAGCCATGACCGAACTAGAGGCTGCCTCTAGAGTGATAGGGGTCTTCGTTGATGAACTGAGGCTGAGGGACGCCTATTCCGTCGTTGTTACCCATATGGCAGCAGAGATAATGAGGTTCGTGGACTGCCGTGTCGATGGGATAGAGGCCAGAGGTCTTGACGAGGGGCATGAACTGATAGTTGATAGAAGTCCCATAATAGGAAAACATGCCAGGTCAACACCGGAACTCATTCTTCGGAAGCTTCAGGCCAGGTCAAAGGGTAATGAGAAGGAGATATATTCCCGGGTATTGTCACATTTCGATGGTTGAGTGTGATGTGAAAGGTTTTATTCGGGATATGTCATATTCATGATCGAGGAAGCTCTTTGAAAGATGATAACAGTATCGAAGTCGGATCATGGACCGAACTCATTGAGGAGCTCTATGTCGATTCCTGGGACGATCATCTAAGCAGGTTCAGGTCAAGTTTCGCATTCAGAGGAGCCTCATCTTCCGATAATACCCTTGAGACCTCACTGATGAGGCTGGGGGGCCAATACAAGGACCTGGAGTTCCATTTGATGAGGAACTTCAAGAAATATGCCAGGGTGGAAAGGAGCGATGGTTTCTCCACATGGAACTGGCTCGTGATCGCCCAGCATCACGGACTTCCGACAAGACTTCTGGACTGGACGTTTTCACCCTTTGTGGCCATGCACTTCGCAACCTGCGATATCGAACTGTATGATGTCGATGGTGCCATCTGGATGGTTGATTATGTGAAGATGCATGAGAGGATACCGGAAGTTTTCAAGAAAGAGCTCGATCACGAAGGTGCCAATGGATTCACTGTTGAGATGCTTGCAAACGTTGCCACATCGCTTCAGGAATTCGATAACATATCTAAGGAAGATTTCGTCCTGTTCTTCGATCCCCCATCCATGGATTACAGATTGATCAATCAGTATTCCATGCATTCCGTGACATCATCCTCCACCAGGAGGATGGAGGATATCCTTTCCAAATATCCGGATATCTGGAGGAAGGTCATTGTTCCCAAGGAGATCAAATGGGAGGTTCGAGATAAACTGGATCAGGCCAACATCAACGAAAGGGTCCTATTTCCGGGACTTGACGGGTTATGCTGTTGGCTTGCCAGGCATTATACGCCTAGGAAATGAATGGTATCTTTTTATCTTATGATAGGGTTATTCTCCTAAGGTAGAAAGGAGAATTCAATTCCCTTATCCTTTGTTCAGACAGAGATCATGGTCGAGGTGTTGCAAGATGAGGTCGGTCGATGCGCTACTGGCTGCATTTGACAGATGGAAGGCGGATTTCAACCCATTCCTGATCATCTCTCTTGAGACATTCCTGATATCGATGGTGGCGCAGATAATAATCATACCATTTGCCATAGTCATCTTTTTCATAGTGATGTTTTCCACTCTCTTCATTGATTCTTTCGGGATAATCATTCTGATCGTTCTAATAGGGATAATGTATGTCGTGCTTATCATTTTAGGAACGTTACTTTCGGCTTTCCTGAATCCAGGTGTAATAAATGCGGTAGAAAAGCAGTTCAGGGGCGAAAAGATATCCTTTGGGGATGTCTTCAAATATGGAAGGTCCGTGTTCCGGAGCTATATCGGACTTGTCCTCCTGAACATGCTTATCTCATTCATGATATATGCAGTAGTGTTGGGAACGATCGGGGGATTGATTCTACTTGTAATGATGGTGGCACCAGTTGTCATGTTCTTCGGAGTGGCAGTTCTTTATCTGTCATTGATGATCATTTCAATTGTAATGCTCCCGACACAATACCTGATATTCATAATCAGATACAAGGAAGGAGCCTCTAGCTGGGAATGTATACGGAGGTCCTACATGTTCGTTTTCAGGAACTTTACCTTCTGTCTGGCTCTGGGATCTCTTGTGCTCATCTTCATTCTGGCACTCAGCATGGTGCCATTACTTTCGATAGTCATCTCTCTGTTCATGATGACCTTCATGGAGACCGTCTTTCTTCAGGTCTATTACGAGATGGATGTTTGAAAGGATCCCACCTTGATGAGTACGATCATATTCTACAATGAACTAATAATATCGGAGATCTGACATATATGATATTTTAAAAGCCGGTTATACCAATCTTTTTATTTATCACGAAAGGACCTTTTTCGGATGAGAGTCAGTATTGGAGGTAGAATATGAGAGATATAGCGATCGTTATCTTCCTGATCATTGGATTGAATATCTCGGTGGGGTCTTTCTCTGCGATTGCATTGGATGGATCCAATTCCATCGAAACATCATCATCTTCCAGAAGTAGTGTGATCACGGTGGCGAAGGATGGGACCGGTGATCACAATACCATCCAGGATGCGGTGGACGCATCATCTGATGGTGATACCATAAGGGTTTATGATGGAGTTTACAAAGAAGCAGTCTGGATCGATAATTCGATCACTCTTATCGGCAACGGAACGGGTAGGACCATTCTTGATGGAGATGGTACCCTTGACCATCAGCACCTTTTCCGAATCAATTCCATTGGGATCAATGTCACTGGATTTCAATTTAGAGAGGGTTCTCCTCACCATGAGTTCGCGGGTATTGGGATATATTCATCAAAGGTAAGGATCTTTGGCAATCTTTTCTATGACAATAACATCGGTATATACCTCGCAGGAGGTCCGGATATTGAGATATCCAACAATTCTTTTGACCTGAATTACTATGGCATAAGATCGGATGCTGGAAGTGATGGGAATTTCATACTGGATAATTATTTCAATTCCAGCACATCCGCCGGTATCCTCTATTTAGGAGCCAGGTATGTGACCATTCTTCGTAATGAGTTCAATGACAATGCATATCATCTGGGCCTTTTCAACTCATATGATTATGATATTGGACACAACCTTTTCTATAATGCTGATCCGGGAAGATCAGGGGTAATGATGGGAACATCAATGAACAACAACATACACAATAACACGTTCAGAGAAAATGATGTCGGAATTGGTTTGTCCACGGGAGCGGACCAAAATCATATCTATAACAATATCTTCGAGAATAACAATGAAGGGATCCGTTCCTATCAGACAATAAACAATGTTAGGGTCCATTACAACTCCTTCATCAACAATTCCGTATGGGGGATTAACTGCAGTTCTTCCTCTTCCAATATCAATGCAACATACAACTGGTGGGGAAACCACACAGGACCATATGATCCGATCTCTAACCCGGCAGGGACCGGTGATAATGTTACGGTGAATGTCACCTATGTTCCTTGGTTGTTAGGAAAGTGGATCAATCAACCTCCTCAATTGGATGAAGTTGGGGATCAGTTTGCCAGGGAGGATACCAAATTCTTGTTGGATTTCAATGCATCGGATCCGGATGGTCATGAGATCTTTTTCAAGGTAGAGACGAACGCTTCCTGGTTGGAGGTCAATTTCTCGGCATTGGAATTCTCAGGTATTCCATCCAATATCGATGTCGGACGATTTTTCATCTATGTCAATGTGACCGACGGGATGGGTGGATACGACGAAGAGAATGTTACACTGATCGTGAACAACACACCTCCGGAAATATTCACAAGCTCACTTCCGAATGCAGTAGAGGATCTGCAATATCATTTTGAAATAGACCATGATAATGAGGAAGGTGCTCTTTGGAATTGTATCACGAATTCCTCATGGCTGACATTCAACTCAACTGAACAGAGCCTTTCGGGTATTCCATCAAACGAGGATGTTGGCTCGTATTGGGTCCTCCTCAATGTTTCGGATGAGAATGGTGGATATGATGAGGTCAACCTGACCATTGTTGTTTTCGGTGTGGATGATCCACCCTTTATCCAGGAAGCCCTTGAAAATATTGAGATGTATGAGGATTCCACGCATCTTTTGGACCTCTCCGAATGGGTAGTGGATATCGATGATGATGTTACATCGTATTCCTTTTCAGGAAAGGGAAATATTTCCATCGAATTCGATATGATCCAGCTGACAGCGCTCATCGTTCCTGCCTCGAATTGGAGTGGTTACGAGATGGTCAACTTCACTGCCCACCTTGGAGAGGAGATGGTATACCAGACCATAATGATCACGGTTCTACCGGTAAATGATCCTCCATGGGACCTTACAATTATTGTATCGGATGATCATCCGATGGAGAACAGGTCATTCTGGTTGAACGGATCCGCCAAGGATCCTGATCTGATATATGGAGATGAACTGGATTTCAACTGGTCCTCCAATATCAGCGGTCACCTCGGGTATTCGGATTCCCTCGAAGTGTTTCTGCCCTATGGCTTACATTTGATAACCCTGAATGTTACTGATAAAGTTGGAAGCTGGATCACGCGATCCATTGGGATCAATGTTACAAAAATTGAAAATAATACCGAGGACCCGGATGATAACGGAACAGGACCGGATGACAACTCAACAGGACCTGATGATACAACGGATGATGACGATGAGATGGATGATGATGACACACAACCAGCAGATGATGATATCGGTCCCGATGATGATATAACCGATGATGATGACAAGGAAAGAGATGATGATGAGGGTAATGGGATCTTGCTTCCAATGATAATAATTGTGAGCGTGATCGTTATCGCATTGATCATCTTAACATTTATTCTTGTTGGAAGATCAAGAGAAGAGGTAATGGATTGGGAAGAATAGGAAGCCCAATAGTCAAACCCTTGAACATGACCTATTTATCGTTAGACCTACATAATCCATCTGGGAATTGAAATGAACAGGACCTATTCACATGCAGATGTCACTTGGACCGTGGACCTTGAGAAATGTACAGGATCCTCAGAATGCGCTCAGGCGTGCCCGATGAAGATCTTGATAGTGGATAAGAGTGGTAAGTCCGATTGCATCGATATTTCAAAATGCATCTCATGCTGTGCCTGTGTGAATGCTTGTCCCAGGGATGCCATTACTCATTCGATGTGTTCATAAGGTATCACACAGATTCTTTTTTTGTAAAGAAAAAATAAATACTATTCCTACTAATAATAGTATGGTGAGTAAATGCAATATGCTGGCAGTGGAGTCGTGACCCGACAGGGGCAGATCACCGTTCCAAAGAAGATAAGGAAAGCAACCGGTATAGACATAGGGTCTGTGCTGGAGTTCTATTACAACGATGAGATGATCATAGTTAAACAGAAAAAGGCACCCTCTGAGGCCTTTGAACAACTTGCTGAGAGGATAAGTGAAAAGTTCAAAGTTAATGGAATTACGAGAGAGGATGTTGTTAACGCTGTCAGAGAGGTCAGAAAGGAAATGAAAGAAGAAGGGGAAGAAGAGAATGAGAGTTGTTCTTGACACGAACGTTCTAATCTCTTCCCTTGGTTGGAAAGGACCTGAATACCTTTTGATGCAGAAGATATTGAATGGGGATCTTCATGGATTTATATCACCATCGATAATTGAGGAATTCATGGGAGTTACGACCAGAAATAAGTTCGATTTCACTGAGACGGAAGTGAAAGAGTTCATAGAGATTATCATATCATCATTCGAGGTTGTTCTTCCCCGGGAAAAAGTTGAAATCGTATTGGAGGATCCGAAGGATAATATTATTATTGAGTGCGCTCTCGAATCCAAAGCCAACATTATTGTTATCGGTGATAGGCATCTGCTATCTTTGAGGAATGTGAATGAGATCAGGATAATGAAAGCCTCTGAATTGTTAGATATCTGCAGTAAGTATGAAGATATTGATAGTTGATAAGAATGGAAAGTCGGATTGCATCGATATTTCAAAATGCATCTCCTGCTGTGCCTGTGTAAATGCTTGTCCCAGGGATGCCATTACTCATTCGATGTGTCGATGATAACTATTCCCTTGAATTTTATTTGACGACTCTGAACCGGTCCTTCCCGCTCTCTTTGAGACCCTTGTGACCGCATTTCGGACAGAGGACCGAGAAATCATTGGTCTGAAAGAAGCATGCCGGGCATAAGTAATCGAATTCCTTGGGAAGGTCCTCGGTCCTCATGGTGGCTTCGATGACCTCGATCTCCAGCCTTTTCTTCTTTGTCTTATCCCTGAATCCAACTATGGGGATTGTGGTCATCCATCTTCCATACATCTGATGAGAGAAAAACATTCTCATTTTAAAACTCGAGATGGTCCGTGATATCACCCTTTGAGAAGAGAACGCCTGGATTCATTATATCATCGGGATCGAAGAGGTCCTTGATCTCCTTGAAATATCCGAAAACCACCTCCCCCCACTCCTCCTCAATAAGTCCCAGTCTGTTCCTTCCGGAACCATGTTCCGCAGCAACGGTACCACCATGCTTGAAAGCGCAATTGAAGCATTTTGCACCCACTCTTTTCATGGTTTCTTTCCAGTTATCCTTCTCTATAAGCGGTCTGATATGGAGGTTCCCTTCTCCGATATGTCCATAGATAACTGCCTGGATATCCTCCTCTTCGAATATCTTATGGACCTCCTCTATGAATTCAGGGATCTCTTCAATTGGAACACCCAGATCATCGACGAATGAGAGGTATTTCATTTCAGGTGTCTCGTTCTTCCTCTTGATCTCTATGAGCATCTTCCATCTCAGCTTGTACAATCTCTTCTGGTCCTCGTCATTTTCAAGAAGATGATGATATAGTGCATGCTTCTCAAGTATCGGATAGAGGTTCTCAAGACCTTTATCGATCTCAGAATCGAACTCTATCAGAAGAGTAGCTCCAGCATTCTCAGGGACCAAGATATCGGTATCATCCCTCACAATGGATGTTCCGAATCCGTCCATCAATTCCAGGAGGGATGGTTCCAATTTTCTCAGTTCGGGAACCGCTCTGCCTGCGGATACAATCGAATCGAAGAAGGAGACCACCATCACCCTTCTTTCAGGGATCGGCTCCAATCTGACCTCGATCTCTGTAAAGATCCCCAGTGTCCCAACTGAACCTACGAGGAGATGTGCAAGCATCTCTGACGGTTCATTATACGTGATAAATGACCTGAGATTGTATCCGGTAGAGGTCTTCAGTTCCTTCTTACGATCCAGCTCTTTCATTGCCTCTTTATCTGATAGCAATCTTCCCCTGATCTCAAGCAACTTCCTTTCAAGTTCATTTGGAAGATCCTTTGAAGTATCGACAACACCCCAGGCAGGAGATACGAATCTGATATTTCTAACCGAATTATCAACTGTTCCGTACTTTATCGACCGCAGACCGGAAGCTCTTGTTGCAACATTGCCCCCTATCGTGCAAAATGCTGAGGATGAGACATGGTATGGAAGGAAGAAACCATCGTTTTTCATGAGTTCATTCAATCTATCATAGACAAGACCTGGCTGTATCCTGGACTTTCCGTTCTGAGAAGATATCAACTTATTCATACCTGTCATCACAACAATGGTCCCTTCACCCACAGCATTACCTGATAGATTTGAACCTGCTGCTCTGGGTATGATCGGAACTCCCGTTTCCCTGGAATTTTCAATGAGACACAATATCTCATCCTCATCCTTGGGAAAGGCTACTGCTTTCGGTGTTAACCTGTATCCACTTCGATCGAAGGCAAATTTCCTTATGGTCTCCTCATCATTCCTTGCTTCGCAATCGTATCCTTCCATGGATTTTCCCTCTCATTTCCTCGGATCGGTCCTTGATATGATATCGCTGACAGATGTCTGATTGAACCCTTTGAAGCCATCATTCCTCTCGATGAACTCAAGATGACTACCTCTGGCACCTATTAAATTGAACCTCTCCATCTGGGATTTAGATATCAAGGCTTCTAGAAAGAGTTTCTTCGATTTGTCGGTATTGCAATTCCAGTTTTCTCCCTCTGTGAAACATTGTCTAAGATATGGGAATGATGAGAACGGTGCCATGTTCTTGATACCAACCATTTCGGAATCCTCAGTCATCTTTGAGAAATCTACCAATGCTGCAAGATGGTGGAGACCTGCGCAAGGGATGGATTCACCGTGAAGTCCCACCCAAAGACCAACTGTGCCCAGAGAATCGAGACCTTCCAAACTCTTGTGAGCAAAATCATTATCCTTTTCCTCGGGTGTCAGGTCCACGTCTGCGAAAACAGAGATGTTATTGACCTTCTGCTCCATGACCTGGGCTCCCCATCCCGCCTGTTCACCTGCATAGAAACGTTCCCGGGGTCTCATCCCTATCCTTTCAAGTATGGAAATGGTCCTAGCGAAGTTTTCTCTTGAACATCTGAATGTATGGTGATCGATATTTCCCCAACCCAATCCAAGTTGGTCCTGCCTATTCAATTGTATCCTTCCCGCTTCGTTCCTAGACTCCCAGTATCTCCTTTCCGCGAAGAAGAATGCATCGGCAGCTCTGTCCTTACCCAAGACCCTGACACCATCATCGATCATCATTTCCAGATCGCTGTAAGCTTGCTCCACGTCCACCCCCCTGTCTCTTTTCATCAATCTTTCAAGGAATCGTGAATAATCATCCTCATCATCCCATTCAGGAATGAGATATCCATCATAGCCCCTTCTTTCAATGGCCCCCAATGACAGGTTATTTGAGGTTCCAAGCATCAGTTTTCTCCTTGGAGCCCATTTCCTCCCCTCAATGCTGTCGGTCTTGTTGTAAATTGAAGCGATATCCTCAATATTTTCGACCTTAAGATACAATCTTCCTATGTTCTTATCTGTCAAGAAAAGCGGAAAAAGGACCGTATTATCATTCGTCGCCTTCACAAGGTCCAGATCACCGATGGTCACATTCTCTATGTTGAATCCGGATCCTTTCAGGGATTCCTCATCCACCCAGCTCCAGGGAACCAGCAAGTGATCTATCCAGTCCATCAATCTGGTGGAAGTCTTCGAATAAAGCTCCTTTTGAAGTTGATGGATATCCTTCATCTCATTTTGGAATCTATCAACGAGACCCTCCAGAATTCTGGCACTTTTTGGGTGAAGCTTCCAATTGAATTCTTGAACCAAGATCCATCAACTCCTGATATTTTATCATCTGTTCGTTATAAAGGGTTGTCCTTGATACATTGAAAAATAAATGCTTCGACCATATAATGCCAAAGAAATATAAAGCTCGCAACCTTCGAACATTCGGAGATTTAAATGAAGGGGAAAAGACCGATTGAATTCAAGGACCTGATGAGGGTTAGAAGGATCTCCGATCCTGATGTTCATCCCGACGGGAAGCTCGTGGTATTTGTGGAGTCGATCCATGATCACAAAGAGAACAAGGTCGCAAAGACAATCATATTATTGGACCTGGCTTCAGGTGAAGAGAGGGACCTTACTCCGGGTAACCATAAGGATTCCGACCCGAAGTGGTGCCCTGACGGCTCCAGGATAGCTTTCAACTCTGACAGGAGTGAAGGCCAGCAGATATGGATCCTACCGTTCAGTAAAGGGGGGGAAGCATATCAGATCACAAAAGGGGAAGGAGGAGCTTCAAATCTGGTTTGGTCTCCGGATGGAAGGATCATTGCATTCGCAAGGGAGGTCGTAGTGTCCCCTCATTTCGATGGAAATATCGAAGGCATCCCTGAAAAGGAGAAGGACCAGATCGTAAAGGCAAAGACCTATGGTATAGTGAACGAAAAGTCCACAGCGATCATAGAGGACGAACTTCTTTACAGACATTGGGACCATTGGAGATTCAGGAAGAGGTCCCATCTCCATATCGTTGACACTGAGACAAAAGAGATAGTTGATCTGACACCTGGGGATACAGATGTTCCCCCTATAAGCCTGGGTGGATCCAAGGATATTGCCTTCTCTCCGGATGGAAAGGAGATCTCTTACATAATGAACCCCGACCCTGTTGTGGCGATCTCCACGAACAATTCTCTTTTCACACAGAAATTGAAGGGAATACGCCCTGAAGGGGACCCGGTAAGGATATCCGTATCAAATGCATTGGAAATGGATCCCAGGTATTCTCCCGATGGTAGGTATATCGCATACTTGGGTGGAGAAAAAGCAGGATATGAGGCTGATAGACTGAGGATCAAGATCTACGACAGGTCCACTGGCAAGACAGTTGTCCTCACGGAAGATCTTGACAGGTCCCCGTCAGAACTTATATGGAAAAGGGATGGGAAAGGTCTGCTCTTCCTTGCACCGGATAGAGGGTATATGTCCCTTTATGGATTGGATCTAGATCCTAAGAGGATCATCCAGTATACCTCAGGGATTTTCCAGAACAATATGAGATCCCTCCCCAATGACAGGCTCCTCATTTCAAGGGAATCGGCAACTTCACCTTCAGACCTATTTCTGCTTGAATTGAATGATGGCAGGGAAGTGGACCTGTCATCAGGTGAAGGAAAACCTGACCATTTCGATGTTGAGACCAAAAGAGTAACAGACCACGGGTCCCTGTTTGAAAAAGAGATAGACCTGAACTCAATGGAACCCTTCTGGTATAAGGGAGCTGATGATGATCCAGTTCACGGATTCGTTCTTAAACCCCCCAATTTCCAACAGGGTAAGAAATATCCTCTGCTCTTCATCATCCACGGTGGACCGCAGTCAGCCTTCTTCGACCATTTTCATTACAGATGGAACCCACAACTTTTCGCTTCTCCAGGTTATGTGGTGGTCCAGATCAATCCCAGAGGTTCAATAGGTTACGGACAGACATTCACTGACCAGATCTCAGGAGATTGGGGTGGAAGATGCTACGAGGACCTGATGAAAGGACTGGACCATGTTCTTGAGAACTTCGATTTCATTGATAGTGACCGGATAGCAGCGGCCGGCGCCAGTTTCGGGGGTTTCATGATCAACTGGATCGCGGGTCATTCGGACAGGTTCAAGGTCCTTATCTCACATGATGGGATCTTCAATCAGGAAGCAATGTCATACATGACCGAAGAGCTCTGGTTCGATATCTGGGAACACGGCGGTATGCCTCATGAGGGTCATGAAACATTCCTGAGATTCTCCCCTCATATGTTCGTTCAGAACTTCAAAACCCCTATGCTGGTAATTCAAGGGGAGCAGGATTTCAGATGTCCTGTTTCGGAAGGGGTCTCCCTATATACAGCATTGCAGGTGATGAAGGTTCCATCAAGGTTCCTTTACTTCCCTGATGAAGGGCATTGGGTCCTGAAACCGGCAAACTCCCAGGTATGGTATAAAACCATCCTTGATTTCATCAAAGAGCATATCTGAGGATCATTCCTCGAACGGTTCCTCTTTCAGATCCCTCCTTGCAAGGAGGAATATAAGGGGAACTAAAAAGAGAAGGATAGCAGCTCCAATAGCAATATAGATCCAGATGTCCAGACTCTGCTCGACATCCGGTTCCTCATCTTCACTTATGGGGATGGTGATCAGGACATCAATGGTCCTTGGCCCCTCTCCATTATCGTTGAAAGCCGAAATAGAGTATCTATAGCTGGCACCTTCTGAGATATTCAGATCACGGAAGGTCACATTTCCATTCAGTATCTCGGTTATCATCACCCTGGACCCTTCCCCTCCCTCGGACCTGTAGATCCTGAACCCGGATACCGGTCCAGGTGGAGGAGTCCAGGTCAACAGGACCCCAGTACCGTTCAGTTTGGCATTAAACCCAATTGGCACCCCTGGAGGCGGATCCGATCCCTGGGGTGTGGCTTCGACAGGACCTGCCAGGTCCGACTCTCCCTGAAAATAGACAGCTGAGAGGTAGAACCTGTATGTAACACCATTTTCAAGGTCGTTGATGGCCACAGACCTCTGGCTTCCATCTGCAGAACCTACGATCTCGGATAGGTTCGATGATTCACCAGAGTAGATATTGTATCTCAATATCGATCCGTTCCTATTATCTGCTGGTTCCAACCACCGTAGGATCACATGACCATTGCCAGCACTTATCCAGAGATCCCTCGGCAGCCCAAATGGGGAGATCCCTGCCTCTGGTATTACAGTTACGGATGGGGTGGGACCGGATTCACCGTTGGCATATACGGCCGTTACCCTATAATCGTAAGTTATTCCATTGATGACAGTGTCATCCCTATATCTTGTTGACACTGTTGTGGAGATCAATGCATACTCGTATCCCACTTCCCTCCGGTAAACATGGTAATGAAGCAACACAAGATCATCCAGTAATTCCGGAGGTTGGAACGATAAGACCACGTTCCCGTTTCCCGGAACCGCATCAAGAGAATTCGGTCTGGGAAGGTCCGGTCTGATCATATTAACAGTAACGTTCAGGACCCTGCTTATGATCGATTCTCCCTTGGAGTTTACTGATGAGACAGCATAGTAATAGGTCAAACCCTCGGAGAGGCCAGTATCATTAAAACTATTACTTGAGGGATCGACAGTGGCAAGATATACAAGTGTATCGTTGTCTGATCCTCTGAAGATCTTATACGAAACGAGATCGGTACCTCCGGTGAAAATAGGTTCCGACCAGGATATCGAGATATAATCCTCACCGGTTGAATCTACCTTTACATTGGGGGGATCAGGAGTGGTAAAAGCCTCTACCATGAATGATCCTGAAAGATCACCCTCTCCTACAATATTTCTTGCTGTTATGAAGTAGTAATAGACCTGGCCGATCTCGATCTCATCATCCTGATACCATGGATGATCTGACTTCCCGATCATGGTCCAGGCTATGGGTGATAGGGACCTGTGGATGTTATATCCGATAATAGGTGAGCCTCCGTCGAATCCTGGAGGATCCCATGAAAGATTGATGGTCGTTCTGTTGCACATGTAGGTAAGGTTGTTAACGATCCCCGGTCGATCGAAGACAAAGGTTGTCAGAACCTCTGATCCTTCCGATTCCTCTCTGAGATTATACGATGTCATCCAGTAAGTGTATTCCTCCCCGAAAACTACGAAGTTGTCTGTATAAGACCATCTATCGGGTTCCACATCGATCCTTGTCAAAGTAATGTTACCAGACTTTGTTCTGTAGATATGATAACCCTTTATGACCGGGACATTCTCCTCGGATGGAGGGTTCCACATGATCTTCACTTTTGCGTTTTCAACCGATATTTCGAACCCTTCCGGCGCTTTTTGTGAGGTTTTTGGAAATGATACAAGGGGTTTCGGATCAGTGACCCTCCATTCATCGATCAAATAGGGTTTATCGACTATGCCATCCCTGTCGAGGTCTGGACCTCTATGATCCGACCACCAATTCCCCTCTTCCAGATCTGGATTGTACCATCTGGTCAGATCGGATGTGTCCTCAACCTGTGGTAGTTGGGTCCCGTTGAAGATGTTGTTATCTCTGAAAATATTCCAATAGACCCAGTTCTCCAAGGACCCTCTCAGCATGGAGATCGCGGACCCGTTAGATCCCTGGAAAGTATTCTCACATATCTGCCAACCATAGGACCTCTCCATCTCCATTCCTGTACCTGAAGAATTGAACGTGCAGTTATGTAATTTTACAGAATCGATATCGTTCGCCCTTAAGCCCAAGTCACATTTATTGAACCTGCAATTGGAGATCTCTGAGGGATAGGTTCCGCTCTGATAGGCATAGTTCAGCATTATACCTCTGTTGCAACCGGAAAAGGTACTGTTCGTGATCGAGAAATGGATCACCTGGTCCATCCTAATGCCGTCACCAGCATTGGAGAAGGTGGTATCGTTTATCGAGATCATGTCTGTCTGGTCCGTGAATATTCCCCTCAGGGAATCAGCAGGGATGGAGACTCCATCGAATGAGATCCCGGTACAAGCCAGAGCCGAGAATCCAATGGAATCTTTGGGTAAGACAACATCTTTCACCGTTATATTCTTCGAATAGAGGAATAGGTAGTAGCTTCCGTCATCTGGTACCTCTTCCCACCCCAGGTCCTCTGAGATCACAGAAATTAGAGGTTTGCCGTTTACGGTATTGTTGGGAGGTATTGAAATGGTCTCCAGAAAGTCCGGGCTGCCGTAGAAATATACATAAGGGTAGGACTTCATGAAATGATTGTTATAGAGATGGATGTGTGGGTTGTTCGAGATACGGATCCCTTCGGGATTTCCCCCTCCATAGGTTTCCTTGAATGTACAGTTCCTGATAATTGAATCTCCTCCATCCCATGATCCACCGATCATGGACAGTAGTACATTAGGTCCTTCGATAAGACAATCTTCAATAATGATATTCCCACAGTAAGCTATCTGGGATGTGTCGTTCCTCATCTCGATGTTGGATAGATGGACATTATCGCAGTATTGAAGGTCTATATTGGCGCTCTCATCTGCCCTCCAGGAGATGTTGGATATCACCAATTTATCCGTATCTAGAAAATCCATATTATCGATCTCACAGTTCCTGATGGTTACATTTCGACAATAATCCATTACAAGAGAATATCTGTTATAATATCCCCCCAGACTACCATTGAACAACCTGCAATCCTCTATTATCAAATGCTCCTGGGTATATCTGATGTAGATACAATAGCTAGAACTGTTACCATCGATCTCCAGTCCCTTGATAATATAAGGGTCCTCTTTTGTTCCATTCCCTTCCCAGCCTTCGAGGAGAACCATCTCGGCCAGATGAGAGGAATTATCGATCCGGATCGTGGAATGTGCTACATATGAAGAGATAGGGGCCTCGATCCTATCATCGTTCTCTTTGATACCGGATGAATTGATCAGGCCAAGGGGACCAGCTCCCGCTATTAATGCAATCACAATAATAGAAACCAAATTCCATCTCATATTATCTCCCGGCATATTCTTCGAGTTCTCATATAGAAATTGTTTGGTATAAAACCGTAGGTCCCTCATGAGGTCCTTCTTACCCGTGTTGATCCGATAAACCTTCAAGATTCCAGGTGATCTCATTTGTCCAATATAAGATGGAAGATCGACTTTGCATCCCTATCGAAGTCATCGTATTTCAGGAATATAATGATCTCTTCAGTGAATGCTGCGTAATAGATGAAGATAATGATGGTACCCATGAACGTTGTATCGAATAGGAAGGAGAAAATAACGAGAAGATAGACCAGCACCGCATTAAGTCTTAGCAATTGAGTATGCATAAGTATCGGTTTTCCAAATCGAACGGTGCTCACAATGAACGACATAGAAAAGAACATGAAGAAAATGATCAGGAAGACAGCATTGCCATTTACTACTTGAGGGAACATCACATAGATGAAGAACAGAGACCCCAGATAGAAGACCAGGTCCGCTACGGAATCAAGGGTCTTTCCCACCTCACTTTTCTGATCGAACTTCCTGGCGACAATACCGTCGAAGAGGTCTGTGGAACCAAGGAGAATGTAGGACATGAGGAAGATCATATTCTTCCCCTGAATTACCATCAGAATGAGAAATGGAAGGAGTACTATGCGAGATATTGAAAGTGCGTTGGGAACATTGATGTAATCCCTTTTGAAGAACATGAAACCCATGTTTCAATGGTAGGCGGATATTTATAGGTATCCATAATGGGAAAAAATGCTTTTTAAAATTCTTTCAGAACGAGATCACATCATAACCCCTGTTGATATATTCAGCCATGGAAGGATGGCCTGACATGGGTCCGCACAATGGAAGGTTTTCCTTTTCCACTTCCTTCAGAACATCCATCTTGTTGGCGCAGGCTTTGCAAACACAATCGATCAGACCAGTTTCCTTTACCTTCTTGAATAATGGGTTCAGTGGGTGCTCTTCCTTACTTATCTCAGGTATCAATCCAGTTGCACTGCCTTCGATGACCAGGGCGACATCATACCCTTTGTCCTTCATATCGATCGTATTGAGGAGCACATGTATGAAGCACATAGGGTCCCCGTTGAAAGCGAAAAGAGCTATCCGTTTGTTCATATCATCACCAAACACCGATCTGAAAACGAATAGAAATCATTATCCCGCAGACCATGAAAAAGGAGGATCAGTAAAGAATCACACATCTGTCCTTTTGCGGACCAATCTTCTCCTTGCTGTTTTCAATTTCATGGGTCCCTTGACCTTTTTCTATGATCACTTTCCCAGGGAAATATGGGGGGTTCTGGTGGGACTGGAACTTCGATCTTTCTACTCAGGATCTGGTTAATGTATTCATTTGTGGTCATGGGAACGGATAATAACATCCCCAGGCAGGTTAATATGGTATCGGGATTATTTTTATTTAAAGGGAAAAGGGCAGGTCACAGCAGATATGTTTCAATCCAGAACCCATATTTATCCATTCGAATATATCGACCTATGGAATGCAGCATTCAGGAGAACCTGGAAAGGTGTAATTGCACTTACCCTTGCTCTAGAAGGGGAAAGTGCTGTGAATGTGTGGAATATCACCGGAGAAGAGGAGAGCTTCCTGCTTGTTACTTCGATTCTAAGGCGGAAGCGACTTATGACCGGTCCGTCGAGAACTATCTAAGGACTAAAAGGTGACCTGTCAATTGAAGTGACCCCTTATCACAAAGATGGTTTCCGATAAATGGTCTGAGGGTGCCAACCTTGAAATAAATACCTTCCTTTTGGGTCAGCGTGATCGGTCAAAGTGCTTTCATCGGAGATTCCAGGGATATGTCCATCCTTACTGATGATTCTGTTGACCTTGTTGTAACATCACCACCATACTGGCATATCAAGGACTATGGGATCGAAGCTCAAATTGGCCATGGACAGGACCTTCATTCCTACCTGAAGGACCTTTATCTTGTCTGGAAAGAATGTATCAGGGTCCTTAGACCAGGTAGGAGAATATGCATCAATATTGGAGACCAGTTTGCCAGAGCATCCCTCTTCGGCAGATACAAAGTGATACCTCTTCATGCTGAGGTCATTTCTCAGCTGGAAATGCTTGGTATGGATTTCATGGGGTCCATCATTTGGAGGAAAAGGACCACAATGAACACTTCCGGCGGGGCTGTTGTGATGGGATCTTATCCTTTTCCACCTAACGGCATTGTGGAGATAGATTACGAACATATTCTGATCTTCAGGAAGCCGGGGAAGGTCCCACCAAGGTCCAGTGAGTTGAAGGAAGGATCGAAAATGACAAAGGAGGAATGGAAGACATTCCATCTCTCACATTGGACCTTCCCCGGTGAGAGACAGATCTCTCACGAGGCCATGTTTCCTATGGAGCTCCCCTCGAGGTTGATAAGGATGTTCACATTCAGGGGAGAGACAGTGCTCGACCCATTCCTTGGAAGTGGGACCACTCTCAAAGCCTCATTAGAGCTGGGAAGGAAAGGAATGGGATTCGAACTCAACGGGGATTTTATAGATCTGATAAAGAGATCCTGTAAGAATGGAATGGAGATAACCCATCTGGTGGATCAGTCCATTCCTGAATGGGACGATCTTTATATTCCACGCTTGACCAATGCTTATCCTCCCACGGAAATGGAGCCAGAAAGGGACCTGATCAGGGTATCCTCCATCAATGATGATCTAACGATCGTCCTACAAGACGGCCAAAGGATCGATCTGGCCGGGTTGTTGATCTCCCATAAAAAAGAGGCCCTCAACTACCTGAGGAGATATGTTCAGGGGAAAGAGGTGACCCTGAAAGAAGATGATAATATCACCGGCCATCTGGTTTTTCTCAAGAACATGATCTTTGTAAATGGTGAGCTTATAAAAAGGGGCCATGCCAGGGTCATAGAGGGCGACGGTCCGGTGATTGAAAGGCTCAAGAGGATACAAGAACGGATCAACGTGGATCATTGAACCCATGTCGGTCCATTGACATGACCTCCTCGAGCGGTCTTCTTTCGGACCTCTTGTTCTCTGATTCCTTCTGCCAGTCCTTAGTGAGAAGGTCGAGGTCTTCTGATCTCTTTCCTATGATGATCAGGGGAAGGAGCTGATAGTCCTCGGGTATCTCAAGTATCTCTTTGACGGCATTCTGGTCAAAACCTGCTATAGGATGGGAGGCAAGTCCCATTTCCGTGGCTTTGAGAAGTATGAATCCCATTGCCATCCCGGAATCAAGGAGGTAGTAATCCCTGTCCTCTATCTGGCAATCCAGATCAGGCCGGGAGATCAGTGCAATGATCATGGATCCCCGGTCTCCCCAGTAGTTGCCCATGGATAGCTTCCCTTTGATCTTATCCAGTCTTTCATGGTCCCTGATAAATATGAATCTCCAAGGTTGATTGTTATTACAGGAAGGGGCTCTTGATGCGGCCTGCATCAACTCTTCAACCATCTCATCCGTGATCTCAATTGGATCCAGGGCCCTGTATGACTTTCTTTGATTTATTGCATCCATCAGTTCCATTTGTATTCCCAGCCATGTATAATTGGAACTTTATATCAGATCTTTTCTTACTTCAGCAGGGAGGATACCCATGTTTTGCCATTTTCAAGACATGCTTCCCTGTCCTTCTTCAATGGTGCCATGAATCCCTTCTTCCCGACAATATTTCCGCCATTTGCCATTTTTTCCATTATCTGGAAGGTTTTCCCCTCTCCCCCTTCAAAGGAATAGAAGAAAGCGAGATCCTTCCCAGGTGGAAGGAGATCGGTCATGAAGGTCTTGATTGGAGGTGCCGGTCTTCCAGCCCATACAGGAGTTCCGATTATGGTCATATCATAGACCTTGGGGTCTATTTCAGGTTTCTTTATAAGTGGTTTTTCTCCCATCACAGCTTCTTTGCCTCCCCAAACGAACTTCATGAATCCTTTGCTTTTCATCTCTTTTTCAGGGATTATCTGAAGAAGGTCAGCACCGATCTCATTGGCCATGGTCTCTGCAAGCAACTTGGTGTTCCCTTCATAGGAATAGTATGCAATCAGTATCTTCAAAATCATCACCTATCCTTAGATCCTTATGAATAATCTTCTGTTTTCGGGGAATAGCTTTCTTCCATATATCCAATTCGTTGGAACGGAGGATCCCGATCAGTTTTTCCCGTATCAGATCCCCGGTGAAACAGGATGATTATTACGTAGTCCAATCAGATAAAGGAGAGTCCCGGAAACTGGGGATGCGGGGATTGTCCGGTCCAGGTATAAGAAATTCACCTTGAAAGGCTCGATAACCTTAAAAAGAATGAATACCACTCTCGGAACAAGGGGTTACGGGCCGTAATGATAGACTACCTAGAGTAGTTTACGGTCGTGTTTCAGAGTCCCTTGGGGGAAGTTCCTATGAGGTTAAAAACGACGATGATAGTATTGTCGCTTGTATTGTCAACGATATTGATTTTGGGTGCAGGAGGCTATCTGAACGACTCATACGGAGTAGATGGTGCACCCCCCAACGATCCGATTTTTGGTACGGATGGCAGTGATACCACAGCCACCACCGGGGACGATTTCGATTTCAGCATTGTGGTTACGGATAACAGCGCGATAACATTGGTCACAGTTGAATATTGGTTCGGGACCGGGTCGCATTCAAACGACACCATGTCAGGATCTGGACCTTACACCCTTACGATCACAATTCCTTCGGGTTCCACAGATGCCCTTCACTACATCTTCTGGGCAACGGATGATCTGGCCAATGTGACCTCAACGTCCCAGGTGGATATCGCGGTCAAGGATAACGATCCTCCAACATTCGGAACCGATGGTTCCGACACCTCCGGGACCACAGGTGAGGAGTTCGATTTCTCCATTGGGATCACCGACAATATCGGATTGATAGTGGTCTATGTGGAGTTCTGGTGGGGTACAGGATCACATTCCATCAATATGATGTCCGGATCAATGGGGACCTACACCCTCACGATCGACTTAAGAGAGGACACCTATGAGACCTTCCACTATTTCTTCCAGACTGCAGACACTTCAGGGAACTGGGCCAGGACCACCACCGTGGATATTACGATAATGGACAATGATAAGCCCTCAATTGACTCTGACGATACACCCTCTTCAGGGACCACTGGTGATCCTTTCACTTTCAGCATTGATGCTTCGGATAATGTCGCCATGGGGAATGCTTATGTTCTTTACTGGTTCGGGACAGGATCCCAGACCAATGCAACGATGACCGAGATGTCTGGAACATACACCCACCAGATCACTGTTCCACTCGATTCCATTGATATGCTGTATTATACCATCCAGATCGTAGACAGTGCCGGACTTTGGACACATCTTGGAATGACAGAACAGGTCACAATTGTTGACAATGACAAACCGATATTTGGAGCGGATACAACCGATATGTATGGGACCACTGCTGATTCCTTCGACTTTGTGATCGAGGTATCCGATAATATTGGTGTGACAGAAGTTAGCGTTGAATACTGGTTCGGTGATGGTTTACATACCATCGACGTCATGGCTGGGCTTGGTCCTTATTCAAAAACGATCACCATCCCTTCAGGTTCGATAGATACACTCCATTACATTTTCCATGCCACCGATGAGGAAGGAAACATGGAGTCCGCTCATCCAATGGATATCCCTATCATGGATAATGACAGACCGATCTTCGGAATAGATTCAAGTGTTACACAGTGCACCACCGGTGAATACATCGATCTGGAGATCGAGATATCTGATAACTTGGCGGTTGTCGGAGTATTCGTTGAATACTGGTTCGGATCAGGTAAGATCATGAACAGGTCCATGACTGGGACAGGTCCCTATTTCTTCACAACCCAGGTGCCTATGAAGTCTACCGACCCCTTCAACTATGTCTTCCACGCTGTGGATAATGCAGGGAATTGGGAGCAGACAACACAGAGCTTGATACAGATCTTCGACAACGACAGGCCTCTCTTCGGTCATGATCTGAGTGATGTTTCGGGAACCACGGGGGATCAGGTTACCCTGGCCATTGAGATATCGGATAATATAGGTTTGACAGGAGTTTATGTCGAATACTGGTTCGGAACAGGCACCCATTCGAATGTCAGCATGACCGGAACCGGGCCGTATTACTACAATCTCACACCTGCTGATGATTCCCTCAACACCCTTTACTATATTTTCAGGTCCGTGGATGCCGCTGGCAACTGGGCCCGTGTTGATATGGAGGATGTGAAGATAACTGACAACGATCATCCGGTCTTCGGGGCTGATTCCACACCAATGACCGCCACTACCGGTGAGGATCTGACCTTCTCGGTGGTCGTGACAGATAACATAGGCGTTTCCTCTGCCAGGGTGGAATACTGGTTCGGTCTGGGTTATCATTTGAACAGGGAGATGACCGGTAGCGGCACCTATTCCTTCTCCATTCCTGTTCCCTTGAACTCGAACGATACACTCTATTACCTTTTCCACGTCTCTGATCCTTCTGGAAATGAGTTCAGTTCCATGATGAAGAACGTAATGGTAATGGACAATGATCTACCAGTAGTGGGTGACGACCTATCATCAGAGTCCTGCACTACCGGAGACGAATTCACCTTCAACGTCGAGGTAATGGACAATATTGAAGTGATGGAGGTCAATGTTGATTTCTGGTTCAACAGTGGTGTGCATACAACCGTCATGATGACCGGAAGCGGTGTTTATTCCTATACATTCCAGATCCCAACTTCCATGACCGGTGATATGTTCTACATGTTCATGGTTGCAGATACATCTGGAAATTGGGTCAATACAACAATGGTGGATATTGCTGTTGTTGACAACGATGATCCCATTCTCATCACTGACAGGACCTCAGCATCCGCCACAACAGGTGAGGACCTTGATCTCATGGTATCCTATTCTGACAATGTTGGAATAACCTCAGCTGTGGCTGAGTTCTGGTTCGGGACCGGGACACATCAAACAGGCGATTTCGATCTTGGCACTGGAGAATTTGCAATACCCATACCCTCGAGCTCCACAAGCACACTTCACTACATCCTCCATTTCATGGATGCAGCGGGTAACACCCTTGTCACCTCACAGAGGGATGTAAAGGTCCTCGACAATGACCTTCCTGTGCTTACCTCTGATATGTCCCCTGTTGAGGCCACGACCGGAGAGGAGATCATGTTCTCCTTCGAGATCACTGACAATGTCAGGATCGCATCTGCAGTGGTTGAATACTGGACCGGAAGTTCCTCAAAGCATTTCCTGAGTCCTCTCGTTCTGATGAACGGATCTTATATCCTCGAATACAGTGTGGCCTCTGGCTCAATTTCCGATATCAACTATATCTTGATGGTAGAGGACCCCTCTGGTAACAAGCTTGTCACGGATAAGAAGACGATCGATGTCTTTGATGGGATATCACCCGTCCTCATGGATATGGATGATGTTACCATATATCTCGGGAGAATGGTAGATGTCCAGGCCGAAGCTACAGACAACATAGGGATCGTTTCCTATGATTGGGATGGGGCTCCGATCGAGAATGTCATGGATCTCCTTCAGGGCATACCAATTGCATCCGGGACCTATGATGTGACGCTGACAGTGGCAGATAAAGCAGGTAATACCGCCGAAACAAGCTTCACCATCACAGTTCTTTCATTGGACAATGACAAGGATTCTGATGGTGTTCCCGACCTTATTGAACTTGAAAATGGCATGAATCCCGATGATGCTACCGATGTGAACGCCGATCCGGATGGCGATGGGATCCCCAGCGGAACTGAGATCAGCGAAGGCCTGAACCCACAGAGCACCGATACGGATGGCGATTCCATGCCTGACGATTGGGAACGGGATAATGGCCTTGACCCGGCAAAATTCTCAAGGGATGAAGATACTGACGGAGATGGAATATCCGATCTAAAGGAGTTCCTTCAGGGCACCGATCCACAATCAAAGGAGAAGGAAGATTCTGATCCTAATGTCATCTACTGGGTCCTCTTCGTAATTGGTGTTATCGTCTTCATTGGTCTCGTGGTGTTCTTCCTCATGAGAATGGACCCAACCAAGAAGAAAGAGGATGAGGTTCCGGCAGAAGAAGAGAAGTGAGTCAAGGGAAATCATTCAATCCTCTTTGCTCCACACCCTTGAGGGCCCTCAATACCATGGGCTCATCTACTCCGAAGACAGCGAGAGCCTGGGCCATGAACCTTGAGGAGAGCTCCAGGTATCGGTTGGTATCGTATCTTATATCGGACATGTCATCTTTCAGGAGCGCAACCCTGTTCTCCAGTCTGTTCGAAGAATGGTCCAGGACCACGAAGCGGACCTTCTGCCCTCCCTGTATATCCTCCCCTTCCCTTTTGAGAAGGGTCATGGCCGCCACATGTTCTGACCTTGTGGTGTAATCCTCAAGTCCTTTTGAGGGCCTGATGGTGATCGCAAGGTCACCTGGAGGAACCTCTCTGTCAATGATCATGGCACCCTTCTTCCTTATGACCTCGAATGCCTTTGGCAGGTGCTCCGGGACCTCGGAAGCTGTCCCTGCTCCGGATAGAGCTTCTATCATCTCTGTCAATGCTTCTTTCAAGAATGACGGTGTGGACCTCTGTCTCGTTGCTATTCCCCTGAACTTGAAGGTGCCGTCCTCCCTGAGGCCGTAATATCGGTTCAGGGCTCCGGCACCATTGGTCTTGTTGGGGGTGAATACCAGCCACTTGTAGACGGTATCGACACCGATCGGTATCTCCAGGTCCTTTTCGATCCTGGAAGCGGTTTCTTCGGCCCTGTCCCTCGGGCCAGTGATCCAGAGTGAATCCACTATTCCATGAAGTATGGAGAATCCATTCTCTTCCACGATCTCCTTCGCTTTCAGGAGAAGGTCCCTTGCGTATGCCGTTATCGATTCATGGACCTCTATCCTTCCGAACCTGGCGTTCTTGTACCCTGTATATCCGAAGCAAGTTACCAGGACCCATTTCAGAGTGTTGGAGAGATGATAGTAGCGGTCCTTTCCCGAGGGTGGTCGGATAGGTCCCAGTCTTTGTTCTTCCATGAAAGGTCCGGATGGTCTTTCCTGTTTGAATGCTGATTTGTAATCCATTCTCCTTTTCAGTATCTCTCCCACTACCGATGGTATCAGGCCTTCCTCATTTCTGCAGAATCTGTAGTTCAGACCGGGAACACGGTTTCCGTTTTCGATACAGCAGTCGCAGTCCAGGGTCTCCACGGACAGGTTCTTCTTCCACATGATATGCGGGTAGAAAGAGGAGAAGTCCATCTCTATAACGTTCGAGTATGCTCCCACTATAGGATCGAAGATGTGGCCGCCCCTGTCCGATCTGGAGAGTTCTATGGCTGTCTTCCATCCCTCGGGGTCATTCTTCTTCCATCTGACCGATCTTCCCCTCCTCATTGCTTCAACGCACTCCATGTAGGAAATAGCGGAACCGGGGGAAAGACGTGCCATCGTCTGGACCGGAAGGAGCGACATCCTTGAAAGGAGAGCCACTCCTATGAGTCCTCCTTCTCTGAGAAGGAATGAGTTCTCCATGTCCAGATGCAGCCTCCCCTTCATGGGATAGAAGGGAGGCTTGTACATTGCCTGCCCGTAGGAGAAGTAGGTCTTTCCGGTCTTCATGGGAGCGCGAAATGGTCTGTTGGATCTGTCCAGCTTCAGGTAGGGGGCGAGGTCGTTCTTGACGGCTCTCTCGTAGAGGTATGGAAGAACGAAGGTATCGCCTCCGTAAGTGATCAGGATGTCCGGGTCTGTCAGTTTTAGCTCATCGACCACCGCCATGATCATCCGGTCCTCCTTCTCGTTCTCCAGGACCGTATCACCTATTCTGACGGAGCGGATCCCGTCTGTCATCTTCGGAACAGGACCGTCCTGGTCCGGTATCACATGGAGGACCTCGGCTTTCAGAGGGGGGAGAGGGCTTTCACCCCAGTCACCGTTATTGAGAAGGCTGTATTCGTTCGCGATCTGGATACTGGCCAGGGGGAAGATCCCATGCTCGTACATGTATCTGGATGGGAGGCGGAGGTCAACGTCGTACAGGGAGTAGTTCTTGTAGTTCCCGAATGCCTCGATATCCTTGGCGATGTCGGTAAGCAATGAGTATCTGGATATTATGAGACGGAGATGGTCCCTGGGATGCCTGTCCTGGACATCGAGGTATCCATTCTCTCTGATGATCTCCTTCAGTCCTTCCATATCGGAGAGGTAGGTTTCCAGTTTCTTCAGTTCGCTTCCGGCAACCTTGATCTCTGGGTGGAACTTGTGGGCTATCATGGACCTCCCTCCCCTTCCGTCCACTATCCAGAGGTCCATCAGGTCCCTCTCATGGTCGGCGTATGCGTCGAGGACCCACCCTTTCATGCTATGCAGTTTGTTCTCCCACTGTAAAAAGGGGAGAGGGGGGGAGGGTCCGGTGAATGTGAGCACAATCGATAAATCCCAGGATCAACTGAAGGACCATGGAACGACAGCGATTGAGGAACACCATCCTTATGGTATCTCTGGTATTGTTCCCTTTGTCTTACTACTACTTCTCACCCTATCTGATAATCCAGGGAGCCTCGGAGGGAGTGATATCAGGTAGTTTCCTCATTTTCTCACTTCTGTTCTTTTCCTCTCTTTTCCTTGGGAGAGGATTCTGTGGCTGGGTCTGCCCGGCAGGGGCGGAACAGGAAGTATGTATGAAGATCAGGGACAGGAGGTTCAAAGGTGGTTGGAGGGACTACATCAAGTTCTTCATATGGGTCCCTTGGCTTTCGGTGATCGTACTGATGTTCGTATCTGCAGGAGGAATATTGAAGATATCTCCATTCTACATGACCTGGTACGGGATCTCCATCAACAGCATTCCATCCGTTGTTCTATTCATCTTGATAGCAGGTTTTATCGGAGGTCTGGCTATTCTCATCGGCAGGAGAGGGTCCTGCCATACCATCTGCTGGATGTCACCCTTCATGATAATCGGGACCCTCATGAAGGATAAGTTCAGGATCCCATCGCTGCATTTGAGGGCGGAGAAGGAGAAATGCATTCACTGCAAGCAGTGCACGAATAACTGTCTGATGTCCCTGGAGGTCGAGAAGATGGTATCTCAAGGGAACATGAATAACAGGGAATGCATACTCTGTGGGAAGTGCGTTGACACCTGTCCGAGAAAGTTGATATCATTCTCTTTCTCCAGACCCGAATGATTCAGGGCCCATTCATATCTTTGGAATCTCCATGAATTAAAAAAAAGATAGAAATATGGCTCATTTGAATTAATTTTAGTTTTTAGGGGTCATATGGATATGGTCAGTGTTATTACAATGGTACACGGTATTTTTATGACAACACTAAAGGATCTAAATGAATTAGCAAAAGAATGTGAGGTATGTGCCATGAAGGACCAGAGGTCCATAAACACTCACCTCAACGAATGCAACACCTGTGGAGAATATTTTGAAAAAGCTGATAGCTTCAAGGAGGATCTGAAAGAGATACGGGGTGTTACGATCAAACCCGATTCTTCGATACATCGTGATCTTAACGAGAGAATGTCAAAGATCGCGAACATGGACAGTAAGAAGAGAAAGGTTGCTTTGAAGGGACTCTTGGATACAATTTCCATCCTTTCCGAAGAAGATAGGGTGAAATTCGTAAGGACAAGGACGGATATAATCACAGGTTTTGATAAAATTGAAAGGGATCCAATATTGACTACGTTATCCTATGTCATGAAGGATTGGGATAAAGAAAGGAAGAGGATCGAGAAGAACTCCCTGATGAAAGCGACCGATGATTATCCGGTCCTCAAGAAGATGATGGTTCGCAACATGTTCAATGACATGTTGGAAATGAAGTGAGGACCGCAGGTCTTCTTTCATAATATGTCATTTCCTAATCCCAGATCCTCCGATCTTTGGGAAGGTCCTTTCCTGTTTTTGATCAGATCAGAAGCAGTTCTTACTCCGTGTGAGGACCATTTTCTGAGAAATGAAGACTCAATGAATTTCCGATTTGCTGTTTAAGTCGGAAATTCATTTGGGAGAAGGTCAAATGATAATAAATGATTATTTAAACATTATATGAGATTATTAAATCTATACTATCATAAGAAATAATGGTAAGAATCGGAAAGGAGATCTTTCGATCTTGCTGGTCTCAACACCATAGGACCCAGGTTGTGGTCGTATGAATTATTTGTTTCAGAATATTAAAGAATTGCCTCTTCTGGTGGTTTGGGGATTACCCAAATACTGGTTGATATTTGGATTCCTTTATGTATATTGGATCGAAATATTCTCCCCACCCATAATAGCTGACAGTTATCCATAGTTTTTCATTTATTTCAAATGAGATCATTATTGAGAGTTCCGCAACCAGCATTTCAAATCTTTTTGAAACCACAAATTATATATCCCTCTGACAGATACTGTTTCAAAAAATGTTGAAACAGGAGTCGGCAAGATGGTCAAAGCGATTGGCAGATATACAAGCCCAATAAGGGAATGGCTCATCGAAAATAAATGGATCACCATCGGATTTGTGACTTCCTTGATAGTTGTTCTTCTCTATCTGATTGGTCTACTCACATCACTTTCTCCACCGATCTTCGAAAGATCCGTTGATTCCGGTGTGTCCACACTAATATCATACCTGAGCGATCATGTTGTCACATGCCTGATTCCAGCATTCTTCATAGCTGGTGGTATTGCTGCATTCATATCCCAGGGATCGGTTCTAAAATACTTCAGTGCCCAGACAAAGAAGTACATCTCCTATAGCATCGCCTCCGTTTCAGGAGTGATACTAGCGGTATGTTCATGTACGGTAATACCATTATTCACCGGCATATACAAAAGAGGAGCAGGGATCGGACCTTCAACAACTTTCCTTTTTGCAGGTCCTGCAATAAACGTCCTAGCAATATTCTACACTGCAAGTGCATTAGGATACGATATTGGTATTGCAAGAGCAATTTCTGCAGTCCTGATGTCGGTCGTAATCGGATTGACCATGGCCTTTGTGTTCAGAAAAGAAGAAAAAAGCACTGGAGATTTGATGCTCTTCCAAGAGGAAAACAAGAGAAACATTGGCTGGACGGTCCTATTCTTTGCACTTATGGTAGGAATCCTGGTAATATTAACTGCCGGCTATCTGCCGATGTTGACCAGAGTTATAATCTCTTACCTACTCACTATCATTATTGGGATTGTTCTGATTTTCAAATTCCAAAAAAGAGAAGTAAGGACATGGGGGCGCGAGACTTGGGATCTCACTTTGAAGATCTTTCCCATACTGGTGATTGGGACATTCGGGACAGGAATACTTGCCTATTTCATACCTCCAGAGGTTATAAGTCCTTTGATGGGAAGCAATTCCATCTTTTCTACCTTCTTAGCCTCTATCATCGGTGCAATATTGTACATGCCTACCCTTCTTGAGGTCCCAATTATTGGTGAAGTCTTCGGTTATTCCTCTGGTGCAATGTCATCCGGAGCGGCTTTATCTCTTCTTCTTGCAGGCCCTTCCCTCTCACTCCCAAATATGATAGTCATTACCAAGGTGATGGGAATAAAGCGGACAAGTGTCTATGTCGCTGTCGTTGTAGTTCTGTCCACAATTGCCGGTTTCATTTACGGCAATTTATTTGCAATATTTTGATCAATATAGAAAATCGACTAAAACTAGGGTGATGATATGAAAGAGGAACAAAGAGCGATTCTGTTCGCATGCTTCGGAGGTTTCTCCAATGTTGGTGTTATTACATCCTTGGCCTCTATTGATGCAGTTCGAGAGGTCGGATTGGACAGGGCCTGCATCGGATGCCTGTCCGGTCTCCCGACCGGATTAGAATCTGTTGAACAGATGACAAAGAACGCAAATTGTGTTGTTACCGTGGATGGCTGCGACCTCGAATGCGCTAAAAAGATCGTTGAGAGCACTGGTGCTGATATTACCAATTCGATCGTTCTAACCAGAGATGCAGGGATTAAAAAACGATCCCTGTGGGTTGCTGGATCCAAAGGCACGAATATCGATGAAGCTCTTGATGAAGATGATATAAGAAAAGCCAGGGATCTGATAATATCGAAGATGACGACAAGTTGATAAATATATGTTTATAACCATCTTTCAAATCCTTAACAAGAAACAAATTGAACGGGAGTTGAATAAAATGAAGAAATTACTATTCCTCTGTACTCACAACTCGGCAAGATCGCAATTGGCTGAAGGTTTGATGAAAAAGAAATACGGAGATAGGGTTGATGTGGCCAGTGCAGGAACACAGCCATCAACGATCCACCCTCTGGCAATAAAATGTTTGAAGGAGATCGGAATCGATATAACTTCACACAGATCAAAGAGCGTTGAAGAATTCATTGATGAGAAAATTGACCTCGTTATCACTGTCTGTGACAATGCCAAGGAAAGCTGTCCTTTCTTTCCTGGTGCAATAGAGTACATCCACAGGGGATTTCAGGATCCGTCTGACTTTAAAGGTTCCAAAGATGAACAATACGATCTGTTCAGAAAAACTAGGGATGAAATATCCAATTGGATAGATTCAGAATTGGTTCATTTGCTCGATATAGATTTGGAGAAGCTGGTTATTTCTTGATTAAAAGAATATCCGAAGATAGCCTCTTTCCCAAAGGTGTCAGGAAATATAGAACGAAATTACCTTGCTTCTCTGAATCCACAACCCCTCCTTTCCTCAAGATATCAAGATGATACGACAGTTTTGAATATTTAATCTCATCAAGCAGATGCTGGATTAAACAGACATATAGTGAATCCTTCGACAATATCTCGATGATCCTTATTCTGATCGGATCGGACAATGATTTGAAAAGGGAGGAAATTTCTTGAATTTTCTTGTCTTCCATCTCCAACCAATCATCCTTTGAGGGTTTGGGAAGATCCAAGCATTTACATGCTGTATTAAGCCTTTCTGCAGAGTCTTCATCCATACATTTAGAAAGGGCTTTTACTTTATAAAGGGGCAAGTCATTCAAAATAAAAAAAAATCATCACCTATATTGAATTTTGATTTGTTTTCATGTTAGGAAACCAATGAGTAGTTCGATTAGCGATCTTAACCAAGGTTAGCATTATTGGAACTTCAACTAGGACACCAACGACAGTAGCCAGAACGACTGGAGATGATGAACCGAATAATGAAATTGCCACAGCTACTGCCAGTTCGAAAAAATTGGATGCACCGATCATACCTGCAGGGGCGGCAATGTCATGGTTCAATTTCAGCTTCCAGCTAGCAAGATAAGCTATGAAGAAGATTAGAAATGTTTGAATGGATAGCGGAATGCCAATCAGAATAATATGAAGAGGGTTTTCTATTATTATATCGCCCTGAAAAGAAAAGATGATTACAAGAGTTAGCAATAATCCAACAATAGTAATATTGTTGAATTTTGGAATGAAACGATTATCAAAATAAGCCTGACCTTTTCGTTTGATTACATTCACTCGGGTTATCATTCCTCCGGCAAGAGGTATTACAACAAAGAGGAGAACCGAAAGAAGAAGTGTTGTCCAGGGAATATTAACCCCGCCAATACCCAAGAGAAATGTCACGATTGGAACAAATGCAACAAGAATAATAAGGTCATTACTGGCTACCTGGACTACTGTATATGCTGGATTACCATTTGTCAGGTGACTCCATACGAATACCATTGCAGTGCATGGAGCAGCTCCTAACAGAATTGCACCTGCTAGATAATCCTTAGCAAGATCAGGCGATATCAAGGTTTTGAATACTACAAAGAAGAAAAACCATGCAATAGCGAACATTGTAAAAGGTTTGATCAACCAATTTACCACCCAAGTAATAAACAGTCCTTTCGGATTCTTACGGATATTCATGATACTGGCAAAATCAACTTTCATCATCATGGGATATATCATAAGCCAAATGAGAAATGCAATGGGTAACGAAACATGAGCATATTCGAATTTTTCCAGAAATTCAGGGACAATCGGGAGATATCTACCAATCAAGATTCCTAAACCCATACAGAGAATCACCCACATAGTCAAGTATTTTTCAAAAAATCCAATTCCTTCGAATGTTTTGAGATTAACATTCTTTGAATTTGTTTCATTGACACCCATGGTCTCTACACTCCATTTCGATCTTGTCCGAAACTTTTCCTATGTTTTTCAGTAAATCGATAATTGAAAGGTCACTCACACTGTATATGATCCTTTTTCCCTGACGTTGACTTCTAACCAAACCACAATTCTTTAACGATTTTAAATGGAATGAAACAAGTGTCTGTTCTAATTTGGTGATCTTAATGATGTCGTTTACACATCTCTCACCATCTTCGAGAGCAAATAAGATCGATCGTCGATTATTATCAACAATACATTTCAAGAACTGTTCTTCATCCATATGAATCAATTTATCACAGACATATGTGAATGAATATTTATATGTGCCCCCACTCATATGTTCTTCGCAAATAATTACTATCGCACCAATTGCTAGGAGAAATATTTTCAAAAGAAGGATAGCCCCGTTCAGTTAAAAGTAAGATTAAAACATTCAAACAGCATAAAAAATTGAAAACGGTATTAAGACCTACCTTTACTGGTTCAAAAAAAATTGAAACCACAAGAAATATATCTTAGCAACTGTTAATCTGTTCAAAAAAAATTGAAATGGGCATTTATCAAGCCAGGTTTTGGAGGGCTTGACTCCAGATTGAGGTGAAAAAATGAAAATTGAGATATTCGGAACCGGATGTGCGAAATGCAAGAGGCTGGAAAAGCACGTTCAGAAAGCGGTGAAGGAATTGAAGGTCAAAGCCGATGTGAAGAAGGTCGAGGATATCACCGAGATTATGAACAGGGGAGTTATGATGACTCCTGCCCTTGCAATTAACGGAAAGATCGTGTTTGCAGGTAAGACATCGAACGTTGATGAGATCAGGGCACTCATCAAGAAGAGCTAAAAGATGGATGTGGGAACCTTGAGCAAATATGCGAACAAGGTAAAGAAACAGAGCCAATCACGAAAAAAAAGGGAAACCTTTGAAGTGGATACCAGCCTGTTGGATACGGAATGGATCAAATGTCCTAAATGTCATGAAGACCTCAAATCACACAATCTGGAAAATCATCTGGGAAAGGTACACGATGTGAAAATGGTGAAAAGAGAAAAGGGCAGAAAAGATGTGGTACCATTGTTGGTTTTGGCAGTTGTTATTGCAGTAATACTCACGTCAGGCATTTATTTGCTGACAACTTCTGATAAGGGAGATGTCGATACCAACGTTGAACAACCCTCCGAAGGCTGGTTAGACACCTATTCTCCAAAGGAAAGTGTAGGATCATCCGATGATGATTGGTGGACCTCATATCCAAACCAGAATCCGGATAGTGGGGTGGTGGTGAACCACCTATCATGGATAAAAGAGAAATTGACAGATGGACCAATCATAGTATTCGCCCATAGTGATAATTGCATGCCATGCATTGAACAGCAGGAAAGTGTGGATGGGATCATGAAGAACTATGGTGATGATATTTACCTTTTTGATTATCTATCCGGTGTCGATGCCAGAGCTTCCGAGGTTTTCAAGATCTACGATCCAAACGGATCTCCGAATTATATCCCTTTGACCATAATCATCACTATTGTTGAGGACAGCTTCGGAAATGAGAGGATAGGTTGGCATGGCACGGAAGGAGCGACAGGAGGGGAATGGCTTACAAATTATGTGAAAGATGCAATTTATTACCATCACCAGAATATTGAAGATTGGAGCTGATCGATTTGGTATCTAAACGAATATCGATCATCATTGCAAGTGCATTAATCCTGCTGATCCTAGCAGGAATTCTCATTTCATTTACTCTTAGAGACAAGGTTGGTAATGATGATCAGGACCAGGAAATTGAAAACTCCTTATTGGATGATCATATTGGTTCTCCTGTAATCATCCACCTGTTGTTCCTCGATAACGTGATCGATCATGGCGCACAATCCGTTAATACCCAACAGATCCTGGAATTATCCAGGATAGGATCAGAAGCGGATGATATCGTTATCTTTACAATTTGTAGGCTCAACAATTCGGATATCCCCTCCGGAAAGGAATATATTGAGAATGGATTTGATTTGAATATATCCTGGTCATGGGTGGACAATCCGGTGTCAGCTTCGATACCTGAAAACTGTCGGAATTACTACGATGTTCTGACTGAACATGGCGATCAAACCTTGATCTTTCTTGATTGGGATCATAACATCTCCTACATATTTCAAATGAGAATCCCTGGAAATGGCACGGAAATGAGCATTCTTTCATATCAAGAAATAATTGACAAGATCAGATCGATCAACTGTGAAGAACCAAGTGAAGATTGGTTGGAAGATTATATACCCTCCTCCGAAGAAGGTCAGCTGGAACATCAATGGTGGGCATCATATCCAAAACAACATTCCCTATATGGAAGCACTCCCATTCACCCAAGATGGCTTGTTGACATGCTCGAAAATGGTTCCATCTTGATTTTGGGACATAGCACAAGATGCATACCCTGTATCGAGCAGCAACGATCTGTCGAAATGATAGAACAGGAATACGGTGAAAAGATCCAGATAGTTGACCTTATATCCGGGGTGGACAAAAGGACCAATGATATAATGAGGCTCTATGACCCGAATGATTCTCAAAATCACATCCCATCAACAATTCTGCTAACGATCATTAAGACAGATAATTCACCTATTCAAATAGTCTGGCACAGTGCTGAGGGAGCCACCGGGGATGATTGGCTCATAAGATACGTGAAGGATGCAATCTTCTATCATGATAAGTACGTTGAGGAATGGAGTTCATAGCATGGCATTGAAAAACAGGATGTTCGGTTTTCTTGCGGTTGCTATTCTGATCGTATTCTTTATTGGATTGGCAGGTTATCTATTCTGGTCCGATATCAGGACCGAAAAGGAGATGGCTCCCGATTTCGAAATCGACATACCTGATGTCAATGCAACTTCACTGAGAGATCTGGCAGGTGATCCGGTTATTCTACACTTCACAAGCATCGAAAATCCTCTCTGTCTTGAATGTGAGGTCGAATTAGAGGAACAGGTCCTTGAGATCAGGAAATTGGCTATCGATGAATCGAATATCACTATCATCACGATCAACATGAGAAAGAACCAGTACTCTGAACCTGGATATGAACTCGCCAAGGAATGGTGGGGCGTGAATGTTACATGGATATGGATCGAAGACCATGAACCCTATAGGATCTCGGGAGATTACGTTGATTTCTGGAGCATCGGCTCTGAAAGTGCCAATCCAACCATTCTTCTCCTGGATGAGGAGCAGTATATCGTTGGCATCTATCATGTATATCAAATGGGGAAGGGGAAGGTTGACGGAATACAAACTTCAGAGGAGATGATAGAGAAAGCCGAGAAGATTAGGAACGATGAATGGGTCGGAGTTGAGGGACAGAAGAGTTCGATAGGCGGGGGTTCATTTCTCGGGATGTTTGTCCTGGGAATCATCACCTCATTCTCACCATGTTCGATAGCACTTCTATTTACGGTATTCACCTTCATCGTTTCATCAAGGAATACATCAGAAAATGCTGAAATGCAGAAGAACCAGAAGGAGAAAGCTTCCAAAGAAGGTTTCCTGATCGGAGTATCATTCGTTCTAGGAATGGCCATAATCTTTTTCATCCTTGGTCTATTCATTGCACAGGCCGGTGTATTTCTTCAAGGTGCCAGATATTTCGATCTTGGTGCCGGTGCAATCCTCGTTATCCTTGGATTGAACAATATATTCTCACTCACCGATAGAATAGGCGATATCAAAGATAATGTTATCAAAGGAAAGGCTAGGAAAGAAATTGATGATGATGAACCAAAGAAGACCATTAAAGAGAGGTCGATACTGGGATTGAAAGGAGTATTTACAAAGTCGCCGATGGTAGGGGCATTTCTGCTTGGGATCTTTTTCTCACTTGGATGGGCACCTTGTGCTGTTTCCCTGGTCCTGCCGGTAGTTGTATGGATCATTTCTCAGGATATCTCGATCATTATGGGAGGATTTCTTTTCTTCGTTTTTGGCATCGGTCATGGGATGATATTCATACCACTTGCAATTGGAACAAGATCGTTCTCTGCACGATTGACACAGAAATTTGTCAAAGCTGGAAATCTTGTGAAGATCATTTTCGGTATCATCGTGATTGTGATGGGGATGATATTTACAATAAGATTCTTCGGGATTAAATTATGGTGAGCTCCTTAAGAACATTTGAGAACTGCCTTTCGCATCAGGCTGGTATCACTTATTATGTTCGATATCTTCAGATCCACTCTTTTTTAACTTTCTTGTTATTATAACTCTTATGAGGATCGATATCAGAATAAAAACCGCGATTACACCAATCACCACAACTTCAAACGATAAATTGAGATCATTTTCTTCGGTATTTCTTCTATCGGGTAGATGGTATATGTCAGTAGTATCATCGGCCACGATACAGGTCTGTCCTCCGCAGATCAATACATTCCCATCGGATAATACAGCATCTGCTGGCCATTTCCTTCCAAGTACTAATATATAAGTTTCCATCCATTCTTCCGTTTTAAAATCATAGTACTCAAGACCTGATACTGTGCAATAAAATTCTGTGCAAGAAGAACCGCCATAGGCGATTATACCCTCCGATCCTATTGGTACCATGAAATGGCTGTGTCTTGGAGTGTTCAATGATCCGGTCACTGTCCAGATATCGGTCTCAAGATCGTAGATCTCTGCACCGGATTGATCGGAAACATTGGGTCCTGCAAATCCCCCAGATACCATTATTCTACCATCATGGAGTTCGATAGCGGAATGGAATCCCCTGGCATTGTTCATTGGAGCGATATTGAACCACTTATCCTTGGATGGAACATAAACCTCACAGGTCGAAAGCGGTTCCTTGAATGTACCGTTATGTCCGCCAGTAATGATTACTGAGCCGTTGCTCAATAATGTCGCAGTGAACCTGGCCCGCGGTTCGTTCAATGAACCTATATCTTCCCATGTGTCATTGTCTGGATCGTAGATTTCACAAGATGTCAGACCATTATGGGTGACATTCACACCACCAATCATAAGGACCCTTCCATCATCCATTAGAACAGATGTCTGCCAGAATCTACCAAATTTCATAGGGGAGACCAATGAGAACGTTTCCAATACCGGATCGAAAACCTCGCACCTATCAAGCGAAAAATTTCCACGCCCATTGTAGGAATAAAAACCAGAAGGATGTCCAATACCATTGCCCTGGTATCCGCCTGCAATCAGAACCTTGCCGGAAGGAAGCAGTGTGGATGTGTGTCTCATTCTGCTGTAGTGCATGGGCTCGATCGCGTACCATTCTTTGATATTGGGATCGAACATCTCCGGAGAGTTCAAAGAATCATACCCGGTTTCTGTCCCCCCTGTAACAAGTACCTTTCCGTTTTGAAGGGTCGTGGCTGTATGATTAAATCGGGGTTGTATCATGGAACCGACATGTTCAATTCTTCCGTAATCAGAGTCATGAATTCCAAGGGATTCGGTTAGTGATGTCATTAAAAATATTATCAATAGCAAAAGAATGATCGGTATTGTTCCTCTCCCATGTTTCATATTCAGATCTCCATTTAGACTTTCTTTAATCCATTTCTCTCTTTTAGTCATGTTAATTTACCATTTACACTCTTCTCATGTCTACCTCGATGGTGGTGTAGTAATCCTTTCGGACCGAGAGGATTTTATTTCAAGTATTATTTCATCTCTCGATTCGATATCTGTATACCAAGCAATCTGGAACCATTAGCTGACCGAATCGAGATGGTGGCTGGCTCGGTTGTTAGGCAGAACCCCTCGGATAGCGAATGTGTCTCATTGTTAACTGTGATCTCCACACTGCCATTGATAACATGAAATATCACATATGTTTTCATATCGCAGGGTGGTATCTCCTCTCCTGGTCCCAGAATGATTGTCCGCAATTTAGTTTCCTCCCTTTGAAAAAGCATAACACTCTTCTCTTCACCTTTTGATCCCCGATGGATATTCTTCAAATCAAATATTTTCATTTGTTGTTCCTCCCTGGTCTGTGTAACCTCCTAATTGCAGAGGTATCGTTTCAGAGGTTATCTGTAATATCATTGCTCCGAAGTGCCTCAGGTCTGATGTGATTAAGGCCGCAAGTGCATATCACGTAGGAAAAGACAAGAAGTCGAGGGATGAAAGGGATTAATAATAATAGGTATTCAACTACGAAAAAACACTTACGGTTACGAGGGTCAACTTTGCCTTCTTCGTCCATACTCGGAAATATAATTCCACCCCTTTGGGTTTCATTTCTTTTCATTTCCAAGGTCCCATTATTTGATAAGGATTTAAGGTTTTCAGTCAAGATCGATTCACTTCCGAGGTCCTCTCCCGTGACGAAACCTATGCATCTTTCAGTCCGGATTGCTCACTAATCACAGGTGAACAATATCAACTAATCTCATTGTCCATCCGGTCCCTCATCATGTCCACCAGTGCCGCCATCACGAGGGCCTCGAACGGATTCAATCTTGCCACGTTCGAGGAAGCGGAGGAATGCATCCTCACCCTGTTCATCAACCGATCGAATGCCTCCCGGTCCTCCTTCCGCAGAGCTCTCCTGAATGCCTCCCAGGACCTGATCTCATCTTCAAGGAGCATCCGGTAAGTCGGGCAGGTCTTCCCCATCATACCGCCTCCGACATCACCTGACCGGACCAGAAGTCGTCTATCATGGTCTGGTACGGATGGATGGGGGATATGTCCGTCCACCTGCCTCCCTTTGCTATCATCCTTATCCTCCCCTTCTGCCTGTTCCGAAGTGACACCCAGTTTGAGCAGTGCGGGGTGATCATGGGCATCAGGTCACTCCCTCTGCTCCCGCCGTAAGCAGCTATCACCACGCAGGACCCTCTGGCTGCCATCTTGTCCAGTGTCTCCAAGCAGTTCTTCATCATTCCCTTGGCAGCTTCCGCTTCCACTTCAGGGTCCGAGAACAGCCTGTCAACAGCTGATATCATGAGGAGAGGAGGGGCCTCGGATAGCTCGATAAGGCTTCCGTTGATGAGGGAATCCATCTGATAGGCTGTGAAGGCCCTGGCTATCATCACCCGTTGAAGGATTCCACGAGGGTCGGTCCTCTTCATCCTCAGGACCCTTGCCATGGCGAAAGGATCGGCACGGTGGCCTCCGTCTATGTAGTAGGCTGCATCCCCTTTCCAGGCAGCATTGACTATCAATCTGTCCATAAGGCTGTAGGTCAGGTCAGTCCTTCCTACCAGAAGGTGTATGTCGCCTTTAGTGAATGGTCCGAAAAGATCGTCGAAGATGGTGAACCCGGTCAAGAGCATGCCATCTGACTCAGCGTTTTCCATGGTTGAACCTCGGGGGATGCAAAACATCGATAATCTGCTTCATAAGCTGAAGCAGGGGGGGGGGTTGCCCGAACGTGACGACAAAATCAAGATCATGACTTGCACGGTCAAATAAGAAAGAAGAGATCCTGTTTTCATTCTAATTGGCAGGGTTCACCACTGGGTGAGGAAATGCTCATAGGCAGCTATTGTAGCGGAATCTGTGATCTCCTGGACCGGTGACTTGCCGGCCCAGGCAAGGTCCTGTTTACAGTATTCCGCAGAAAGGATCTTCTCCATATCCTCCCTTGTGAAGGACGGGTCCTTTTCCCTTCTTTTCAACAGATATTCCAGTCTGGATTCGAAGATCTCGTTGTAGAGGTCATCCATCCAGGATCCCTCTTCCATTTCATATCTCCCCTGTCTTCTCCTTGAGCCATTCCTTATGCTCCGCATCCAGATGGGGGGATAGTTTCTCGAATACCTGCCTGTGATAATCGTTCAGCCACAGGACCTCTTCTTCTGTCATTATCTCCCTCTTGATAAGGTCCCTGTCGATGGGGCAGAACGTTATGGTCTCGAAGCCGAGGAACTCCAGGTTCGGAGATGAGAGCTTCTCATCCTTCCTGACGACTATCAGGTTCTCTATTCTGATGCCGTACTCGCCTTCCTTGTAGTACCCGGGTTCGTTCGATAGAACATTCCCCTCAAGGAGTGGCACCCCGATGTCCCTGGGAGTGATGCCCATGGGTCCTTCGTGTACATTCAGGTAATGGCCCACGCCATGGCCAGTGCCATGATTGTAGTTCCTGCCCACATCCCAGAGCGATTTCCTTGCGGGCAGTTCCAGCTGTTTTCCACAGAAACCCTTGGGGAACTTCAATGTTGCAATACCGATGTGGCCTTTGAGGACCCTGGTGAACATCTCCTTCTGCTCATCGGTTGGCTCTCCCAATGTGACGGTCCTCGTGATATCGGTGGTTCCGGTCAGATACTGTGCTCCCGAATCAAGGAGGAATATTCCCTGAGGTTTCAGTTCAACGTCTGATTCGGGTGTAGGATCATAGTGTACTATCGCACCGTGTTCCGCATATCCTGCGATGGTGGTGAAGGAGAGTCCTACGAAATCCTTTCCCTCTTTTCTGAAGCCCTCTAGCTTGGCCGAGGCAGATAGTTCGGTGACGCCTCCATTTGGAACAGCTCCTTCCAGCCATTTGAGGAAACGGACCATGGCGACACCATCAGTGACGAGGCATGTCCTGAAACCGTTCAATTCGGTATCGTTCTTCACTGATTTCAGGTCGGTGACCGGAGACCTATCCTTGTGCAGCTTGACCTTTCCCTCGAGGGGGATCATCAGCCATCTGTTCGTTGTCTTAGGATCGATCCAGATCCTTTCCTCTTCCTTTGCTGTCCCTTCAAGGAAAGAGGCGATATTCCGGTATGGGTGAACCTCCACCAGATCGCCCAGATGTTTTTTCACCTTTTCTGTTACTTTACGGGTATCAATGAAGAGATGGGCCTTGTCCTTGGTGATCACAGCATATGATATGAAAACCGGATTGAAATCGATGTCCTTCCCTCTCATATTGAATGTCCAGGCTATGGTGTCCAGTGAACACAATATATGGGAAGTGCAATCCTTTGATCCCATCTTCTTCCTTATCCTTCCCAGTTTGTCCTCAATGCTCTCCCCTGTGAATTCCAGGGAGAGGACCTCAAGAGGAGCTTCCGATGGGGAGGGCCTGTCATCCCAGATATCATCTACAAGGTTGGTTTCGATGTACTTGATCGAAGCTCCTTTTTCCGACAGGATCTTGCTGAGCTTGGTCGATGATTCCATTGATAGCAGTCTGGGATCCACTCCGAGGATACCTCCTCCGGAAAGCTTGTCAGCAACCCAATCTTCCAGTTTGGGTACATCCGGCATCCCCATCCTATACAGGTCGATCCCTGATCCTTTGAGCTGCTCCTCCGCCTGTATGAAATACCTGCCATCGGTCCATAGACCTCCTTCATCCATGGTTATGATCACATCTCCGGCAGACCCTGTGAAACCTGAAATGAACTCTCTTCTCTTCCAGAATTCCGGCAAATATTCGCTGTGGTGCGGATCGGTCGAGGGTACCAGGTAGGCTTGAATGCCCTCCTGCTTCATCAATTCCCTTAGGCCAGCGATCCTATCCTTGACTTCCATCTTGTTCACTCCCGAGCCCGTAATCGAGCTATCATGGATAAATATATTCCAAGAATTGGGAGAATAGGAGACATGTACATGGGCTCATTGACAATCGTTTTCTATCAATAACCATTACTCATCCATATGGAGGAGCTTTCTGCCGTCAAACTGGTGGTCAACAAGTCCAGGTTCTTCTCCCATCTGTATGAAGTGGAGGATCCCGGCCAGGTGGAAGAACTGTTGAAGTCCCACAGAGGGAAGTACAAGAAAGCCAACCACCACTGCTTTGCATTCAGGATCGATGGGGAGGAATCCTTCAAGAACGATGGAGAGGTGGGCCATCCCGGCCAGGTCCTTTTAGAGATACTCCGAAGGGAGGATCTAAGATCCCATTGTTTGATGGTGTCTCGGATATTCGGAGGTGTTAAACTGGGTGTGGGAGGTGTATCTCGTGCCTTCAAGGAGGCAGGTGATGCGGTCCTGGAGGAATGGAGGAAGAAGGATTCACATCCTTGACCAGATATCCTTGTATTCCTTGTAGATCTCCTGAGCAAGATCGTTCCAGGTAGGAAGGGATTCCAGGAATCTCCTGCCTCCCTTTCCGAGCTTCTCCCTGAGGTCCGGATCGTGGGCAAGTTCCAAGATGGCCTCCGCAAAGAGGTCCGGTCTTTTTATTGGGATAAGCCTGCCGTTCTTTCCATCCTCTATGAGTTCCGGGGTACCTCCAGCAGCGGTGGCAATGACTGGCCTCTCGAACTGGAATGATTCCAGTATCACCCTCGGATTTCCCTCGTCGGACACCGAGGATAGGACCAATATGTCACTATCCGCCATCTTCTTCAGGACATCGGAATAATTCGGAAGGAAGCCCCTGAGGGTTGTATTGGTGAGATCGTTCTCTCTGATATATTCCTGCAGTTCGTCCCACATGCCTCCCTCACCCACAATCGTGAGATGAATGGAGGGGTCCTTATCCTTGAGGACCTTCATCGATCTGAGCAGGTAGTCCACTCCCTTGTAAGGTCTGAGGGCACTGAAGCAGACCAGTTCAATGTTCCTATCGTGATGATGTGGTCTGGGCTTGATATCTCTCAATGCATCCTTGGGGACCTCAGGGTTCAATGAGGGGTAGGTGATGACCTTATCCTTCTTCACACCAAATGATATGAGCTGGTCCCTTATCGAGGTCCCGGTTGAGACGAATTTGGAGACCTTGCCCATGTGGATATTGTAGGCAGGGTCGGACATGTCCTGGACCTCTTTTATCATCTCTTGACCGGTTATCTTTGAGAACAGTGAGATCAGGTATCCGTAGGCTCCGCAAGCATGAGCATGGATGATCATTCTTCCGAACTTCATCCTGAACCAGATGAGCTGGAGGAAGGTGACAGGGGGAAGTATGAGGTATCTGATGATCGGATTTGAGTCAAGAAGGAATGGTTGTATTCTGTATATTGTGATGTTTCCGGAGCTTTCGATCCTTTCCGCATCGTCGTTCCTGCAGGAGTAAACGATGAAGTCCACCCTGTCCTTGAGCCTCTCCATTAGATTCGAAAAATAGGTAGAGGCCCCTCCCTGCCTCGGGAGATAAACTGGCGATCCGATCAGGACCTTGGGTCGGTTCTCTTTCATACCAGAACACCCGGGGATTTCCATTCTATGTGATGTTGTTATTTAACCGTTTGCAAGGGCCTATTGTTGCGATATTCGGTCCCCTCCCCCAGGCTCTGTCTTATAACGGAACGCTACCCATCTTTCCAGTGGAGATAAAATGGACCTCTTTTACAAATGCAGCAGCTGTTCCGCGGAGGATGTATGGCGCATCCGTATACACGGAACAAGGCCCATGGCAAGGACCATGATAGGGGCCGTGTCATGTCCCGGATGCGGAGGTCCGATGCTCGAGACAGGATTCGAAGGTTTCTACAATGTACATGACCTGAGGGGGAAGTTCGTTGCCGCAAAATGATATCAGTGATGCGTTCCAGGTATTTCAGAGGGAAGCTCCGGATCACGCAGGGGCATGGGGAAGGATGATACAAGACCTTTCAGAGGCCAATAAACTGGACCCTAAGACCACCTCTTTGGTCTACATAGGGATACTTGCAGCTTTGGGGTCAGAGAGCGGACTCCCTTTCCATGTTGCAGTAGCAAAGGACGCTGGAGCCACCAGAGATGAGATAATAAGTGCCATCATGCTGGGTCTGCCTCCCGCCGGGCACGGTGTAACAAAGGGCTTGAAGACCGCGCTTGAATCATATGACAGGTCCACTTGAATTCATTATCTTTTATCGATACTGTATTTTATATTCTTATCAAGTTGGTATTCGTTCACCCATTTGACTATATCATCCACTTCTTTTTTCAGGATGGGGTTTTCTTCCATCAATCTCCTGTTCCATTTCTCCATGAAGTCGGCCTCATCATCCCTGCCTTGGGATCTGAGCATTGGAATGAAATAGAACTGCCAGTTGATCCATTCCTTCGGGGACATCAGGTTCTTGGCGTAGGGATTCCTCTCCACCGCAACCTCGTTCTGGGTTTTCCATAACTTCAGGTAGCCGTCGTAGATATATCCCGCGGTCAATGCTCCCATCAGGATCACCGAGAAAATGATGATAACCATAAGAAGGTCCCATGTGGTAGGTATCCCTATCTTATCGAACGCCCATATGAACCTCCACTCGATAAATGGAAAGACCACAAGAGTTATGGTAACCGTTAGCATGATAACGCTGTATAACGCTCCTATCTGTTGTATCCTCCAGACTTGTTTCATCAATCCCTTCTTAAGATCCATCATCTTCTCTCCCTCCGGATTTCAGATGATGTGGAATGGATCTCCGGTATGATAACATATATCCCCGATCCTCCATGATGTTGTATGTTCCATTTGGTTCTTGGATGGATCGGTGCCTTCCTTTTTGCTGTCTGTGCGGTACCACAGGTTTTGAAGACATGGAGGTCGAGATCTGCTGGTGATCTCTCCTGGTTGTTCCTGCTCTTCTGGTTCTTCGGCGAGGTCCTGACCCTGGTCTATATAATTACTGATGATCTCATAGAATCCCTGAGGCATTATCCGCTTTACCTGAACTATATGTTCAATACGGTCCTGGTAGTCTATCTCATCTATGCCAAGGCATTCTATGGGAGGGAAAGATCGGGATCTTGATTCTCCTGGAGATATACTTTCAATCCAACTTATTAATACCGAAAGTTCCATTACATCTCGATCGAGACGGATGGGAAAGAAGAATGGAAGCATTGACGATACTCTTACTCTGCGGAGCTGGACTTGTGCTCCTGATCGCCTACCTCATCTACAGGATCGGTACTTACAGGAAGAAAGTCCGGATAGTGGATTCCGCCAACGAGATCCTGCAGTTGAACAAGTATCCCAGGACACCTGAAAGAAGGGAACGTGGCCACATCCTGGACACACCTACCATACCTGATGGTGAGGTCCTGATCATCCTGCATAAAGGGAACAACAAACCATGGCTGAAACCGGTGAAGGACAAACTCAAGGAGGGGAAAAGGATCGTTGTCGTCACTGTTCGAGATCCGTCCCAGCTCCGTTCATCCTTCAAAGGGGACTCACATTTCATCTGGTTGGACCGATCCACTGCCCACGAAATAAAGAATGATACTGTGGTTGTCAATCCGACCAATCTTTCCAGGTTACTTCAGGAGATCGTTGTATCTGTAAAAGGAGGTGGAGTGGTCCTCTTGAACGGTTTCGAGGAAATACTAAGTTCGAACGAGACATCAAGGATCGTGAGGTTCCTGAGAATGTTAGATGAATCCTGCTCCCGGGAAGGTTTCTCTGCCATAGTCCCTGCAACTTACAAAGCTGTACCACAGAGGATCAGGGTCCAGCTGACCGAGAGTTTCGAAACAGTGGTGATCTGAGATGACTGTCGAAGGTCCCCCTCATCTTACCGTTGACAGGAAGATACTGTTACATCTATACGAGGTAAAACACTCCGAGATGGATTTTGAGGTTCCTCAGAGCGTGGTTCAGGATGGGATAGCCGAGGCCGTATCCATTAGAAGGGACAATATCCCCAGAACAATGAAGAAACTCAAGGAGGAGGACCTTGTAAATGACATCCTCAAGAGGATCAAGGGTCTGCCACGGAAGAGGAAGGCCTATTTTCTCACAGATAAAGGGTTGGAATATGCAAAGCAGGTCAAAGATGAGATAGCCTATCACAAGGTGTTCCTGCAGCTTGTTGACGGATCCATAAAGGAGATCTATATGAAGGACCTGGCATCCTATCTCAGTATCAACATGCCTCTGATAGATATCCACCAGCTGGTCAACGATGATGATCTGGTCACGGAGAAGGAGATAAGGGGTTTCCTATCCGGCGAGGTGGAACCACTGGGAAGAATGGGATCGGAGGGTTTTGTCTCTTTCATACAGGACGTCCCCATGCCCAAGAGGTTCTATGGAAGGGACGAGGAACTCTTGTTAATAGATCAATGGCTGGAAGATACTGGAGGTTCGATACTTTCCATAACCGGTATAGCGGGTATCGGAAAGACCACACTTGCTGCAAAGGCAGTCAAGGACATGGAGGGAAAGATGCATGTCATGTGGTACAGGTTCCACAGGTGGGATTCTCTCAGGAATGTCCTCTATTCCATGGCAAGGTTCCTGGACCAGCTTGGTAGGTCCGGACTCAAGACCTACCTGGATTCCAATACCAGGCTGGACAGCAAGGAATACTACTCCATCATTGAATCTTCCTTGAGAGATGTCCCGCTGTTCATGGTGTTCGATGATTTCCAGAGGGCAGCTGATGAGATCGTGGACCTCTTCTCAAACCTCAAGGAGATAGTTCCACAGATGGAGAGCCTCAAGATCATAGTGGTTGGAAGACAGGTGTTCCCGTTCTATGACAGGTCCGACGTGCTGGTCAAAGGTGTTGTCAAGGAAATGAACCTCACTGGTCTTGACAGGAAAAGCTGCAGAGGTCTGCTAAAGATTAGGGATGTGGGGGAGGAACTGTTCGAGAAGGTCTACGAGATCACAAAAGGACATCCCCTCTTCATACAGCTCATTCTCTCGGCTGAGGACCTTGAGGACCAGAAGGATATCAAGCGATATATCTATGAGGAGATCTTCAAGAAACTGGATACAAAAACCTCCCTATTGCTTCAGATCGCTTCTGTATACAGGTACCCTGTACCTTCCGAGGCTTTCTTCATGGAAGAAGGACTGGACTTCACCACACTGGACAAGCTAGTGGAATCCAATCTGATCCAGGAGACATCGTACGATGAGTACGAGGCACATGATCTGATCAAGGAGTTCTTCTACAACAGGCTGACCCCTCAACAGAAGCTGGAATACCACCGGAAAGCGGCGGACTACTACATGGAAACAGGATATGAGAGGGCAACTGTTGAGGCTATGTTCCACATGACCATGGGTGGACAGCCATTGAAAGCATTGAAGTTGGCCTCCACCTATGGAGAATCGATAATAACCAAGGGTCTTATCGAGCAGTTCTCGTCGGTTCTTTCCCTTTTAGAGAAGGAGATGAACGAAGAGACCCGTGAATACAATGCCACCACTCATCTGCTTCAGGGAGAGCTGCAGATGGTGATGGGAAGATGGGACAGGGCCCAATCTGACCTGACAAGGGCCGCAGCTATTGCTGAGGCAGAGAACAGACCGCTCATCTCAGGAAGGGCAAACCTCAGACTGGGTCAGATCGAGTCCAGAAGGGGTAAGAAAGAAGCCGCTGAAAAGAGGCTTCAAAAGGCTCTGAAGATCGCCAGGAAACTCCAGAACAATGTAGAGATGGCAAAGGCCTTACAGGCTCTTGGAGAGCTCCATTCCACAAGAGGTGAGTTCAGGGAGGGTAAGAGGTCCTTGAGGGAAGCCCTGACCATTGCCATTGAATTGGATGACACCACTCTTGAAGCTGTTTCCCATACGGGCCTCGGCATAATCCACTCCAATCAGGACCAGCCGGAAATGGCGATCGATCAGTTCGAAAAGGCGATCAAAGCACTGGAGAGGGATGAGAACGCGATCGAACTTGCCAGGGTGAAGATCAACCTTGGGACGGTCCAGGCATCTACAGAGGAGTACGAGAAAGCGATATCCAATTTCGAAGATGCCATTGAACTCTGCAGCCAGACAGGGGATATTAGATTGCAGGCATACGCTCTTGCAGGTGCCGCACATGTATATATCATGGACAATGAACCAGACACAGCTGGTGAGTACCTCGAAGAGGCCCTGAGGATATTCTCAAGCATAGGAGAGAGGTACAAGATAGCAATGGTCCATCTGGACCTTGGCAGACTTCATCTGTTGATGAAGGAATACAATCAGATGATCGAGGACCTGGACCTATCCCTTTCCATCCTTGATGAACTGAAGCTCCCCTTCTATTATGCAAAAGTGAAGACCGAGATAGTATCCATGCTGAAATCCAAGGGCAGGTTCGTGGATGCCAAGAGATATTCATCCTGATCTCAGGAGAACATACCTTCGGGGGCTTCGCTCTGTTCTGTCTGGTCCCGGCGATTCTTGATCTTTTCCAATGCCGAGAAGATGTCCTCTTTTGTGATGGTCTTGTGGTCCTTCCTGATCGCAAACATTCCCGATTCAGTGCAAAGACTTCTGAGATCTGCCCCTGAAAGGTCCTCGGTCTTCTTTGCCAGTTCTTTGATGTCTATACCTTTGGATAATCTCATCCCTTTGGTATGGATCTTCAGTATCTTTTCCCTACCCTTCTCATCCGGAAGTGGGACCTTGATTATCCTGTCAAATCTACCGGGTCTGAGTAAGGCCTCGTCCAAGATATCCTTTCTATTGGTGGCAGCAATTATTCCAATCTCGGACAATGCATGGAAGCCGTCCATCTCGGCCAGAAGCTGCATCAAAGTCCTCTGGACCTCTCTGTCACCTGTGGTATCCATTCCAAGCCTCTTGGCTCCAATGGCATCCAGTTCGTCAATGAATATGATGCAAGGTTTCTTTTCCTTTGCAAGCTGGAACAACTCCCGGACAAGGCGTCCTCCCTCCCCGATGAACTTCTGAACCAGCTCGGAACCCACGATCCTTATGAAAGTGCAGTCAGCAGAGTTTGCAACTGCTTTTGCAAGAAGGGTCTTTCCAGTTCCAGGAGCTCCTACGAGCAGAACACCAGAGGGTGGATCGATACCGATCCTCTTGAATATCTCAGGTTTTTTAAGAGGCAGCTCAACTGTTTCCTTGACCTCGTTGATCACCTCTTCAAGGCCTCCTATGTCATCATAGGTGACAGAAGGTTTTTCAATAAGTTCCGATCCCATGATTATAGGATCTTTTCCTTTCGAGAGGGACCTCATAATCACCAGGTTGTTCCTGTCCAGGCCTACCCTTACACCTATGTCCAGATGAGAGAAATCAACATCGTCGGATGATGTGGTGATAAAAGTTTGTCCTGTTCCGTTCTTGATTATGATCTCCTCGTTGGAGAGGACCTCGACTACCTCCCCTATTAGCATAGGGGGTTTCATAACATCATCAAGCTGCTTTTTCAGAAGGTTCCGTTCCCTTCTGACCATATTGAGCTCATCATAGGCTGCCGATAGTTCCCTTTTATATGCTTCCCTCTCGAGGTTGCCGGTATACTCCATGGACCTGATCTGCCCTTTGAGTATCTTCAATTCCTCCCTGAGACTATCGAGCTCCAGCTCTATGACATCTTCATCGTCCTTCTTTCGGACCGGGGTAATTACCTTTTCCTCGTTCTCTGTGGACGACATCTGCAGCCTCCTTGCTGGATTCCCTTACACATGATGTGTAAAAAAAGGTTGCTGTGTTATTACTGGTTCATCAATGATAAGGTTGTACTATGATGTAAGTTCACCATCGGACATTATAATTGTATCGAAATTCTCTCCAATAACCGAAATGGTAGGTCTCTTGATCAATCCATCCAGATGGATCAGGGCCCTGGCATCATTATCGTAATTTGCTCCGATGGCAATATGGCATGTACCGTAGACCTTCTCATCTTCAAGCATGTTCCCTATGATGGTTGCCTTCCTGTTGAGCCCGATCCCCAGTTCACCAAGATTATTCGTATTCATCCTGTAATGGTCCAGGTCTTCCTCGGGTATCTTTCCCTCCTTCACGAAGGTCTCGGTTGTCTCTTTTGCTCTGGAAATGGTCTCTCTCAACTTCCTTGCTTCCTCTCCTCCGCAGATGTTCGTTACCATGCCACCATCCACATCGCATTCGATGGGATCCTCTATGATGATTATACCCTTATCAGAAGCGATCGACCCGTCGAATACGATCTTTCCTCTGGATGTTCCCAGTTCCGGAGAGATGAAGGTCTCACCTGCAGGGAGATTTCCTCCATCCCCTGGTGATCCGAAACTGCCGTCATCGGTCTTAGCCATCCTCCCCTTTATCCCGATGATGATATCTGTTCCAGATGGTGCGGTGATATGGACCTTGTCACCCCTGTCCAGGATCTCCTTCAGCTTTCTGCAGTCTTCTTTCAGCTCACCATAATCAAGGGGTACAGTTCGAAGGAATATATCCTCGGTAACCGATGGAGACCAGAAGGACCTGGAGATATTCTCACCCAGGAGGTAGTTAAAATAATGGTCGTACCTGTTATCTCCTACAGTGATAGGGTCCTTTATGGCCGATGGATCCTTTCCAAGTTTCTCCTCTGATATGGATATGAGGACCTCAGGTTCTGTCCTGATAGCGGCAAGGACCTCCTCGCTGGCCATATCCAACTGTGATCTAAGAGGCTGCACCATCAATACGGGTTTGGCCTCCAGTTCCATGGATGCCTCGAAGAGGGCCCTGGATATCCTGGATACGTCCTTTGAGGGATTTGTAATTATGAGGACCCTTTCATCCTTCTTGATCTGCATGACATCGTTCACGGCTACCTTTGCAGCCTTCATCAGGTCCTCGGAGAGGACCTCGGATGCTTCTTCCTTCAAGCGTATTCCTCCGTATTCTTGCCGATAAATAGTTGTAATGGGGAAAAAGGTTTTCCATTTTTTGGCGGTAAGGGGAAAGGCCCCCTTTACTTCTTAACAACACCCTTGAGGACCTTAATTAAGAATCGGAATATGATTCCTTTTTTTGGTGTGACTTTTCATGGTTTTTTATACGATCAGCCAGATTTTAATAGTAATCATAATCAGCATCTATCTGGTAGTCCAAACCAGTATCGGCCACACCCCTCCAGATTAAAGGTCCTGGCCACTGGTCTTCGCTTCCTTTTATCGTTGCGGAGATCTCCACGATCCACCAGTCCGCTTCAGTTTCTTCTCCCTTATATTCAAATTCGATAGATGTCTGATAAGGAGTGGCCCCTCCATTCGCATCCTTTACCTTTTCAGGATCACCTCCGGCTTCTCTCCACATCCTGATCACATCAACGACATCGTTCTCCGTATTCGCATCTCCATCATCTATCGAGACATTTATTCTAATTCTAGTGATACTCCCCGACATCACCTCGAAATGGACCTCTTCAGTGAATGAAATAGGGGAAGATTGAGCCGAGTGATCGATATGGCCGGTGACCACCATGTCGTCCGTTATCAATTCCAATTCATCCTCTTTCTTCTGATCATCATTGTTCGGATCGAGACATCCGCTCGGTAACAAGATCAGAGCTATTGATACAAGAATGAACGGGTATCCTGTTCTTCTCAACTTCATCATTCTCCCAAACTTAATCCGGTTGTAACTATTTGGAATTGTTTGACTATCTTGAAAAACCACAATAACAGGATCTTCTTCCACATCAAGAAGATCTTTATTCGATATCATTGACGTAACAATTCCTGATCAAGGATGCATTTCTTTCACTTTGAGATAAAAGGAGTATATATACTTCTTTTATTTTGAAATGATAGAAGGATCATAATCGGATTCATTAGGGATCATCCGTCCAGAAGGAACCTCCACAGCGATATTATCTCCATATCATCGGGTCCTTCTTCTTCTCCTGTCCAGGTTATTATTGTTTTCTTTATTTCAGGACCACTCTCGGGGAACCTTATTAACGACATGATCTCACGGTCCATGTTTTCTGCATTTAATGTCTGTGTTACCTGGATCAATTCCACCGGTCCTTTATTGTTGGTTAACACGAAATCGATCTCGTAACCATTGATCCTCCAGTAGAATATCTTCATGGAAGTATCCCTTGAGTTTCTTCTCATCAGTTCAACGAAAACACAATTTTCCATCTCACGCCCTATTTGTGGTCCTGATATATTGGATGCAAGGCCCGTGTCGGGAAGATAAACCTTGGGAATTGAAAGATCGGAGGTCCTCCCTGATCTGGAATATTTACCAAGCGGCATTGCGAATCCCGCGTCTTCCAAAAAGGATAGATACTGATAGAAAGTTTTCTTTGCCCCCTCATATCTCATCGATGTCCAGGTATTGTACACTTTGTTTATTGAAAGTTCCTTTGAATAGGATGAAATGATATTCCTTATCAGGAACCGCAGGAGACCGAGATTAGAGATGCCATACCTCTCAACAAGGTCTTTGTAAATCACGAGGTCAACGTAATCCTCATAGAATCTGTGTCTGGATCCGGGGTCCTTCAGGATACCAGGGAAAGATCCGTCGTTAAGGTATTCCTCCAATGTTCTACGTATTGAGATCACATCCATTGTTCCGGGATGTTTCGGGACCTCGATCCCTTTGAACGACAGGTATTCCCTGAATGATAACGGGTAAAGGGCCTGTTTCAAGGACCTTCCCCTGAGCGAGGTGTCTATCTCACTTGCAAGCAATTTCGAGCTGGAACCTGTGAGAAATATAAAGAACCGCTTCTTCTCGTAGAGTGATATCACGGCCTTCTCCCATCCGTCTATCCTCTGCGGTTCATCGAGGATCACGGTTTCCGGTTCCCTGCCGAATATCTCATGGAAGGTGGCCACGGAATCGAAAATATCCTTAGAGGTCCAGTCGCTGAGTTGAATGTCATCGAAATTCAGATATAGGATCCGATCCAAGTCCAGGTTCCTCACCATGTCCAGGAATGCATACGATTTCCCGGCTCTCCTAGGTCCATATATTACCTGTATGAATTCCCTGGAAGGGGATAGTTCGATCTCCCTTTTCCTGATATCCAGTTGTGAGATATCGTTGCGTTTGTCCACGATATATCTCTCGAGAGCTTCCTTTTCAGGCATATGTGGTCATAAGGAACTACATAACTTAAATATATTGTGTCATTCATGACGCAATAATCGAAGAATATGTGGTCGTGGAGGGGTACATAAAAGATAGAAGAATAATTTTCAATGAAACTTGAATTATAATTTTTTTGAGATCTGATCCTCCTGCATTCATTTAACATTCAACCAAGTTGATCCATTAGTCCTCAGTTGAAATGGAAAAGGGGATATATCGATGTCTTGTTCATTATCGATCAAGCAGAGGATACAAATGAAAAGGATCTACAATACCAAAAAGTATTCATTTTTCATAGAATTAATTTACATTCTTCTCTTGATATTCATCATCATCACGTTACTTGCTGTAGTTGCTCTCCCATTGATATTGATATTCGGTATCATTTCACCTGCCGGTTTGTTCGGGATAATTGGAGTTACATGCTGCGGCATGGCATTGTTCATAGTTGTTCTCATCATATTCTTGATTGTATTCCTTTACACACAACCCCGGAGAATATGGGCCTTTTCGGATGCGGTGATCGAGTTGATCACAACGATCAGAGAGGTCCTTATCACACCCTATGTGTTCATTGTTACAAAACGATCGGTAAAGGTGAAGAAGGTATTCAATAGCAAGAGATTCGGTCTCAATGACCATGATTTCTACTATTACAAATATAGTAGCAAATTGGTCATTAAAAATGGTTCAATCGTAACCTACGTCAATGTCAAAGAACAGACGGTAGATGAACTGATCAGGAATGGTGTTGTTATAATCTACAAGGATGAGGACAGACGCAATGATCCTTTAGGACCAAAGATCTTTGAATTCCTCCGGAGACAGTTGAGGTCAAGAAAAAAATAGAGAGTCCAAGATTGATCTGTCAAATTTTTTAATAAACACCGATTTTCGCGGAGGGTTTAAGTCGCATAAGTGAACCCTGATCAAGG
>CBDDUX010000006.1:0-16468 GCA_965234725.1 Thermoplasmatota archaeon | reverse complement strand
TCGGTGGGCCAGTGTACCTTACATCGATTCAAAAAGTTAGTGAAGTACTGAGTTTGAACCATTGCAAAGAATCGAAATGAAGGAACGGTTGGCTTCTGTCATAACATACCTATCGAACCAAAATATATATGATAGACCATCTTTCAAGAGACCCGTAGTGACCTTTCAAACATGTCCAGTTCAAACAGGAAAGCAGGTGTCAATATGTCAGGACTAGACGAGAACTCCAGAGAGATGATGATCAACAGCATCAAGATGTTCGCAGAGAGGAACCTTCCCAAGGATATGCTCCTGAAACTGGACAAGGAGGATAGGTTCCTTCCCAAGGAGAAGATCAAGGAGATGTACGACCCGACAAAACTGGGGATCAATCTCCTCCTCATTCCGACCGAATTCGGAGGCATCGGGGCCAATAACTTCGACATGTACCAGGTTTGTGAGACACTTGCAGGTATTGACCTTGGAGTGGCGACAGCTGTTTTCGCAACCTTCCTGGGACTTGACCCCCTCAGGGTCGGAGGAACCCCTGAACAGAAGAAGAAATGGTTCACCAAAATAGGACAGGAGGGTCTACTGGTTGCTTATGGTGCCACAGAAGCTGAGGCCGGGAGTGATCTGAGCAATCTTAAGACCAAAGCCGTGGCTGTTGAGGAGAATGGTGAGATAGTCGGATACAAGATCACAGGTAACAAACAATGGATCTCCAACGGGGGGATCGCAGATATTTATCTGATTCTTGCCAAGGACTCGGAGTCCGTGGGATGGTTCATAGTTGAAAGGGAGTCCGAGGGCATGGAATTCAATAATCCCGAGGAAAAACACGGGATAAGGCTCTCGAACACCGTTGCTTTCTCCATGGACGAGGTCTATGTTCCTAAAGAGAACCTGGTGGGCGGCGTGGAGGGGCAGGGTCTGACACAGGCCCAGGCAGTATTCGGAGCCACCCGGATCATGGTTGCGGCCTTTGGATTGGGAAGCGGATGGGGTGCCCTAAGTAGGGCTGTAAGCTACTCACAGGGTAGGATAGTTGGAGGAGAACCGCTCTCGGAAAAACAGGGGTATACACATAAACTGATCGTTCCAAATGCAGTGAGACTCGAAGCATCCAGGGCCTATATCGAGTACATCGCTGGTATCCTCGATGAGCAGGGGCACGGCTTCCAGACAGAGGGAGCAATTGCAAAGTGGTGTGCAACGGAGGCTGGCAATGCAGCAGCTGAAGATTCCATTCAGGCCATGGGCGGATACGGTTATGTCCAGGAGATGGAAGTGGAGAAGTTCAAGAGGGATGTCAGGATCACACAGATCTATGAGGGCGCCAATGAGGTCCTCGAGATCACCATTGCCAGGGACAGATGGCAGGAACATCTGAAATCCCGTGGAGCATACTTCAACGATCTGGCAAAGAAAGCAGAAGAGGTCCATAGAAAAGATGCCGGGGTAGGGGGAGATATAGCCGCTCTGGCTTTGAAAGCCCTGGCAAATATCTTCGAAGAATGCAGGGCCCAGAAACTTACAAGGAATCAACATATCATGATGAGGTTGGGAGAACTTGCAGCATGGGGAGAGACCGCAGGGATCTTCTCCCTGAAAGCTTCCGAAGAGAAATATTCAAAAGGTGTAAGATTCGACAGGGATACATGGCAGGCCATGTCCAGGTCCTATGCGAGGGATGCCGGACTGAGGGTGGCAATGGACGGCATCAAACTGATAATGGGATATGGATCCGGGGTCCCTGCAGAACTTGAAAAGAAGGTCCATCTCCTTGACATTATGAAATTGCAGACAGGACAAAAAGAGGACAGGGACCTGATAGCACAGAAGCTAAAAGATGTCTTCAAAATGGCCTAAGACAGTTCCTTTTCCGGCCCCGGATTTTGGTGGGACCTTGATATAAGAGGTCGTCATAATAAGGAGCATGAATGCTCCGGAATGCGTCCTGCCTACCCTTGATAGGATGTTCAAGCCAATAGGTATCGCTGTTATCGGAGCTTCCCCTGATCCGAAGAAACTGGGTTTCAAACTGGTTAAGAATATTTCACAGGGTGGATACAAGGGAAATTTGATCCCTGTTAATATCAGAGGAGAGACCATTTACGGTATACGATCTGTAAAAGATCTTTCTCAAACAACAGCGGAGATCGACCTTGCCATCATTTGTTTACCCTCACATTTGGTTAAAGGATCCCTCCAAGAGGTTGGAAGGAAAGGGATCCCATTTGCTGTGATAATTTCCGCAGGTTTCAGGGAAACTGGGAACCTCGAGGGGGAAAAGGAGATCCTAGCAGTGGCGAAAGAGAATAATATTCGCATTTTGGGGCCCAACGTCTTCGGCCTGATCTATACACCCATGTCTTTGAACGCCCAGTTCGGACCTGGAGATATCCTGGAAGGTCGGGTTGCGATAATCACCCAATCCGGAGCACTGGGAGCCGCCTTGATGGGAAAGGCCTTTGAGGAAGGAATCGGAGTGAGCGGCGTCGTCTCAACCGGAAACAAGGCTGATATCTCCGATGAAGAACTGCTTGATTTCTTCTGCTCCGATCCCAATACCGATGCGATCCTTTTGTATATTGAAGGCTTGAAGGACGGCAGGAAGTTCCTGGACACCGTTTCCTCTGTCTCCAAGGTCAAGCCGATTATCGTGGTGAAATCCGGAACCACCGATAAAGGAGCACGTGCCGTAAGGTCACACACGGCATCTCTGGCAGGTGACGACCATATCTTCGACGGTGCTTTCAAACAGGCGGGAGTAATAAGAGCACCCACCATCAAAGATGCAATTGACTGGACCAGGGCCCTCATTGATATGCCTCTTCCAAAATATCCAGAGGTCCTCATAATCACCAATGGTGGGGGACTGGGAGCCATCGCTGTTGACGAGCTTACCAAAGCTGGTATCCCTCTTTTCAACGATAAGGATTGGATCGAGACTGAGATGGGTGAGATCTTCCCACCATATGCCACCTTGGACAATCCAGTGGATATAACAGCGCAAGTCCCATATGAGGTGTATCTGAAAGGAGTAAAGAAGGCACTTGATTATGACAGGATCGGGTCCTTGATCGGAATTTATGCTCCAACTTCCGGAGCGGATGTTCCAGGGTTTACCAAGATGATGCTGGAGGTCATAGGCAGACCTTCGAAACCGATCATGATATGTACTTTTGGCGGAAGGGCCGCCATGGACCAGATCCAGGAATTGAAAAAGCGTGGCATAACAGCTTTCTATTATCCGGAAGAAGCGGTCTCATCACTTGCAACTTTGTACAAATACTCGGATCATGTTAAGAGAGAGGCCCCCACGATGAAAAGAGAGGGGAGATGGGGGTCGAATATAATCGATCCTGATCTCGAAGCGGTTGGAGATGGATTCATGGGACCGGCGGAAAGCCTGGAGGTCCTTCAAAAGGGTCCTTTCAAGACACCGCGCTGGGCCCTTGTAAATAACAAGGAGGAGCTTCTTTCAGCATCATCTGAGATAGATTATCCTATAGTCATGAAGACTGCAGATAAGGAACTGGTCCACAAGACAGATTCAGGGGGTGTGGTAATTGGTATTTGCAATGAGGAAGAGCTGATCTCCAGTTATGGCAGGTTGAAAGGGATATCCAAGAAGGTGATGATCATGGAGCAGGTTTCCGGGACCGAACTCATCATGGGGGCGGTGAAGGATCCTGTATTTGGCCCGGTGGTGATGTTCGGTCTCGGAGGCACCATGGTGGAGGTCCTTGAGGATGTGATCTTCAGAGTGGCTCCACTTTCCATTCAAGATGCTATGGACATGCTTGGTGGCATCAAAGGTAGAAAGGTCCTCGACGGTATCAGAGGAGGGAAGAAAGCGGATAAGGTCCGATTGGCGGACCTTCTGATCTACCTCGGCGATCTAATGCTGAGAGATCAAAGGATAGAAGAGATAGAGATCAATCCCCTCTTCCTAACCAAAGAAGGACCTGTTGCAGCTGATGCAAGGGTCAGGTTGTCACCTCAACTTGATTTTTGAAAAGATAACAATTCAGGTAATACCCATATATTCGAGACCGGTTCTATCAGCTCAAGGTGGGAAGATGGACCTGGACCTTTCAGAGAGCGAAATAAAGTTCAAGGAACATGTGAAGAGTGTGATCCAGGACAGGATCGCAATTGAGTATCCACAGTGGAGAAAGGATAAGACCACTCCCAGGAGGATGTTCGAGATATGGGGAGAGGAAGGACTACTTGGATTTGTGGACAATGGAGATGAGATCAGGCAGATCCCATGGCTACAGAACATCCACCTCTACAAGGAACTCGCCAGGTTCTCGGGTGGGCTGGGGATCGCCACCTTTGTTCAGGGCCAGCTCGGGAACCAGGCCCTTTTCCTCTACGCCAATGAAGCTCAGAGGGAGATGTACCTCAGACCTGGGACCAGAGGTGAGCGTCTTTTCGCTTTCGCAAACACCGAACCCTCTGCTGGTTCGGATGCATCCTCCATCAAGATGAGAGCGGAGGACAATGGCGATCATTATCTCATCAATGGCAGGAAAGCCTATATCACCAACGCGGATTTCGCGGACGATATCATATTTACCGCAGTTACAGATCCTAATGCAGAGAAGAAGCACAAGGGAATATCCATGTTCATCATCAACGGTGATGTGGAAGGATTGACAAGGACAAGATTGAAGAAATACGGATGGGCGGAATCGCATCTCTGCACATTGAACTTCGAAAATGTAAAGGTCCCGAAGGAGAATATGTTGGGTAAAGAAGGGAGGGGCTTCTATCAGACAATGGAGATATTCAATAACGGCAGGATCGGTGTCGCATCACTTGCATTCGGTTCTGCACTTGGGGCCTATGACAATGCACTGAAACATGCAAAGAGAAGAGTGGCCTTCGGAAGCACTCTTTTCGATCATGAATCGAAACGGAACGAGTTCGCAGACAATCTTGCCCTCCTCCAGGCTGGCTGGTTGCTGATCCAGAAGGCAGCTTTCGAATCCGATAAGGGGAGGGATTTCAAACATTTCTCCTCCATGTCAAAACTGTTCAACACCGAAGAGGGGATGAAGATAGCGATATGGGGAGCTGTCACACTGGGTGCCAGGGGGGTCATAGAACAGAACCCGATATCGGACTTCCCCCATGACTCTCTCGTCTCCATCATCGGAGAGGGAGCTCCCGAGGTCCAGAAGAAGATCATTTCACAGCACATCGATGAGATCTTAGAAGGAATTTGAAGTCATTTTAATTAATTCACACACCAAATCAATTATGATCTCTTGGGTCTATCACAGACAGTTCCTCCATCAGGGGAAATATATGGTCAGTGGAGAAAATAGAAAGCCCATGAACGATGGATGTGGCGGCGTGTATGGAATCGAAGATTCCTAAAAAATCATATTTTTTCAAAAGCTGGTTCGAAACCTTTTCAACCTCTGGATCCAGTGGAAGGAAACTGATGTTCCATTTCTGGATCGACCCATCAATATCATGGATCCTGTTTCTATTCATCTCCCTGGAAATTACAAGCTTACATTCGATCACAGTTAGGATGGACGTGTAACGATCATGATGATCTTCAAGGATCCTCTCTACATCGTTCTTCAGCCAATCTGTATCCTTTATCAATGCCAATACACAATCCGTATCAAGATACCTTCCATCCACGTTCCAACCCCTCCGTTACCTCCTCCAGGGCATACTCCTCTGCTCTCGAATGAAGCCTCCGATGATAGATAACTGCCAATCTAGCTCCATATCTTAGGACCTCGGACCTTGAACCGAATAGTTTCTCCTCGACTAATTCGTCGATCTCATCCACCAAACCCAACGGGAGCGAAACAGGTATCGAGACCCTATTCTTTGCTTTGGTCATGTTTATACATATGTATAGGTCTTTATAAAAAGATATTCCTTTTCCATTATCTCTAAGAATTCTTACACCTCAATTCGAATATCTATGTTTGATTGAAGGCCTCTATCTTTTGAGGTATTAGAGTGAGATATCGAGAGGGGGCTGGTCGAAAGTGAATTGGAGCTATTCAGGAGGTTTAAAAAAAAGCATCAAATCCCAGTAAATCGATGAGATCCTGTATGGAATCTATACCACTTCCTCTTTATAGCAATAGACGGAAATGATGATCCTTGTCAGTCCAATCCGAACTTGCCGAACCGCCTGAATGCCAATTTCCGAAGCTCTTCGCATCCAAGAATGACCGCACCGAACCCGATCATCCACAGAAAATACTGAGCCGGGAAGGATCTTGTACCCAGTATGGTTTCGAAAACGGGCACATAAGCGAACATCAGGAGAAGGAGAATTTCAGACGAGATCCCCAGCAGTATGAACCGGTTTGAGAGGATCCCCTTTGAGAATACCGACGCCCGGCTCGTCCTGCAGGCGAACACATTGAATGCCTGGGTAATGACCACAGTGCCAAAGAATCCGGTTACGGCACTCATGTAAAGGCCGCTGGTGATGGCAAGGTCATCACCCCATGTCCAGCCTCCACCGAACAGGATATAGAAGAAGACGAAATAGGCGAATGTGGTCTGAAGCGGGCCAATAAACCCGTAAGATCTTACGATCATCTTCCAGTTCACGATCTTTCGTTTCGGGTCACGAGGTTTCTGGTCCATGATGTCCGGTGATGAGGATTCCATACCCAGACCGATGGCCGGGAGCATGTCAGTCCCAAGGTCTATGCACAGTATGAGTAGTACAGGTAAAGCGAGAGGCCATGCAAATAGAACAAAGAACAGAAAAGGGACGATCTCGGGTGTGTTGCTTGTCAGAATATACAGAATGAAACTCTTGATGTTATCATACACCGTGCGTCCCGATTTGATGGCATGGACGATGGAGGAGAAATTATCGTCAAGTAATATGATGTCTGCGGCCTCCTTTGCTACCTCCGTCCCCGACACGCCCATGGCAATGCCCACATCGGCCATGCGCAGGGCGGGGGCGTCATTGACCCCATCCCCCGTGACCGCCACGATCTGACCGATGTCTTTAAGAGCGGATACGATCCTGAGCTTGTCCTTGGGTAATGCGCGGGCAAAGATGACCTCATTCTTGCTAACTATCTTCCGCAATGCGTTATCATCATACGAGTGGAGCTCATCACCACGGACTATGAATGGTTTGGGAGATGAAACCACACCCACCTGACGGGCTATGCTCTCCACTGTCTTTTCATGGTCTCCAGATATGACAAAGATCTTTATGCCGGCCTTGTGACAAAGGCGAACGGCCTCGGGCACTTCCTTACGGGGTGGGTCCTGCATGATTATTAGGCCCGTATAGCAGTATGCCGGTTTTTCGAGAACCTTTTCATCAGAGGACCCCGGAACCTCCTTGAACCCCGCACCCAGGATGCGAAATCCCTCTCCAGCATACTGCTCGTTCTCCGCAAGAACCGCATTTCGATGGCTGTCGGTTATCGGAACCGGTGAGCCGTCGATCAAAATATGTGTGCATTTTTTCAAAACGATCTCCGGTGCACCCTTTAGCAGAGCCAGGCAAGAATCACCAAACTGGTTTGACGTGATCATGTATTTCGTCTCGGATGTGAATGGTATCTCGTGTATGCGTGGATGAGCCTTTTCGGTCTGTTTGATCTTCATGAAGGATGCGGCATACTTCTTAAGGCATATCTCCGTCGAATCGCCGAAACTTTCCCCTGTTTCATGAACAAACAGGCTATTATTACACAAGGCCATGATCTCATTCATCCTGTCAAGACCTTTTATTGACCCGCTTTCCACCTTTCGCCCGTTCAATGTCAGAATTCCCTTGGCCCGGTCGTAGCTGTATAACTGTCCATTCATCTGGAGCCCGTGGACGAACAGGTTGTTCTCGGTCAGGGTGCCTGTCTTGTCGGAGCATATGATGGTGACGCTTCCCAGAGTCTCAATGGAATCGATGTTCTTGACCAGAACCTTGTGTCGAGCCATACGCTGGGCAGCGATGGACAGGGTCAGGGTCACTGTTGGAAGCAGACCCTCGGGTACATTGGCCACTATAATACCAATGGCGAACACTATATTGGTCCAGAAGGGATTATTAACGACGAACATGCCCAGTAAAAAGAACGTAACCCCTAAGAAGATGGCAATGTATGAAATGACCTTGATGAAATACTGGAGTTCTTTCTGAATGTGGGACACCGGCACCTCGATGTCGTGTGTGGTCTTTGCGATCTTTCCTATCTGGGTGTGGTCTCCGGTATTTACCACCAGAGCCTTTCCCGAACCCGATTGAACAAGTGTCCCGCTCAATACCATGTTCCGGCTCAACAGGATCTTATCGCTGGTTGCGTCGGTGCTCCTGAGCAGGGGTTCGCTCTCACCGGTCAGTGCGGAGTGATTCACTTTCAGACCGGCGATCTTGAAAAGTCGCGCATCCGCCGTGATCTTGTCACCTTCGGACAGGAGCATGACATCACCGGGGACCAGTTCTGCGGAATCGATCTGATGGCGCGCTCCATCACGCAGCACAACTACACGAGCGGTCATGAGATCCTTGAACGATCTCATTGCCTTCTCGGCTTTATATTCCTGAATGAAGGTGAACACAGCGTTGAGAATGGTAACACCCAACAGGGCAAGAGCTATGAAGATGGATCCCTCCCCGGGCTGAAGCCATTCACTGATGAATGACAGAAGCGCACCGAACAGGAGCAGATATGAAAAGAAATTATTGAACTGGGACAAGAATTTGATAATAAGAGGGCGTTCCTTTTTTTCCGTAAGTTTATTTGGACCATGGGAAATGATGCGCTCCCCGGCCTCCTGGCTGCTTAAACCTGTAGGTGAGGAACGGAGCGATTTGAACATCGCCTCGAGGGGGACCTTGTGAATGTCCTCCCCGAAGTCCTGAAATTTGCCGATTTCGGCCGCCATTGCGGTTATGATTGAACTTTCAGGTATTTAATCTTGACAATTTTCAAATATATTTGATGTTGAAGGCGGCTCCCCTTGAGATAGGGGTTTGGAATTACTTTACACCTGGATTTTTTAAATCCTCATCGCGCATGGATCCCCACACATGATGCAGACATCATTATCCCCGGCCTTTCTGTGATAGTAATATGCTCTATTGCCGTAATAAGACCAATTGGCGCTGAGGACATCACTCGTTCTTGAACTCGGGCTTCCTCTTCTCTATGAAAGCGTTCATCCCTTCCTTCTGATCATACGTCGAGAAAGAAGAGGAGAAATATGATATCTCCAGATAATTGGCCGTTGCCAGATCTATATCGGCTCCTTTGTTCACAAGGGCCTTAATGAAGGAAATCTGAATATTGGACTTGGAAGCGATCTTTCCTGCAAGTCTGATCGCAGTATCCATCAGGACATCCGGCTCCACGACACGGTTCACGAGGCCCAGTTCGAATGCTTCCTCCGCTGAGATATTGTCCCCTGTCAGAAGTAGCTCCTTTGCCCTCATCCTTCCGATATGCCGGGTGAGTCTCTGGGTCCCACCGAAACCGGGGCTGATCCCAAGATTTATCTCGGGCTGCCCGATCTTTGCCTTGGTGGAAGCAATGACGATATCGCAGGCCATCATGACCTCGCATCCGCCTCCCAGAGCATAGCCGTTAACAGCGGCGATGAAGGGCAGCCTGGATGCTTCTATCTTGTTCAGCAGATTGTGCCCGTACTCTGCAAATACCTTTGCCTGAAGCGGAGTGAGGGTCACCATGTGTTTGATATCAGCTCCTGCGATGAAGGATTTCCCCTCACCGGTCAGTATGACCACACTAATGCTTGGATCGGTCTCAAGATCGGTCACACCATGCATGAGGTCACGAAGTGTCTGTTCGTTCAAAGCATTCAACGCTTCTGGCCTATTGATCTTGATGATCGCAACAGGACCATCCTTTTCAACAATGATATTCTGATATTCCATACATCTCACCCCTGGTTGTAGTCGTAGAATCCCTTTCCGGTCTTTCTTCCCAGCTGACCTGCCTGCACCATCTTTTTCAGCAATGGGCAGGGTCTGTATTTGGAATCCTGGAATCCTTCATGAAGGACGTTCATTATGCTCAGGCAAACATCCAGTCCGATGAGGTCCGCCAGGGCCAGAGGTCCCATAGGGTGGTTCATACCAAGCTTCATTACTTCATCGATCGCCTGTGGAGTTCCAACCCCCTCGTAGAGACAGTAAACAGCCTCATTTATCATGGGAAGAAGGACCCTGTTTGAGACGAATCCCGGACTATCGTTGACCTCTATGGCGACCTTACCCATCTTTCCCGAAAGTTCCTTGATGGCATCCGTGGTCGGATCATCGGTCTTCAATCCCCTGATCACTTCTACCAGTTTCATGATCGGTACAGGATTCATGAAATGCATCCCAATGAACATCTCCGGTCTCTTTGTTGCAGATGCAAGGTCGGTTATCGGGATGGTGGAGGTGTTCGATGCAAGTATGCATCCCTTCTTGCAGATCGCATCCAATTTCGAGAACAGTTCCTTCTTGATCTTCACATTCTCAATGATGGCCTCTATCACCAGGTCCGCATCCTTCAGATCCTCAAGGTTGGAAGTCCCAGTTATTCTTCTCATTATTGCACTCTTTTCTTCCTCATTCATCCTGCCTTTTGCAACGCTCTTTGTCAGGAACTTATCGATCCTGCCAATTCCACCCTGTACGAATTCGTCATTGATATCATTCAGATAAACCTCGAATCCGGCCTGGGCGGAAACAAGAGCTATTCCATGCCCCATCTGTCCGGCGCCGATCACAGCGATCCTCTTGACTTCCATCAAATTCACTCCCTTTCGATTATCATGCTGACTGCATTACCACCACCAAGACAGATAGTGGCAAGTCCCCTCTTCTTATCCATGTTCTTCATGGCATGAAGCAAGGTAACAAGGATCCTGGTTCCGCTTGAACCAATTGGATGACCAATTGCCACCGCACCGCCATGGACGTTCATTTTCTCCTTGGGGATCTTCATTTCTTTCATCAGTGCTACCGATGCTGATGAGAATGCCTCATTGTGTTCGATCAGATCAATATCATCAATGGTCAATCCGGTCTTCTCAAGGAGTTGTTTAACACCCGGAACAACAGCATACATTACGAGTTCAGGTTTGACACCCACGGTGTTGTAATCAACTATCCTCCCAAGTATCTCCAGTCCCATTTCCTTGGCCTTCTCCTCGCTCATGACGACAACAGCAGAAGCGCCATCGGTCAACTGGGAGGCATTCCCAGCAGTGACCACTCCACCTTCTTTGAAGAACGGCTTCAATTTTGCCATTCCTTCCTGCGATGCGTCATATCTGATGCCCTCATCCTTGTCGAATATTATTGGGTCCTTTCTCTTTTGAGGGATCTCGATCGGGATGACCTCATCCTTGAAATATCCGTTCTCAGTGGCCTTGGCAGCCTTTTGATGGCTGCCGACTGCAAACTCATCGATCTCCTCTCTGATGAGACCGCATTTCTCGGCGACTATCTCACCCGTATGCCCCATATGGAAATCATTGTAAACGTCCCAGAGTCCGTCCTTCACCATGGAATCGATTATCTTTCCATCGAACAATCGGTATCCGAACCTTGCCTTGTCGAGAATATAAGGACAGTTGGACATACTCTCCATCCCTCCGGCAACGATAATGTCAGCATCACCACACTTGATGGCCTGAGCTGCAAGGATAACGGCCTTCAATGAAGAACCGCAAACCTTGTCAACATGGAAAGCTCCAACCTCATCGGGTACACCTGCTCCCAATGATGCCTGTCTTGCGACATTCTGCCCCTGGCCTGCTGAAACGACGTTTCCCATTATTACCTCGTCGATGTCGGAAGGATCCAGACCAGCTCTCTCGATCGCGGCCTTTATCACTATGCTTCCAAGTTCTGTCGCCTTGTGATCCTTAAGGGCGCCAGCAAACTTTCCCTGAGCTGTTCGAACTGCTGATACAATCACTGCCGGTCTCATCAAATTACCTCCTTTTAGGGGAAAACGCGTCGGTAATGCCAAGCATTCTTAAAACATTTCCTCAACAATAGGACATCTGGTACACCTCATGACCAAATGACCACAGGTCACCGCTACGACATCACATCTTGAGAAATCCTTAAATAAAACCCTAACTCATCTATACAATTGGTGTGCGGCATGAGCCGGATGATAATGTCAGATAACAGCCTGTACTCCCTTCAAATGAAGTGCTTCTATATCAGTTCGGAGTATACAAGGCCAAATACGCCTCCGGGTTCCAATTACCTGAAGGATATCTTCGATGAATGAGCGAGCTCAAAGACCCTTTTTACGGTTGAGAGAAACGAACCATACTCGCCCAGTTTGAACTTTTCATTTCATTGATAACAATTAGGTCCTTGAAATTTGATCCATATCACTCTAAAAAGATATCAATATAGAATGATATGACCAGGTAGATGTCCATTGATGGGAGAAGCAGGTTCGATGTTATCGTTGTCGGAGGTGGACCATCCGGGTCCTGTGCCGCCATTGAACTGAGCCGAAGAGGACATTCAGTGGCAATATTCGATTCCAGGAACGAGATCGGCACTCCTGTCAACTGCGGAGAGGCACTTTCAAAGAATACTTTGAATGTTGCAGGATTGGAAGATGAAGGGGCCTGGATAGTGAACAGGATTGATGGATACAGGATCGTCTCCCCTTCGGGTCAGGACCTGTTCTCCTCAACCGACGGATACAACATCAAGAGGGATATCTTCGACAGGACACTATATGAAAGGGCAGTGGGTGAGGGTGCGATAGGCATCGAAAAATGCCCTGTTTCCCGGGTGAACAATGGAGAAGATGGATGGAAAGTTGGGACCCTGAGAGGCAATTACGGATCGGATTTCCTCGTATTTGCCTGTGGAATGAACACTCCACTCATCAGACAGATCATACCCGGGTACAATCCTTCGACCATGGCATCACTTGGAGCAAAGGTACCCCTCAAGGATGATGGAGAGGAGCTTCTATTCTATGTTAAAGGAGATCTATTGGGCGGATATGGCTGGTACTTTCCGAGAGGGGAGGAGGTTAACATAGGAGTGGTGACACCAAATGATCCCGTCAAGGACCTCAATTGGTTGATGGGTCTAACTGATATCGATCCATCCTCCATTCAAAAATATCATGGAGGTCTGATACCCATCGATGGAATGTATTCCATCAACAATATCGAGAATGCGATCCTCGTAGGTGATTGTGGAGGATTCACCAATCCGATCTCCAAAGGGGGTATAATTGGAGCGGTTCTCTCCGGAAAAGAGGGTGGAAAGGCGGTTTCCGACCATCTATCAGGAGATGAACTGAGCTTGAGGTCCTGGGAAACAAGGATGTCGGAACATCCAGCGTTCGATCCTTTGAACATGGAACGCAGGGACCTGTTATCTTCCCTGGGGGATGATCTCCTAGATGATCTGACATCGATAACGAATGGAAGGGATATCTGGACCATAAGGAGTTCAGAGATACTAAGGGAAGCCTTGAAGAGAAAAAAACTATTGAAATCCTTCAAAGGAGCTCTAAGGCTGATCAAAGGAGGAAGAGAGTGGGCTATATGGGCCTTCTGATCCATTCCTTCAATGGTGCATATAGATAGAAACTGCCTCCGGCCAAACATATCCCCTCTTCCTTTGCCATTTGCATCCAGAGGTCGAATGCCTTGTCAAGGTCCTTTCTGATATGGATATCCGTTCCGGGTCTGAGTTGGTAAGCCATCTGGCAGGCCACCTGCTGAGCAGGTATGGCCCTATCATCCTCTATCTCGGTCACTATGACAGATGATACCACTCCAGACATCCCCTTTGCATAGGAGGGTGGTTCCTTTCCCTTCATCATTGCAACTATCAAAGGCAACCTCTTTCCGGGATACATCTTCGAGATGGTCCTTCCAAGTTGGAATGCTGCTTCGGAATTATGCCCCCCATCATAGAGGATCTTCACTCCATCGGATACCAACATGTCCAACCTTCCAAGAAGATGGGTTTTAGAAAGACCGTCTCTGATCCTTTTCCTAATGTCCTCCGGGGGAAATGCCCGGAGGAAGGGATCAGAACTGCTATCCATCATGTCCGAAACCGCTTCCGTATGTCCCTGGCGAAGCCTCTCGTGCGAATGTGTCATTGGAAGGCACAGCAATGAAAGGCAGACGGAAACTGCCATATTATAGACCTGTACCAGACCGAGCAATGGAGTCTCGAACTTCCCATCGATGACCTTATCCAGAATTCCGAGAAGGTCCTCATATGATCCGTCATCGTAGAGTCTTTCAACCTCAAGTGATGCGGACACACCTGACAGCTTAGGATCGATGTTCGATAGCTTCACGATCCTTCCGTCCGGTATTGCTCTGACCCTCATCAAAGACCTCAGTTCTTTAGCATCCTCTGCCCGGGTGACAATGATAACAGGAGATCCGTTTTCTGTACATATATCCAGAATGTTTGTCAGAGCCCTGAGACCATCTGGCCCTTCCTCATGTAAAGGGCCTATTACCACAGGAGTGGACGGTTTAATAACGCCAGCTTTCTCCCTTGCTATCTGATGGACCTCATCACCCAGATATTCCTGATGATCAAGGGAGATCGATGTGATACCGATAGCAAGAGGTTGAAGTATGTTCGTAGCATCGAACCTACCTCCCATTCCAACCTCCACGATATTGATGTCAGATCCCATCTCTTGGGAACTCTTGAAGAATAGTGCTGTAATGACCTCGAAATATGTGGGAAGGTCATCCTCTTTGAACAGAGGGTCCGAGGAAAAGAATATCCTTTCCAATCCATTCCTGAGTACATCCTTTTCGATAGGTGATCCGTTGAAGGTTATCCTTTCTGAAATATCGATAAGGTGAGGGGAGGTATATAGTGCCCTTTTCAATGGGAATGATGAGAGGATCGAATCCACCATATGGCAGGTAGACCCTTTGCCATTGGTCCCCGCAATGTGGACGGATGGAACCTGGACCTGAGGAGATCCCAGTTCGTTCATGAGCCTCTTGATCCTGCCCAGACCCATCTTCATCCTGAACTGCCCCAGGGCATCCAATCTTTCAAAGGGGTCCATGCCGGTTAAATGATCATCAATGAAATATAATCTTCTTCATCCTTTATTTAAATCAGTCTATTTGACCTGGTCTAAATTGGAAAAAAAAATAAACCTACTGAGGCATTCCATTAGATAACTGATGAAAAAGGAGAGGAAAATGAAAAGCATTCAGTTGAGAGCTTTCTGTCCGATATTGATTATGATCATATCGGTTTTCTCATGGGTTTTTACAGCCGATTGTGAAGGGGTGAACATTTCTTTCGGAGGAGGCAGCGGAACCCCGATAGATCCGTACGTCATAGAGAATGTATGGGATCTTCAGAATATCTCCATGGATCTGAATGCACATTACATTCTGAAGAACGACATAGATGCCTCCGTCATGAGATCATGGAATTCTGGAAAGGGTTTTACTCCAATTGGCAACTACTCCGAACCGTTTAAGGGTACTCTGGACGGTTCCAATTATACCATATCAGGATTTTTTATCAATAGGACCACAGAAAGTGATATTGGACTATTCGGATACATAGATGCGGAAGGGATCGTTAAGAATCTGAAACTTAAGAATATTGAAATTAGTGGAAATGGATGGATAGGTGGATTTACTGGATCCAATGGTGGAACAATATCTTCCTGTTATGCAAATGGAGAAATTACCGGAGCAGGGAACGGGATCGGTGGATTTGTCGGTTGTAATTACGGAACCCTTTCCAACTGCCGTATGAATGGAAAGGTCAGCGGAAATGAGAATGTTGGGGGACTGGTAGGACGTCTTCAACAAGGTTTGATCTCAAACTGCAATGCCACTATCAACGTAACTGGCGATCAGGAAGTTGGAGGACTTGTTGGTTGGGGAATTGAAAAGGTAACCGGATGCCATCTAACCGGAAACGTAACCGGAAATGGAAATTATACCGGTGGACTAATAGGATTCCTCCATCTTGGAATAGTTTCCTACTGCCATGCAAGAGTTAATGTTAGCGGAGAAGGACAAAACACAGGCGGACTTATCGGATTAGCCTGGTCCTCATCAGTATCGAACTGTTATTCTATAGGTTACATCAGCGGAAATAGAAGTGTAGGTGGTTTATTAGGAAGTGAAAATTATGGAGTTGTGTCCGATTGTTTTGCATTCTCAAATGTAAGTGGAAACAGGTCTGTAGGTGGACTTGTGGGAGGCAACGGTGGGACAGTATTCAACTGTCATACTGACGGGAACATCATCGGAGAAGAAAATGTTGGCGGACTCATAGGAAGGAACGATGGAACCGTTTCATATAGTTATTCAAACGGAGAAGTCAGAGGAAATGTATCAGTCGGCGGACTTATTGGATCAACTGTTTTAAGAAAAGTGTCAAACTGTTATGTGGAAAGGCTCACAACATCGTTTACCTTTTCATTTTGATGTTTTTGGCTCATAA
>CBDDUX010000005.1:0-20026 GCA_965234725.1 Thermoplasmatota archaeon | reverse complement strand
TTAAAACTTGCTCTCTTAACCCTTTCAATCTTCCTAAAGGGGTACAAAAATATTTTAATGAAATCCTTAACAAAAGCGACTTGAACTTAAATGAAAGTGGGCCGACCCGGATTTGAACCGGGGACCTCCGCCTTGTAAGGGCGACGTCATGACCAGCTAGACCACCGGCCCCGGATGTTAGCAATCCCCCAATATCCATTCAAATAAAACCTTTTCCCATTTCAAATTGCTTTACCTGCGAAATCTTGAAATCGGTCCATTGGATACCCCCGTAAAGCGGTGAGAAAAATGTCGGATAGAACGATGAAAAGGATACTGGTTACCGGTTCGGCAGGACAGATAGGATCAGAACTTGTTATGGTCCTCAGGGAGAAATACGGGAACGATAACGTCGTAGCTGGAACGAACAGGACACCACCCTCACAGAGGATCGTCGATTCAGGACCTGTTGAGGTATGCAATATCACAAACAAGGAACAACTCTATGGAACTGTTGACAAGTATGATATCGACACCATTTACAACATGGCCGCAATTCTTTCTGGTGTCGGAGAACAGAAACCACTACTTGCCTGGAAAGTCAATATGGATGGATTCCATAATGTACTTGAATGTGCAAGAGAAAAGGAATTGGTCAGAATAATGAACCCATCCTCTATCGCAGCATTCGGACCCGAGACACCAAGATTTGACACTCCTCAGGAGACGGTCCTGAAGCCGAGGACAATGTACGGAGTGACAAAAGTTGCGGGAGAACTCCTTGGAGATTATTATTTCAGAAAGTTCGGAGTGGATGTAAGAGGAGTAAGATACCCAGGTATCATCTCATCTGAAACCCTTCCTGGAGGGGGGACTACAGATTACGCTGTTGCGATCTATTATGAGGCCATCCAGCACAAGAAATATGAATGCTTTGTCAGAGAGGATACGGTCCTTCCAATGATGTACATGCCTGATGCATTGAAGGGAATCATCGATCTTGCGGAGGCTCCTGTGGACAAACTTGAACATCATTGTGATTTCAACCTGGCATCCATGTCATTTTCTGTCAAGGACCTTGCTGATGAGATCAGAAAGCATATTCCCGAATTGAGTGTCACATATAAGCCTGATTTCAGACAGGCGATCGCTGACTCATGGCCCCAGTCCATCGACGATACAGCTGCAAGGAAGGAGTGGGGATGGGAACCATCCTACAACATCTCCTCCATGACCAAGGATATGATAGAGAAGCTTTCTGAAAGATTGCTATGATCCCAATTCCTCACCTATGGGACGTCATATGAAAGGTCTCTTCAAGATCTATTTATGTAGATTAGATTGAAATAGTATCCTGTCCTAACGGTCATTTGGCTGAAACGATGGTAGCACATGACCCCATCCCCGGCATATACCACCATATGCGCATGAAGCGCATGTTCCATAGGTGTAAGTGCTAGAGGAAGGCGGTCATTTCCATCGAAATCCATGTATTTTTGTGGAGGATGTGAGATGATCGAGTTAGAACTAACGCTGGATAAAATGAGGGAAAGAAGAACCGGACGTGAATCAATAATCGTACTGTCAGACGATCCGAGACTGCAGGATATTGGTACCAGGATTACCGATGACCTTGAAACAGGGCCTCCAATTTTAACTGACAGAGGAGGGTTACGATCGGCCATTGAACTGTTGACCTCCGAGGGAAGGGACCCTTTGGTCCTCCTTTGGAGCGTCGATATGGAGGAATTCGGAAACGATCTGGGACTGGAAGTCAAGGGTAAGATCAGCTATTATGACCGGAAAAGTGTTTTCGGTAGACCTACCCTTAGCTTACTATCCACACATGGACCATTTTGGGATAGTATTCCTGATAAACCTTCAGCTGTATACGAAGAAAGATACAGGAACATCTCCGAGGAATATATTGAGGGATTAAGTTTAGGAGGATTGCACATATCGGGTTCATCTATGAGGGGGGATCTAACAACCTCACTTAGGAATGGAATGGTTGATCTTGGTATTGGAGTGCTTTCCGGAGAGGAACTCCTCTCATTATCTGGTTCATGGCCACTTGACAGAATTCACACCTGCGAACCTCTCCTAGCTGGATTTCCCTCCTCGAAAAAGAAGGAATGAGCTTACAGCAAGAATATAGGTCTAGATCATATGGCCCATCGTGCAATTGCCATCATGATGGCGAACACTCCAACACCCAAGAACATGGGTATCGGCAGACCGGGAAGGATGGAATCTCCATCTCCCCTGGTGAGTCGATATATCGTATAGGAGAAACCTACCAGGATGGCGATCACCACTGGAACAAAGAAGAACGGAAGCATCCACCATCCTTTATCTGCAACATATAACGTTGAATAGAAAAGAGCGTGGGCTGCCAGCATGGAATAGAATACAAGGTCTCCTATCCCCAGCTGCCAGCTGCCAGCATCATAGGTCATGTTCTCGAAGGGGAATTGGTCGGAATTATCACCAAGCGGGTCCCATCTGACCATGATCTGACCGTTCATCTCCATCTCGACCATATCTTTGATGGGCCCCTTGAACACAGCATAGATATCCCATAAGGCGAGGGCGATCAGCAGGAATACCACGGTCCAGGTTGGAAGTATCACTGCCATGAAGGCCCCCATGAGAGAGCTAATTACGATCAGAGAACCATTTCGGTCCTTCCTTCTGAAACCCCTTGAAAAGATCATTGATGTCACAATATATCCGGTGAACATTCCGCATATGAGGAAACCGAGGAGGTCCAGATCACCGTAGGGAATTGTCAGGACCGGAGCTTTCAACTGGGGTATCCAGAGTATATACCAGGCTCGCTCGGAAAGGGTCTCTGACAATTTGAAAAGGAAGAATGCAAGGATTATCCCGGTGGTGAATGTCAAAGCCCCTCTGAAGATATATTTCAGCAGCTTTCTCTTTCCGCTCCTTACGATATAAACGATCCCGAAGCTTCCAAGTACAGCCGGAAGGATGAATAGAAGTGTGTTGCCCAAACCGGCCCCAGCATTACCAACCGTTCCGGACTCCTCTTCCGCTGTAAAAACTGCAGCCTCAACCTGGGTCTCGGAAAGAGTTGCAAATAAAGCCAAGAACGATGCAAAGAGAATGACGCCCATCACTGGAGAAAAGAACCGGATCGCGGCCTTGGCCTTCTTTGTGAAACCCTGGATGACCATTGCTATCTGCAAGGAAGCAATAGTCTAAAAAGGCTATCCCTTCAGTTGAAATCAAAGAGAAGGGATTGTTTTGGTCCGTTCAACCCGTCATCCTCCTCCTCAATGATCTCACCGTCAGAGCTCAATTCATTCTTTACTTTGAAGGCTATCTGTCTGCCGATCCCTGCAATGGAGGCGATTCTGTCAACTGTGGCCTTTCTCAGATCGTCTGTCGTCTTCAATCCTGATGAGAACAACCTCCTGGCCCTCACACGTCCAATCCCCTTCAAGGCGATCAACGGGATCAGCTCCTCTCTGATCCCTTTTTCCACCCTCAATGACACTTTATCGATCATCTTCGCCTTACCTGAACCGAACAATCTGGAAAGCTCCCTCATGGCATAGAGCATCCAAACGGCATTCTCAACTCTGGAATGGATGTCTCCCGGTCCAAGATTGTACAATGATTCTATCCTTTCTTCGGAAGCTTCGATGGAGCCTTCGTTCTCACCTATCCATTCCATGAGGAACATAGCCGTTTTCACTGAATTGAGGTACCAATCATAATCCACCTGTTCTTCAGGTATCGGTGCAAGCAGCTGCTCCTCCCTGGAATACATGAACTCTGTTACCTGATCGTGGTCCTTTCCCCTGACGAAGAGTGGTTTCATATCCGGTGTAAGAGAGATCGCCTGGAGGATGGAAAATGTTGTGAGTTCCTTGGGGTCAGCCTTCACTGCATCCCTGAGGACAACTGCTGAAAGGGGGTCGATGTAAAGCCTTGCCACTCTCTTCCCAAAATCAGTTGCCGACATCTTTCCATCAATTTCCTCGAGGAAACCCTCTTCCTTGAGAAAATCCAGAATGTCCTCCACATCACCTGAGATCTTCCATGTGTCATTCTGGTACGCATAGAAAGTGGACCTGATAAATTCCCACATCTCGTCAAGGTCCCTGACATAGTTGGTTGCGAACGATGAAAGAAGATGGGTTCTAAGTGCAGGTCTGGAACCAAGTTTGGAGATCACCTCCTCGGGCTTCCCCCACACATACCGTTCCATCAGAACATCCTGCTCCTCCGGTTTTCGGGCAAGGATGAAAGCCTCACCATTAGGATCATACCTTGGCCTTCCGGCCCTTCCGAACATCTGCTTGATCTCCAGAATGGGGATCGGCGCCCTTGGATTCCAGGCTTCGAACCGGGTCCAGTCCCTTACAATAACCCTGCGTGCTGGAAGATTGATACCTGCAGCAAGCGTGGGGGTTGCAAAGAGGACCTTGATCTTCCTCTCTCTGAAAGAGGTCTCGATCACTCCACGATGTTCATTGGAGAGACCCGCATGATGGAATGCGGCCCCTCCTTTTACAGACCTGATCAACCTCTTGGCCATCACAGCGTCGGACCGTCCAAGGAGATTCGAGGTCTCGTTCAGTTCTGATAGATCTCTGGGTGAAAGATGATCCCTGAGTAGTTTGGCCATCTCAACTGCGGAACTTTCACAAGACCTCCGGGTGTTAACAAAGACCAGGACCTGTCCTTCCCCATCCTTCAAACCATCTAAGATCCCATCGAATAGGGGATTACCGGTCCTTGACCCGATCTCCCTGAAGGACATATCGGAAAATGTGATACCACCCTCACTAAGGACACCTTCCCTGAGGTCCACCGGTCTGAAATCGGAGGAGATCAGGGTAGCTCCAAGCCAACCTGCGATCTCATCAGAGTTACCTATCGTGGCGGACAGACAGATCAGCTGGGCTTTGGGATTCAATTGTTTGAACCTGGTGAGGATCACTTCAAGGGTTGGACCCCTCCCAGTATCATTTAGGAGATGGACCTCATCGGAGACTATCACTTTCAGGTCCATCAACCATTTGGACCTGTGTCTGAGCAGGGAGTCAGCTTTTTCCGAAGTCGCCACAACAACATCATAGGATTCGAGCCTACGGTCATCATCATCGTAGTCTCCATAAGATAGTCCAACACGGATCCCAAGTTTTGATAGCTCCCTAAGTTCTCGATATTTTTCACTGGCGAGTGCTTTTAATGGAACGACATATAAGGCCTTTCCCTTCCTGAGAACCTGGTTGAGGATCGCAATATATGCTATCAGAGATTTTCCAGCGGCTGTTGGAACTGCCGTTACAAGGTTCTCTCCCCTCGCGATCGGACCCATTGCATCCTTCTGGGGTGGATAAAGGGAATCTATTCCCCATAGTTCCAATGCTTCCTGGACCCTGGGATGCATCCCTTCCGGGAGTTCAACGCCACTCATATCATTTCCTCTTGCCCCTTCCATGGGTCCTTCTTCCCCTACTCCTATTTGGAAGGGGTTTGTCTGACCACCAACCCTCTCTGAAAGGAGGTTGTCTACCCCCTCCGACCCTCTTGCTCTCCTCGGACCTCAATATCTCCTCCCTCCTCTTCTCCAATCTGGTTTTAAGAGGTCCTGCATCCCCTGATCCGTAGAAGTCGATCCTGGATGCTATGGATGCAGCATTGGCCAGTGCCCTTGCCATCTTCCCTCTTTTCGAAACGGGCAGGGAATGTACCCAGGAATGCTGGAAAAGGACACCATGTTTTGGAGGTTTTCCTCCCTCCTTGAGGAACTTGAAGAACATCTTCTCGGCTCCAAGGACCTGAACGGTGGAAGAGGGGAGCTTTGCCAGCCTTCTCAAACCCCCCGCATTGTGAATCAGCCTGGCTCCGATCAAGGGTCCAGATACCTCGGAAAGGCAGGGTGCCACCTGGGCCATCTCAATCTCAAGATAAGCCTCCATACTCTCCCTTGACTTCCATAGGGACCGTGCAGCCCTGGCAAGAGCTGACATGCCCTGAAGGTCGGGAGCATCAGGTTTCGGAGGGGGAAGATCATTTCGCTCCAATCTTGCAAAGAGGCTTGTGGGATCTGGATCCTCCCCGATCATTTCTAGGACATCAAGGTCTTCCAGAAGGGGGGAGGCTTCTTCCCAATACTTGGAGTACCATTCCCTCATTCTTTCGGTGATCAGATTCAAAGAGGAATCAATATCTGTAAGGGCACCTACCGCGGACATGATGGTAGAATCATCCGGTCCGTCATTTACTGCCATCCCGGATAGGAGGATCGTAGCCTCTGAAAGGAGGGATGTCGAGAAACCCAAGGAGGCAGGATCCGGAAGGTTGAGTTCCCGCGGTGGTATCACTACTTTGTTAGATGTTAGAGGAAGTAGCCTTGGGTCTGCGACACCGGTAATCTCATGTTCGTTTGCCAGCTTCCTTTCCCTCTCAATTATCTCTCCGTTAGTGATCTGAAAAAGATCCTTGGCAATGGACATAGTGTCGTTCTCTGGTAGTATACTATCAATTACTTCCTGCGACCCATCTTTGACATCGATCACAAAGGTACCGTACCATGTTGAATGCAGGACATTCATTCGGTTCACGACACCTTATGGCACACATTCGATATAAAGGACAGCAGATGGAGGGTTTGGTGTAAGTATCACAATCTCAATATCAGAAGAACCGGATACGGCTTTTGTGAAAGAGGGCTCTCTTGAATTCAAGAATGTCAAGATAGATGGAGGGTCAAAAGAAATGCTCTTCATCCATGGATATGGAGGCAACCTTGACCAGCCAGGTGTAAAATGGACCATGGAGAGGTTCAATGAAGCGGGTTACACGGTCACCTATGTGCAGCTTCCAACCATTATCTCCGATTTCAACAAGGACATCCTTCAACCCGTTCAGGATGTCCAGTCAGATCTTGGACCACATGTGGTCGTGGGTTTTTCACTTGGAGGTTTGACCGCAACTTATCTTGATAGATCGATCAAAACGGTCTATTTAAGCCCTTTTTGGGGCATCAATGATAGATGGGGCATTAAAGGTCTCGGAGGGGTCCTTAAAATCCTGGCTGGTTTCAATGCACCTTCTTTGAAAAGACGATTCGATATGGAAGACGCAGGACCCATGGCGGTGGAAGAGGACTTGTTGGGGATACCGGAAAGGGTGGACCCAAGAACGATCCATGAGATGCATAATGCCCAGTTTAACATGCCCGAGCCAGACCCGGAAGATGTTGTCTTCTACTGTCCGAAGGATGCTGTCATCTCCATCAAGGCCATTGAGGGTAGGATTATTGAAAAGCATACTTTCAGAGGGGGACACATGTTCTACCTTTCCCGGGATAGGAAAGAGATCATGAAAGAGGTCATCCGGATACTTGACCAAGGCCTGGATCACAACCATTCAGAAAGTTGATATGCTTTTGTGAATAGCGATCTCCTTGCCAGATATACTGCCATGAGAGAGGTTATGATCCCACCTCCTAAGATCATGAGATAAACTATGATCTGATACTCTGCGGCGAGGATCGGATTCGTTCCCGCTATGAGGAGGCCAGCCATAGCACCGGGGATGAATATAATCCCAAGGGTCTTTAGAGAGTCTATGTTAGGTATCAGGGCTGCCTTGACAGACATCCTGCTGAACTCATCCATTGCTTCCTTAGGGGTTGCTCCTAAGGAAAGCATCGTTTCCAGGGCAGGTTTATTCGTTTCGAACTCCCTTATTAGCCTATTAAGGGAAAGGGAGCAGATGGTCATTGAATTCCCGAAAACCATTCCTGAAAGTGGTATGACGAACTGAGGTTCAGCTGGCATGGCCCCAGTGATCCAGAGGATCAAAATAATTATCGATCCACCTAATAAGATGGATGGGGTCGTGACCATGTATGCCTTGGGCATCCTTCCTGCCCTTTTTGCTGACGTATAACCTCCCATCAGAATCATTGCGATCAGGATCAACCAGATAAGATAATACCACCATTCGAACTCGAACAGGAAGAATAATACAACCGCGGTGATGAATAGCTGAATACTGCCTCTGGCAAGGGCTATTGCATATTCCTTGGCAATACCTATTCTCTTCCAAATGGATATCAGGATAACCATCACAAAGAGGACAAGTGTGAAACCAAGGATGATCAATCCCTCATCCCATGTATATGGCAGTCCGCTCAATATGCCTCCCTCCATACGAACTCATTTGCATTTCTGACCTCTTTTACAATACCCTTCTTAAGGTTGGCGATCCTGTCAGAGACCCTCATAGCTTGAGGAACATCATGGGTCACCCAAATTACTGTGAGCGACCTTGAAGATGCGGATCCTAGAATGGTCTTTTCCATCCTTTCGACCTTCCTTGGATCGACACCAACCGTGGGTTCGTCAAGAAGAAGCACCTCTGGTTTCAAAGCAAGGGCCCTTGCAAGTGATACTCGTTTTTTCTCCCCTCCTGATAGCTTTGAGGCATCCTTGCCACCGAAATCCTTTGGCAGACCTGCATCAGTCAGGCATTTTTCCACATTGCATTTTCCGGATGATCCAGCCAGTCTTGGTCCGTAACTGATATTCTCGATAACGGTTCCGGGAAGCATTACAGATTCCTGAGGAACAAGAACGGCTTTTCTTCTTAGGGTGACCGGGTCCATATCCTTTATTGAGGCTCCATTGAAATGTATGGTGCCGGAATCGATCTCTATCAATCTGTTCATTGTCCGAAGAAGTGTTGATTTGCCACTACCAGAAGGACCAACGAGAGAAAGTATCTCCCCTTTTCTAATATCCAGATCTATCCCTCTAAGTACTCTGTTCTTTCCAAGGACCTTCTTTACATCCATCATACTGAACGCTATCAATCCAACACCTCCTTTGAAAGCTCCCTGATGGATCCTTTCATCTGCTCTAGGGTCCTATCTCCCTTCTGGGTTGTCCTGTACACTTTCCGGATCTTCCCTCCAACGGTCTTATCGATCACTGAAAGAAGACCCTGTTCCTTCATCTCATGTAGTATAGGATATAGGGTTCCAGGACTGATATCGTAGCCGTGTTCCTTTAGTTCGTCCAGCATCCATGATCCGTATACTCCGTTCTCCTCAGAAGCATGGTGAAGAATGTGCACTCTCATGAAGCCGAGGATCAATTTTTTATCGAACATCGATATCGATATGCGATATCGATTTTAGTTATTAACATTTTTCCTAAAATGAACGGATAAATGTGGCTGATAATCGTTGTACCCCAATAAATGTCCAAGATCTCATCCAAATCATCACAATATAATTTTAAAAGTCTTTTATATTTGAAAAAACATTGAAGTCAATGTCCATGGTTTCCTAGAGGTTTGAAAGATGCATACTCCACGAGATTACTGGAGGGAGATTAAGGCGATTGGGGTTGAGGAGGTCCTTGATAAGATCCCAGAAGAAGATATAAGGACCGATGAACTCAAAAAGACCATGAGGGTCAAGAGGGCCGAACTTAACCATCTCAAGAGGAAAATGGACCAGGACCTTTACCATATAAGATCGGTATATTCCTCCAGACTGGCATCGAATATCAAGAAGTCAGTCCTAAATGAGATCTTCGACGAAGGATCCCTGACCGCAGAGTTTGAGATCAGATCCAGAGAGGACCTTAAAAAAGAAAAAGAGTTACTTATCGAGGTGTATAAGGTTCCAAGAGGAAGGATCGATGAACTGATTGAAAGGATCGATTCCTCGATCTTAAAAAAGAAAAGCGATGATCAATACCCTGGACATTCAGGTAATGTGAGACGAGTATCGAGGTAATGATCATTGGATCTTCTCATCTGACCTGATCAACTTCAGGAATGATTTCTCATCAATATGGTAGCAACTTTAAAATATTACCTGGGTATTCGCATGACAGACCGACCGGTCGGTTTGTGTATTGAAGGGAAACTAATGACCCCAGAAATGGAAACCAAGGATAAGATAATGAGGGCTGCGTTCGAACTGTTCAGTTCCAGAGGTTATAGCAAGGTTTCCCTCAATGACGTGATATCAAAGGCTGGGGTTTCAAAGGGAGGTCTCTTCCATTATTTCGATTCCAAATACTCTTTGGGGAGGGATTGTTTGTTTCAATGGGCAGATGAACACATGTCACCGGAGTCCATTGAAGAAAGATCTGTGGAATTGAAACCTGATGAGATCCTGGTTCATTTCATTGACTCCATGATAGAGCTTATGGTCGCCGATTCCTCCCTGATGAAATTCTTCTGGTCGATGTTCGACGAAGCAATGACGAACAAAAAGGATCTGAATATCTGGATCCAGTTCCTGGAGAGATATATCACATTCGTTGAATCGGCTTATCGTGACATGGGAGTGAAGGATCCAAGAATGAAAGCCCTGATCCTGCTCTCAAACCTCGATGGGATCACATTATACTATTCGATCCTGAGAGAGACCGATTCCAATCTTGATCTGGAAGCATTGAAAAATGAGCTGATTAGAACCTATGTGACATTCGATGAGGTGATCGGGAAATGAACGAAAATGATATCATGGTAATAGATAGGATCAAGAGAACCTTCAAACTAGGTGAGGTTGAGGTTAAAGCATTAAGGGGGATCTCCCTCAATGTTAAAAAAGGGGAGTTCCTAGTGATCCTAGGACCCAGCGGTTCTGGGAAGACGACCCTCCTTAACTGCTTGGGCGGTATCGATTCACCTTCAGAAGGGACCATCAAGGTAAATGGCAGGGATATTGGATCTTTAAGTGAAAGGAAACTCTCCGAATACAGAAGGGAAAAGGTGGGATGGATATTCCAGTTCTTCAACCTCATTCCCTCCCTCACAGCAGTTGAGAATGTCGCACTTTCTCTGGAAATGGCCAGGGATAGGAAGGATATGATGAAAAGGAGCCAGGAGGCCCTTGCTCTTGTGGGCATCCCAGACAAGGCTAATATGTTCCCATCCCAACTTTCGGGTGGGGAACAACAAAGGGTCGCTATTGCCAGAGCACTGGTAAAGAGACCAGGAATAGTCCTTGCTGATGAACCCACAGGTAACCTGGATTGGGTCACAGGCAGGAAGATCGCGGATCTGATGAGAGATCTGAACAAGAAAGAAGGGATCACGTTCATAGTGGTCTCGCATGATATTTCGATCACGGAGGTCGCCGATAGGGTGATCCACCTTATGGATGGAATGATATCCGATCAAAGATTCAATGATCCTTTGAGCAAGAAGGTGAAAGAAGAATGATCATCCTACTGAAGAAGGCAGTCAGGGACCTCATGAGGAACAAATTGAGGACCATTTCCATGATCCTTGCTATATCCCTTTCAGTAGGCCTCGGAATCGGTCTGGTAAATGCGACCAGGAATGCATTTGACTCATTCGATAAGAGATTGGAAGTGACAAATTACGAAGACATTGACATACATTTCAACATGACCTCTTTGGACATTTCCGAGATCGAAAATATAGATGGTGTCAAAACGGCAAGTGGAAGGACATTCATCGAAACCCAGGTTGCAATAGGAGATAAGAGATTCAAGACCCAATGGATTTCATCACCATATTACCCGGTGAAACCATATTCACTGATCAATGGATATCAGCTTACTGATGGGGACTACATTTCCGGACCTTTGGAAATGGAGGCTTTGATCGGAAATATCTTCGCTGATTCAAACAACATTGGACCGGGTGATACTCTGAAGGTCATCTATGCCAATAAGACCTTCAATTTGACAGTAACCGGATCGGTGGCATCACCCGAGTACATCTACGTTGTTAGCGATGAAGGATGGCCCGAACCCTCGCTTCTCCTACCATTATTCACAACCTATGAGATCACAAATGACCTATTGGGACTTGACAATGACACCTATAATGAGCTACTTGTCACAGTGGAAAATGGTCACGATGCAAGCAAAGTGAAGGAAGCATTAGAGACCTACCTTACAGGCAAGGGAGTTCGAATTACAACGTCACTTCTGGGCACGATGGAGAACGATTATCTGTTCTCCAGGACCGATGCAGGCGCCATGGGTCAAATGGGGTGGATATTCGGCACGATAATACTTGTTGTTACCGCAGTGGTCATCTACAATTCAATGACCCGGCTGATATCTACACAGAGAGCGTATATCGGCGTAATGGGGGCCTTGGGAGGGAGGATGTCGGACATTCTGATACATTATTCCCTATTTGGTTTCTTTATGGGTGCTGCCGGTGCCCTTTTAGGTATACCTTTTGGTATTGGCATATCGAAACTAACGATCACAGAATACGCCAGTTTCATCGGCATGGTGGATCCGGTATCGGACGTGAATTGGGAATATGTAGCTGCGTTTTCGATAATAGGGATCTCCATTGCGACACTTGGAGCATTCCTTGGTTCCCTGAAAGCAATAAGGATCGGTCCAAGGGAGGCACTTACTTCGCAGTATTCTGTGCAGGATTTTTCAAAGAAACCCCTTTTGGAAAGGCTTTTTAATTTGATCGCGTACAAGAGACCCATACTTCCCCGTATTCCACTAAGGAACCTGAGCAGGCACAAGCTCAGAACTGGAATTACACTGATATCACTCGGAGTATCCTTGATACTGGTATTCTCCTGTCTGGCATTGACATTCGGTTTTACCCAACCCTTGCAGAAGAACTATGATAACTATGAGAAATGGGACCTTAAGGTTACCCTTATCGATCCCATACCTGCATCCCAGGCACTGAACGTAATCGGATCTAACGAATACCGGGGGACGGATGCTGAGATCTCAATAGACGATTACATCCCTATTGAAGATGGGGATAAATTGAGTTTTGCCAGGATACAGGCTTTCGAGAATGGTTCAAGTCTAAGGAAATTCCATCTGATCGAAGGTAACTACAAACCAGAGAGGGGAATACTTGCTGGTTCGATACTTGCAAAAGACCTTGGGATCACCGTGGGTGACACTGTTGTTTTTGTTATAGGGAATATGACCTCATCTGCCGAAGTGACAGGGATCACAGGCGAATTGATGGATGATTCATTCCTGATGACTCTGGACCAGGCTTGGTCAATATTCGGAATGGGAGAATTTGCGAACTCCATTGTCCTGAATAAAGCAGGTATGGATAAGGACCAGATAGAAACCATGGTCAGGGATGAATTCCACGTATCATCCTTCATCTATACTGATGATGTCATCAACGGCATGGAGAATATGCTCCAGGGTTTGATCTCCATGTTCCTGATATTCATTGCTTTTGGTGTTATCGCCGAGGTCCTTTTCGTTTCAACAACGGTGGTATTGAACATCCTGGACCGGGAAATGGAATTCATTTCCTTAAGGGCTATCGGGGTAAAACCTGGTAGGGTCATGTGGATGATAATGACTGAAACGTTGATCCTCCTTGTCGGAGGTCTTCTAATAGGACTTCCTTTGGGAGTTATAACAACAAAATGGGCCATGGCCTATATGGTTAAGGACCTGATGTATTATGTGATCGAGGTTGGTCCAGGAGTATATATTGTCACAGCGATGATAGCCGTCATATCTGCTCTGGCAGCTTCATATATCTCAGGGAGATATATCATAAAGATCAAACTTGTAAATGCCATCAGGCAGAGATCAGGTTAACAATCTCCAGAGGGATGGATCTCTTTTAAAAGGTCCTCCAGTACATACAATCTGTCCAGACATCTACCAAGTCCATCTGAATATGTCACAGCACCATGGCCGACCCAGATAACAGTATGGTTTTTTTCCATCGACTTCTTGGTCGCTTCAGCAAGTCCGATCGAACCCGGTTCGAATTCTCCAACATAGGAGAAGCTATCAGGAAAAAATGACCATTCAAGATCGGCATGTGAAATTGATCCAAGAAGGGGCATATGGCAATGGATTATAGCACTGCCTTTACCTAATGAATGGACCAAGAGATGGGTGGAGACCTCACTGGTCGGAGGACCTCTACCCCAAAGAAGGTCCAGAGAGTCACCTGCAATCCGGTATAAGCCAATGGCAGTTTCTGGGTGATCGGCCACTTCCTGCATGGTGGATGTGGTCCTTGTGATCAACAGGTATCGGCCTTCGATCTCTGGCTCCTCGATTGGGGAAGAAAAGGATGAAATTACCGGATAGCGGAGGAATTCATCTTCTTCATCGATCAATAGGGAGATATTACCGAAGAACGAACTACCCCAATCATGTTCGATCAGTTCCTTTGCTGTCTTCTGAAATTCAAGAAGGAACCTATCAAAATTCAACGACATCACAAGACCTTGTACTAAAAGGTGGACAGATAAAATAAATCTTACCCGAGGTTACTTTCAGGAATCCTGCTTTCCTTCGGTTGAATGGACAAGCCTTCCGAAAAGTCCCATGAGGACCAATATGATGCTGACAGCATATATTCCCCAATCCAGGATCCTTCCGGATTTGATGAACATGGCTATTGTCCATGTAATGAAGAGAATGATACCTGCTACCATAATAAAGGTGAAAATCCCCTTTGATATTGAATGGGGAAACGTGACCTGTTTCTCTTCAGCCATACGGATCGACCGCTCCATATCGCTTTTCATTTAAAAGGATATCGGAGGATTCCAGGCATAAATCATGCATATTTTAGGCTTCTGGGTAGCAGACAGAAAGGATAATATATCGATGATAATATCCCCGCACCCGAACCCACAGCCCCGTAGTGTAGCGGTCTAGCATGGGAGACTCTGGATCTTCCGCCACCAGTTCGAATCTGGTCGGGGCTACCAATTCTTTTCTTCAAAATATGGATATCCCTGGCCAGATTCGGACTGGGAACCACGTGCGCATCTTTGATGCACACGCAGACAAAATCTCTGATTTTGGCGATGGTTCGAATCTGGTCGGGGCTACTTTTTTCATAATCAATAATTAATCCAAAAAAGTAGTCCCGATTGTAATTTTATTCTAATTATTCCAGATGAGAACCAGACACAATCTTCGATTGTGGCGATGGTTGAGTTTTGCTGATCATTGTATCATTAATTTGGAAAACTCAAGAATCTGGTCGGGGCTACTTTTTTTATAATCAATAATTAATCTAAAAAAGTAGTCCCGATTATTATTGTCTTATAATCACTCCAGATGAGAACTGAGAACCACGTGGGCATCTTTGATGCATAGGCATATCAAAATTTTGTTCCTGATTACTTGCGATTTCAGATGACCTCAATATGACAACATTATGTAGTAGAATCAGATACCATAACACTTTCAGAAGGTGTCCTCGATGGAAGAAGAAAAACGATCAGGCAGGGATTTCATCAGGGAGATCATCGACGAGCACAACCTCAACGGAAAGTTTGAAAGCAGGGTGCATACGAGGTTCCCACCCGAACCCAATGGATATCTCCATATCGGACATGCAAAATCGATCTGTTTGAATTTCGGTATTGCTGAAGAATACGGGGGAAAATGCAACCTGAGATTCGATGATACGAATCCTGCGAAGGAAGAGGATGAGTATGTCAGGTCCATCATAGAGGATGTGAAATGGCTTGGATTCGATTGGGAAGATAGACTTTTCTTTGCATCGGATTATTTCGACCAGCTTTACGATTGGGCAATGGAACTCGTTGAGAAAGGAAAAGCCTATGTGGATGAGCAAACCGCAGAGGAGATAAGTGCCACCAGAGGAACCTTAACAAAACCTGGAAAGAACAGCCCCTTCAGGGACAGGCCCATTGAAGAGAACATCGATCTTTTCAAGAGGATGAAGGCTGGAGAATTTCCGGATGGGGAAAAGGTCCTCAGGGCAAAAGCCGACATGTCACATCCGAATATGAACATGAGGGACCCGGTCATGTACAGGATCCTTCACAAGAGCCACCACAACACAGGGGACCGATGGTGTATTTACCCCATGTACGACTGGGCCCATGGGTTGGAGGATTCTATCGAGAGGATCACTCATTCACTTTGCACCCTGGAATTCGAGAATCACAGACCTTTGTATGATTGGTTCATCGACCAGTTAGATGATGTATATCATCCTCAGCAGATAGAATTCGCAAGGCTGAATATGACTTATACCGTCATGTCAAAAAGAAAGCTCCTTGAACTGGTGGAGGAGAAACTCGTCAAAAGTTGGGACGATCCCAGGATGCCAACTCTATCCGGAATGAGAAGAAGAGGTTATCCACCGGAAGCCATCAGGGACTTCTGTTCCAGGGTCGGGATAGCCAAAGTGAATTCCAACATTGCCTTTGAGCTTCTCGAACATTGCGTAAGGGAATATCTGAACAAAACGGCAAATAGGTTCATGGGAGTTTTGGACCCCCTTAAGGTTACCATCGAGAACTACGATGAGAACAGGATCGAGGAAATGGAGCTGGTCAACAATCCTGAAAAACCTGAAGCTGGAACTCGAAGGGTCCCATTCACAAAAACCCTGTTCATCGAGCGGGATGATTTCATGGAGGATCCCCCCAAGAAATTCTTCAGAATGTCACCCGGAAGTGAGATCAGGCTGAGAAATGCTTATCTTGCAACTTGTGTGGATGTGATCAAGGAAGGGGATGAGATCAGGGAACTCGTTTGCAGGATCGATCCGGAATCAAAAGGAGGGTCCGCCCCCGATGGAAGAAGGATCAAGGGAACTTTGCACTGGGTTTCAGCAAATAGTTCGATCAATGCCGAGATCAGACTCTATGACAAGCTTTTCACTATTGAGGACCCCCTCTCCGAGGGAGATTGGAGGTCATATATTGACCCGGAATCCATAAAGGTCTTGAAGAACTGCAAGGTAGAACCTGCTGTGAAGGACCTTGCGATCGGAACAAGGTTCCAGTTCGAGAGGACCGGATATTTCACCATTGATCTGGATACTACGAATGAGATGCTTGTCATCAATAGAACTGCAACATTAAGGGATAGCTGGGCAAAGATCCAGAACCAGATGAAGCAATAGGTCCGTTCTAAGAAACAATTATAAAGGATTTGTTCATACTCGGGTGCTGCTCAGACCAAGGAATGCTCCCGTAGTGTAGCGGCCAATCATGCTGGCCTCTCGAGCCAGCGACACGGATTCAAATTCCGTCGGGAGCACTTCTTTCTAATACTCTTCTATCCAGATCACAAGAAGTGCCCCCATTCCCGTAATGATTTTCTTGCGTCTATCACATAATAATCCGAAAACCATTACTATAACCGATCTTACACGCTGAAAAATGATTATATTCTAATAGAAACCGTTTTTCAGCTGACCTTTTCATCTGAATTCTCGAAGGTTCTTTCCCAGATGAAAAGGTTCCGTCGGGAGCACTTCTTTCAAATACTCTTCTATCCAGATCACAAGAAGTGCCACCTTTCCCGTAATGATTTTCTTGCGTCTATCACATAATAATCCGAAAACCATTACTATAACCGATCTTACACGCTGAAAAATGATTATATTCTAATAGAAACCGTTTTTCAGCTGACCTTTGCCTTAGGATCATCGTTGATCATCTTCTTAAGGCAAAGGTTCCGTCGGGAGCACTTCAATATTTTTCGTATGTCTGGCCTTTAATCATCTGGGATGTGTTTTTCTTAAATTTATATTAATGATCTATTTAATCCAATATATACTGATAGTTAATATTATTATCAGATTTGTACACAATTAGGGTCTAACCATATATATACAGCAGACATATATATATAATAAGACGAGGGGGAATATAACCATTGTATATTCTCTCACACCTCTCTCTCCTCTCTAATCCCCCACTTCCCCCCCGTCTTTCTCCTTCTTTTGGTTTATTCTTCCATAATCTATATCTGTTTTTTCAAATGACCATATAACCGAAAATGGAACAATATTTAGTTAAGAGGAGGCCATATAACCATGATGAAGACATCCATCATAATTCTGACCGCAGTATTGCTGTTTACCTCCGTTGCAGGTGCAATGGACCTATCCGCCGAGACCGAAAAACCACAGATAATGGCAAAAATGAACCATTGGTCACCCTTAGGAAATAATGAAGGACCGATCTCAGAACTACCATGGTGGGAAAGGACCTCTCTGGATCAAAATAGGAACGGGATCTCTGATGTCATCGATCGATATGCTGAGCTTTCTCCGGAAGACCAGATCCTCCTGGAGATCACGGTATCCTTTTCAGATGATATCTCTGATAAGACACTCACAGAGTTTGGGTCGAGAGGTTACGTTGTTTCTGCCGTAATTGATCTTATCGATGCGGTTGTATTAAGCAGTGTACCATCCCATAGATTGTACGAGATCGGTCAGATGGATGGTGTGGTCTTCATTGAACCATTGGGAGTACCAATCCTATTTTCTGACATAGCCACACCCACTGTCAGGGCTAAACAATCGGATATGTATTCTCCCAATACAGCCTGGGAGATAGGATTCACTGGAAAAGGAGTATCCCTGGCAGTCATAGATACTGGAATAGATGATGAACACCCCTCTCTGAGTGGAAAGTTCCTTGGAGGTGTGGATATGACGAAACCTGACAATCTTCCATTCCTCTACCCCCAGGATGGCTCATTCAATCCAGATGACATCCAGGGCCATGGGTCCACTTGTGCCGGCATTGCAACTGGTACTGGAGGAAGTGAGGGTGAATACCAGGGAACAGCACCTGATACCAGGTTGGTCGATGTAAGGATTGGGACTCAGATAGGATATGCACCTGGAGAGTTCTGGGTGGGTGCGGTCTCTGATCCTCATATTAAGGATGGAACCCTGAGAGGGATAAGGTGGGCTACGGAGATGAGCGATTCCCAATGGATAAACGGCGGAGATGAATACAGGGGTATTGATATCTTCTCGATCTCATGGGGAGTGGATATCGGATCGGACTCGGATGGTACCGATCAATATTCAAGACTATTAGATGCCGCAGTGGAGCATGGTGTGATCGTGGTCAACGCCGCTGGAAATGATGGACCAGACAACACTGGTTTCAATGGACTGTCCGCATCATCCGATGCGATCATCATTGGTGCGACAGATGACCAGAACACTCTGGAACATGAGGATGATGTGATCGCTTTCTATTCTTCTGTGGGTCCAAGGACCGACAATGGTGATAATGACCCTTACAATGAGCTGAAACCTGATGTTTCTGCTCCGGGAACAAATATCGTAAATTTACAACCCGACACCGCGAGGATCAGGGGAGATGCCTCATCCAACGGGTATGGTAATAGAGGGTCAGGAACTTCATATGCCACTCCTCTTGTGGCAGGGGTAGTTGCACTTATCCTTGAGGCAAATCCGGAGCTCGAGGGAGAGAATAACATTGTCAAGGAGATCCTGAAATATACCGCTGAAAAGAAAAATCCAGCCTTCTATCCAGAACTGGATCCTTTTTGGGAACCTCAATTCGGTTATGGAGTGGTCGATGCTTTCAATGCAGTAAGGCTGGCACAAACCGTGACCTCGCCGGAAGATTTCTCCGTTGACCTTCAAGCCCATATCAACAACATATCCGAGATTGGAGATATCGTACCATTCGATTATTATAACGTCACTTCACCAATTGAAATGTCTGGATTGGGATGGGCAAAGAAAGGTGATTTCGAAAGGATCGAATACAGAGTCGATGAGGGTGAATGGACCCTCATGGATGAACAAACAACCGGGCCATTCAACCCATGGTCCACCAAGATAGACATTGGTAAGGGGACGCACAGGATAATGGTTAGGACCATTGGATCCCAGGGATCGTCCCTTTATTCCTTCATCGATGTCAATGTGGTTGGATCGAGTTCCGATGGGAGTGGGGGTATCGATGGAATCTCGATAACCTGGGTCGTTCTGGGTATTATCGGGTTAGCTGGTGCTGCGGTCTTCCTCTATCTAAGGACCAGGTCCTGATCCATTACTTCTTCTGAACGTATGTATTCAGGGTTATCTTGGCAATATCAGCCCCGTAGGCTCCTATCCGGTCGATGGAGTTGATAACATATGCCAGCACAACAGCTTCATCTGCAGGGAGCTTGAACACCTTTTTCATCCAGGGTTCAAGTTTTTTGGTACCCCTTTAGGAAGATTGAAAGGGTTAAGAGAGCAAGTTTTAAAT
>CBDDUX010000004.1:0-70728 GCA_965234725.1 Thermoplasmatota archaeon | reverse complement strand
GGTGGGCCAGTGTACCTTACATCGATTCAAAAAGTTAGTGAAGTACTGATATTATGAAAATGGTTTATCTTTCCATTAATATGGCCGAGGATCCTTGAATAGTTATATATAACCCAGAAATGATGTTTTCATGGGGATCCCATGAATTCCAGAGGTATTTCCATTATTGCGCTGCTGGTCCTGCTCTCGGCTTCCACATTGACAGGTTCGGATGCTGAAGGGAATGATTGGGATAATGAGAGTGTCATCCATTCTCCCACAAGATCTTATTTTTCCGGGGGGAACGGAACAACAGACGATCCGTATCAGATATCCAATGTCTCCGAGCTGCAAAACATCAGCTTGAACTTGACCGAACACTTTGTTCTGTTAAATGATATTGATGCCAAAGAGACCAGAACCTGGAACGGTGAAATGGGTTTCCAATCGATCGGTTCCGGCGATTTCCCGTTTAATGGTAGTTTAAATGGAGCGGGTTTCAAGATCAGAAACCTATGGATCAATAGAAGTGGATTCGGTTATATCGGTCTTTTCTCAGCGATAAGTTCCGCGAAGATACATCATCTAGATGTCCATGCTTCCCTAGTAAAAGGGGAAACCACTACAGGTATAATTTGTGGAATTACCCAGGATTCCGAGATCGAGAACTGCACTGTCACAGGCAAGCTGGAAGGACAGAGTACATATATAGGCGGATTGACCGGCCATTGCAGCGGAGATATAACCCGTATTATGAATTGTTCATCCGAGGTTGATATCAAGATATCGGGAACGGGAGACCTGGGCTCCATAGGTGGACTTGTGGGTTATTTAAGATCGGGGTTGGTCGATAACTGCAAATCAGAGGGCGATCTCACTCTTGCGGGATCGGGCATCTCGTACGTAGGGACCATAGGAGGTCTTATCGGTGTCAATACCGGACTTGCACAATATTCTCATTCTTCAGGATCCATCGAGATAAAAGGATGGAGAACCGCGGAAATTATCGGAGGATTGATTGGCTGGAACGAAGGGACCGTCGATAACTGTTACAGTGAATCGGAGATAGAGATCGTCGGATCTTCATCCTCATCATGCAATTTAGTGGGAGGTCTGATTGGAAGGAATGTTGGAACCATCACCCAAAGCTCCTGGGTGGGATTCATTAATATTTACAGCTCGACAGGTGTCATAACCCTATCTTATACCGGTGGTCTGACAGGATCCAATGCCGGTTCCATCTCTTCATGCCACTCTGCCGGTCTGCTGCTTCTTTCAGGGAACGCTTTCTATATCGGAGGACTCTCCGGGCACAGCTCTGGACCGGTCACAGGTTCATATTCAACAGCCTCGATCGATATCTCGGCACAGAGCTATTCGAGCTATGTGGCAGGTCTCATAGGAATATTCAACTCGGTCGAATTATCGAATTGCTATAGCACAGGATCAGTCGATGTGAATGTTTCCGACGGGGACTGCGACTATTTGGGAGGGCTCGTTGGACAATTCTACAGGGGCCAGGTGACCAATTGCTACTCCAGTAGCATTGTTTCCGTCACTGCTCCGGGTTATATCCACAGAACAGGAGGGCTAATAGGATATTGCAACGATGTGATCGTAGACAGAACTCATTCCACGGGAAGTATCAAGGTCTACATTTCCGGTGGATATTCCCAATTTATAGGAGGGCTCATAGGCCAGAATGATTACGGAACCGTGACCAATAGCTACTCGATTGGGTCGATAAAAATCAACGGAAGCGGGAATGTATACAACGTCGGAGGTCTGATCGGATGGAACAATATTGCCGTAGAATATATTTATTCCACAGTATCAATCGATATTTCGGTATCTCCTATTTCTACGGTGGGAGTCCATTCGATCGGTGGTCTAATCGGATACACCAGCCAAAATGCTCAGTGGTGCTATTCTGAAGGCGATATCATTTTCGATCTCAGTGGGAGCCTTGGTAACAACAAATTCTATAGCATCGGCGGCCTGATCGGAGAGAACACCGGAGGTTTCATCTCAAGAGCTTATTCAAAGAGCAATATTTTAAAGAAGGCAGTGACGGGCAATGGCGACCAATATACCCCGCAGCGGGTGGGAGGATTGATCGGCTCCAATAATGGAGACGTCCGTTATTGTTATTCCATGGGAACCATTTCGATCAATGAATCCATTAACGGAGAAGACATCGGTGGTTTGGTCGGATACAATGACAATAGTATTTCCGATTGCTATGCTGACGGATCCTTCTTCTATACACAAGCTCAAAATATTAATGATATCGGAGGACTGGTCGGGGTGAATTATGGAGAGGGGGAGGCCTCGTTAACGAATAGTTATTCGGTCTTTTCCTTGACCGGTGCAGGCACTATCGAGGTCGGGGGCCTTGTTGGAAACAATCTGGGATCGATGACAGGATGTTTCTATGACGGTGAGGTGTTCCCATACAATAAATCAGTGGTCAGGGGATCATCTTTGGGTTCCTCCAAGAACACGACGACAGAGATGAATAAGATGGAAACGTTCCTGAACGAAGATTGGGATTTCGTCAATTCCTGGGGGATCATAGAGGACAGGACATATCCCTGGTTGTACCAATTATACAGTGCACCAATCATAAAGATGGAAAAATTCGATGTTGCTCTGGAGGACGAGGAATATGTGGTGGAATACGAATTGACATACTCCGAATACCCATCCATAAATTATCTCGAGGAACCGGAATACGAAACGAGCGCCTCGTGGATTGACCTTGATAGGCAAAAAAATCAACTTTTCGGTACCCCCGGTAATGACGATGTCGGATTCTACTGGCTGACCCTATCGGTGAAGGATTATGTAGGGGAGGCCACCAATGTAAGTTTCGATTTCGAGGTCAGGAATGTAAACGATCCACCCCAGATCATCACCGAGGATATTACAAGTGTGAAGGAGGATGAACCCTACAGCAGGTATTATTATGCAATAGATATCGATCCCTTGCTTACAGAAATCTCATGGACAATGCAAACGAATGCAAGATGGCTCGAGTTCGATGGAAATCACATCCACGGTATGCCCCTGAACTACGACATCGGTGAATACTGGGTCAATGTTTCCGTGTACGATACTGAGGGAGGATTGGGTTTCAGCAATTTCACCCTTACAGTGGAATCTGCCAATGATGCTCCTGTAATCACCATGGTTCCTGTCACACTTGCCATTGAGGATAATCCTTATGTTCTAAACCTCAAAGCCGAGGACGAGGACCTCAACGATATGCTGACCTGGACACTGGAGAGCGCTCCTTCCTGGATCCTGTTCACAAGGACCCAGATTAAGGGGACTCCTACGAACGATGATATCGGAACGTCATGGGTTCGTCTGAAGGTGACCGATCTCGAAGGAGCGTCGGATGAGATCAGCTTCCTCCTCGAGGTCAAGAACGTGAATGACCAACCGACCTGGGTGGAATTCCCGGAGGACATCAATATAACAGAAGGGGATCTCGTCACCCTCAATGTACTTGCCGAGGATATCGATTTGGGAGATGTGATATCTTACAACATAACCTCCGATCCGCCGTCAAACATAACCATTCATTCAAGAACGGGAGCGATTAAGTGGACAGACACTTCAACTGGAAACTACACGATAAACGTCTCTGCGAGCGACGGAAAGGACCGGATCCACCATCAATTCATCATCATTGTAAACAAGGTCCCACCGGTGGTCGAACCTGAGAACCATCTCCCGAAGATAGATTTTGTTGAGAATCTGAAAATAGAGGTGGGAAAGACCCTCTCATTCCAGATAAATGCGACAGATGAGGACGGGGATGCCCTGTTCTATGAAATCTTTGAAGGGCCTGAAATGATGATAATTTCGGGTTCTGGAAGACTGGTATGGACCCCTTCCGACGATGATATCGGAAACCATACTGTAAACGTTTCAGTGAGTGATTCTGAAGGTTATACCTTTCTTGAGTTCAATGTTGAGATAACACCTAGACCCCCTGTTGATGACGATGATGACAATGAAATAAGTGAGAACGAGAGCACCGCCCCATATATATCTGCAATAATCATTATGGCTCTTATTATAGGAGCCATGATCCTGCTTGTTCTCCTCTTGATGAGAAAGAGATCAACCAATGATAAGGTTCCCAAGGTATTTGTTGGGGCAGATACAAAGGAAAATATCGAAGAAGAAGAATGATGAGATCATTCCTTTGTTCCAGAAGGTTATGTTTATTTGATTTTTAAAAGGCTCTTCTTAGAATGACCTCTATGAACCGTGGATTCGAGGCATGAATATTCTTGAAAATAAGACTTAAACCAAAAAAGAAGTGGGCCGACCCGGATTTGAACCGGGGACCTCCGCCATGTCAAGGCGACGTCATGACCAGCTAGACCATCGGCCCACGGATTGGAGTGGGATTATCAGGATAATAGTATCCGATATAAACATTATCCTGCCTGCCTATATCAAATTCTAATTACACATTTCAAAGGAGTTTGACATCTATATCGTATGTGGTATAGGCAAACTTCTTCTCATTTATTAGATTATTAGGATCCGAATCATCTACGTATCCATTGTCCGCAGCGGTGATCGTTATCGTCTTCAAGACGGCTGTTGAATATGTGTGAGAGATCCTGGCAATGGCGTTCAGTGTTTCATCGATATAAACTTCTTCCAGCTCATCCTCATCATCACCAGCATCCCAGTCTATCAAGAAGTACTGGATGCCGCCATTGGAATCCTGATCATAGGCCCTCACCGTCAGTTCGAATTCCTGGTTTATCCTTACCCTGGAAGGAGAATGGTCAATATCTCCCATTATCGGTGCCTTGTTGATGAAGGTGGTCACTTCTTCGGGTTCACTGGTGAGTTCCCTGAATTCTGAGGTATCCTTTACAAGCTGGTTCGTGAACTCAGCGGACACAGTATAATTACCCATGAGGGTCCAATCGAGGTCTATCTGAAGTGATGACTGGTTATTATGCCATTCATACATTGTCCTCTCCTGTTCGGTCCTTTCACCGAGTGGATCTATGACTATCAGCTTGACCAGAAAATGCCGGTTATAATCCTTGACGATGAAAGCCCTTCCACCTTCCGGGATCTCAACTTTTGGATTTACCAATAAAAGAGACTTGGTATCCATTGTCTCCTGGTCAAGGACCTGTGTAAAACTCACTTCAAGCGTTTCTGGAATATGTCTAACAAAGAAATCATCCCCAGCTTTTCCGCTCTTTCCGTCTATGGTGAACCTTATCTCGTATGCGCCGTTCGATACTGCGAAGTCCTTGTAGTCGACCCTGACGTTAGCCTCGTCATTGCTGACATCCACCTTTTTCGAGAACACCTTTGAACCGGAGTGGATGATGTCAAGGGTCCCTGTACCTTCAACTCTCTGGGCTCCCGAGCTGATCGCAAGGATGCGGACCTCTATCCCTTGATAGTTGTCATCGCTACCCTTGAACTCCTCTACTTCAAGGACCCTGACCTCCTCCACGGAGGTCCCCCAGAAGAAGTAGAATCCCAATGCAAGCAGGATGATCACAACAACGATAATTGCGATGATGGGACCTGCCGTCAATCTTCTGGGTCTGTAATCATCATCTTCGGGGTATTCCTCTACTTCATAAGCTGCAATTGGTTCCTGCTCCATAGTATCAAACCCAGATATCTTCCCAGCGATTATAAGGAGATATCCGAACCAAGTCGGCCATATTATTTAAGAATAGATGATGGGACCCTCAATATCTTGATCTGTTCTCCAACAATCCTTTGATCACCGCCATAATAGCAAGGGGTATCAGAATAAGAAGGCCCATGAGGCTTTTTCCAAGGATCGTTGAGCCTTCGTAAATGTTTAATGGACCGTCCCCAAAGAGGAATGGCAGGTAAGCAATGATCGAACCTGCACCCAGGAAGACAAGGGTGAAGGCAGCCTGCTTTTTCCAAAGAACAGGAGTAAAGGAGTCATCCGGGTCCAGATACCTTGTCTGCCAGTTCATTCCTTCAACGAATGCTATTATCGACCAGATGAACACAATGGAAAGTAATGGGTCCTGGGAGATGACCTCAGCACTGCTTGCCTGGGCATATATCATTGTTGCGGTTGCTGTTGATATGTATGAAAGGACCGACACCCCTCTGGCCCACTTGGACCTCTGCAGGATGGCCAGAACTCCCATGAGAGATGGGCTGATGGACAATATCGTCCAGACCATGAAACCCCAGACCTTCACAGGACCTGAGTTGCCGATCTTCTCAATGCCTTCTCCTTCCCCTGTAAGGAGAGCAATGAGGATGGCTATTCCGATGTAGGCGAATATCACAAGGGCCAATCTTCTTGCTCCAGAAGTGACCGCATTGGGCCACCTTGACCATACCACCGAAAGAGCGATCCCTATCAATCCGCCGGATAGGAACCATATGGGAAATGTCACCATCTCCATACCCGGAAATATCCAGGATTGGATATCGGTATGTTCCGGGAGGATCAATGTATAAAGGGCACCGGAAAGTATCAGCGCCACCCATGGCCAGAGCTTCAGGGACCACCGTTCCAGAAATTTCATTTCCAAACCTCCTCCAGAGCCCATATGACATCCTGTTCGGGACCCCAATCCAATACTCTTGCTCCCACTGCTCTCAGGTCCTGAAGCAAATTGTCCCTCCCTATCCTTTTTAAAACGTATTTCGGGAGCAATTTCCCATCGTAAACCTGCCTCTCGAACTCGAGACCTGACGGACTGACGATGGTCACCTTGTGGCCTCTCCCGATCAATTGTTTCACTGCAATACTCACTGTCGGGTCCTCGTTCAAAGCCGAGAGTATAATGACCGGACAGTTTGGAGGAAGATAGGAAAGGGAGTAGGTGACAGCAGCACCCAGGGTTATCTGTCCGGCAGGTGTTGAATCCGTCAGCATATGGAAAAGTTGATCCAACCCTCCTGCTCCTCCGCGTGGTTTCATCACGGTCATGGAATGACCGAAGATGATCAGGCCAACCCTGTTGGACCTCCTAATAAGTTCGGTTGCAAGGGACGCACAGAATCCCACGCTCCTCTCGGCGGGATTATCCGATACCCTCCCCACTCTTGATACAAGTCTGGAATCGAGGATGAACATTACATCTGTTACCGATTCCGCTTCGAACTGATTAACAAGGAGCTTGCCTCTTCTTGCTGTCGCTTTCCAGTTTATCGTGTTGAACGGGTCCGTGGTTGTGTAGTCCCTTATGGAGTGGAACTCCTTTCCCATACCAACTCTTTTCAATCTCATATCCCCTGGACGCTGTTTGGTATCCTTTATCAGTAGTTCACCGGACCTTGAATGAGAGACCTTAGGAAAAATCGTTAACTGTTCTATGTTCTCGAAATCCCCCTCTCTAAACCAGATCCAGAGCGGGTCCCATCTTCTGACATGGGTTGACCCGATCTTGTGAAAACCCCTCAGAGAGGCTTTGATCTTGTAGGAATAGTCCCCCGCCCCGGGCGGCAGTAATGCCAGGTTGGATCCTTGAGATATCTCCAGAAGCGGAGATACCTTGTCGAATATCTCCACGTTGCCGAGCTGTCCTTTTCCCCTTACCTTGATGGTTACGTCGATCTCCTCTCCTTCGAAAACTGTATTTTTTTCCATTTCCCTTGCCACTTTAACGCCGGGAGGATACATGGAAAGGGACAGGAGGACCAGTGTGGCCGAGATAAGGGACGCGGCAAGGAATAGTTCGGAGGACAGGATCAATGCTACTATGAACGAGGCAAAAGCCACGGAAGTATAACCCATCGCTCGTAGGGTGAACCTGCTCACTTCTTTTCCCATTCCATCACCTCCAGGAGCAATCCCTCAACACCTCCCTTGAACTTCCCCTCCCTGACGAAACGTAAGATATTATCATTCCCGATCTTCTCACCGACCTCTTCCCAGGTCAACTTTGAGAAATCCTCAACAGACATCTCATAGGATACCCTGATCCGGTCCAAAACCGTGATCTTCAGTTCGTCCAGATCACTCTCAAGAAGATCCGGTTCAACGAGCTCGGCAACACCTGTCCTTTCAAGTATGGTCTCATGTTTTGGTCTTCTTGGAGACTCGTAGATATAACCCACCGCGAAAATGGCCAATACGGCAATGGACCCAAAAATGATCTTCAGGTTCACATCTGTGGTAATGAAGGCAACACCAATGATGCCGCGCTGCATGGCCCCCAGACCCCCGGAGATAGCATGGACCGAATCGTCGAAAACGATCTTTCCACCATCCGGGAGCAATAGGTCGACCATGGCCAAAGCAAGGTCCATGTTCCCTTCTCTTTCGATCATTCCATTCATGAATATTGAAGGATCCGATATCATCAGACATGTTCCCGTATCCATTTCCTCGAAATCAGGTTCGGAAATGACCGCCAGATACCGAACGCCTTGTGCCTCACCTTGATTGGTAGTAACATTGTCGTTGATACCATTCCCGTTCCTATCTACCCATGCCGATGATGTGGAGGCGATCAAGGCCTGTCCCGATGAGAATGTCAAGGAAGCGGGCCTGTTCATCAAAATAAAACCGTCAAAGAACGGAACAGAAACCTTGATCTTTACCAGATCTGGATTGGAGACGAAGTTCTGATCATACAACTGTCCCTTTACAAAATTAGTATCGAACCTGGATGCAAGCTCATTTGATCTGACATTGTCATCTGCAAGAATGATCCTTCCACCCCGATCGTGGAATTTCTTCAGTGCATGTACCTCTGAAAGTGTGTAACCTCTTTGGGGGCCTAGTGATATGAAAAGTGTCGAGGAAGGTGAATCCTCCTCGTGGATTAGCGAAGGGGTTGTCAGCAATTGAACCACATCATAACCCCTTTTCTCCAGTTCATCCCGGAATATCGAGGCTCCTGTCCAACCATCTTCCGAGGTAGAAAGGATGTCATCATTACCCATGGAAACTAACAGATAGACTTCCGAAAGTGCAAGTAGTATCAGCATTATGGATCCAAAAACCATCCATATCCTGGATGCTTGAGGGACCCTCATTTATCCACCCCTTTCTCACCCAGAAGCTTCTTCAGGTCTCCGGTTGGGTCCATTCTCATCCTCCAAACAAGGTCGGTATGGACCTTCTGGACCGACCCCTCGATGGAACTCTTGAAATCGCTTTCAAGTTTACCGGTATCAGTGGTTTGAAGGAACCGCTCTATAGAATGCTTCATCTCCTTTGCCTTTCCTATAAGATGGGAGGATATATCATGGTCCGAGTATCTGGCCTCCTCGAAAAGTCTGGTCAATGGCTCCATTCCCTCGAACCCACCTGAAGAATCAAGGACGGCCCTTTCGAACTCCTCGGGTGTCATACCTGGAGGTTTGTCCAACCCTTTGACCCTGAGATCATGGAGGACATCCCGATATGTTTCAACTATCATCTTCTCGGAAGTTGACCTTGGGAGATATGGATATCTTGCCATGGACCTCTTTTCTATTGCCTTCTTGGTGGTCGCATCTTTCCTTACCTTGAGCAGCCTCAAGGTGACATAAACAGCAAGGACCAGGGCTAAGACCAGAACAGTTATCAGTATTATAATTGTCAGCTCTGGTGTCCTATCCTCCACTACCTTGTCTGGTACGTTTACGGTCATGTTCGAGGTGAGAAGCGATCTTCCCTGATCTCCTGGAAAAGTGACTGTCAGCGAATCCCCTGGAGAGATGGTTCCAAGGTCAACCGTCACATTCCCACCCGGACCTGTGAGATAAGTGGTCAGGCTGTAACCGATCTCAAGTCTCAAGGGAGCATTGGGTACGCCTTCCCCTCTCTCGTTCCTTATGATCAACTCGATCGTCGAATTCAGATCGAAGAACCGTTCCTTAACTTCGATGTACGTTCTGGATACCACAGTTACCTTGATCCCCACCTGTTCGATAGAATACCAATCGGACCTGTTGTCCTGGAGCCCTGCGAACCTCAGGATCATGAGACCTTCCCCCAATCTGGAGTATTGGGGTACTAATCCTCTGATGTCGAACCATCCTCCATCGGATGTTGAGTAGGACCCAATTGATTCACCATTGAGGATAAGCTCAAGGACGCCCTCTCCAACTATACCTCTCCCTGCATCGTCGATCAGTCTGCCAGCGACAACCACGCTGTCCAGGATGATGAGCTCTTCGGATGCTGAGAGTATCTCCAATGAAACAGGGGCTCTGATGCTCAATAGGCCAGTCCATATTGCAGGAACGATATCACCACTTCCGGCCACATGTTCCACTCTCATTGGTGTATATCCCAATGGGACATCGCCCTGGAGGTCAATTTCAAAGACCGCCCAGCCGGTTGTGTTCGTCCTCTGAGGTCTGGGGTCCAACCAGGGCAGCTCCGGGAAGATGACCTTGATGGTTCCACCGGAGATAGGATCTCCGCTTTCCTGGAAGAGTTGAATGAAAAGGAAGGGATCAAGACCGCGCTCCACCTGAGGTTCCGGAACGAAAAGGACCGTCCTTCCAAGGAGCTGGAAGGAAAGGGAGGAATTATCTGAGACCCCTACACCGGGTATCTCGTACGATACAGACACTACGTAGCCCCCGGAAGGGAATGTTCCTCCTTCAAGTGTAACTGGTACGGAAAAACCACCGGACCTGATCTGACCTTGAACAACCGTGATCGAACGAAGTCCTTCTAGCTGAAGGAACGAGATATTTATATCTCCCTGAGGAACCTCTGGACCTCCGCCTATTGTTCCGTTTATGAATATCACATCACCCGAAACATAGGTCGGGCCGATGGGATCCAGGGAGATCGAAGGTCCTTCGAAGGATACGATCTCCAGCGTCTCGAAGGCGGGACCAAGATACATCTCCCCGGCATAGGAGATGTTCAGGTTCCAGCTTCCTGTCGTACTTGGAACCCGGATCGTGAAGCTGAAATATCCTTTGATGTCGGTGTCGGATATGGCTGGAGATGTAAAAGGAGATGTCAAGATGATCTCAGCCTCCGGAACAGGAACGTCCCCCGAATCCACAAGCTGGCCTTGAACAAGGACAATTGCTCCCTGGGACCTGACATATCTCGATCTCTCCGGGACTATCCGGGTGGTAGTTTCAACCACGGATTGGAATGGATCGGATGCAGCGGATCCGAACCTTCTGCTTTCTGATATGCCATCCCGGGTCACGGCGAATATCGATACTTCGCCGAAGGGGGTTCCTGGATTCGGTGTGCATGTTATGGCATACCTTCCGTCCCTTGATGTTGCATCTGTGCTTCCAACCCGGAATGCTGGAGAACCCTCGAGGAGAACTGCGTCACTTCTCTTTGCACCTCTTCCAAGGACCATTATTGAAACACCGATCCCGGGAACAGGGTTTCCATCCACATTCCTTACGATACCGGAAACCCTAAACGCACCTTTCAGTAGGTCCGAATCCTTTTGTATCTTGGCAGGTGCGTTTTCAATGAAGATGAAGGGTACCTCCTCAGGAAGGAGCTCGATCCCGGGATCACCGCTGTCCAGGGGATTTGTGGGTGTTTCATCAAGGATCTCGTTTCCATCTGTTATGGAATCAAGGTCCGTATCCCGGTTATTAGGGTTGGTCTTGTAGTCAATTATCCCGTCGCCTGTCCAATCCACATAGGAGACCGTATAAGTTGTTACAACCTCAAAACCATCAGGAAGATCATCATTATCGGTGTCAGGAGATGTTGGGTCCGTCCCGTAGACCTCCACCTCCTGCCAATCATCCAGACCGTCACCATCACTATCCTTGGAAAGAGGGTTGGAACCGAATCCATAGTACTCCTCTCCGTCATCAAGGCCGTCTCCATCCGTGTCAGCGTCTTCAGGATCAGTGTATCCATCCGGGACGCCGTCATCGTTCCAGTCCACATTATCATTCCTGGGGTCGTTGGGATTGTAGTATATCTCGAACATCTCCTGACCATTTGTCAAACCATCTCCATCATCATCGATCATGTACCTATCATCACCGTCATTTAGAGGGTTCAATGAAAGATTGACCTCCAGTCCGTCCGGCATACCACCATGATCTGAATCATGATCAGTAGGGTCGGTTCTTAGCTGACCCAGGAATTTAAAGATACCTTCCTTGTAAAATGTACTGATCTCATATTTATCGTCCAGACCGTCCCTGTCCGTATCCTGGTCATTTGGATCCGTCTCGTAGAAATATTCTCCATAATCCTTGTCCCCGGATGGTAGGTCGATGCTCCTACCATCATGAAGGCCGTCCCCATCAGTATCGAAGTTCAACGGGTCCGTAGGAAGGAAACCGTTATGGCCTGTCAACTCTCCCAGATGGAATCGGATTCCGTCGAACTCATCGTATCCGTCCCATAGTCCATCTCCATCTGTATCCTGATCATGAGGATCGGTCCTTTGTTCGACCTCGGCTCCATCCATCATTCCATCGTTGTCAGTATCGGGATTTATCGGATCGGAAGGGGCGAAACCATTATGACCCGTAAGCTCTCCCTTCATTATCACTTCATCGATCACGATCGTATCATATCCGTCAGCCAGGCCGTCGCTATCTGTATCAGGATCATCCCATCTCGTAAGGTAGCTTGTCCCGTTCTCCAACAGATCGGAAAGCCCGTCACCGTCCGTATCCTTGATGATCTCATCGTCAAAGGGAACCAATGGATCCGAACTCCCCTTGTAGAACAGTTCCTGACCGTCGGTCACCCCTCCATCATCAGTATCAGGGTCCAGAGGGTCCGTCTCACCAGGACCTATTCCGTTCCCCCACACCCCTCCATCCACCAGACCGTCAAGGTCCCTGTCCTCGAACTCACCTTTGTCCTTTTTCCCATTTTTAGGGAGGTTCCTCCATCCGTCTATCCATCCATCCGGCAGGCCATCTCCATCAGTATCAGGGTTAAGGGGGTCCGTAAATGAGATGAACACCTCCACCTGGTCCTTCAGACCGTCATCATCCCCATCAGGCGAGGAGGGATCACTTGGAAAACCGTATGTTCCCAGAACCTCATGATCGTCCTCAATGGTATCATTGTCCGTATCTTTCAAGGTAGGATTCGTGATATATGTATCCTCACCCGGGAGGACCTCCTCGCCGTCAGTGATGTTGTCATGGTCCGTATCCGGGTCCCTTGGATCTGTTGCCGGCCCCAATATTCCATTGATCTCGTAGCCGTCTATGAGGTCATCATCATCCGTGTCACGATCATACGGATCGGTCTCATTTGCATCTAAGGTTCCATCACCGTCCTTGTCCTCCTCCACATCGAGGAGTCCGTCTCCGTCAGAATCTATATAACTTCCATCATCGGATCCATCGAGCGGATCTCCACCCCGGTCCAATTCGACACCATCCGGGGCTCCGCCTTCATCCGTATCCCACAATGTTGGGTCCGTACCCTGGATACCAGGCATTTCGTCATTGAGATCGTGGAACACTTCCCTACCATCGGAAAGACCGTCCCTGTCAGTATCCGGATCGTTCGGATCTGTCAGATATTTTTGGACCTCCTCACCATCCATCAGGCCGTCACCATCAGTGTCGTTCTTCAAAGGCTCGGTACCCCAATCTTCAAGCTCCTCCCCATCCCAAAGACCGTCATTGTCCGTATCCTCCAACAAAGGATCTGTCCCTGTTACCAAAACCTCCCTTCCGTCATCCAACCCATCATGGTCCGTATCCTCCACCAATGGATCTGTCAAATGGAAGATCACCTCATCCCCGTCCGGAAGACCGTCACCATCGGAATCCGGATCCAAGGGGTCAGTTCCCAGATCTGTTTCTATCAGATCGAGGAGGCCGTCCCCATCCTGATCATACAGGAAGGGAAGATCATCCGAAGGGTCGGTAGGGTCCTTTCCAAGAAGGACCTCCAAACCGTCCCTAAGCCCGCCATTATCGGAATCCGGATCCATGGGATCAGTTCCAAGGATCAGTTCCCTTCCATCGAATAATCCATCACCGTCAGTATCCGGATGGACTGGAGATATGGATGCTCCTGCCTCGAAACGGTCCTGAAGATGGTCCCCGTCCGAATCGTTCCTGAGTGGATCAGTATGTTCCACCATCACCTCCCACCAATCATCCAGACCGTCTCCGTCTGAATCCTCCAGCACCGGGTTGGAGTGAACCATGTAAAGCTCCATCCCGTCTGTCATCCCATCGCCGTCGGTATCATTGTTGGATGCCAGGGTGTTCGATTCCGCCTCGGCATCATCCGGAATTCCGTCATGGTCCATATCAGGAGGAGGATCAAGACCCTGGTCCGTTAGCGGATTCAAACCATACCATTCCTCCAGGGAGTCGAGGATACCGTCACCATCAGTATCAATATCGAGCGGATCCGTCCCTCTGTCAAATTCGTAACCATCCAGAAGACCATCATCATCGGAATCCGGGTCCAGCGGATCGGTCCCCTCTAATAACTCTCTCCCATCCTCTGCACCGTCACGGTCCGTGTCCTTTGATCGTGGGTCCGTTCCGTTCTCTATCTCTTCCCTATCGGATAGACCGTCACCATCCGTATCAGGCAGGAGCGGATCGGTGTGGTAAAAATTGACCTCATCCAGGTCTGATAGAGTATCATCATCGGAATCCGGGTCCAAAGGATCGGTCTTGTAAGAGAACACCTCATGCCCGTCAAGGAGCCCGTCTCTGTCGGTATCGTTGTCGTACTCGCTTGTACCGTATTTCTTTTCGAGGGAGGCGTTCAGACCATCCATATCCACATCTGTCAGTCGGTAGTCATCAGATCGGTTCAGAGGGTCCAGGGGATAGGGTCTGTAATGGACCTCGATCCCATCGTTCAGGCCCCCCAGGTCCGTATCGGGTTCGAGGGGGTTCGTTCTGTATTTATTGACCTCCTCTCCATCCGACAAAGTGTCATTGTCTGTATCCCTCAAGGTTGGATCGGTCTTGTATATGTAATATTCGATGTGATCGTCCAGACCATCATGGTCGGTGTCCGTTAAATTGGGATCCGTCCCCAGCAACTGCTCGAAACCGTTGGTCAGATTGTCCCCATCATTGTTTCCCAACGGATCAAGAGGGCCCCCGATATCTCCCTTTAGTGTCCCTCCCCCATCTCCTCCTATAGATCCGTAGATGTTGGGATCCACACCGTCACCGGAAATTCCTGAACCTCCCTCCCTCCCATGGGAATGCCTTGTGACCTCGAACTGGACCCAGCCAAGGTCCTTTAGTAATATCTCGGACCAGGCATGAAGATGTCCCTCCCTATAGGTCCGGCCACTACCGTTTCCCTGCCCCACCGCATATCCAACAACAACTCTGGATGGTATGTCATACATCCTCATGAGGATCGTGAAGGCAGTTGAGAAGTCCAGAGCATTACCCCTTCGGGTTATGAAAAGGAAATCATATAACGGGTCCTCAGTGTCCCTCCCAATAATGGGATCTTCGGAATACTGGCAAATTTCCGAAAGCCGGGATATGATCAGGCCAGCCTTCTTGAAATCGCTAATATCGGACCTGTCCCATTTTCCAGCCAGGTCCCAGACCTCGGATGGGATCGAGGGATCTATATCCAATAATCCAGGGGTTGTCGGAGCTGAGGCATTCGCCCTTTCCAGACTATTCAGGTCAATATCCATGCTTCGTATGGAAATGGAATAGTCGATCACAGGGACCGGGGAATAGAGAACATCTCCCCTGAACTGTGGGACCTCCAATTCCCTATGCGGGAAGGTTGCATAAGGGGTCGAGTTAACAGCATCCGAGGTCCCAAAGGGGGTAGGCAGGTATCCCCACCAGGCCCCGTTCAGGTTTATGGTGGCACTGGATGTCTGTTCATCTCCAAGTATCTCAGGGAGTATGTAAGGTCCCCTGACCCAATCGGATCCGTCAAAGTCATCGAAGGATGAAACTCTAAGATAGGATGGGCCCAATCCTTCAACTGTGAAATGGATCCTGTTAGGGTCCGGGTACCTCAACAATCCTGAAGCGGTGTAAGATCCGATATGTCCGGGATGATCATCCATGTGATTGGGGTCGGTCCTTCCCGTAAATTCCAATAGATTGGTCATACCATCACCATCCGGATCACCTGCCGGATCGAAGGTGGAATGATATTCCTCCCATACATCGTCTAATCCGTCTCCATCCGAATCAACAGTAAAACCGGTATTGGGATCCAAGAGGTCAGGGATGGTATCACCATCCGTGTCAGGGTCCAGGGGATCAAGGCCCATCTCCACTTCCTCCCCATCTGTGATCATATCACCATCTGAATCGGGGTCCAATATGTTTGGGAGACCATCCTTATCGATATCACCGGTAGGGGAAAGGGAGGAGATCATCGATAGGATGATCGCTTCCTCCGATCCAAATCTGGATATCCAGCTCGTTGTCGATGAAGAGTTCACAGATCGGTCCTTGAACATATCATACTCCTCTCCATCCTCCAATCCGTCACCGTCAGTATCTTTATTGTAAGGGTCTGTTGGAGAGGATTCGCCTTCATCTATCCTTCCATTCCTGTTGAGATCCTCATCGGTATCCCTCAGACCATCCCCGTCCGAGTCTATTCCAGGGACCTCATCTGACCCGCTATCCCCAAGGTTCCTTGTGAACATTCCACCATCATCGGTGAACCTTACGAGGTTTGAGAAGATTATCACAATGACCAGAACAACGGCGATTGTCCTGTAGATCGTACCAAACCTCAAACGGATACCTCCTTAATATGGTCGTAACAGACTTTTCCTATCCTGGCATACTAACTCAAAGCAACTATATGTTTTCACTCCTGAACAATATATATCGTTTCCTGTACGGTATAGGGGCAAAAAGGTTAAATCGCATCCTTCGATGTGGAGGTCGGGGGCCCTCTATGATCGACAGGAAGATCGTTCAAGACATAGTAAATGACTATAGACCGAAGGAAGTGAAACTGGGACTCGTGGCTTCTCACTCAGCCCTGGATACATGCGACGGTGCAGTGGAGGAAGGATTCAATACCGTTGCTTTCTGCCAGAAAGGTAGGGAAAAGACCTACTCCCATTATTTCAAGGCTAAAAGGGATGAAAATGGAACCTTGGTCCGAGGAATGGTGGACGAACCTGTGGTTGTGGACAGGTTCAAGGAGGTCATGGAGGAGAAATGGCAGTCATGGCTCAGGGATAGATCTGTCATTTTCGTTCCGAACAGGTCCTTCACATCCTATGTCGAGATCGGCAGGATAGAGGAGGATTTCAGGGTTCCCATGGTGGGATCGAGGAACATGCTCAGAAGCGAGGAGAGGGAAGAACAACAAAGTTATTACTGGCTCCTCGAGAAGGCCGGTCTTCCGTTCCCCGAGAGGATAACCGATCCGACCAAGATAGATCAGCTGGCGATCGTCAAACTTCACCATAAGCAGAAGAAGCTTGAAAGGGGCTTCTTTTCATGCTCATCCTACGAGGAGTATCTTGATAAGTCGGAAAAACTCCTGAAACAGGATGTCATAGATGAGGATACTTTGAAGACGGCAAGGATCGAGAAATACGTCATAGGTCCTGTCTTCAATTTCGATTTCTTCTGTTCACCTCTGGAAGAAGAGATGGCTAACGTGGAACTCCTGGGAGTTGACTGGAGGTTCGAGACATCCCTGGACGGCCATGTCAGGCTTCCAGCACCTCAGCAGATGAGCCTAAATCCAGACCAGATCATGCCTGAATACACTGTATGCGGTCATAACTCCGCGACCCTGCGAGAGTCTCTTCTGGAGAAGGTATTCGCCATGGCCGAGAGATTAGTCGAGGCATCAAAGAAGCATTATGATCCCGGTATGATCGGACCCTTCTGTCTCCAGACCTGTGTTGACAAGGACCTGAACTTCTTCATCTATGATGTGGCCCCAAGGATCGGAGGAGGGACCAATGTCCATATGTGGGTCGGTCATCCATACGGTAACGCTCTTTGGAGGAAACCTGTCTCTACAGGAAGGAGACTTGCAATGGAGGTTAGGAGGGCTATCCAAGAGGAAAGGCTCTCCGAGATCGTGACCTGATTACGGATTTATACCTCCAGAACGATCCATTGTTAAAAAGGAATAAATAGTATCCAGAGGAATGTACCCTTCACTTAAAAGGGGGCTTATAAGTGTTCGATTCCTTGAAGAAGTTGTTCGTACGAAGTTCCAAAGAGGAACAGAAGGTTCACCAGATGGAGCTCATCGATGAAGAGATCGGTGAGTTCGAAAGAGAGATCCAGGAGTATATCACTTATACCGATGAAGGTGCAATTCCGACCTCACTTCCATCTGTGGAACAACCTTCATCATTATCAAAAGGCGGGGCCATGGGAGGCTCCAGCCTCATAACACCTGAGGCCGAGAAAAGGATCAAAAGCACCTGAGTGATCAACCATCAAGCTTCAAGACCAGTTCTCTAGCCCTCTTTAACAGATCATCATGAAGCTCCCTGTATTCCTTATTTGAAAGTTCCTCCTTCGATCTTGATTCTATCAGATCAATGAAGGACTGGTCCAGCTCCTTTCCCCGGGACCTCTCAGATATCTCCTTCCTGGCCTCTCCGATCATCTCTTCAAGACGTTTTTTCCAATCCGCGGAGTCCCCTTCTATCCTTGCCTGCATCAGCTTGGCCGTGAGAAATGGATAATTCTTGTTCTCTATTTCCCGTGTGCAGTTTGTGCATACCCACACACTATCTTTGCTGTCAACGAAGAACTCCTCCCTGCAGTCCGGATCACCACAGATAACTTTCATTCTCATATGGGGGCCTCCACTCCCGATTATTGATCCTCGTTTATGAAACCTTTGAATGAATCTTTCACCCTACTCTCTCTCCTCCCAAATATTATATGAAAAGAGGTTCAAAAGCCTCCATGGCAGACGGGCCCTTGGATCTTTTTCCATACAAGATGAGACCCATTCAGGAGAGGATCGTCAATGCCATCGATAGGGCACTAATGGCCGGGGATCATATTATCATAGAAGCAGGGACCGGTTCAGGTAAGACCGTTTCCGCTCTTGCACCAGCACTATCATACGCATACAGAAACGGAAAGAGGGTGCTCTACCTTACAAGAACTAACTCCCAGCAGAAACAGGTAGTAGAGGAGTTCAAAAGGATCAGGGACCTGAACAGATCACCTCCTGAAGATGTCAAAGTTACCTGTACCAAAACCGTGGACATGGTAGAGGACGTGATGGGGGAACTGAACAGGGAGCTGAGGGGTGAGGAAGAGGAAAATGGGGATTTGGAATTTAATACCGGCGGGATCTGGGAGGGAGGTCCTTCTAATGGGGTATGTGTTGCCATCCAGGGAAGGAACAACCTTTGCCCCTTGACTGACGAGGAAGCTGAATTTATCACAGGCACTCCTGAAGAGCTTTCCAAGATGTGTTCGGAGAGGAAGAAGAACACCACATCAAAGATGATGGGGAAACCCACAGGAGGCTCCGAATGCAGGTTCTTTTCAGCCTATCTTCTGGATGACGGCATGGAAGCACGAAAATGGATGATGGAGGTTTGTCCGACCGCAGAGGAACTCAGGTCGGAGTGCCTTAACATGGGCATTTGCCCCTATGAAGTGACAAAGGCGGTCCTTCCTCAGGCCGTCCTGGTCACGGCTCCTTATATCTATTTTCTTTCTCCCTTCATCCAGAGGAGGCTCCTGGAGTGGATGGACTGCTCCAAGGATGATCTGATCGTGATCATTGATGAGGCACATAACCTCGCTCAGTTCGCCAGAGAGCTTTCCTCAATAAGCCTATCAACCAACTCTCTCAGACTGGCCTTGGCTGAAGTGGAATCCATGGGAGATCACCGGATCGGAAAACCATTCACCATCAGGAACTTCTTAGAGATGTGTCTTCAGGCCTTGATCGATATCGCTGAGGAGTATCTGATCGATGAGGACGGACTTGTTCCTCCTTCAGCTCTTTCCGAAGCGATGATGATGCTTTTCAAGACCAACTCATCCCGAATAGATTCCATGGCATCCGAGATGCTCCACCATGGACAGGCTATTCAGGACCAGAAAAAGGCCATGGGAAAACTACCCAGGTCGTATATCCATAAAGTAGCTCTATTCTACAAGACCTGGCAGGAGCTGGAGTTCGAATCCTTCTCACCATTGATCAACAAGGGAAGAAGGTCAATGGACCTCTCCTTAGAGGCCCATGCAATGGACCCCTCGATCATCACTTCTGACCTTATGAATACTCATGCTTCTGTGCACCTCTCCGGGACCCTATCCCCTCTTGATGAATACAGGGACACCATAGGTCTGCCCGATGATGCACCTCTTATCAAGCTGCCTCCACCCTTTCCACCCGAGAACAGGAGGATGGTCTTCGATCAGGACCTTACAACGAACTATGAAGTGCTTTCGAACGATCCTGAGATGAAACTGCGGTTCAGGGAGAGATTGGACCAGATCCTGTCCATGACAAAGGACAGGAATACCGCAGTATTCTTTCCCTCATTCGATCTGATGGGAGAGATCCTCGGCAATCAGGAGCTGGAGGATGGGTCCACTCTTCCGGCCCATATGGACACAGGAAGGGAATTCTTCATAGAGAGAAGAGGATCCCCCCAGGCAGATGTAATGGAACTTGCCTCATCCTTCAAGACCAGTTCCGGAGGTGTTCTTGTCTCCGTTCTCGGAGGCAGACTGTCAGAGGGTATGGACTTCCCCGGAAAGAGCCTGGAGGTGGTTGTGATAATCGGCATACCATATCCCAAGCCAAATGCCAGGCAGAGGGCTCTTTCAGCGTTCTATGATATCAAGTTCGGAAAGGGTTGGGAATACACGGTCCACGCTCCTGCTGCGAGGAGACTGATGCAGGCCGTTGGAAGGATGATCCGGTCTGAGGATGAAAGGGGTTTCGCCATCATCCTTGATAAGAGGGCAAAACATTTCTCACCAGAGCTTCCTGACATGAAAGTGGCAACCGACCATCTTACTGAACTTTCCCGATTCTTTGAAGGCAAAGTTTATCTGAAATGACCGAGAATCATTCTTGAAAGGATTGATTTTGAGCCAAGACGGATGTGACCTTGATTGACTGGACCTAAGAAGAAGAAAGGAAGTAAAGTTGTCGTCATAGAAGATGATGATGAGTTCGTGGACCATGAAGAGGTCTGGGAGGCCGTGGAATGGGGCGAGATCGGACCAATGGATTCCGAAGCGGTATTCGATAAGGATATTCTTTCCGATATTCTGAAAGATGCTGTGGACCAGGCATGGGAAGACGGTACGATATCCAGCGATGAGATGGCGATCCTCAATGTATTAAAGAGTAAATTGAAAATCGATGATGACACATTCGATTGGATAATAAACGAGAGAAAACCGGAAGACATGGAAGAGGCATTGGAGCTCGTTGATAAGAGCAAAGATGAACTGATGGAAATAGAAAAGATGGATGAAGAAGAAGAGGATGAGGAGATCATCCAAGGGGAAGTCCTGCCCGATACAATGCAGTATTACAGAAAAGAAGAAGCAGACCTGGCATCCAGGACGGTTCAGGCTCCAATGCAGGATATGCCTCCCCCGCCAAAAGCTCCGGAGATGATCACCCTCAGGCATTCCGTGAGGGGAGAATCAAGACCACTTGACCATGCCTTCGATCTGTCCAAGCAGGAAGCCTCTGCTGAAAGATCTTCAAGGATAACCAGAAGATGCCCCCACTGCAGATCACTGATAAGACTTGACCCTGAACATGGTAAGATGTCCTGCCCAGTCTGTGGAAAAAAAGTTTCTGAAGAGGATGAAGATAGTTCTTCGGGACTCCGGAAGTTGCTGGACCTGGCTAAACAGTCATATAAAAAAGGAGACCTTGAGGCTGCAGAGGAACTCTATAATGGAATACTCCAGGAAGATCCAAGTAACAAGGAAGCTCATTTCTTCATACAGAAGATGAGGGTCAAGACAACTTCTGTTAATACCTCAACAAAGGATGCAAGGAACATAAGTTATCTGGATACTTCATCGATAAGGGTGGACCAGCTCCTTAGCGGTGGTATCAAGATGGGGGACACCGTACTGGTAGAGGGGCCTCCATTCTGTGGGAAGGAGGTACTGCTCGAGCAGTTCATGGCATCTGCATTGAACAAGGGAATTCCGGTCATCTATGTCTCCACCAATAGGGCTATGAAGGAGGTCATGAGGAGTATCATCAGGAGGGTCCCCAACTTCAAACAATACAATCATCAGGGACTCATACGGATGTATGACCTCTTCTCCAAGTTCAAGGACGACCTTGTTCTCAAAGAGGGGCATAGGATATTCAACATAGATGATAGAGAGGATTTCCAGAGGTTCCAGGGTGATCTTGTTTTCGTTCTCGAGGAACTGGTCAAGATCTACCATGGAGGGGTCCTGATCATAAACTCTCTTTCACCATTGATCTCACAGGTCGACCAGCAGGACCTGATGAAGTTCCTGCAGGTCCTGATAGCACGATCCAAGAGCTACAGGTTCACCAATTTACTGGACATGGCGGCAGGGGTCCATACGGAATCAATGGTCAATTCAGTGGAATATCTGATGGATGGGATAATCGAGTTCAGGGAACGGGACATGAAGAACATGTGCAGGATGAAGGGATTCTCTCAGAATATCCTTACGAGGGACTGGGTGGAATACGTTGTGAAGGAGAACAATATCCACGTTGTAGGATCCTTCATGGAAGAGAGGATCGTATAGGAATGTGTCAATTTCTAAAAAGAACCTTTGAACAAGGATATGGAGTGCAAAGACTTTGATTCGTTCTCATCCATATTCACCGGGCATCCCATCCGATCCAATGATCGAAAAGGACCTTAACCTCCATCCATCACCAGGTCCAGCAATCTCATTGACTTGATATCTCCCAGGTCCTCCCGATTCTTGGTGATCATCACCCTTTCCTTTATCTCTTTTGATCCGAGGTCCTTGATGTTATCGAGGTCCGTCTCATCCAGGGAATCCTTGTACTTGATCTCGTAGGCGACACCATCACGAAGGAAATCAACCTCGCCTTCATCACCCTGCAGGTAAGTGATATCGCCTTCCTTCCTGGAAAGTTCCAGGTATGCCAGGTTCTCCACCATGGAACCTGTCGGTATCGTGGAGGCAAATATAGAAAGGATTCCCTGATCGGCAATGTAAACCTTCTTCGGTGAGTACATCCTTTCATTCGGAGTCCCCTGCCTTTCAACGAGGGCCACCAGGAATGTCTCCTGAAGGTATGATATGTAATTCGACACCGTATCATGGGATATCTTGAGCACCCTCCCCAATTTGGTCGCTGTCATCCTCTGGCCTGCCCTCTGACAGAGTAAACAAAAGAGATCCATCAGCAATCTGGGATTCCTAACATTGTACCTCGGGACGATATCCTTGTAGATGATATCCTCCACGAGGTCATTAATGTATTGCGGATCCCGAGATAGGACGTATTTGGGTATCCCGCCGGTTTCGATGTATTCATCGAGATAACCATCAACCATGTAACTCTCGGAAGGTTTGATCGTTACACCTTTGAATTTCAGGAATTCTTTGAAACCAATTGGTGTAAGATTCATTCTTCCGTGACGCCCGGTCAGCGCCCCGCTTCTATGCTTTATCAGAAGGGAATTGGATCCCGAACATACTATGAACAGGTTCTCTTCGAGATCGAATATTGCCTTGAGCTCCTTTTCGAAATCTTTCAGTACCTGAACCTCATCTAAGAGTATGTAGCATTTCTCCTTCCTTCCCAACCTGAACATGGACCTGTAGGTATCGATGATATCCGATATGGAAAGCTCCTCGAATTCCGGATGGTCGAGGGAGACATAAAAAATATGGTCCGGATCAACATCACTCATCTTTCTGAAGGCTAATTGCTTCATCAATGTAGTCTTGCCGCATCTTCTTAGACCGTATACCAGTACCATTCTCCTGTTTTCAAGAAGGTCCTCGAGGTAATTGAGATGGAATTCCCGGGCGATTCCGGGAAGCTTATAATCTTCTTCCCACCAGGGGTTGTATTTCGATAGAAGGTCCTTCACCATAAAAAGCAATATATATTTACCTTTAAATAGGTTACGATTAGCAATCGTATCCCACTTCAGTTTTCTACGATTGTGAATCGTAACCCTTGGACTTCTTCTTATTATTCCTTATGATGATCACGATCACTACGATGGTAACGATCAGGAGCAGAACCGGAAGGCAGATGATCAGACCCAGGATCTTGTCGATATTGGGAATTCTGATCTACATCAGTATCATCGGGGTCATCCTACTGATCATGGTATTGATCTTTATTTTCTTCCTGATAGGAAGAAGGAGGAGGAATAACCTATAATTTCTCTATCAGGTCCTTATTCCACTATCTCTTGATGAACATATGGATGAATATTGTGATAACAGAGACCAGGATCACAAATAATGCAATATAACCAATATCCGAACCATCTCCCGGATCCTCGATACTTTCTTCCATGAAAGGATAATAGATGATGATGGATGATCCATCCACCACATAATAGGGGTACTCATTCCAAACATCGGAAGTTATTTCAACGGGGATGACCCGAACCTTACTTCCATTGTATTCCCATTCCTCGATATCCTTGCCCGATTCATCTCCATTTACGAGGACCGCTAGCACCAGATCGTCAAATGCTCCCTCAGGATCTTCCACCCGGACCAGGACCTCATGGAATCCCCTTTCATCTTCACCAGGAGATATCAGGAGCTTTCCCGTTTCGGTCTCAACGATCGCAAAATCGGGGGATTCTACCATGCTCCATTTCAAGGATCCTGAGATGAGATCCTCATCTATGGCATCAAGCTCCACTTGAAGAGTACTCCCAGCATCAACTTCAATAAGCGTGGGGGATGTTGTGATCATGGGGGGATCATTTACCCTATGCACAAAAACCGTAAAGGTTGCACTTGCCGTTTCAACGCCTCCTTCCTCCAAGGTGACATCGAACATGTAAACACCAGCATCCTTATTCCCGGATCTCCCCGATAGGATCCCAGAGTCTTCATCTATCGAAAGGAAGGAGGGAGCGTTCTTCAGCTTCCATATCAAATTCTCAACATTCTTTCCCTCTGAGATCGCCTGGAACCTATATGTGAAGTATTGTCCTTCCCGGAGTTCAAGGGACCCGTTGGATGGCAGAAGGAAAACGGAACCGTTCGGTTGGGTGACGAGGGCATACATCTTTCCTTCAACAGAACCCCCATTACCGTCACTTACATTGAGATATATTGTATGCATCCCTCCGTCAAGGAGTGTAGGATATGCATTCAAAGTATCATTTTCTTCATCCAGATCGAAGAAATCAGCATTGGTATTTATCTCCCATATCAGATCATCCTCTGTTGGATCGATATCGGTTGCTTTCAAAGGTATGACATAACGGGTTCCCGTATCCATCATTACATATTCGGGAATGGTCATCTCCGGAGGGTCATTGACATTTTGGACCTCAATTACCATTTCAATGCTGTCTAGGAGTTCTTCTCCCGAAAACAGTTCGAACACAACGGAATGATCTCCGACATCATCATTTCCTGGTTCAGCCAATAGTGCCTTATCCCCCTCCAGAAGATGAAGGAATCCTGGAAGCGGATCATGTTTGATGGTAAGCCCATCCCAGCCATTGGGGGAAAGCAGAGTCACCTTCTGAACCGTATCCTCGAAGATCTCCCATTTTCCGATATCAACAAGTCGGGGTGGATACTTGTCGTCATCCGGGGGAGGATCTTCCTGGACCTCCTTTATCTTCATGGATAATCCACTTCTTTGAGGGACATTTTCAATGATCTCTGTTTCAGAGTTGACAGTGAAGTCCCTGATCTCCACCGAACCATTGCCCGGGTCAGTGTACAAACGAGCAGAATATTGATCGCCCTGATCAAGGAAATCCAATCTGATCTTTAAGGTCCTATCTTTCGGACCGTTGATCGCACCAAGATACCAGTCTTTGTCCGATCTCCTGGCGTAAACCGCATGGCTCCCGGGATTTCCTTCTATGAATATCGATTCATTCCACACGGTGGGAATATTATCCCACAGTGTATTGATGGAAGAATTCCCGGCCTTTTCCGGCGTGCCATACCAGTAAATGTATTGAAGAGGGCTGAATATTACGATAGGAAGGGCAAGTTGATGGGCCATTGTCGTGGTCGTCCCCTTCGTTGCAAATATCGGCGTATAATCGGTCGGACCGGCAACACACCGTGTGAATGGGAGTATCGTGTTATCCCGAGCAGAGGGGAATTGCTCGTTTCCCCTGACTCCCTCCTGTGTCAGCAAATTGGGATATGTCCTGCTCATCCCTGTAGGTCTGTAATAATCGTGAACATCAACGATCAATTCGTTCTTTGCCGCTTCCTGAACCGCTTTATGAACGAAGTTTATTCCAGCCTGGGACCTTCCGTCGACGAAACCGAACTTCACTCCAGCGATACCCCACTTCTTGTAAAGAGGGAAGATATCCTTGTACTGTCTGGTAAGAGCCTTGTTGTTAACGTATAGGATCACACCGATATCCTTGCTCTTTGCATAGGAGATTACCTCTGTAAGGTTCAGGTTCTTCGCTGAAACGGTAGATGCATCCGAACTTGATTCACTTTCCTTTCCATACCAGCCTGCGTCCAGATGAACATATTCCATTCCATGATATGAACAGTAGTCGATGATGCCTTTCGACCCTTTGGTGGTCAAAGAACAATCCCTGAATGCCTTACCTGGCATTATCCAGCTCGTATCACCTATAACATTGTCAGAGCACATTGAATAACATATCCGGCCCTTTTCGATCATCTCGAAAGGATGATCTCCGATCAGGACCATCCTCCATGGAGTGGTAAATGGAACATTCTTTCCAACACTGGAATAAATGGATGTGTCTATGGTCCCATTCATCTTGCTACCGGGACCAAGGAATGCCCTTGAGTAATCTTGAAGACCTGCTTCCGAAATGGTCATCCAACACTCCGAATCCGCATCTTCTATTAGCAGAGGCAGTTCACAGTCCTTCTTGATCTCCGAGACCTTTACTTTATTGTATGCCGCCTCTACACCATATTCAGCAAAACAAATAGAATCCTCTGTTACATTGAAACTGGTAATTTCATCTTTTATCCTACAGGTCTTCTTTCCATCAAGCTTATCCACATAATATGAGAAAGATATGCCTTCATCGTATGCTCTGAAAATGATATCCATCCCGATTTCCTCTTCTTCCGTACTACTGTAAGAAACGATCATCTGGTTGTATCTCTCCGGAATAACATCAACATCGGAGGCAACTAGTTCGATCGAACTGTTCACCGAACTTCTTTCATTTCCATCTAACATCAGACCAGAAGATAATTTCTCCTCCATTCCTTCAATATTCAACCCCAATCTGGACCTTTGAACAACAGGATCCCCATTGTATAGAATACTGTATACCGGACACCCCTTCTCATCACCCAATTCAGTTGTCCATACACAAACCTTCAGATCATTATCTGGAGAAGCAAGGAATAAAGTATCATTACTGAAATCCATATTGGTCACATTATTGAATATCAATGGACCCTCATCTTCCTTTAAACCAGAGAATGATCCCTGATAGGACCCGATAATTATCATTACAATGAAAATGAACATCAATGCAAATGGTAATACGGATGGTCTAGACCTATTCCCTTGTGGGATCTTAAGAGAGAACTCTTCCCTTCCCATGGATAAGATATTCTTTTGGGATTATAAGGAGGATATCACAATATTGTTCTCACATATCTGGCTCAAACCTACCTATTAAAATATTACGGCATTATCCGTCAACATTTCATGTATTCTTCAAATATTCTCCTGATATGTTGGATAAGATTGTCACAAAAATTATATAGGATCAAAGGGCCAGATATGTTTCAAATTATCGTTGAACTTGATATATATACGGGATCTCATAACGCTAATGTGAGTTCATTCGTCAGAAACCTCCTTACCCCAGGAATTTCGATAATTCTTCTAACCCTGTTCACTTCTACTTTCATGGTAGCAGGAGCAGAGGAAGATATATTCCCGGACTCCTGGGCCACCATCGTTGAGGGGAGTCCGAACGTTATCAAATTCTCACCAGATGGAAACACCGTAGCTATCGGTTACCAGAACGGGACCGTTATTGGGTTCAATCATACAACACATGGTATCGATTGGACCATCAAGGAAAACCATACCATCAGGGATCTTGAGTGGACCTATAGTGACGGAGATCTTGTTCTTGCAGTGGGAATGGGATCACAGCACAATACATACCAAGGAGGACTGAGGATCTATACTGTCCCGGATATGAATTTGTTGGAAGATACCTATTTCAATGAATGGATCTCATGTCTTTCATCTGATACTTCACATACAAGATTGGCAGTGAGCGGACCTCATTACGGTAATGTGGACATACTCAATACGACTGATTGGACCGTGATAGATAATTACAATCCTTATGGTTCTGTTGTTGCCATCGACTATTCGGATATTGGACATCTTGCTGTATCAAGTTATCAATTCATTGGGATGGATGGGAGACCCTTCAGGGGAATTGTCGAGATAGTATATCTCTCCTCTAACGATGATATCGAACTGTATAGCACCATCGGTCCCTTTCCGGTGATCGCAACGTATCTGGAATGGAGACCCCACAGTTCCAACATGGTGTTTGGAAATGAGACGATGTATCTGGCAGATGCCAATACTAAAGAATTCGAGGCCCTTATCGAGAACCTTCCTGCAATTTCAACAGGAGCTTTGGACAAGGAAGGCAAATTCTTCTTCTATTCGAACGTTTCCCAACTCTGCATTATGCATATCGATGATAGGATCGACCTGGATGTGGTGAATAAATTCCCTTGGATCAAGGATATCGAGATCTCTTCAAACAACGAGTTCATCTCGACCTGCAGTGGCTCCAGGGTAGAGGTTGGTATACTAAATATCCATTATACACCCACTAAAAAAGACAGCGATGGTGATGGATACACGGATCCAATCGACAGGTTCCCTGAAGATCCCAACGAATGGAATGACACCGATAATGATACGGTGGGGGATAATTCGGATGTCTTTCCCAACGATCCGAATGAATGGAAGGATTCCGATAACGATACCTTCGGCGACAACTCCGATGCATTTCCAAATGATCCCAATGAATGGATCGACACAGATGGTGATGGAGTAGGAAACAATACAGATGCATTCCCTGAGGATCCATCGGAATGGATGGATTCAGACGGTGACAAGGTTGGAGACAATTCTGATTTCTACCCCCTGGACCCTTCAAGATGGAAGGAGGAAGAGGGCAGTGATCCGGATAATAATCAAACCAATGAAACAAAGGACACGGATGGGGATAATATAACAGATGACAAGGATAAATTTCCCTATGATCCCGCCGCATCGGTAGATGAAGACATGGATGGATATCCAGATGAATGGAATCCTGGGATGGACCAGAACGACTCGACCACCGGACTGGAAATTGATAGATATCTGAACGATCCCAGAGATCAAAGGGATAAGGACCCCGATAGATACCGGATTGATGGATACATCCTCGTACCGGTAATCATATTTATATGCGCAATACTTTTTTTCCTTGCCACCTTCATAGTCATTAGGTCAATTGGTAAGAGATCCGGTGATCTGACAAAGGAGGAGGAAAGGATTAGGGAATATATCAGAGATATTACCCGGTCCGGGGACAAAGGAGAGATCGAAGTTGATTCGGACAGTATCCGGGTCCTTCTTGAGGACAGTAAATTCGATGGTCGTATCAGTGAAAGCACTTACAGATCCATACAAGAGATACTCGATTGATGTACTGGATCGAGATGTACATTGCGAGGGTGTCTGATGGATGCGGAAGGTCGAGTGATCGATCATCATACAAGAAGATCGATCTTCAACCATATTGCGACCTATCCCGGGGTCTCCTTCGTTACATTAAGAAATATTTACCAGATGCCTGACGGGACACTAAGGTATCACCTTCAATATCTGGAAAGGAAGAGGATCATACTGGCCAAGATCCTGAATGGGAAGAGGTGTTACTTTCCATCAGATACGAAACAATCCAATCAGATAGATCCCGAAGGAAATCTGATCGGCGTTCCGTTATCTGACCTTCAGCAGAAGATCCTTCATCGAATAAAGAGCAATCCCGGATCGAACCAGAAGGAGATATGCTCATTGGTAAGATGCTCCAGGTTCACGTTCGATTACAATATCAGAACCCTTCTCTCCCTGGGATTGGTAAGAAAATGGAAGGACGGAAGGTCCACAAGGTTCGAATACATCGACCAGGACACCTTGGTCAAAGAGATCCTGAAAAGAGCGGCGGAGGACCTTCTCACAGGCAAGATCGATGAGGACCTCTTCAAGAGGATCAAGGAACGATTAAAGTGAGCGAATGAATTTATTTAAGATCCTCCCTCAAATTCCAATTACATCCCTTTCAATCCTGCGGAAGCAGTAGGGATCATTATGAAAACGATTTGTCAAAGAAATGGACACTGAATTGCAGCCACCCTTGCACTTCTTCCCATATCTACAACCTTTGCAATTCGGTCCAAGTTCCTCTTTACTGAATTTCCGGTTGTAGGTAAAAGCTCTGGGATCCTCCCAGATCTCTCTCAAGGTCCTCTCCCTGATATTCCCCTCGATGAACCTCTCATTTCCCATTGAAAGGCACCCGACTATTCCACCGTTCGATGTTATTCCGATCGATCTTAAACCAGCCGTACACCCGCCCCATTTGCACCCGGGAAGGACCTTTGAATGGTATCCATAACAGTGGGCTCCAATTAGAGGAAGGTCCTCGAACTTGTTGTTTATCCTCTGTTTCGCAATGAACATGGCCGAGGCGTAGTAGTCCTCTTCGGAGATTAGCAGATCCCTGCTGAAATTTCCGAAGGGCATCGCTGTCTGGATCTGCCAATTGCATCCCCTTCCCTTTATCATCTCCGCCATCTTTGGAAGGTCCTTGAAATTGATCTTGCTGATAGTGGTTATCAGGGTCGTCTGAATATCTCTATCAAGCAGCATGTCAACGGCTTTCATTGTCGGATCGAAGGTCCCCTTCCCCCTGATCTTCTCGTGAGCTTCCTTCAATCCGTCAACGGATATACCCACTACCTTTGGTTGCAGTCTCGATATTTCATTGATGAACTTCGGGACCATAATACCGTTCGAGACCATGCAGAGGTCCATTCCCAGATCCTTCACACATCCACCAAGAGCATGCCAGTCATCCCGGATAAGGAACTCCCCGCCCATCAAGGACACATCCTTGCAACCCAGATCTGCCAACTGTTCGATAAGTGAGAAGCATTCCTGAGTTGAAAGTTCATCTGTTCTTGCATCCCCGGCGACGGATCCGCAATGAGAACATCTGAGATTACATCTGAGCGTGGTCTCCCACACAGCTACTTCCGGTTTTAATTTCATCTGACCTCGCCTCTCCTGAATACACCATATCGGACGCTGTTCCCAAATACAGGCCTGGACAATCCGGTCAGAAACCCAAGAATGAAAAGGGCTGGCATCAGAATTCTTTTCCATTTTCTTCCTTGAGTGCTCGCAATGCCAAAAGCAGAGGTGGCAAAAGGATATCCATCACCGGAGGGTTCACTAAAAGGGTCACCACTGGGATCACCATTGGATATGAAGAACCCAATTAAGAAACCCATCAGGAACATCAGTAATGCCGCAATAAGACCTCCAATGGCGATCATCCACCTCAATTTCCTCCTTTCCTTTCTTATCTCGCTTACATCATCCTCTGATAGGCCTAATCTATCGGCGATCTCCTTCAGTCGATCCAGGAAATCAGCTCCTCACTTACAATAAACACCGTAATCTATGCTCTGTCCAAACACAGGAGCGGATAAGCCTGCAAGGAAAGCAACGGCTGTAGCAAGGATCAATGCCATTCTTGATGGTCTTGAATACTTCAACCCTCCAACCACCACGGCAACCCCCGCGTAGGGATATCCACCACCCGGATCAGGATTCCCTGATCCGTTTCCGCCCGTCTCCTTCTTGGTGAACCATCCGAAAAGAAGACCAAGGATGAAGGCGATCAATGCAAGGATCGCTCCTCCTAAGAAAAATAAGGTCCTGTATTTCCTACCCTCCCTCCTGACCTCCTTGATATCATTCTTCGAAAGGCCAAGTCTCTTCCCGATTTCTTCGAGCCTCTCCTTCATAAGATTCAATTGGTTGAACCCTTTAAATAATTTATTGGAACATATTTCCGACATGGACCTCGGATCTCGGACCTATTGTTTCCGGGTCGATGGCCCCCTTCCTCATCAGATCCTGTTCCTTCTTTGTCTCCCTTAAGAGGTCCTTGTCGGTCAATAGTTTGTTTATCTTGTCAAATCTTTTTAGTGCCTCGGACCTCGATCCTTTACGATAGAGGAGCCTGGCAATGTTCCAATGGGTTATCGGATTGTTGGGTATCACATTTATCGATCTCTCCAAATTGGTCATTGCTTCATCCATCTCCCCTTTATTGAAGGCCTTAATTCCCTGATTGGACCATTCCCTTGCTTTGTCAGAGATCATCCTGAAATCCAATAATCTGATGTCCTCCGGCTGCAATGAAAGTAGATAGACAAGTTCCTTCTTAGGATCCTGGGATCGGAGAATGGCATCTCTCAATTTATCGGAGAGATCAATGATGAAATCTTCGAAGGATTTCCTTACATCAGCTCCTTTCTTCCTTTTCATCCAGAGTGAAAAGGCCCTTCCTTTTATCTGTTCATCATGGATGAACCTCATTGCTTCCATGAGCTCGTCGGCCATCTCCATACCTTTCCTGTAGGCTTTCATGGAAAGGATCAGCTGACCGGGTATCTCAGGGTCGGCAAGGGCTGCTCTGAAAATGTTCTCCGTGAAGATCGGTTCCCTTGGTTCACCGTCCACAGTAAGTGAGAAAAAGAGTTCGTTCATGTGGTCCTCGATGGGTATAAGGAGATAGGAATCCCCTTTGAATACAGCTCTGACCCTTTTGCGGAACAGGGTCTCTACTTTTCTCCTCCCCTCGCCCTTTCCCTTATGACATTCAAGATGTAATCCAGGTTCGTAGAGATGTGTCCTCTGCGGAGAGAACTCAACATCCTCGAATCCGGAGGATATCAGCATTCCCTGGAGTTCCTTTTCTTTGAAGACCATCCCGTGCCTTTGACCCTTGGTCCCAATTCCAAAAAGCCATTGTGATCCTATGAGGAATTCTTCCCCCTGGGTCCTTTTCAGTTTCTTCATTGTCCCCAGGAGGTCCGGTGTCTCCAGTATCAATCTTCCATTGGGTTTCAAAACACGCCAGCATTCGGCAAGAAGATACCTGACGTTCACCCAATCGAAATGTTCGATCACCTGGTCTGCCTCGACCAGGTCCACCGAAGCGTCCTTTAGAGGGAGGTCCATGATATTCCAGAACTCATCGGCAACGGACCTGTCGCCTGAATCGATATTGATGTATCCGGGTTTGTAAACCTTTCCGCATCCCAGATTGAGTTTCATTCGATCTCCCTCACTTGTTGTATACACCATACTCGATGGCAAGTCCGTATTCATGAGGTTGAGCGGTCTCGTGTGCGATGATGAATCCAATAATTGAAGCAATTAACGTTATTATCGCAACTGAGATCCAGAATCTTTTCCTCCTCACCCCTGCTGTCATTGCAAAAATGAAGGGGCCAGCATAAGGGTAGGTCAGGACCTTATCATAGACCGGATCGTTCTTTCCAATAAAATAACCCAACATGGTTGATAAAACTGTGATGGAAATCCCTATCACTGGACCAAGTATCAATTCCTTTCTTTTCTTTCTCCTTATCCTTTCCATGTCCTCATCATCGATATCCAATCTGGATCCAAGCTCTTCCAGGTCCTTGGCCATGATCTATTATCGATTGGATGATATTTCAAATTCACCGAGAAGCGGCCTTGATTTTGTCCTTTGATAGACACCGTAAAGAATGGAATTGGAGTAGAATATTTTGCCAGCCTCGAACCCTTGAAGATAGAAGAAGATACCAGAGATGATCATCAGAAGGGCTCCGATCCCCACTATGGCCCATCTTCCCCTGTAATTCCTGATAGTGGCCAGGGGTACTATTGCATAAGGATAGTAGGCCATTCCATATTTCTCTGTATTCCCAATACTGAACCCGACGATGAACGAGAAGAATGATGTGAGGGTCCCGATAATCGCAAGGATCATTATGTCCTTCAACCTCCTCTTGCGAATGGACCTGACATCAACTTCTGTCAGATCAAGTCTGTTCCCAATCGCCTTAAGCTTCTCTTCCATATCATACAATAATGGCTTGTTGATATTTCAATGGAACTTCTACATGTCGACCTTCAGGCCCTAATTTCCTTCTTCTGGAACAGGTAGTAGGAAAGGAATATCGTTATCCCTGCGACAGCCAGAGGGACTATCACGTTGATGGGGTGTATCACACCATGAAGCATCGCATCGTTGCTGTTCCAGTATGTGAAGAGGCTCAGATATTTGACGCTGTCACCCCAATTGGCAAGATTGGCAACGACATTTAGCATGTACTCTCCCAATACGACCCCCATCACAATACCTATGGATTTTCCACCCTCATCCACCAGTACCGATATGAGCATCGCGATACCGACAAATGCCAGTGCCATTGGTATGGAATCGATGAAGGTGAAGGTCAAACCCGAAAATGGAATGGATTCACCAAGCATTATGGTGCCCAACACCAGCCCCAACCAAGCAGAGAATATGATCAATAAAAAGTTCAAAATGAGCAATAGAACCTTCTCGTTCATGAAACGGAACCTGGAATACCCTGTTGCTAGCAGTATGTCCAGGGACCTGTCCTCTACATGCTTTGAAATGACCCCGGATGTTTTCACGGCAAGGAATATAATGAATAGAAGAGGCCAGAGGCTGAAGTATTCCAAAGCGAGATAACCCTCTATTGTTGAGAAATCAACACTAACATCACCCAAGAAACCCTCGACAAAGGGATTGTCCTCCAGGTATTTGTCAAAATCACTCATCGTATCCAGGTTCCCTAGCATGGCAGGACCTTTGATCGTTGCATTGCTGATATTGCCGTCATTCGGGATGAGGATGACAATGAACATATCATTTTCATAGGTGTTGACGAAATTGACATATGTTCCCTCTCCCAAATAGAGGAGTGTGGTCCCATTCTCATCTATCTGATATGGAGATTTGGGTTCCATTCCACCTTGGTCCGAAAGCTTCTCCTTCAATCCAGGGACCATATCGGACATCTCAAGGATCTGGAACCAGTCCAATCCCAGGTCCGATATCTCTTCTGGAATGGTCCCGTTCAATACATCGATGACCTGGCTGTTCATTGCCCATTCGGAATCCATACCCACCGCGACATGCGAAAGAACGGCAGCCTGTGTATCCCATGTGAGATTGTAGACACTCACTTTTTCGACCTTATCTCCTGTTTCAGTGATCTTCACTCCGTTATTCTCTGCGAAGGGATCGCTGAAGGTATCTCCAACAGAAGAGAAAGCAGACATTATCATCAAACCATAAAGGACCAGAACCACGCAGTAGATGATAGTAGATATCTTTGAATCCCAGAGAGCTGCTCTGAACAGAGGCAGTTTCATGCTTCCACCCCCTTGATGGTCTTTCCTCTGCGGTCCACAACACCTTCCTTCTCATAGTATTTCAGGAATAGGCTCTCAAGGGACATATCTTCGTAATCAAGATCAAGGACCGTATGTTTTGATAACACCTTGATAACAGGGTCCACGTTTCCGGTTATAGTAATCTTCAACCTGTTCCCGCTTACGACCTCCACATGGGCGACACCATGTATCGATGCGAATTCAGAGGGGGATACCTCTCCGGAAAACCTTACCTGCATTATCTTTCCGGTCTTCTCCTTGAACTTTCTGATATCCTCAACGACTATCAACCGTCCTTCTTTGATAATACCGACTCTATCGCAGATGGCCTCTACCTCGGCAAGTATATGGGATGAAAGGAACACGGTCCTCCCGGCTGCCTTCTCTTCCAGTATGATCTTGTAGAACTCCTGTTGCATCAGGGGGTCAAGCCCGGATGAGGGTTCATCCAGGATGATGAGATCCGGGGAATGCATGAAAGCCGACACAAGGCCGACCTTCTGCCTGTTGCCTCTGGAGTAATCCTTGATCCTCCTTTTAAGGTCCAGTTGGAGCCTGCCAGCAAGCTCCTTGATCCTGTTCGGTCCCTTGTGGCCCATCATTTCGAGAAGTGTATTGAGATAATCCTTTGCTGTCATGTTGTGATATGTACCGAAATCAGAAGGTAGGTATCCCACAGACCTGCGGACCTTTGCCCCATCCATTTGAGGGTCCATTCCGTTGACCATGGCAGATCCTGAGGTTGGTCTGATGTAATCCAGAATGGTCCTGATCGTTGTGGATTTCCCTGCACCGTTGGGTCCCAGAAATCCAAATACCTCTCCTTTCTTCACGGAAAGGTCCACCTCGATTATCCCCCTGGCTTTACCATAGTATTTGGTGAGGGACCTCATCTGAATTACCATCCCATCGGAAGAGGGAGACATAGAGAGACCATATCATTCGCTGTATTTATTTGAAACCGTTCCTTGAATGAAGTTATGGACATAAGTATAGTTAAACTCATTAATGAATGAGCATTAACAAGTCTATTGTTTTAAATCGGAGGAAATCATTATGCAATTGGAAATGGGAACTTGAGGTGTATAATTTGTATGATGATTGGGAAAAGGATAATAGGTCACAGAGAAGGAACGAAACCACATCAGCAATGAAGGGTATTGTTGTTGTGATGGTAATAATATCTGTTCTACTGATGTTTTCCGGAGGAATATTCATGTTCCTGCAGAGTCCTCTCAATAATGAAGCCGAGGATGCCGGAGACATTAAGACAGCATCATGGCTTGATTTTACCGGTAGAATAATATTCTGGTTGGGAGCAGCTGTTCTTTCCGGGATAATGATCATAGGTGGAGTGCTTATGAAGGAACTTGATCCCGCTGTCAGATTCGGAATGTTATTTTTAGCAGGATTGATGCTCATTGGAACAGGACTGGCTATTTAACGGCAGGTGAGTTTTGTTGTTCTCATCGTTAAAAAAGGGCAGAATAATCAAGGGGATACCCGATTACTTACTGATTGTCTCCATGCTTGTTCCTGTGATCATGTTGAGCGGAGCCGGAATTTTCTCCAATGTCGGCTCCTTTTCCACGGGAGAAGGTTACTACAATTATCTCCTCAGAGATTGGAGGTCATGGTCGGAAGAAGAGTGGGACAGATTCTACGATATGATTCAAAACATCTATGAAATGGATGACCTCCCTCCTGAATATATTGAATTCTCGAGAGATGTGTTTTCTAATGAACTGGAAAGGGAAAGCTTCCTAAAGACTTTCAACGAATATATAATGAGTAAACATGGTAACATAGAATAGTATCGAGTAAACCGAAGGAGCAAGGGTTTTCATCATCATTACCTTTCACCTCTCATGGCAGAGATAGGGATGATGGTCTATGGATTCTCGAAGGATGAGGCATCCTCCATCAAGAAAGCTCTTGAGGATATCAACGGAGAGGAGGTCATTCTTATATCCGGAAGCGGAAGAGAAGATGATCTTTTGGGTGATATCCTGGAGGACGAAGGTTACGACATCTTTGAAAGCAAGGAAGATCCAAAGGTCATCATGTTCCTTGGTTTCGATGGCCCCAAGATACACGCCTCAATGGACAATTTCCCCAAACTTCAAGGGAAGAGGCCGATCTTCTGCACCCCAACAGAGAACAATATCGGATGGAAGTTATCGGTCCTGATCAAGGACCTATTGGAGGAGAGGGAGCACTTTCGGAAATTGGAATTGGAGAGGAAGGGACAACCCCAAGATAATGGAAGCTGAATTTCAAAAGATATTTACATGACCATACCGATATGACGTCATGGTCTGTGGAAAGCCCGCCCTTATCCTGGCGACCATCTCCGTGGTACTTCTATTGCTGGCTCTGCCTGATCTCACAGTTGCTGATACGGTCGAGAATGAGAAGGGAACAAACTCGAAAATGGATGACTTATATGATAACGGGGTCATCTACACAGAACCTCAGGACATCGGCAGACCTAACAGGATCGCAGTGATCGAGGTTGCTGGTTACGGTACGATCAAATTCGAGCTTTACGATAATATGACCCCGATCACTACCCAAAATTTCGTTGATCTTGCTTCAACCGGATTCTATGATGGAATCAAGTTCCACAGGTGCATTGATGATTTCGTAGCTCAGACGGGTGACCCGAACACCAAGAACAACATCCTGTACGATGATGGTTCGGGAGGGTCCGGGACCACCATTCCGCTTGAGATCTGCAGGAATGCCTCACACATCGATGGTGCGGTAGGGATGGCAAGGTCCACGGAACCGGACTCGGCTTCCTCACAGTTCTATATATGCGACGGACCCCAGCATGGACTGGACGACTGGGAAAGGGATGGGAACGGATATGCTGTCTTCGGAGTGGTGATCGAAGGACTGGATATCGCGAAGGAGATCGCGGCCTGCGACACTTATGGAAACAGAAGGCCGCTGCTGAAGGACCATCCTGTAGATGATATCACCATGACATCAGTATCTGTGGAAGACGGTGTCTGGGAGAATGGTACCTTGGATGATGACCTACTCCAGAAGGACTCATCAGGAAAGAAGATCCCGGGTCCCGAGCCTATCTTCATACTTATGGCAGTTGTTCTTATCACTTATATTACAAGAAGGCGAAGGACCTGATTCAGATCTTTCCTTCAAAGTGATCATATTCAGTTAGTTCGGTGTCCAGAGGTTCATCCAGACCTGCATTGTATCTGAAATAGACCATCTTGATATCGTTTGGAACCTCAAAGACAACATAGAAGGTCTTGCCTGTATCGACATCGATTATCAGAGTATCGATCTCCCTCATGTCCACATTGGAAAGGAATGATCCCTCGATCTCTGTAGCGTTGTTGTCATCCACACTGAACCTGTCAGCATTCCAGACGGTATGGTCCGCTTTATCATTCTGATTCGTGATGTTGATCTTCACATAGAGGAATTCCTTTCCGGCCGACGCGTTCACTGCGTTGGGAGCAGGGCTCTTATCCTTTGCCACGATCTCGATCACCTTAAGGTCCAGATCAGGGTCCACTGTCTCCTCGACCTCTTCCAAACATCCCGCTATCAATCCTGCTGTAAGTACCAGCAGTAATACTCCTCCAAGCATCTTTGTTCTCATGGGGCATCCCGTCCATCCATTCACAGGGCATTATTTATGTTTTCAGGTGGGAATGGGTGAAGTGGGATCTAACATCAGTCTCGCATTACGATCACTGTTGTAGAGCAGGACCCCATTCCCCCTCCCTTTTCCGCCTTGATCTCGATCGTTCCTGTGTCGGATCCGGGTGCTAGAGCTGCTTTCACCTTTACCATGTCTCCCGAATCGACCTTTTCCACTATCTTCTCATCCACAGCCCCGGAAAAGGTTACGACAGCACCGTCAACCTCATCTCCTTCCGAATCATAGATATAGATCAGAACATCGACCTCAAGGACAGCTCTACCCTCTCCTTCTACCTTTATGGTCTCGGGTTCTGTGGCCACTCTCCTAAGGGTCGGGTCCGTATCACCAGCAAGGGCCAGCCATCCGATGAGAATGCCCAGAGCGGCCATTCCCACAACAACTACGATTATCAGCTGGAGGGGGATCCCCTCCATTCCTCCTTCCTCTGAGAACATTTTCCTTTTCATGATTTCAACCTCCTAATATCAGAGCGGAAGCAACCACTCCTGCTGTGAATGTCAATGACGAAAGCATCAGATTGCGTGGGACCCTCTCCCACCCTCCCCTGGGTGTTCCTTCCTCCAATCTCCTCATGGTAAGGGTCGTTGAAACCGATAGAATGAGAAGGTATACACCGGATAGAAGGATGAAACCGGTAACGGTAAGTTCTCCCCCCGAGATCGATGTCCCAACCAGTTCACCTCCTTTCAATGGGTCCGATGACCTTCCCATCAGTTCGAAGATCCCAACCGAGATCCCTATCATAATCGGGGCGAATATGGAAGATGTGACCTCCATCTGACCTATACTGGACCTGATCATCTCCTTCAAGGAGCGTTCCAGCCGTCCCATCTCCCTGAGATGACTTGAGAGAGCCTTGATCGAGCTGCCCCCCGTCCTTCCACCAGCCCTGGAATATTCACGTGCCACCCTTATTGAGGAAGCAAATTCCCCGCCACCTTCTGGAATGGATCCTCTTAGTGGTGGTTTTGAACTTATCATCCGATACCCGCTCTCCAGAGCCCTTTCGAATGACCTTCCCTCTTGAAGCCTTGAACCTATCTCCGAAAGAAGATCGGGAACCTTCTCGGCTTCATCCTTTATGATACTCCTTTTTAATGATCCCTCGTGGATCAGACCTCGGATCAAAGATGAGAATACTGCAGAGGAACCGATAAAAAGGGCAAGAACTGCAGATGAGGGCGGATCAGGGAAGGGGCCATCCAAAATGATAGGAGGGGCTATCGAGTCTGTCAAGATCACCAAAGATGCTATACTGACCAGTCCTCCTACTAACGGTCCTAGAAGGGTGAAAATATCTTTCCGATAGGAAATACCCCCGTACCCTTCTCCTTCCTTAACCATGGGCCGTTTCAATACCAGATTCCTTCCTGTCCTTAGAATCAGAACAGGAACCACGACCCAGAGCAGAACCCCGATCATCAGGACGGTCCTGTTCGAGAATCCTGCGATCGGTATCATCGTCGCCAGAAGGACGGGAAGAAGGACTCCGAGACCAAAAAGGGCTGTGGAAGGACCCTTGAGCGATGATGAATAGGATGTCATCCTTTCCTTGAGATCTTCACCCAGCCTCTGTACTACGGATCGGCAGGACCTTCCCACATCCTCGATGGTGGATTCCCTTTCTGCGGAGATCAGACCTTCCACGGAGCTTTCAAGGACCTTATCATCCAGCATCCTTGCCTTTTCAAGCAGGACCCCCTCCAGTGAGCTTCCAGTGGTCCGGGAACTCCAGAGAACCTGCCCAAGGACCTTCTCACCTTCACCCACCTGGCTTACATGAGAAAGCCTTGCAGAGTTGGGAAGGGAAGGGTTTGTGGATAGGAAGGATGCCATCCTTCTCACATTGTCATGCATTGCAAATGCCGATACCCTCTTTCCAAGTTCCTTCTTCTTTATGGGGGCCTCCCACATCAAGTAATAGACCGCCAAGGGTAAGACGACAAGAAGGCCAGTGCCGATAAAGGCAGTGAATGGCAGATCTGTTTCGGATCGGTATCCAATATTCACCTCCTTCCATTCTCCAGACGGTGTAAGGACAAGATCGGTCCGATCCTCCACATTCTGGAAGGTATCTGATATTCCATCCCCGTCAATATCCCTTGATCCGAGTATATCGGGCACAGCCAGTATGATTATGATCAGGGCTCCTAATAGGAAAACACCGATGGATCCCTTCAGGGGTGTTTCTATCATGGATCAAGGTCCTCCCCTGAGATCATCTTCTTCCTCCATCCATTGAGGAGGCTTTTCTTCGAGGGTGAGGACCTTTTCACGGATAGGGCTTCTCTTACATCCCTCAAAGCATCAAGGACCTTCACCATGGAAGCGGGTCTTTCGATCTCTCCTGGTCGTAACAATTCCCCTGCCTGTTCCATGACAGCGGTCCTTACCCCGACCTCGGAACGCACCTCCTCTCTGCTCATTCCCCAGATGGAACCGATCCTTCGGAAGGTATCGGAAGAAAGGATGTCCTCATCCATCACCAGGGAATTCGCCTCGGGATCGAAACGGAAAAGATCGCGAAACCTTCCAGGCTCCCCTTTTTTGATATATTCGGAGATCTGGACCACTTTCCGGTATCTGGCCCTCCTGCCTTTTGGCTGGACAAGACCACACACGACCACAAGGTCCGTTGACGAAAATGATCCGGGACTAACACCCAGATCCTCAACTGTCCTCTTGTAAACGGATCTTGCGGAATCTCCATGGAAGGTCCCCAGAACGGCGGAGCCAGCAGTTCCTGCTGACATTGCCTCATACAGGGTCCTGGTCTCCGGTCCTCTCACTTCCCCCATTACAAGTACCGACTCCCCGAGACGGAGAGCGGTCCTAAGGGCCTTGTCGGTGCTCTGCTTCCCATCACCTTTCACCGTCAGACCAAGGACGTTGAAACCCTCCCCGGTCAGATGCTTAACAGGCAGCTCCGGTGTGTCTTCAATTGTAATGATCCTTCTCGATCGGTCCACATTGAAAAGAAGAGCACCAAGAAGTGAGCTCTTTCCCGCTCCTCTGGGACCTGCTATCAGCATGGTGGACCTGCCGTCAATACACAGATCCAGGAAAGCAGCTGCTTCAGGAGTAATGGAACCCGAGGATATTAGCCTTAGAAGTGTCCAGGGATCATGGGAATGCTTCCTTATCGCCAGGGATACTCCTCCCGGAGATAAAGGTGGAGAGACAGCGGTGACCCTGGCATTGAACATGGGCATATCACATTCAAGGACGGGGTTAGCCTCGGAAAAAGGCCTTCCCGAAGTATACCTCAGGATCGATACTATCCTTCCAACCTCCTCTTCGGTAAGGAGTATATTCGTGGGATAGGACCCTTCGAGGTCCGGGTCGGTCATTCCTCCGAGAGTGACATGGACCGAATTGTTAGTAAGCGGGGGATCGATATAGATATCCTGTACCCTTTCATCCCTCAATAGATGCTCCAGTATCCCCAATCCGACGGTATACTGTCCACAGATCCTGGCGGAGACATTGGCATTAGGGCCCTTCTTCCCTGTGTCCTTTCCTGTCAGGTCCCTCATTGCCCTTCTTTCGACATATCTCCTCAGACGGACCTCATCCTCCATCACGGATGATGGGGGAGGGTCTTGCTCCAGCCTATTCATGGAGCCTGTCAGCCTTTTGATAGCGTCAATGGACATTCTGAACTCTACAGGAGATACCGCATAGCATCTTTCGGACCCACCCATGCTTGAGTGGAGCTCTATCTTTGCATAGATGTTCTCGATGGAAGCACGGGGTTTCCCAAGATCGATATCTCTTAGCCAGGCCCCAGTGAACGGGGGTCTTTTTCTGACAGTTGAATCAGAGACCTTTCGGACAAGGTCCCAGAACCCTCCACTGGACCTGTCCGGCCCTTTCGGTGCCGACATTAACGTACACTCCCGCACTCATCAGATCCCAGTTTGAGGAAATAATTCCACACACTCGGGTCTCTCTGAAGTCAAATTTCCAGTCATCCCCTATAAAAGTGTCGAAGTGAGTGGCCGATATGTAGAAACACCCTCGATTTCTCAACAAGTTAAAATAAAGCTATTCCAATGCACGTTGGGTTGGACATACCTGCGGGTATGGACGATCCATCAGCATTACGGGGCGATGTCACCATGCCAGATACCAGGTTATCACACCGACCAAAGTTAGCTTTCCTTATACTTACCATCCTGATCATATCGGGGTTTTCAGGGTTAATACCTACAGATGGAGCATACACTCCAGAAGCAAGTGAGGCCCCTACCAGATCCGGTGAAATGGGAAACTGGACCCAGCTTCCAAGCGGGAGCTGGCCGTCAGAGATCGACACATCCGGTGCGAATATAATGTACCGGGAGGCTGAAAAGGAACTTGTTGTCTTCAATCGATATTCGGTTGGATGGACCAATTACTTCGAGGTCTGGTCCTATTTCGAGGTGAACAACACCTGGTTGAAATGGAATACCAGCGGTCAATTGCCAGATGAAAGATACTCCAACAGGGCATTCACTTCAAATGAGAACAATACCATTGCTTTCTTTTATGGAGGCTACCGCTCTAGCGGTTATACCACCTATACCTTGGATATAATGGATATCTTCTTCTATGAGAATAAGACCTGGGTCCAGATCGAGGCCCCATCCTCTTTGGGAGGCAGATATGATTCCGGGATAACCTACGATAGGGCGACCGATTCAGTGTGGATCTTCGGAGGCAGGGATGCAAGCAGGGTCTTCCAGGCAGGATTGTTCCAGTACAATTTCACTTACGGATGGAACCATCCAACACCCATCGAACAGCCCTCTGGAAGGGATCGTTCAATGCTCACCATAACACCCAACGGAAGTGCTCTCTTCTTATCACTCGGCAGATACAGGACACAAGGCTATAGCTCCTATTACGAAAACGATCTCTGGACATTTTTCACATCCAATAGCACCTGGATCGAGGTCTCCAATGACCTGGGAATACCAACTCAGGCGGGTGCACTCTTTCTCTACAGGGATGCAACTGATGATCTGATCCTTTCAATGGGATACAACGGCAATGATATCCTTGAAGAAACATATCTTTTAGATCCCTATAACGGCTCAGTCCAGGAGGTCAATCTTACTGGTGGAATGCCACCTAAGCGCTTCCAAGCTTGGGACCTAAAAACCGACGGAAAGACAGTTGTTATCTTCGGAGATAACAGTGGGAGGAAGGATATCTGGTCCCTTGATACATCCACTCTTTCAACTGGAATGATGCCCGGGAACCTTGTCTGGGAAGGCGGATCGGCCTTTACGGGATATGACCCTGAGGATGGTGGGAAACTGATGATCCTGAACTATATCGGAGGATCTTTCTGGCAGCTTGGTTACTACTCCCTTTCGACAATGAGATGGATCAGCGTGGATATATCCACCGAAAATGCACCAACATACGATGATGGTATGGCATTTGCATATGACCATCTCAACAATATCTTCTATCTCTACGGTGGTGTCCTCATCGAGAACCTCGGACAGGGACATTACAGGTATACACATTATGATGATTTTTACAAGCTGGACTGCGACACCGGTGAGTGGACAATGATCAATGAGAACGGACCTCCCGGAGAGAGAGGGAGGGCCTCCATGGTCTCCGATCCTGAGAATGGATACCTCTATCTTTTCGGTGGACAGATAGAATTCGGAGACACGAACTCTCTTTGGAGATACAACATTGCGGCCAATATATGGTCCAATTACAATTTCCAGGTCGAGCCCCAGCCAAGAAGACAGTCCTCTGTGGTCTTCGATAAGGAAGAAAAGGGATTCTTCATGTTCGGTGGAAGGAGGAACGGCACATCATCAGCTTCCCTCGATGATCTCTGGTTCTTCCATACGGACTCGGAGAAATGGGAAAGGCTCCCCGATGGCGGAGATAAACCAGGCATCCAGTACTCGGCAGGGCTTTCATTTGACACCGATACGAAGGAGCTCCTCCTGTATGGTGACGTTAACAATGAAGATGACGATATGTACCTCTGGAGAGAGGAATGGTTCGAATGGGTCAATGAGAAACCTCCCAACAAACCAGGTGAATGGTCCGGCCAAGGACAGGCCTACTCATCAATTACCAAGAAGCATTATGTATGGGCACATGACGGGACCGAGGTCTGGGAGTACAATCCGATCTTAAGGACAAAAGCGGTGCGGGTGAAGATCCTTGATACGGACGGGACAGACCTTGTTCCATCATCCGGGGTTTACAAGGTATTCCCATCGACTGGAGCTTATGCAATTCTGGCCAATGGTCTGACGGACCTTCCCCAGGGTGATCTTTTAGGATTCCATGTCAATATCAGCACACAGGGCGATTACCTGGAATTCGACTGGATGGTGAGCGGTGGTGTGGTCAATTTCTTCGGGAATGATACATGGTTCGATATGGACACACCTCAACTGACCTGGACAGGACAGGAGGCCTGGGAATTCAAGATCCCGTTCGAGGTCGAATATGAGGCACCCAACGGTGCCGATTTCGACATCAGAATGATGCCCTTGACCGATACCGGTCGCCCTGAATCAGGACTCAGATTGAAAGCCTTCAGGGTCCTTTCCGATCTAAAGGTAGCGGGATACAGGTTCTCGACACCTCTCCAATCAAGTATATCAAATGGGGATTGGCTCTATGGAAGGACCGATCTTACGGTTTCCAACTTCTCTGTGTCATTCCTCGATGATACCACCGTCTATCCCTTGGAAGGGGATTTCAGCATAGTCATGGAGACATCCAAGGGAGACAGTTCATACTGGACATATATTCCAGGTCAGGAAGGGTTGATCACAGTTCCCATCAATGGAGATGACAATGATGTCTTCAAGGTATGGCTCAACCTGACCCTAGAGTCAGGAGAGGTCCTCCAGTCCAATTCGTTCTCATTCATCTTGGACCTGGACACTCCAACAGCTCCCGAATGGGTGAAGGTCAGGGCCCGATCCTTCCTTGATTACAAGGTAGGATACGACAATGACAACAAGGTCTACCTTACATGGGGGCCTGTAATTGAGAATGGGTCCGGCCTCAAGGGTATTTGCTACTCCATGGACCTGAACCTATGGCCTTTGGAAACGAACCTCACCAACGAGTTCCCGGAGGTCCTGATCAGAGAAGAGGGTGTTCACACGTTCTATGTTTGGGCAATGGATAAGACCGGAAGGGCAGGCCCGGTTGTGGAAGCTCCTCTCATAGAGGACACACACTTCATCAGATACACATCTATCACACCAGACCCCACACAACAGATCAATACCACGGTCGGGACTTTCACCTTTACGGTAACGATCCAGGATGATCTATCTGGAGTGAACCTATCCTCTATACAGTATCAGCAGTCCTTACCTGATAGGTCCCTGTCCGATTGGATGGACCTGGATATCACCGCGGCCGATATCAATAATGTAACATTCTCATTGACGGTGGACCTGGTTCCGGGATTGAAGAATGTCGTTGGTGTAAGGGCCACGGACCTGGCTGGGAACAGCTACAGGGAATCAACGAAGTTCGGTGTCTTCTATGATCCCACTCTTGCGACACCCCAGGCAGATTTAGGAGGACCGGATAACGGAGCGATCATCGAAGGAGATGTGACCCTCGAATGGGATGGGGGCTATATAGAACCGGACGAACTTACCTTCGAGGTCCATATAGAGGACCCAAAGGGCAATGAATTAACATATACAACCTCTGCGGACAATTACAAGTTCAAACCCTCCTATCCAGGCACTTACACCTGGTGGATCGTTTCAAAGGCAGAGGGATTGACGAGCCAGACGGACAAGAGGACCTTCACCTACAATGCGCCACTGTTTACAGTGGTATTAAAGGGGAAGCCGGAGGCTATCAAGGGATCGGAAGCGGCTGTTACCGTGACCGTTACCAATCCGCTGGGAGTTACAGCCAATATTACATTCAACTTCCTGGACATAAAGGGATTCACCCTGGAAGCAGGAAGCGAGCAGGCTATGCTCCCTGGAGAGTCAAAGGACATGGTCATAGCTCTCGGGACATCGGCAAAGGATCCGGCAACATATCTGCTAAAACTCAATACCACTGATGAGTACGGCAGGACCGTGATGACCGATATCACTGTCAAGGTGACACCGGCTGAAAAGGAAGTTGTAAAGGAAGACGATGAAGGATTCCCGGTATGGATAATCATACTTATCGTGATCCTCCTGATACTTGTTGCAGGCATTGTGGCATTCCTTGTTGTCAGATCAAGGAAGAAGGAGGAGGAGCCAGAGGAAGAAGAGGATGAGACCGATAAACCGATCTCCCTCGATTATGATCCGGAAGGTGTCATTGCCCAGGGAGGTCATGGTATGAAACCTGCCGAGGATGCATACTCTGGTCTGCATATTTCCGAAGGTGAGATGAGAAGGAGGGGATCGAATGTCGTGGAGATCGCCATACCTTCCGCAGAGGAACCTAAAGAGGACGGAGATGTCAGCCAGGGGGACCTGCCTCAAGAGTCCGCCGAGGAATGATCATTGCAACCATCTACTCTCAGGGTTTAAATAAGAATAACAGAATGGTGCGCCGATGCAGAGGCGGGGCAGAGGTAAAAACAGGCCTCTAATAAGAGAGGCTGCAAGGAGAAGGATCTCAACCCTCTATAAGCTCTCCTTGGAAATGGCCCAAAAAGGTGACCTGAAGCTGGCAAGGAGATACCTTGAGCTTGCGAGAAGAATAGGTATGAGATATACGGTCAGGATACCCCAAGACCTCAAGATGATAACGTGTAAAGGTTGCATGACGCCGCTTCTACCCGGGATCACTGGTAGGTTCAGACAGAGAAACGGCAATACCGTGATAACCTGCATTGAATGCGGCAGGATCAAGAGATACGGCAGGAGCATCTCCCATGATAACGAAGAATGATCTGAAAAAGAGAGGAACGGTCCTCAAGCCAACGATCCAGGTTGGTAAGACCGGGTTCAGTAAAAGTATCGAGGACGAGCTCCGTTCACAGCTGGAGAAGAAGGGATTGGTGAAGTTAAAGGTACTTCAATCGATGGGCCCCTCATCTGTTTGGAGAGAGGATCTGGAGAAGATGGTGTCATCAGTTTCTGCACAGCTTATCGAGATCAAGGGCGGAACCGCATTGATATACAAGAGAGGCGGCGGGCCTAAAGATGATAGGAGATACCGATCATCGAAGTAATGATGCTCCTGCTTACCGTTTTGATTAATGAGCTCTTTTAGGGATTTTGATTATACCCTCTTCCTTTTCTGGTGTAATGGGGAGAAAACATGAAAGATAAGGTCCCGAAAGCGCTAAAATATTGGTTCGTTGTCCATTTTATCATCGACATGATCGTGGCGGTACCGCTCATGTTTTTTCCAAACGCTTCACTGGAATTCCTTGGATGGGAGTCCGTGGACCCGATACTTTCAAGGATCGTCGCCGCAGCATTCTTCGCCATAGGGATCGAGTCGCTTCTTGGTAGGAACTCCGATCCATCCGCATTCAAGAACATGCTGGAATTGAAGATCATATGGTCCCTTGCGGCAATCATCGGACTTGCATGGTCCTTGATCGATGGCGGAAATGGAAGACCGGTCATACTCTGGGGATTCCTAATCACCTTTGTCGCTTTCAACGGACTCTGGACATACTGGAGGATCCGGATAGGAAGGATCATCTCCCGATCAGTTCAGGCATCATAACCAATATCTACATGAAGACACAATGAGCAAACAATGAAGTGGGATCTTGACAGGGTAAAATCTCTGAACAGAGATGAGTTAGGAACCCTGTTGATCTCAATTCTTGTCGGGGCCATTATTGCTCCGGTGGTCCTTTCGATCCCTCCTGTGATCAAATTCGTCTTTAACCTGGTCAGGAACTTAGAATCACTTCCGGGAGGATATATCTGGATGATACTACCCATGATCATAGCAGGTCTGATCATAGGTTTACTAACAAGGAAGATCGCTCCCGAAGTGGAAGGACCTGGTATTCAGGTCGCAGCGGCTGCCTTCGGTACGGAAGAGACCAGGCTCAGGGCCAGATCGATGCCCTTCAAATACCTGTCCACGATCATTACCCTGGGAGCGGGTGCAACAACTGGTATCATAAGCCCCTCTGCTCTGATCGGATATTCATTCGGAAGTTCATTTGCCTACAGGCTCGGCCTGGATAAAGGAAAGATAAAGACGATAGCCCTCTGCGGCATGGCGGCTGCAATTTCCGCACTATTGGAGACACCTATGGGGGCAGCCATATTCGCCGTTGAGGTTGGATACAGGAACAAGATATTGTATCGAAGGTTCTTCTACTGCCTGGCATCGAGCACAACTGCCTTTCTTATGTCAAAGGTCCTACTTCCCAGAAAACCTCTCTTGAGAATACCGGGAGAGGTGCCTGCACTTACTGTTGTCGATTTCCTTACCATGTTCCTGATAGGACTTACCGTGACCATACTATGCGTTGGGTGCATCCTCCTTTACCAATGGTTCCATGACAGGTTCATAAGGATGAACTGGAAAGGATACGGCTGGTTGAAACCTGCTTTCGGTTTTCTTCTCGCTGGTTTGCTGATCATCCCCGCCTACCCCCTCCTGATGGATCTTGGATATATCGCAGGTTTCTCAGGGAGTCTCGTGGACTTGGAGGAACTGAATATTTCCAGATTGGCCCTGGCTGCCCTGGTCCTGATCCTCACTTCAACGATCATTGCATCATCAGGCAACAGCGGTGGTCTGATGATGCCGATCATGGCCTTCGGGGCCATTTCAGGTGTGGCCATCGCTTCTTATTTCTCGGATAATGATCCCCTTATCTTTGCAGCTGTTGGTATGGCAGCGGCAATATCCACGACCTTGAATGTACCTGTTGCAGCTGCGGTCATCTGTATGGAGCTCTTCGGATTGCCGGTGTTCCTCCCCTCTATCTTGGGGGCCATTGCCGGTTATTTCATTGGGAAGAGGTACGTGATCTATCACGAGATCCAGTGGAAGACTCTCAGGATGAGGAAGTAGGCAGTATACTGAATGGTCCGATCACTTTCTTCCTTTCCTTATCATGAACATTGCTGTTCCGATACCGATCATCAAGGCAATGGAGATCATGGAGCCAGCTATCAGTATGGAATAGGAATGATCTTCCACTCGTTCTTCTTCGACTTCCTCGATCACTATCGGGAAGGTTTTGAACGAATGCTCGAATGGTTCCAGAATGTTCCCATGATCATCGGATCCCCGGACCTGGACATCATAGACGGTCCCATACTCCAATTCCCATGGAGGTGTGGCTTCAAGGATCGAACCATCCCATTTGAGATTTGCATTCTCACCATTGATCAGAACGGATACGCTTTCCAGATCCATTGATTTGGAGAATTCAATTCTTATTCTGGCGTTCAGTGGGACCTCGTCTCCATTTGGAGATATTCCCTTCACACGGGGGGTAATGGAATCCACTCTGAAATCGATCCTCTTGGAGACTATATTCCCGGCTTCATCCTCCGCCTCCACAAGTATTGAATGGTGGCCGTTGGATGGATCCTTGAAAAGGAACTCGGTGGAATCCCCTGTTTCGATTAGGGATCCATCGTCCAATCTCAATCGATATAAGACATCCGATGTGTCATCTTTACCTTCCCATACAATACGAATGTCACCCTTTCCGTAGATCCCATCGTGTTGCGGTTCCAACATATCCAACACTGGCAGAGTGGTATCGATCTTCATTTCACCGATGTCTTCAATCACCACATTTCCAGCGGTATCGAAAGCACGCAATCTCAAAGTTGAGGTCCCCTCTGAAAGTTCCAGATCCTGAGAGTATTCCATCCACCCGTGTCCCATATCGAATTGGATGACATCATCAATTGATGAGGTGGACACCGAGACCCTTACGGGTGTGGTAAAGAATCCATTCTTTCCTAGAGGGGTGGGGGGTGTCATAGTCCAGAGAAGCTCGGGGGCTTCGGTGTCCACCTTGAAGTGGTATGGTTCCGAGGTTCGTTCATTTCCCGCTTCATCCTCGGCTTTAAAGATCAGTTCCCATTCGCCATCTTCGATCGAAATTGGTCCGGTCAGATCAACAGCATTCTTCCAATCCATCATTCTTCCGTCTTCAGGTAGAAGGATATACCTTACATTGTCATTTGAAGCGACAGTGATTTCTGGTATGGACCTGTAGTAATTATTATCCCCATCCGGAAGAGGGGGGTCCACTTCGATTGCCATCTCGGGCAGGGTCTGATCCATTTTAAAGGTCCAGGTCCTCTCGGTCTCGATATTCCCGGCCATATCGATTGATCTGTATGAGAGTACATGGACCCCATCGGTTGGATGGATCTCTACTGTATATTCTGTCCAATCCTCATCATCCCATCTGTATTCCAAACCCCCAATGTCCGATGAGTGAGACAGTATCCTGATCGTTGGAATTGTCCAATAATACCCATTCTTGCCATCCGGTTCATGAGAGATATCCAGCTGGCTGACTGAGGCTGTCATGTCTACGATAAATTCCATGGAAACCTCGGCCTCGTTTCCAGCGAGGTCCGAGGCTTTGAACATGATTGTATGCTCTCCCTCTTCCACCTCGAAAGGACCGTTGTATGTCCTTGACTGACCGTTATCGATCCTGTAGTGGCAATAATCCAGATCCTCGTCCGATCCTATGGAGATAAGAGGAGAGGATGTGAATATCTGGCCTTCAACGATCGCAGGATCTGTTTTGATCTTCAGATCAGGTGAGACAGTATCGATCTTGAGGTTCAGATCAGCCCAGTCGGATAAATGCCCGACTTCGTCCTTTACCCTGAAATATAATGTGTTATTCCCTTCCGGGGCAATGATTACCGGGGGAATCTGAGCAGTCTCTGTTACTCCCTGATCCCACCTGTATTCAACCTCAACGGGTTCGTCTCCCCAAAGTACTATCCTGGGATGGGTGATATAGTATCCATTATTACCATCTGGAGATGCGGGGAAGATGGAGCACATTGTCTCCGGAGAGAGATCATCAGGCAGGTTGAAAGTATCATTATCATGGATGCATCCTTCCTTGAATGCACAGATCGTCACATTCCCTCCGTTAGATGGAGGTATCTTGAGGAGAGATCCCCCATTTTCATCGGTCTTCTCCTTCACTCCGAGCTCTCCGAATCTTGTCACCGAAACAGTCGCATCCTTCACAGGGTTGCCTTCGTCATCGGTAACTTTTACGGCAACTTCTTTTGTTGAGAGGTCCAATTCATAATCCAGCAATAGCGTTGTAGGTTCATTGATGATCAATGGGGCATCCGGTTCTCCAAGCAGATTGTATTCGAGGAAGGTCCTTTTTGATGCATCGTTCTGATTGTTCGGGAATGGATAGAATGAAGACGAGAAGGATGTGACAGCATCAAGATAGACATCCCCTATCGTCCTCCCGATCTCATCATTGTAGACCTTGTTCACGGCTCTGTAGAAATCCTCCTCCAATCCCGGTGCGTCCCCGCTGTACACTGTATCTGAATCACCCATTGCCAATCTGGAAGCTCCGATGTATCCCACTAACCCTTTGTTCGGGGTCTCGGTCAGAGCTTCTGCAAAGCAATCACCAGATTTGGTCAACATACCACCGATGGGTTTGTCGAACCATCCGGTCACGCAAGCCATGGCAAACATCAATCCTTCCGAGCCATTGGCGTTCAACAACGCTACATCACTATTGTGGAATAGTGCAGGTAGACCATCATATTCCCCGTGGGAAAAATACCCGTAGATGTTGTGCCCTTCATTCATTAATCCGACCATTGACGAGGTTTTGTATGGATAAGTACCCGAGCCGTCATGGTAGACCGTTTCCCTGCCATCGAAAGTTGATGATGCATACTCATCCCAGAAATGGTCCATCACATCCGTGGATTCACCAGGTACCTGCCCGTTATCTCCAGCTATCAGCACAGTCCTATCAAGGTTTTCATCATAGTGCAATGATTTCTCCCTGGAGAGGAGCTCCAGGACCTTTTCCTTCATTATACTCTTATTGCTGATCGCAAGCCGCCCGACTGCCATATCCGGATAAGGGTCATCGATCTCGTTGCCCTCAGCGATCCTACCGTCTGAATCCGAGTTCCAACTCGTACCCGTGCTCACGCAGGCGAAATATCCGTCGGATGCAAAATTTGAGGGTTCTCCGTACATTGTAGCCGGATAATCACTATATGAGTTCCTTGTAGGGACCTCGCTGTAATCCCCTGCAAGAAGGAGATTATCGATATCGAATCTCTCCTCCATTCCCTGAACATATTTCCTCATCCTATATGCGAGATCCCCGGAGGAATACATACCTTCGATCTCTTCAACAGTAATTATCACAGCGAACTCACCTTTTTCTGTTTTCCATTCCGCCAGGGGTCTGATAGAATCCACAAGGTCTTTAGAGGTTATAACGAGGTAATCGATATCTCCCGTGGGTTTGTGGCCCTGGTCAGGATATTGAAGATCCTTCGTTGGGAGCTCCATGTACATCTTCAGAGTAACTCTGGTATAGACCAATGAAACGGATCCTGAGATGGATACCGGATTTATTCTCAGCCGGTAGACGAGCCTGGCTTCTCCGTCGGATATCAGGTCAAGTGAATGGTCGGTTGATAGTTCATGTTCTACATTCCCATTCCATCTGGGATCGACCAAAGACCCCTCACCAAGAACAGCCGATGACATTGATGGAACGACATCCATGGAAAAAAATCGAGGGTTATTGAAGGAAAAAGAATAGGAACTGATCTTGGAAGGTGAACTCATTACAAATCTGACAAAGGGAATCTCCTCTCCATCCTGACCGCTCTGGACCCCTCCCTCATTCAGAATTGGCCTCATGAAATATTTACCTCCTCTCAGGGTTCTCTCAATTGAATATGTTATATCGAATTGAACCACTTTTTCAAAGGACTCTTTATCAATCATATCTTCAATTACTTCCCCACCTGATGTTTCGGAAAGGATCATAGGCAAGGTCCCAATAGAGAGAAGAACGATCGCCACCATCACAAAAGCCCTGTTTCTCTCAATCATTATAACACCAAATAGCTATCAGATCAATGAATATTTATAAACCCCAATCACATGTGACTTTATCAAATTATATTGATTTTATCAACTTTTAATAAACATTAATAAAATTTGAATTCTTCATCCGACTGATTGAATCCTCTTACAAATATTATCTCTCAAGGGATTATTTAAAGATTTTCCGGCAAAATCCATTATAGTTATAATTTCGAATGTCAAAATATCACTACATATACACATGTGAGAAAAGCTAAGATCCAAGGGGAGTTTCAGATCGCCAGATCCGTTTTCCTGTTATCCCAGATAAGTTTGTTCTTCACGAAAATGGCCATACCAAATCCCAAAGGCCCTACCCTCCCAACGAACATCAGGAGCATTATCCATATCTTACCAAGGGCTGTTAGATCTGATGTGAAGTTCGTTGAAAGACCCACCGTTCCCAGGGCAGAGGCGGCTTCGAAGAAGATATCCATCAGACCAGCATCCTCGGTCAGAGTCAGAAGATAGACCCCCACAAACAGTGCGGCAAGATACATTCCAAGGGTGGCATTTGCCTGCTTCAGTCTGTCTGAAGGGATCCTCTGCTTCCAGAAGGTGACATCTCTCTTGTCAAGGAGTACTGACCTGATCTCTCCTATGATCGAGGTGAACGTGGTGGATTTAAGACCTCCTCCGGTTCCTGCAGGGGAAGCTCCAATGATCATTATAAGCACCATAAGAAAAAGAACGCTCTTTGAAAAAGGAGCTATTGGGACCGTATTGAAGCCTACAGTCGTCATTGATGACATTGTCTGAAAGAAAGCTGCAAGAACCTTCTCATAGTTGGGAAGGTCCCTGATGGATCCTTCCGATATCAGTATGATAAGGGTCCCGGCGATCAGGATATAGGCAGTGGTCCTGACTATGATCCTGGAAGTGAAGGAAAGGTGCGGGGTCTTTCTTGTGATATAGTTAAACCCATCCACGAATACAATAAAACCGATAGCACCTGAGATCGAGAGTACTGCAACAACAAAATTCAACCAGAAGTTGCCTGAGAATTGTTCAAGGTTTCCGGCAAAGAGAGAGAAACCTGCGGTACAGAAGGCCGATATCGAGGTGAATACCGCCTGCCAGAGAGGATATTTCACTCCTTCTGCCTTGAAGATGAAGTAAAGTGCAAGTGTTCCCAATCCTTCAATGAAACCGGTGAATATGATCACCTTGAACAGGAACTTCTCGATAATGAAATCCTTCGGGATCGAGAACACCGTCGTGCAAACCTTCTTCCTCCTGTCCGAGAGTTCATCCTTCTTGGAGAGAAGTACGAAGGATGAGAAGGTCATGTAGCCTATCCCTCCCAACTGTATGAGAATGAGGATGACTATATGGCCGAAAGTGTTGTAATCCGTGTGAATGTCAACGGGGCTGAGTCCTGTTGTTGATACAGCAGATGCTGAAACAAAGACCGAGTCCAGGAAATTAACGGTATTGGACTGGGCGTAGGGGAGGGCCAAAAAAAGTGTACCTATACCGATGTAGGCTAGATAACCATAGATCACCAGCATGACAGGGTCCGCCCCCCTGAGCCTTTCCTTCAGAGGCTGATTGGGCCTGTTGTAAATGTCTGAAGTCCCCTTCGGCATCGGCTCCTACCCTTTGGTGTAAGAGAGAATATCTTTAAAAAGGATTTCAAGGGAGGTCCCCCATGGATATCAATATTGACACGTTTTACTTCGTCAAAATAAGAGGACCCCCGTTTTCTTGTGGACGGGGGTGCTATCCGAATATCTCCCTTATCTCATTGGTTCTTTGACTGGAATTCCTTCAGGAATTCCGCAAGGACCTTTACGCCTTCGAGAGGCATGGCATTGTAGATGGAAGCTCTCATTCCTCCAACGGACCTGTGTCCCTTGAGACCAATGAGGTCCCTTGCCTTGCCCTCTTCGACACATTTTGCTTCGAGCTCGGGTGTTGCCAGATTGAAGGTGACGTTCATAAGGGACCTCGAGTCCTTATCGGTCACGTGCCCTTTGTAGAAGCCTCCTGAACCATCGATGACATCATAGACCACCTTTGCCTTCTCCCGATTGATCTTCTCGATGGCAGCGATCCCGCCCATCTCTTTCATGTGATCCATGGATAATTTGCAGATATATATCGGGAAGACAGGTCCTGTGTTGAATAGCGAATCCTTTGCAGCTTGAGTGGACCACTTCTGCATGGTCGGAGTATTCTGAGGGACCCTCTCAAGAAGATCCTCCCTGACAACAACCAGTGTAACACCAGCAGGGCCGAGGTTCTTCTGAGCTCCAGCATAGATCACATCGAAGGCGTTGTAATCCATGACCCTGTCCATGAGATGGGATGACATGTCACTGACGAGGGGGACCTCATCAGGAACCTTGGGCATGTAATGCCATTCTGTCCCGTAAATGGTGTTATTGCCGGTAATATGGGCAAAGGCGGCATCCTCCGAGAACTGGACACCTTTGGGAATGTAGGAGAATTTGGTATCCTCTGAAGATGCGACGACCTCAACATCACCGTAGAACCCAGCCTCCTTGATGGCCTTTTTCGACCAGGCTCCGGTATTGACGTACTGCATCTTCTTTCCGGGCAGCTGGAGGTTCAACGGGACCATGTAGAACTGGGTCGAGGCCCCTCCCTGGAGCCACATGACCTTCCTGTCATCCTTCAGGCCCATAAGCTCCTTAACGAGCTGCATTGATTCCTGATGGACCTTGTCGTATTCCTTTGACCTGTGCGATATCTCCATTACGGACATACCAGTCCCGGCGAAGTCCAGGAACTCATCCCTTGCCCTTTCAAGCACCGGTAATGGTAGTGTGGCAGGGCCTGCATAGAAGTTGTTTACCCTTTTTGTCATCCAATTCACCTCGTTTAAAGCTTATTGATCGTGAATCCAGTCCAGACCTTCGGATGGAAGAAGGTGGATTTCTGGGGCATGCATTCGAAGTTCTTTGAGACCGATTCGACCTCTTCTATCCTTGTGGGGTTCATGAAGAAGACACACTGGGCTCCATCATTGACGGATTGAATGGATTCATCCACCGCATCGCCAATTCCCTTGATATAGACAACATAACCGCCTCCGGTCATGGTTCCATGGAGAAGCTTCTCCTTGTCTATGCCCAAGATATTATCCAGTATCATTGAGTGAAGGATGGCAACATCCAATTGCCTGAGCTCATGTGAGGCATCCTTCCGGAGTCCAGTCATGGGCGAGACATCCTTGAGTTCCATGGAATAGAAATCCCCGTTGTTGAGATATACACCGAATGAATGCTTTCCTTCCTGGAAAGAACCATCCATCTCCAGGAACATCTCATCCTTTGAAACATGCTTCTTGATGGTGAAATACATCTCCATCTTCTGGATGAGTGAAGGTATATCGAAATCTTCCAGGTTCTGAACCAATCGGTGTGTGGGAAGGATCACAAGTCCCGGATTCGACATATTCACAAATGTCAACATCCTGAACCTTGCACTTTCCAATTCCGGTTGCTCCTTTTTCAAAGCAAGGGCCGTCTTGTACCTATGGTGGCCATCAGCGATTATCACGAACTTGTTCCCCATCAGCTGGGTGATCGCTCCCGTATCCTCGGGGGAGTCCACTTTCCACAATCTGTGTCGGATACCTTCGTTATCCACAACATCCATCGATGGGTCCTTTTCCATGTTCTTGATAAGTATTGAATCCACACTTCCTTCCTGGTCGGGATAGATGACGAAGATCTGTCCGAACTGAGCCATAGTGTTCCGGGAGAGGTTCAGTCTATCCTCGATATCCTTCGGAAGGGTCTCCTCATGCTGGAGAACTCCTGCAAAAGGACCTTCCTTCGGAGCTTCCTTGGCGAACTCTTCCAATTCAAGAAGGCCGATGAAACCGAACCTTGTGAGTGTCCTTCCCATAACCTCGAAATCCTGTGAGTAGACATAGAAGGAATCCTCCCCATCCTGTTCAAGGATCCCTTTTGATATCCAATCATTGAGAAGGTCTCTAGCCCTTGTATACTGGTTATCATCGGTTGTGTCCCCTTCCCGGGGTTTGTTCTTGGTGATCCATGAGATATTGTATGGAGAAAGTGCCTGGACCGCGTCCAGTTTCTTCCCCTTGATAACATCATAGGGAGGAGCCACTACCTTTGAGAGATCCGTTATAGCTTCCTTATTGTATCTATATGCTTTGAAAGGGACGACTGTGACCATGGGTGGCGGTATGTGAGAAGGTCCTTTTAAACTTTCTAGAAAGAAACGTCAGGACCTGAATCTGGTCTCGATAGCCGCATGGTCCTTTTGAAAAGGCGAGAGGTCCTCAATAGAGATCACATCACAACCACTGTCCCGGAGTTCCCTTGCGGAATTTCCATAAACATCCTCCGGTCTGGCCGTCACATCCACTGACCTTGCCTTTAACATCAGGAGTCCCAAACCGTTCTTTTCGAGGAACATCCCCCCGTTCATGACGAACATCCCCGTCTGGTCCTTCTGAGATACGTCCTGATAGAGCATGCCGACGGTTGGTACCATCGATCGGTATCTTTCAGGATGGAAGGCATCCGCAAGTATCGGAATGATATTGTCCCTTCTGCGGGAGAGATGAACCAGTTTTCTAAATGCCACTGGAGAGAATTCAACAGCGAATATCCTCCCTTCTTCCAAAATATCGGAAAGATGGGAAACTGTTGTCCCCTGTGCTGCTCCCAGATACAGAACGTCCACATCCGGAATTGAAAAATCCCTTTTCTTTAATAGGGCACCCAGCTTGGACCTCCATGGGATCCATTCCCGATACTTCTCTCCATTCACTTCGATGATCTCTTCCCCGTAGACCGGTTGTCCACCCTCTCTGTCAAGGGTATATATCTTTCCATTCGAATTCAGGATCCTATTGGTTCCCATATACGCGAGATGGATAGGCGACTATTTCCCTTTGTTGTTGCACATTCTTCCACCCCCCAAGCAACATTTATCTACCTTCCCGTCAAAGGACCTTCGAGGAATACAGATTGTCTATTTGCAAGAAGGAGACAGTGGAAGGACCAACTGACCCCGGGCATCCGGGAGGACCTATCGGAGCAGTTTACGGCAATGTCTCCTCGAATTGCTTCAAGTGCATAATCACGGACCCGGGACTCAGGGAGATGGACTACGTGGAGGTCCATCATCCCTCAGAGGGGTGGGTCCTCGGACTCGTTGATGAGGTTGAACTGAGGTCCGATGTCGGGCATGAGGAAGCTGCCATGAGACTTGCAGGGAAGAACGGAAAGGTCTCTTACCGAAGGATCGCGACAGTCAAGATGATAGGAAGTAGAGACCGAGAAGGTCGGTTGAGTAGGCCACTTACCCCCATTCTTCCCTCCTCCAACATCTACACCCCCCACAAAGAAAGCATCTGTTCGGTCCTGGGACTGGAAGTCGATAGGAGGCATGGAGCCTATATCGGCAAGCTCCTCCATACCGATCTGGATGTGGTCCTCCAACCATCGAAACTGGTCCAGAACCACGTTTCCATCATTGCCAAGAGCGGGTCAGGAAAATCTTATGCCTGCGGGGTCCTGACCGAAGAACTCAACCGGCATGGTATACCGGTCGTGATACTTGACCTCCACGGGGAGTACAGGTCCATGATCTCTCCCAATCTTGACCGGGTTGAATATGGTCAGATGACAAGGTTCGGAACATCCCCAAAAGGCCTGGGAACATCAATCAGGGAATTCGGGATGGCTGCTCCCGAATATGGTGAGGACGAGGTGACCCCACTGGGGATAGATATAAAGAGACTATCAGCTGAGGACCTCCTTGACCTGATGGGTCTCAGGAATCTGGGAGCTGGTTCATCCATCCTCTACAATGCTTTTCAGAAAGCAATTGAAATTCTAGGGGACGAAATTGAACTGAACGATATCCTTGCTGCAGTGCAGACGGATCCCAATCCAGCCAAATGGAACATAGTCAACGGGCTCGAACATCTCATGAGGATGCGAATATTCTCCAACTCTCCGACACCTATTCAGGAGATCGTATCAAAGGGCCAGGTATCCGTGGTCGAGATGACAAATGCTTCCCTGGACCTGCAGCAGGTAGGAGCTGCTGCCCTCTTGATGCAGCTTTTCAAGGCCAGGAAGGAAGGGATCATTCCACCCTTCATGCTGGTCGTGGAGGAAGCACATAATTTCTGTCCGCAATCAGGTCCTGCAATCACCTCGAAGGTCCTCAGGACCATAGCTTCGGAGGGCAGGAAGTTCGGGATGGGGTTGATCATCGTTTCCCAGAGACCTGCAAAGGTCGATAAGAACGTCCTTTCACAGTGCGGCACCCAGATTATATTGAAGGTTACGAATCCCAATGATCTCAAAGCTGTCATATCCTCGGTGGAGGGATTGACAACAAGAATGGCAGAGGAGGTGCAGAGGCTTCCTGTCGCTGTTGCAATTGTTGTGGGGGGGAACCTCAATGAACCGGTCCTGGTCGAGGTCCGTACAAGGATGACCCGCCACGGTGGTGCGGCAGTGGATATCATGGGAGATCTGATGGATCCCGAAAATGAATGAAGCTGAGATTTGTTTAACAAAGGTTATGTACAACCCCAACGATTCAAAGATGGGGCAAGGTCATGGATAAGACCACCGTGATAACAGAAGAACGAATGAGGAAGTACATCAACACGACCCAGAAGGCAATAGAGAAGGTCAAGATAGCCCCACCCCCGAGAAGCCATCTTAAAAAGCTTGCTGATGACTTCCTGGCCATGGCCATGTCATACTTCATGGATGCAAAAGCATTTGCAGGTGACGGCAACTATGTCCTGGCTTATGGTGCAGTCAACTATGCCCATGGTTGGTTGGATGCCGGGGCCCGGATGGGATTGTTCGATGTCGATGAGGACGATCAGCTTTTCACCCTTGCCGAGTGATATTGTTTTCAGGATTCCCTGTTCTTCCAAGAGTTGGTACAAAATCCAGCAATCCCGATAGATGAGGATTCCTTTTCCTTTCTGCCATCATTATGAAATTGACATCCACCATCCATATCCTCCAAATGGATTCAAATTCCATGTGACTTTCAAAATTTCGGAGGAGATCTGGAGTATTTTGAGCCATTATATCGACCAATACTGGGACAAATAACTCGATATTCCATGGAAAAACACCATTTGTCAAATCCATATTTGGCACTTTTCAAAGAATTGACCAGTTCTTGTGTTAAAGGGTAAAAGTGAGAGCAAGTCTTATACTATCCATGTTACAAATTGACATGAAATGTTTTCTTATCCGGTACAAATTGTTGAAATCATCACAACGATTATATATCCGAAATATCTGGAGTATCCCGGCCCCATCAACGGGTCGATAAATCGAGGAGTTTACATGGCAAAAGAAGCTTTTAACGCTTATAAGATGGCACAGGAGCAGTTCGATAAAATTGCTGACTCTCTTGGACTGGACGAGGCGACGAGAGCCCTTCTCAGGGAGCCAATGAGGGAATATCATTTCAACATCCCAGTAAGGATGGACGATGGAAGTTACAAGGTATTCAGAGGATTCCGCGTTCAACACAATGATGCAAGGGGCCCTTGTAAGGGTGGAATTAGATTCCACCCTCAGGAGACAGCAGACACCGTCAGAGCACTTGCAATGTGGATGACATGGAAATGTGCGGTAGCCGACATTCCTCTTGGTGGGGGAAAGGGCGGCGTCATCTGTGATCCCCATGATCTGTCAATGAGGGAGCAGGAGGCCATTTGCAGAGGTTGGATCAGACAGGTAGTCAAGAATGTGGGTCCATTTCAGGATGTTCCTGCTCCGGATGTCATGACAACCGGTCAGCATATGCTCTGGATGCTCGACGAGTACGAAAAGATCACAGGGGGTAAGTTTCCCGGTTTCATCACGGGAAAACCAGTTGGCAGCGGTGGATCCTTAGGAAGGACCGAAGCAACAGGATACGGTGTGATATACCATCTGAGAGAAGCCCTGAAGGACCTTGAAGTGGATCCATCCCGGACCATGGCAGCTGTGCAGGGTTTTGGTAACGTTGCTCAGTATGCTATCGAGCTTTATACCCAGATGGGTGGGAAGGTAATCTGCGTCTCCTGCTGGGATCAGAAGGACAGGACCTCCTACACATATCTAAGGGAGAGTGGTGTGGATCTGGATGAACTGAGATCGATAACCGACCGGTTCGGTACTGTGGACCCTGTCAAGGCGGAGGAGAAGGGATACAAGAAGCTCCCGGGTGATGACTGGATCAAACAGAATGTCGATATCCTCATCCCGGCTGCACTTGAGAACCAGGTGAACGGAGAGACTGTCAAGTTCATATCTGACAGGGTCAAGATCATGGTTGAGGGTGCCAACGGTCCTACAACACCAGAAGCTGACCTGTTCCTCAGGGAAAAGAAAGTGATGGTCATTCCGGACTTCCTTGCAAATGCAGGAGGTGTAACCTGTTCCTACTTTGAACAGGTGCAATGCAATATGAACTACTACTGGTCAAGAGACGAGGTACTGGGGAAGTTGGATGATAAAATGACCAGAGCTTTCCATGCTGTCCTGGACCTTTCAAAGAAGAGAAATATCCCTCTGAGGGATGCGGCCTATATGATAGCAATTTCAAGGGTAGCAGAGGCGGCAAAGATTAGAGGATGGATATAGATATACCCTGTAGAGGGAGAAATCCAAGATGAAGGGCCACGGATATGAATCCGATAGGAAGGGGTACGGAAGTGCAATGATCGATCCATCACCTCCGCACCCCTTTCGATCGGAGGACTGTGCCCGATATTCGAGTATCAGAAACATCTTATTGGTTTCCACACCTTATGATCTCTTTCTTCTTGAAGAAGAGGGCAGGTTGACGGACCATTTCAGGGAGAGATACATAGAGTCCGGGTCAAGATTCATTCCCCTCATCGAACATGCTGCCTCCGGCCGAGAGGCATTGGAGATGATCGAGAAGAGGAGTTATGACATCGTTGTTCCCTTCAATCCGCCTTGGGATATGGATCTGGAGGAATTTACTTCCACCATCAAGGATCTATCACCGGGTACCAATGTGGCACTCCTTGCCAGTAACACCCCGGAGATCAGAAGGATCATGCAAAATATGGATGGCGACATGCTCGATATGGTAATGACCTGGAGCGGGGACGGGACAATTCTCGAGACCATTGTAAGATTGGTGGAGGATCTATCAAGAAATAGACTGGCTGATCCGCTCCTCAATCCTGCGGAAATCTTGGTTATTGGAGATGACATCGGTGCCATATCAAGCATGGTTGAGCAGATATACGGATCGATACATGAAGCATTTTTACAGATCCTCGGACCGGATCCTTCTCTAAAAAGAAGACGGAGGATCTTCAGCAGACTCCCCCGTCCAGTGATCATCCGTCGGTTTGAAGATATCGATCGTGTATTGAATGATCCAGACAGACGAATAATTGGAACAGTTGTACAAATATCAGGTTTGGATGAATGTTCATCTCAAGGTATCCTCGATCGACTGAAGGCCTTTCCTTCCCTGATGATATCGGATGATGATGAGTTTGACCTTGTGGACTATGATGGGATCAGGTTCGTGACCAAGAGAAGGAACAATATTGACAGGGAATTAAATGAGTTCATATCAGTATTGGTCCTGCCTGGAGACCTTTCCAGAATAATGAGTGATGGGTCTGGAGATGCGATCAAGGACCTGAGGTCCCTGATGGACATTATCGCCACCCTGGAGGAGGATAATGTGCTTGGTCTTTTCAAGGGATCGGACCTTGTAACATGGCTTCACTCTATTTGCGAGTTCGAGATGGCATCCTGGTTATCCAGGCATTCCTCAGGGGGTGGGGAGATCAAAGCCGGGCCCTTCCTCGACATGATTAAGGAGGTCCGGTCCTTTGACAGGAAGGGTTCTATCCTGGATTATACTCGGGACAAGGTGCCGGCAGATGTTAGCGTGATGCGGATCGGAAAGGGTCCCATGGGTGGAAAGGCCAGAGGTCTTGCTTTCATGGATCGTTTCATCTGTTCTTCCGATGATGCGGACTTCAATGGCATAGAGGTCCGTATCCCCTCAATGGTCATCATCTGTACAGACCTTTTTGCTAGATTCATGGATGAGAACAAGCTTCTGGATGATGCACTGATCGATATGTCCGATGAAAGGATCGCAGAGAAGTTCCTTTCAGCTGACCTCCCATCCACTCTCTCCGGAGACTTGAGAAGCGTTATCAGATCAATGAGGGGCCCCCTCTCTATCAGATCATCCTCCCTGCTTGAGGATGCAATATTTCAACCCTTCGCAGGGGTTTACGCATCCTTGATGGTCCCAAATACCGATTCTTCGGAGGATGCGAGGTTCAACGAGCTTGCACGAGCAGTGAAATACATCTACGCCTCCACCTATTTCAAGGAGGCAAGGGATTATATCAGGACAACCAGCAACAGGATAGAGGAGGAGAGGATGGGGGTAATTATCCAGTCGGTCTCAGGAAGGAAGTATGGGGATCTCTTTTATCCCACAATTTCAGGTGTTGCGAGATCGGAGGATTACTGGCCCCTTCCAGGTTGCGGAAGGGAGGAGGGAACGGTCTCCATCGCCCTTGGCCTCGGAAAGGTGATAGTGGACGGTATGGGCGGTTGGAAATTCTGTCCTTCCAGACCGGCAATTTCCCTGTTCAATGATGCCAAGGAATTAATGGATTCCACTCAGAGGAAGTTCTACGGAATCTTCTTAGGATCAAGGGTGCCTGGCACTCATCCAAAGGAGACATCAACATTGCGGATCGAAGGCCTGGAGACCGCCCTTAATGATGGAACCGCCGACCTTCTGGTCTCTACTTTCGATGCTTCTTCTGATCGGTTCTATCCGGGCCCCTTTAGGGAGGGGCCGAAGGTGATGGATTTTTCCCCCATCCTCAAGGAAAGGACATTACCCCTTCCTCAGGTTGTCAAATGCTTGCTGGAAATTGGCAAGAAAGCTCTTGGTGGTCCGGTCGAGATCGAGTTCACCGTAAATATCGATCAAAAGGATAGGAGGATGGCCTTAGACCTCCTCCAGATCAGATCGATGGTGGCAAGATGGGGCTCGGGAGAGATAGATATCGAACCCGAGGAGGGCGAGACCGTGGTCATGAGATCCAGCAAGGTCCTTGGACATGGTATATCCAGTGATTGCCGTGATCTGATCTTCGTTACTGATCCGGACCTGGACCTCTCCAGTTCAAATGAGGTGTCACGAGAGGTCTCCCGGATGAATACCCTGATGATCGATTCCAAACGACCCTATATACTTGTAGGGCCTGGAAGATGGGGATCCTCTGATCCCTGGATGGGGATTCCTGTGAACTGGTCTGATGTATCCGGGGCCCAAACGATAGTCGAGACACCTGTTGGAGGAAGGATGATAGATCCCTCCCAGGGATCGCATTTCTTCCAGAACCTGAGCTCCCTGCGTAGAAGCTACTTCACCCTTTCCGTTGCAGAAAGCGAAGACATGAACCGTGACCTGATAAAAAATAGTGGAAAGCTTTTGGAAGGCAGGTTCCTTACCCATGTTGAGCTTGATCGACCCTTGAAAACCAGGATCGACGGCAAACATGGAAAGGGGACTATATCTATTGGTCAGAGGTCAACTGACAAATAGGAGGGGGGATGGATATGCCACGGAAAAAGGATATGAAAAATGGAGAAACGGATGAGGTCCTTGAGCTCAAGGAGAGGATGAAAGAACTGGATTGTCTATACAAGGTCGCGGATATAATCTCTGATCCGGTTCTCTCCCTGGATTCCATATTCCAGCAGATAACGGATGTACTCCCTGACGCCTTCCAGTTTCCTGACATCACATGTGCAAGAATGAGATACATGGCCAAAGACTTCAGGACAAAGAAGTTCATTTCCACTCCATGGTATCTGATCTCGGAGATCAAGGTCAAAGAAAAGATAATCGGATCGATAGAGGTCTTTTATATCAGGGAAAAACCTAAGAAGGACCATGGCCCGTTCCTGAAAGAAGAGAAGAAACTCCTTGATTCGATCACCCAGAGATTGGGAAGGTTCCTGGAAAGGACCCAGGCTGATATCGAGTTGAAAAGGTATAGGGAGATGTTAAACGAGATATCTGCCAGAAGCGCAACATCGAAGGATGGGTCCGGTTCCATTGAGGAGGAGTGGCGGATCATCCTTAATGTTCTCCTGAAGACCGATCCTTCCACCCTTTTCATGATAACAAGGAAGATGATCTACTATCTATCACATTACAAGGAGGTATCCTTCGAGGGGATCATGATCGGTCTTTGCCCAATCGATTCCAGGGATTCCGCCTGGTGCGGAATAAATATCCCCAATCCTAAAAGTGATATTGCCGCTCTTGAAAGGGTCGAGGAGTCAGTATTTGACCTGGCAAAGCAAACGCTCCAATCAGGAGAGATCCTTGAATTGATCACACTTTGGCTCAGGCAATCGAAGACAAGACCACTCCTTTTCTCTTCGGAGAAACCGAATATATCCAAGTCGGAGATCTCTGATATACTCAATCAGTATCTGTCCGTTCCAATTAATGAGAGGTTCCTCTCCTTCGAGGATGGGATGACGATCAGAACGAACCTGATCAGAAGGTTCTTAACATCGAGACTTGAATACTTGAATGTTGCAAAGAAATATTTCAGGGTTCAGGATTTCGCGGAGTTAATGGGGTCCATTATTGGCCCCTCACAAGGTGTCGGGACCCTTGGTGGAAAAGCCTCGGGTTTAATTCTCGCAGAGAGGATAATAAGAAAGGGAATGGAGACAAATGGCAATATTAAGAACATAGGTTTCGCCAGGTCCTGGTATGTAAGTTCCGATACCATGAGGGATTTCATCAATTACAACACCTTAGAAGAGGTTGCTCATATCAAGTACCTTGAACCCGCTGAAATAAGGAACGAACAACCCTTCCTGGAGCAAATGTTCAAGAACGGTGTTTTCCCCCAGGAGATCGTTAACGGTCTCAAGGATGTCATAAGGGAGGCAAATGAGAACCCACTCATCATCAGATCATCCAGTCATCTGGAGGATTCCTTCGGAGCGGCCTTCTCTGGAAAATATAAGAGCCTTTTTATAACAAACAAGGGAACATTAGAAGAAAAGCTCAGAGCATTGGAGGATGCGATCGCAGAGGTTTGGGCATCCACTTTCAATCCAAATGCCATTCAATACAGGAAGGAGAGGGGGATGCTGGACCTTCTCGAGTATATGGGAGTGATCATACAGGAGGTGGTTGGGATGCGGATCGGTCCTTTCTATCTGCCGGCATATGCCGGAGTGGCTCTTTCCAACAATGAATTCAGATGGTCACCAAGGATCAGGAGGGAGGATGGCATACTCAGGCTGGTAGTGGGTCTGGGAACCCGGGCCGTTGACAGGATCTCCAACGATTATCCGACTTTGATTTCTCCAAAAAGACCCCAGCTCAGAGCTAACACTCTGGTTGATGAGGCAGTTCAATACTCCCAGAGGTTCATGGATGTGATCAATCTGGAGGAGAACAGGTTGGAAACGGTCCCGGTGGATCGGATAATGAATGAATATGGCGAAAAATATCCCCTTGTCAGGTCAATATTCTCCATCTTCAAGGATGGTAGCCTGATGTCACCTGCAACATCTCTCATAGAAAACTCCGAAGATCTTATCGTGACCTTCAACGGCTTCGATGAGAATCATCCGCATCTCAGGAGCCTTAATTCCATTATGGAACTCCTGAAGATAGAGCTGGGATATCCGGTTGACATTGAATTCGCTTCTGATGGAACGGACCTGATAATCCTGCAGTGCAGACCTCAGGCGGAGTCCGGAAAGCTGGAGACGACCCCTCTTCCTCATGACATACCATCCGAGATGATATTGTTCACAGCCAGCAGATATGTTACATCATCGGTACTCAAAAACCTGGAATTCGTTGTATATGTTGATGCGGAAGGATATGAGAACCTCTCCTCAAGGGAAGATATGCTCAATGTGGCCAGGTTGGTCGGGGAACTGAATGAGGAACTTCCAAGGAGGAAGTTCATACTTGTAGGGCCCGGAAGATGGGGAAGCAGGGGAGATATCAAGCTCGGAGTTCCTGTCCAGTATCAGGACATCAATAACACATGCCTTCTCGTTGAGGTGGCCAGGAGAAAGGGAGGATACCTGCCAGAACTCTCGTTCGGGACCCATTTCTTCCAGGATCTGGTTGAGGCGAACATCATGTACCTTCCTCTATACCCGGATGAGGGAGGTTCGGTCCTGAACAGGGATCTGATCATGGGCCAGGAGAACTACCTTGAATCCCAAGTGGAATCAACAAGGGGACTGAGTGAGGTGGTCAGGTTGGTCCACATACCGGATATCTCCAAGGGAGGGACCCTCTCGGTCTACATGGACGGCGATAAGAATGAAGCTGTGGCGTATATCACCCCTCCAGACCATTCGAAGTGGAGGTATGATAGGATCATTCAGGTGCTTTCCTCACTTGATTCTGGCAGGTTTGGCATAGTTGATATCTATTTGACTGGATCTGTGAAGGAATGTTGCGCTGGACCAGCTTCCGATATCGATCTGATCATACATTTCAGGGGAACACCGGAGCAAAAGGAAGACCTGATCGCCTGGTTCAATGAATGGAGTAAAAAACTGGACCAGGAGAATCTGGAAAGGACCGGAATAACCACCGGAGGACTTCTTGACATCCATCTGATTACCGACCAGGATATTCTAGATAGATCCTCCTGGGCAGTCCATCTGGATGCACTCTACGGGAATGCCGAGAAACTGGACTTAACCAGGTATCCGGATAAAAAGAACTAGTCCAGGACCTCTCTTTTCGGTTCTTTCATTCCTAATGGATCGAAGCTTATCAATGTGAGGCCTTCCTCGATACCGCATGTTGAAATGGAAATAGTTCTACCGATCCGTTGGAAGAATTCACCAGAGAGTTGGAATGATTCGTGAACATGGCCGTGGAGGGTTACAAGTGGTTGATGCTGTTCTATAAACCTCTTAACAGCGATGGAGCCGATGTGAGGATCCAATGGAACATTGTCCACCATCTGTCCTCCAAGTGCTGCTTGATCCAGGACCGTATCGTATGGTGGTGAATGGAAGAGAAAAACCGTACTTTTTGGATCACTCAGAATGGAAATGTTTTTCAGGTCATCCTTGATGGTCCTGTATTTCAATTCCGATAGATCAACATCGGTTGTATGTATCCCTTCGAGAGGGGAGATACATCCGGGATCGATATACCGTGACACATCGAAAAGCTCCCAATCCTTCAAGCGGAACGGCGAGGGGTGAATATACGGATATCCAACAACTGGAATCCCTTCGATGGTCACGGCCTTCATGGGTATATAATCGATAATGCCCAGCCCATCAGCATCTGTCAGAAGAGGTTCATTCACTTTCGGATCATCATTCCCAAGAATGACCATGAACCTTGTTAGGACACACTCTCTCCTCAGTTTCTTAATAGGATTGAAGAGGTATTCTTCCAGAAATTCCTTTGTTGATCCTTTCCTTGGGAAAAGGTCTCCACCCATCAGAACTGCTGGGGGATTTCTGAGGGAAACTTCCCTGAAAAGACTCCTATAGCGTTCTGGTCTTCCGTGGAGGTCCGATACTGCAAGCCATTCCATTGTACCTGATGATGTTATTGAGATCGACCGAATAAAGGTTTGTATCTTATACCATTTGGTGTTCTCCAATTTATTATTTGAATTATAATGTATTATTCCATATTAATCAGAATTACTTTAATGATATACATCTCAATAAAAATTGCCATCCTTGATCGAGCAACTATGATAGATTGCAATCTTTGGGATGCGGTGATCGAGGGAGCAGACTTTGATGATGCGTGGATATTGAGATCGAACCTTGGAAAAACAAAAGCAAAGGGAGCTAGGTTCCGGAATGCGAATCTGGAGGGGGCAAGTTTCATCTTTTCCGATCTCACAAAAGCGGACCTAAGAGATTCTATTCTTAAAAAAGCGGACCCGGGTTCTTGCTTTACTGGTCGGAGCTAACCTTGAGGGTTCGGACCTCACTGGAACGAAGATCGATCATTGATCCAAATCACCTGAACCGGATTCTCATCTGTTCCAGTTCTGTTGGACCAGTGATAACCTTTCGAAGCATTTATAGGCTCGGCCATCTTCATCCGGATGGATAATCAAGTACCGGTCCCCTGAAAAGGGTCCTGTTGATAGAACCAATTAATCAGGCATGATCGGTCTGATGTTCATGGGCCTGTGATGTAGCCTGGATATCATCGGAGCCTCCGGAGCTTTGTACAGGGGTTCGAATCCCCTCAGGCCCGC
>CBDDUX010000003.1:0-143046 GCA_965234725.1 Thermoplasmatota archaeon | reverse complement strand
GGTAACGATGTGTTGAGCCTTTTAGGGTAAACGATGTGTTGGACCTTTCCAGATAATGATATAGAAACTGAAGGTCAGATTCAGAAGAAATATGATTTATCTACAAATGAAAGATTTCATTGGATCAAAATTATGAGAGAAAATAAGGCTTCAACAGAAGAAAAATTAGAGATTCTAAAATCCAACATGTTAAAGAGTCAATATTCCAATTATTCAAAAAATGGTAGACTGATAATAAAATATGATAAATTAGCAATAGACATTATTTTAACATTTAATATAAAAACAATAGAAAAAGAAAATAATGATAAAGAGATATTGATTTATAATAAGGGAGGATACATAGATAATTACAATAATCAATACTCAGAAAGTCATATATGTTTTATAGTTAGATCACTGCTTAAATCTGCTAATATAATTTCTAAAAATATATATGTAAATGAAATTATTTCTGCAATAAAAGATTATTCAACAATTAGATATAATCAGTTTGATAAATTTGATAAAAACATTGGTTGGACCATAAATTATAACAATGGATTTTTACATATTAAAAATGCAAATGATATTAAATTTGTTCCTCATGAGGAACATGATCCTGATTATTATCTGAGCCTGAACCAATTAGAATATGACTATGATCCAGGTGCAGTTGATAATTATAATCCATTAGAACATGTTTATATTCAAGACAGAGAGACATTTCACATGGTTCTAGGTTCTTGCCTATTCTATGACATACCAAATGATAACGAAATTTTCAATGTAGGTTCTACTGATACAGGAAAAACAACTATTTTTGAATTTGTGAAATCCATAATTGGCAGAAGTAAGGCCAACAATATAAATTTATCACAACTTGAAAAAGATAATTTCATGAAAGCCACATTGAATGGAAAACATTTTGTTGTTCTAAATGAAAAAGAAAACACATGGTCCAAATTAGATACAGAATTATTAAAGAATAGAAACAATGTAATGGATGATTATAGTGGTCATTTGAAATATGGAGGATATGTTAATTTTTCATTTAAGACCAGATTTATACATACAGTTAATAGATTACCAATGTTAACAGATTACAATGATAATGCTGCTTGGAGAAGGATTATTATCATAAGGTGGATTGGTAGAATCAAGAACATTAAAAAATCATTTTGTAATGATTTTATAAATGATAAGAAAAAAATGTCTGCATTAAATAATATTATGATAGAAGGATTTCTTAAATTACTAGAGAATGATTTCAAGTATCCGGAAGAATTAACAAATATTGATAAAAAAGAATTGTGGAATAAATTATCAGATCCTACTTCTATCTTCATTTATCAGTATCTTGATTTTGATTCGGAAAGTAAAGAAAAGATTAGAAAATTGGATTTATACAACATGTATATAAATTGGTGTATTAATGAGAAATTAATAAAAGAAAACATGTTGGAATATGAAGGATTCAAAAAGAGAATTGATAGATATCTGGTAGATCATGTTGGAAAAGAAAATTTAAAAAATTATTCCAAAAGATCAAGAATTGGAAAAGGAAAAAATAAAGAAGATAGTGATAATAGAGAACATGTATTTATTGGAATATATTTTGCCAAATCACCAGTATAATCAAGAAATCATGTGATTTTATCTGTCCAGTAGCCGTCCAGCATGAGGTGGACAATTGTGGACAATTGGAAAATATAAAAATAAGAAAGATAGTAATAACAGAAAAAGTGTCTTTATTAGGATATATTTTACCAAATCACCAGTATAATCATGAAATCATGTATTTTATCTGTCCATTTGCCGTCCACCATTGTCCAGCCAATCAGTGATATAGATTGATATGTAATAATAGATTCACCATGATTGTCCAGTACACACAGGGACAGCAGTGGACAGTAAAACACCACTAGCCAGAGTAGGTAAAATTTTCTTCTGTCCACCGTCCACCTAGTACCAACGTAGCCTCACGTTTGCAGTGTGATTTTTATAGTATATAAATGATTTGTATAAAGTGGTACATAGTAGAGAGTACGTTAGGGTTTATGTTTTTGTGGACAGAAAAGTGGACGGAAGAATATGATATAGTAAATATGTTAAAATGTTATTTGACATTGAGATATTATGACATTGTGACATTGTGAAGTCATGACGTTGAGACATTGAGAAATTGTGGTTATCTTTACATTGAGGTTATCCACACATTGTGGTTATCCATACATTGATACATTGTCCATGAATGGAATTGCATTTACCATGATTTGAATTGGTCATACACCATGAATTGTGTTCACACACCAACAAATGAGGATTAAGGAGGGAACACAAAAAAAAAATAACAACAGATCTAGTAGTACAGTACAAATATTGATACAAACAACAACAGATACAAGCATTGCCAGATTGTTAGATAAAATCTCAAGGTGTGGATAATCTCAGGGTCTCAAGGTCTCGAGGTTATGTTAGATATATAGATCCAATCACCACCACACCAACAAATGAGAAGTGGTCAAAAAAAAAATTTATTTTTTCAGGTTAGAAGTATATAAATAAAAAGAAAATATTATATTGAAGTGATTGTTATTAATGCATAGTGATAAAAATGAGAAATCAAAATCCAAAAAATGTTGAAATTCTTAACGATAAGAATCTAAAATTCAGGTGTAAACATTGTGGAGAGATATGGTTTCCGAAAAGATTACCGAATAGAAAATTAAAAAGAGGATCTTGGAATTGTCCAGTAGGTTGTGCAGTTTGGAATTTCAGACATGTTAAGGTAGATTTGATTTAAGAAAAATAAGAATTATTCTTTATTTTGTGAAAATTATATATGAAGGTATAGGGTAATGTATAGTCTCTACATTATGCTATATTTATATAATTAAGTCATTTTATATAGTAAAAACACCAATTTATATTTATATAAAAAAATAAAAAAATGGAGTTGTTGTAAAATGACAATCTATGATCTGCTCACAGCACCAATCACAGAGGAAGAAAAAAGAAATACAATATTTTCCAGGGTGAGATCAAAATCCAGAGATAGGATTAATGAGGTCCAGGGTCTTCTAAATAATGAACGGACACGAGTTGACAAGGTCAACAAAAAAGAAGAAACCAAATTAGAAATGCAAAAATTCAAATCAATGGCAGAAAAATTTGGAATGGCATTGCCAAATGATAATCCAAATCTTGAAGATCTGGAAGAAAATCTGGAGGAGGAGGAGGAGGAAATCATGACAGGATATTCTAGTGGTATAGGGCCAGGATCAAGACAAAAAATCAAAAGAAAATTTCCAAAATCCAAAGAAGATCTGGAGCAGGAAAAACCACTATTTGATAAATTGGCCGAAAGATTCAATGTTGCAAGATCCAATATGAGAGGTCAATTCATGAGAGGTGAAGGTGAGAATGATCTCACCAATGACGGAGAGTGATACAATGTTGGAAAATCTTGGTAATGCTAGGGTAAGAATGAGGAGAGTTATGTCAAGAGGAGTAGGTGTAAGAGATCTTCTCAATTCTCAGAGAGGGATATACAGACAAATGGAGAGTGGCATAGACAAAGAAATCCATTGGCCAACCAGCAATTACACCAGTCAGGACATTATTAATGAGCTCAAGAGAGAAAGTGACCAGGAGTGAGATAAATGGTCTCAGATAGAGAGAGATTCAACAGAAAGGCAGAATCCATTCTTAATCAGGCAGAAAATACAATTTTCTCTGCTTTTAGATTGCAGGATCCATTGGTTCCATTTTTGTTGAGTGATCAAGATTCTATTTTTGGTCCTAGGCGTCTGGCATGGTCAAGGATAAAGGCAAGAAAATTACAAAATGAAAAATTAAGAGAAGAAAAAATCAACAGAGAACTCAGGAATACACGCATACCAGGTGTCAGTATGAGTGAGGAATATTACGAAAGGAATAAGCCTTTAAATAAAGCAGTCGAAAGAACTACAATTGCCATTAATGAAGATATTGATAAGAAAATACAGAATTTGAGCAAATCAAGACCTAGAAAAGTTGTAAAGTGAGGGTGAATCTCAAATGGTTAAAGAATCTTATACCATTGATACTGCAACAGCATTGGATTCCAGGATTTTCAATAACAAAGGAAAAAGAGATTGTAGTGTCATGGTCCAGAATGAGGGTCAGAACTCTGTATGGATATATCCATATAGGTCACATTGGCCTATTTTTCATTATCTGTTAAGGCCTCACGAAACACACATTTTTGAAAATTCAGAATTTTTTCTTCAACTAAATTATTTGCTTGAAACTATAGGAAACGAAACTGAATTATTGATTGAAATTTATAGTTGAGGAGGGTTTCATGAATGTTTGAAAGAAGACAAAAAATGGCCGAAAAATTTAGGAAAATCAGAATTATTGCATTTGATCTGGCCACACCAATTCTTGAAAAAGAATCAAAAAAAGGATCAAAGGAATCAGAAATGTTATTGCACTTGTTACCTATTTTTAAAGAATTAACATTAGGCACAATTGAAGTCAGGAAAAAGGATTAAAATGACAATGAAAATCATTGATAAGAATCACTACCATTCAGTACCAGGTATAAAAGGGAAAAAAGATTGGTATATATTGGAAGATAATCTCATAAAATGCCATGGTGTCTCAATCACAAACAGATCCAAAAAACACCAAATTTCTATAAAAATAATTTCAAGTGGAAATGAACCAAAGATTTTTCCATTGGATATTGGAGAGGAAAAGACAATTGGTGGAGTACAAGTCAACCAGATATATGGTAGATTAATGAGTGGATATGGCAGATTGAATGTTAGGATCTCACCAAAATATTAATCTGATTTTTTACCTATGATAATAGGATTATCTGGAATACCATGGAATTCTTTGAATTCAATGAACATTTTCATTAGATCATTATTTTGATTTTTCAGTGAATTCACAATATTTTCTAATCCGTCATTTCTTGATTGGAGAATATCCACTCTTGTTTCTAATTCTTTGACTCTTGAGGCATTTTTCAAGAGTGATTTGGTTTCCAATCTATTCTCTACTTCAAGATATTTTTCTGCCATTTCATTTTCAGAGATCCTAAAATATGATCCATTTAGATATCCCTCATGGCCAAGTAATCTTTCAACAATTTCAGATTCCAGGTGACCTGTAAGTTGTGATTTGAAGAATCTTCTCAGACCATGAAAGGTATAAAGAAATCTGCCTGTTCCATGATCCTTCTCTTTATCTAAACCAGATCTTTTGAGGGCAGTATTCCATAGAGAATGGGCAGTTCTCTCATTATAAGGAAATACATGATCATTAACCGGATTAATTTTTAAATGTTTGTAATTCTTCACTTTCTTCTCAATATAAGATTCTCTTAGATCTAACCATTTTCCAAGGGCTTCTTTTGCTTCATTACTAATGAAAGTGGTTCTATTACATTGATTCTTTGTGATTAATCCACGTAGATAGATTCTAGGTGGATTCTGAGAGAGATCTATATCTTTTATGGTAATAGATAGGGCTTCATTAATCCTGCAACCTGAAGAAGCCAGGAACAGTGTTAGGGCCTTTCCTTGGATACCATTGAAATGATCAATAATTGTGTGTAAAATTTCTGGTGTGACTGGCAAATCCCTATTGATATTGACAGACTTTGGTTTTCTCCGTTTAATGACCTTCAAATCAGATTGAGTGAATTCAATATTATAATAGAAAAGAAATTCTTTTACTCCAACTAAATATAAATTCACTGTCTTTGGAGAATAATTCTGTTCTTCTAAATAATTGATAAATGAGATCAAATCATTCCTATGATTTCTTTTTGCCTTCAAATATTTTTTTACCAGGAATTCAGGATCTTTATCTTGATCATGATCATAGATATGATATAGGAAGATCTCAACAGATCTTCTATACATTCTTTTGGTAGACATTGTTCTACACGTATTCGTGAAGTTTTTTATCATTTCTGATTCTTTTCTATTTTTTTTATTTTTTTCCATAGCATAGTTATAATCATATAGCTATATAAAATGTCACTATTTGCAATCTAATATTCCTCATAATCATTGCTATATATTATCCATTTCATATTCGTCATGAAGTGTATAATATGTACATTATGTTAAGATGTAACATTAATCATAATATTCTTTAGGAAATATGATAATATGAATATATTTGTTAAGTTTTTCTAAAATATTATGCCTAATATTCGGATTTTTACATATATTTATGAAATTTTATTGTTCTTAATACATTGGCATTATAATACATATATGAAGTCGGGGAATAGGAATAAGACCTTAACAGGTATCATATTATCCTCAAGAAAATTTTTTAAAATAGTCGTTCTTATCTTTTAGATAAATATCAAAATAGAAAAAGATATAATAGTTATCAAGATATTTTATTATATCAACCCAGAGGTATTGGATTGTCTTTAATAAAAAGTGTCATTATGGTCTCTTTGATCGCATTATTTTCTTATTCGACCCCTGTACTTTCTGAGGTATCAACAATTCATGGATATATTTCAGTTGGATCAACAAAAGTTGAGGTGATTGAAAATTCCACCACAGATGAAGGCCCATTGACAGAACCTGGCATTGATACGGATCCTACTTCAGATAAAGGGGTTTTCGATATTTTCAATCTGTTTCTTGTCATTTTTATACTCCTTTTCATGGCTCTTGTGACTGTGATATCAGTAATTCTATTTAGGAAATTCATGATAAAAAAGGTCGAATGGGTAGAAGATCCGAATTGGACATATGATGAAGAATTGGATGATGAGCCCCTTCCAGAAGATGGCCTCATTACAAAAGGCGATCTGTAACAATTGGAATGAAAAATATCCTATCAGATTAAATATTGATAATTGTTAGACCCTTTGATGGAATCGGACTGTTTAAAGGTGAAAAGAAGTGAAGCTGAAAAAGTACGTCGGGAACTTCTAAGGAGAGGACTTCTAAATCTTGAATTGAAGGTTAAAGCGATAGATGGATCAGTCTTATTACCACTAAAAATTGAAGGAGATCGTACCAGTCTGGAGAAAGTAGGTGTCATAATTACTGATGATCTTGAACTTGTCGAAAGACCTCCAAGGACCTACAAGGACTTATTGGACCTAGATAGGGAGCTTCAGGAAATGCTTCCATCTTCTTTTGATGTCATCGGAGATATTTGCATCATAAAACTTCCTGACCCTTTACTTCCATATAGGGATCGTATAGGAAATGCCCTTATGGAGACAAAACGCAATTTAAGAACCGTGGCACTTGATATGGGAGTAAGGGGGGAATTTCGCATCAGGGACCTCGAGGTCATTTCCGGTTCTGATGATCTTGAAACGGTCCATGTTGAGAATAACCTCAGATTCAGATTGGATCCAGGAAAGGTCTATTTTTCCCCGAGACTAGCATCAGAAAGAATGCGGATCGCCCAACTAACAGAAAATGGGAGGATATTGGACATGTTTGCAGGTGTAGGACCTTTTTCAATTACTATTGCAAGACATGGTGATCCTGAGGAGGTGATCGGAATAGATCTTAATCCCGACTGCGTCGATTTTTTTAAGAACAATATTAGACTAAATTCCCTGGAGGATACTGTTGATGTCTTCTTAGGAGATGCCAGAGAAGCTCCTCAGGGAATGGGTCCATTCGATCGAATAATAATGAACTTGCCACATGGTGCAAAGGATTATCTTGATGTTGCACTTGATCTTATGGAAGAAGGTATGATACATCTTTATTCCATTGTTGATGAAGGAAAGATATTGGAACACATACATTCGATCTTGGATGTCGGTAGATCCATAGGTAAGGATCTTGAAACAGCTGGGGTAAGGGAAGTGCATAATTATTCCCCATCCCAATCCATGATGGCATTTGATATAAAGATAAGATCTTAATTCTGACCCATTAGCGAAAGACCTATTCGCATAGTTAAGAATGATGATTATGGGTATTTTAGATCTCAATCTACCTTAAAGACCTTCTTCTGATAGGTCGTCTATCGGCATCCTGATCTTCAGAGGGGATCTGTTCCGGTTCTTCTTTCCATTTCTTTTTCTTCTGGGTCACCTCTTCTAGCAATATAGGGCTCCAGAATCTTGAACCACAACTATCACATTTGTTGGCATCCGCTTCGACAGGTTTGTTACAATTCGGGCACACATAGGGTTCTGGAAGTAGATTCTCTCCACAATGAGGGCATTCCTTATCTCTTGGATCCACTTCCCTTCCACAGGCGGAGCATTCATAGATGCCCACTGATAATCTTGCTCCGCAATGGGGACACTCCTCATCGAAAGGACTAACCTCTTCCTCACATTTTGAGCACCTTACGATCCTTCTCTGAAGTACCTCTGCAGCCTCTTCATCAAAGGGAATGAACTCTTCTCTTCCCCTTCTCCTCGGTTCCTCTTCAATCGCCTCCACCTGCTTTCTTTGCTGTCTCGAGATGAACCAAATTATGGCAATCACGGCAGCGAGCAGTACGAACCCAATAAGGATCATCAGTATAATGTCCATGAAGGTCTCACCCCATCAACGAATATGGAAGGCTGATTTAATAGAAAAACCTATCCGAACCAGTCCTTGGATAAAACCATTGATGAGAAATTCCCCATCCTCTAACCACAAAATATAATATGAATCCAGCCCTAACTCTCATTAGGTATGAGCATGGCTGGGAAAACAACCCTGAATATGTCGAATATTGGAGAAATCATCCACAACATCAATGAGCTCATATTCGTGAAGAACAAGAAGATCACTTCCTGGGTGTCTGTTTTCCTTGTTATTGGCCTCACTTATCTGGTGTTCAATGCAGAAGCTGGGACCAACATGCTTGGGAAAGCTGAAATATTGAGCATTATAGGCTCTAGTGGAAACTCGGGAAAAGACCTTCCAAGGGAGTTAAGGGATTTTGTTGAGATCCAAACAAAATCCAACATGCCAGGCGATCTCAACGAAGGTAGTTCATCCCAGATGACCATTGAAAATACTGAGGAAAGGGTCCTGAAATCCTTCAGTTACCGATTAACATGGAAGGATGATACAGATCCTCCTGGAAGACCAAGGTTGAGAAGATATGATAATCAACCGGATGAGTTTTCTGTGAGGGTCCTATCCCCTGAAGGAAATTCTACCGTTCTTGCAATATCGGACGGAAGCAGTGGGACATTGACCGGTAGCCATGAGTTGAATAACTCTGAGATCCAGGGCAGTTTCAGAAATGGCAATTTCACCATCGAGGTCACTTTGATAAATGCAGGTGACTGGACACCATCAATAGGGATCGGTTTGGTAGGTCTTAACGATCCTGGCAATTCATATGAGCTCGTTTTAGACCTGGTCCATCTGGAGCCAGGTATTGAAGAATGAGATCAACTGTTGAATTCTTCCAACTCATCGAGTTCCTCAAGATTTTCATTGGATGATCCTTCCACCATTTCCATTTCAATAGTGATCGATCCTTTCAATTTCAGGGCCTTTGAATATAATGGATCGATATCCAGAGCTTTTTGCACAGCTTTTTGTGAATCCTCAAATCTACTCATAAAAAAAAGTACATCTGCTTTCCCCTTCCAAGATACCTTGTCCATGGGGTCGATATGCAATGCATGGTTGAAGCAATCAAGAGAATCTTTTAAATTACCCAGACATGGATTTGCAAGACCATTTAGGTACCAGGTCTCCCTGTTATTGGGTGAGATCTTCAAAGAGTCAACAAAACAAGTTAGGGCTTCAGAATACTCCTTCAGCATCATGAACGCCATTCATTTCCTTTCAAGGGCCAAAGCCATTTCTGGGTCAAGGACCAAAGCATGATCGTATGCATTGATAGATTCTTTGAACCTTCTCAATGATCTTAAAGCATCACCTTTACGCAACCATCCTGTTCTATAAGTTGGATCCAGATCCGTAACTTCCTCAAAACAAGAAAGTGCCTTAAGGTAGTTTTTTTTGGTCATTATTCGATCACCACTATCTATAAGATCATTCCTTTCCTTTGTCATGCTCTCTTTCTTATTATTATTGGCACTTACTTCTTTCAATTCATCCCCACTCTATTAACTGATGTGAAATAGAAAAACTTTCTGAATTCCAATATGCCGATAGGAACCCTATTTCAGTATGACGATCTTTGATCTCCAATCTGGGGATAAGACCAGTTCAGAAGAGTCTTTGATTACAAAGATCTTGTAATAAACAGTATCATCTGAGATCGGATTTTGTCTGTCAGCTATATGAGCTCTGAGATTGAAGTTCTCACTAACGAATAAATTGAACCCTTCCATCTCAGAAAGGTGATAGGTAATAATTACGACCTCTACACCATATTCGATAAGGGATCCATTCAACTGGTCGGATGTAATATCAGGATATTGTATCTTTGCCACATTCACGATCGATGGAGGTACTTTTCTATTAGCTAGGACAGGAATAAGTGGGTCTCCAGATATAATAAATGCATCCGGGAGAGTTATTTCCTCGACGAATCTGGCAATCTTTTCCTGAGCAGGTTCACCTCTATAATGAACATGCAGTATCAAACCGGAACCCACGGAGGATGCAGCAATTATCAAAAGGACAGGCGCGATCCTTGCTAATGCAATTAATCCAGGATGACCAAATTTACTTAGTTTGTTAAGGAATCTCTTTGTCCCCAATCCAGCTCCAAGTGCCAACATTGGAGAAAGAAAGATCAGATGATGATCGAATGTCATTGCCTGCATCAGAAAATATACTAAGAAGATAGATCCGATGATGACTACGACACCTTCTCTCCTCTTATATAGGTCCTTCACGCCTATGAAGAAGAAGAACATTGTTGGAACAACCGGCAGGAAATATTTGAGGAACTGAGAAAACTTCATTGAAACAGGTGCGATAGGTCTGTGCATCTGGTTCAGAATAGTGCCGTTTATGACCTCCATCGGACCAAAATATATCATGATTCCAATAATGACCGTAAAAAAGCCTGATGAAAATATGACAAGATCCGAAAAACCGATATTGTGATCCCCTCTTCGTGGGAGCTTTAAAGAATTTATAAAAGGTATTGGACTCCATTTATGCTTCACAAGGTCCAAGAGGAGAATTATACCCACAGCCCCGAATGTGATCACTCCGAAAAGTTTTACCATAGAGGAGATCCCTATCATCAAACCGGACATTGCCAATATTCCTCTGTTGCCCGTCTCTCTATAAGCGATCAGCAATGCAATGCCTATTACTGACCAGAATAAGCAGAACATATCCAGAGAGGCAAGTCGTGACTCCAGAAGGAACATTATGTCTATCATCATAAAGGATCCGGAAGCTATCATTGACTTCCAACCTCCAGCTTTGCCGGATGCGAACATAACGATCCCAATGATCAATATTGAGGCCATGGATGAGAGGAGCCTGAAAAAGGAAGGGGAATTGTCGATCAAACCATATATCAAAAGCATTCCGGGAGGTTGAACACTGTTGATCTGGTCGTAGAGGTCATAACCGTACCCCATCATTCTTCCAGCCATTATCTGAATACCTTCATCAACACCATTGGGAGATATATCATGCCCTGGAAGGAATATTCTGGGTAGAATTGCTATCATAAGGAGAATTGCCGATAAGGCCAGGACTGTCCGATCGATCGGTTGCTTCAGATGATTGAACGGTCTTTTCTCTTTAAAAGGAATTGTTTTTCCGGCGATCACTCATCCCAAGGATGATCTTTTAATATATCGAATTAACGGTCCTGTCCAGACACCGCAAGGTACAATGTATTACTGTAGAATATGCATAATAAATTGTTCATCGATATTGAAATTCAAGAGGGCCTATCCATTTTCTTTCAAAAACACTGGAAAAAGTATCCCATATCCTGTCAATATACAAAAACCTTAAGACTTAGCCCGCAGATTTTACCATGCCCTTAGGGGTAACCAGATAGAGGTCCGTAGGTATTCATGTTCACCCAACGGTTCACTTACGGTAAGGATGGTGAGATCTATGAGAAATAGATACAACATGATCATCGCTTGTATGCTGATTTTAGTAACCACTGCCATTATTCCGGCAGTTTCCACTCCTTCCAGGGAATCTCTACCACCTCCCCCGGAAAATGTCACGGCAACACCACAGGACAAGATGGTAAAATTGGATTGGGATTTCCCACTTGGTTTCACAGGGAACGATCTAGTAGGGTTCACGGTGTTAAAGGGTCCTGACCCCGGGTCTGTTACAAACATAATTGCTAGTCTGGGTCCATTCGAACAGACATATACTGATGATCCCGTTGTCAATGGGCAAACGTATTATTACAGCGTTAGGTCCATCAATGATTCCGGATCAAGTGATCCATCCACTCCGATCCCTGTTGTACCCAGGGGACCTGCCTCTGCGCCCATGAATTTTACTTCTTCTTATGAGTCGGAAACTGTTCATTTAGATTGGAAGGCTCCAAATGATGCCAATGGGTCACCTATCACTTATTATTCTGTATTCAAGGGTATGGATGATGACCATATTGATATCAGGATCAATGTAAGCATGGATACGACATACACTGATCATGGCTTAAAGAATGGTATAGCATATTATTATCAAGTATGTGCCGTCACCGCTGCTGGTGATGGTAAAAAGACCAATGTGAGAATGATCACTCCCCGAACCGTTCCGACCGCTCCTTACAATCTGACCTCCGAAAAGGGTGATAGTAAGGTTGTCCTCAGATGGAATCTGTCTGAGAAAGATGGCGGTGCAATGATCCAGGGACATAGGATCTATCGTGGAATAGACCTTAACTCATTGGAACATGTGGCAACCATAGGATCAGAGAATACGTTTACGGAAAATGAACTTGAAAATGGCCAATCATACTATTTTTCAGTAACTGCATTCAACTCCGAGGGTGAAAGTGACCTCGCCTCAGCAACAATGGAAACTCCTTTGGGCACACCTGGGAGGCCTCTGAACATGACATTGGAACCTGGAAATATGGAGGTGACCATTTCCTGGGAGGCCCCTGAAGAGGACGGCGGAACACCTATCCTGGGATACAACATATATTTCAACAAACACGGAGAGGAAATGGCCCTTGGTGGTGATGCGGGTGATGTACTTGAATATACCTTGACCGGGCTTGAGAACAATCTGATCCACTATTTCCAGGTAAGGGCGTATAATGACGAAGGGGAAGGTCCGGGGTCCATAACCGACCTTATAAGGCCAGAACCACTGCCAAAGGTACCTGAAAACTTCAGGATCATAGATCTGGAAGGTCAGGTGAAACTATCCTGGACAAAACCAGATTATAGCGGTGAATATGATTATGATGAGATCCTTATTTACAGGGGTTCCTCAGAGGATAACCTTGAATTATACAAAAATCTCTCTTATGGCCAGAATCAATTTTATGATGAGGATGTTGTTGTCGGATCCGTTTACTACTACGAAATGACGATCGTGTCCAGAATAGGAGAGGGATTGGCAACACCAACCCTTGTTGGAAGACCTTTTGGGAGACCCACCGTTCCACTAAATTTCAATGTGGTAGCAGATATCGGATCAGCCCAACTTACCTGGGATCAGCCAATCTTCTTTGGCGGACGTGTAATCGAAGGTTTCAAGATCTTCCGAGGAACTGAAAGAGAAACCCTAACAGTGGTAGCAACCGTTGTGGGAATGCAGACATTCTATAATGATACGAACCTCAAGAATGGAAATACCTATTATTACAGGATCTCAGCGTTCAATGTTGAGTTGGAGGGTAACAGCACAGAGATCGTTGAGATCATGCCAAAAGGACCACCCCTGGACACAAAGAATACTGTGGGTGTTCTAGATACAAAGAACGGAACGATTGTCATCACTTGGACGGGACCCACAAGTAACGGTGGGAGTGAGATATCTTCATATAGGATATACAGAGGACTGCAAAGGGATAATCTCACCTTTATCATGGAACTTGATCCTGGTGTGGATTTCGTGGATGAAGGAGTTAAGCCGGGAGTCGGTTATTATTATAGTATCACTGCTGTAAATGAAAAGGGTGAAGGACCCAGATCATTGGTGATATTCGTTCAGATCCCAGCAGAGGAATCATCAAGTGACCCGGGGGGAAATGCTGTTATTTGGATCTTACTTGCCCTTGTTGTGATCATCATCATGGTGATTATTGTTATTATCGCCGTTGTTCAATCAAATAAAAAGAAGGAAATGGAGAAAGAAGAGACTGATATCCCTATCTTAGAGGAAAGTGATTCAGAGAGGGAGGAAAGATTGATACGGGAAAGAAGGGAGATGATGTCTCAATACACGGATGTCCCCATTTCAACGATCGATGCTCATTCAGGAGACCATGAAGAGCATCATCTCACATACGATGACTTGTATGGAAGCACCTCAAGATCAGAAGATACAACAACCACCCAGCAAGTGTCGGGACCTCAAGTTGAAGAGTCCACACCTCAACCAGATTATACACAACCGGATCAGGCGGGAATGCAAGCACAACCAGGTCCTGTAACTCCACAATACCAACCTCCTCAAGATCCAACTTCTTGAGAATCTGGTTAAAAAACTATTGAAGATTCGATAGGTATGGAAATAAAAAAGGGGGCCGTTGGCCTAAAATAGTATCCATGCATTGTAACCCAAAATTCTGATTATCTGCAGGGATAGCTTAGAACCCAATTCTCTTCGAGAATTTCGTTCACGGATAGGGCATCTTCGATAGCCCATCTTGGCCATAACCCCTTTAATTTCTTTTAAGCTAAAAGGGGACGCCGTTGGCCTAAAATAGTATCCCTGCATTGTAACCCAAAATTCTGATAATCTGCAGGGATAGCTTAGCTTGGCCAACGGCGTCGGACTTAAGATCCGATCCTTAGTGGTTCGTGGGTTCGAATCCCTCTCCCTGCACTTTCTGTTCAAATGTCAACCTTGGGATTCGAACCTTGGTTATTTGTTCATCACATCTGTACTATGAACAAATGTACGCGAAATCCTGTAGGGATTTTGCTGTACCGAATCCCTCTCTCTACACCAAATTCTATTTGATTATTTTATTAATAATATACAGTCTCATAATACCCGATCTGAACGGATACTGTCACATCATTTCCATCATCCGCTCTCCTTCTCAATCCGATCGGATCAACAATTGGGGTCTCATCACCTGCTGATTCGCATTTTATCAGGACCTTTGCCTCCTTGATGGAAAGGTTCCCTTCCACGCTATCCCAGGAATGTATCAGGGACCCTGATTCAGAAGGACCCTGGGGATCAGTCTCTTCCATATCGATCTCAAGGATCGAGGAGAAGATATCGGGTAGGTTGGTGAACCTTGGCCCCACAGGATCCTCATCCATCCAGAATATGGTCACCTTTATCGATAGTAGAGACCACGTTTCATTTAATGGAATGTTCACCTCAACAGTTTCCCCCTCTTGAACATAGAGACCCTGGGAAAATGAAAGAGTCGATAGCCCCTCATGATCAAAGGGAGGTCCTGTCCTTTCGAGACCAATATCATCATTCAATATCAGAGCTCCAGGGGCTGAAAGAAGCATTGTTACCAAGGCAATAATTACTACAGATAGAACTGAGCGGGTGATCCTTGTTCCTAACGACAGAGAAGAAGAGTCCAAACCTTTAAAGATCTTCATGGGTCTAATTTTGGCAAGTGATGCTCCGATCCTATCAGCAATTTTTGAAAGACCCCTTATCGGCCCTATCCCGAATGATCTATCAGGTCTATTACCTCTCCAGAAAGAAGAATACATGATATTGATGAAAAAGACTATCAGAAGTGAGACTGGTATCAGAGAGATCAACCATAGGACATCAGTTGCATGCCCAAGATCAAAATATGAATCCTTTACCTTGACATCAAGGACCCAGACCGATAGGACCCAATCCCAGAATCCATGCATTATTATTGGACCCATGATATTCCTTGATTGGAAATAGAAAAGTCCGAGGACGGATCCCATTGTGAAAGTCCAGCATAAGGTCAACATGACCTGTATGGGTTCGAGTCTGTAAATCAAGATGTAAATGGGGAGATGCGAAAGTGCGAACATTGCTGATGCAAGCAGTAGACCTGTTGCGGGTGTGAATGCCCTGCTTATCTGATCTTGGAGAAATGACCGATATTGAAGTTCCTCTACCGGCCCAACAATGAAGAAAAATGTAAATGTCATCAGTATGAACCAGTCCATATCACCGTTTGCAATGGATGATCTCCAGAGGGAGATCAATGCAGCGGAAGTAAGTTCTGCTTGCCCGGAGATCACAAGAACAAACCAGTTGGCAACTTGATATGCCAACATTAGGAGGGCCGCTGATGTTGCTCCAACAGTAATGGAAGTGAACAGGTTCTTCTTTGTGAACCTCCATGGAGGACCTTTCTCATGAGCCACGAATTTCCAGTATATAAGGATCGGAGTGAGTCCAATAATTGGTGCGGCAAATATATGAAAAAAGAATCCCAGTCTGGTAAAAGCACTCTCGATTATGGGGAGGGATAAATAACGATACGTAGCCCAGAGAACCCATTCGAACAGGATCACGGTCAGCAGGATCAAAAGGAAGGACCATTTATTGGTGATTTTGCCTTTCCCAACTGGAGGTATACCCCCCCATATATCACCATCGACCATATCGGTGTATCAGGATGACTTCTTGAAAACCATTTCGCCGACGGAAGCTCCCAACTCCTTTGATATCAAATCGCATTTTACTACCAGCAAGAAATAAAGTCCCTTCATATCTGAAAGACTTTCGTAATTCCCTTGACCTTTGGCAATGATGATATCACCTCCATTCAAGGATATCATTTCCGGTGATGCCCATCCTTCATCCCTGAGTTCTTCCAATCTTACACCTTCAATTGTGTTCAACCCAGCCTCGATACAGTCATCTATAGTCACATCATTAAGAAGGGGGACCTTCTTGGCATAGGCACTAATGACCAAACCGGGTCTTTGTCTTATGAGCTCACGCATGAATAGACCATCAAGGACGACTTCACCTGAGTTATCAAGATAATATGACAAGGTCTCCGCCTTTGCAAGTTCCTCTCTGAACAATTCATGATCATCCACCCCCATTCCATTTTGTATAGCACTTTTCAGAGTTTTCATTAAGTCGAGTTGATTGGCTGCTCCGTAGTCAACAACATTACCGGCAATGGCGATCTTTGCTGCCAATTCAAGTCGATCTCCTGATGTTTCGACCATACTTTCCAGTTCATTGAGGATCTCTTTTGTTTTGTTAGTAGAGAGGTTTTTAAGGGAAAGGTAAGGATCTTTAGCGACACCATACTCCATCAATTTTCTATGAAGAACAAGGGAAACACCTACGGGAGGAAGATCGAAATCGATATCTGATAGAACAAGAAGGACCTCCCGCATCGCCTTGTCCATACTCTCTTCGGACATTTTCGAACCGTCCATTTCCATGAGAGCCTGTCTTAGGAAGCATGGCATACATTGGAGCCTCATCCTCATGTTAGCACCATGCAGTGCATCGGACCTGACTTGATAAACCTACTGGTCACGGAAAATTGGAAAGAATAAATAGAGATTATGTCATAGCGACGGCCATCCTACCTCAAAGAGGGTGCCCATGATGAAAGCCTTTAAGATGACAACCATTCTTGTCTTGACCCTGCTTCTTGTTGTTCCGGGAACTCTGAATTTGTTCGCAATAGGAACTGAAGAACGGCAAAATATACCATCCAGGGACGGAGAAGAGGATCTGCAGATGAAGGTTGGGTCCGTTATCCCGATCACAGAGACCAAGAAGTTCAATAATTCCTTCTATTATCCAATTCCCGAAGGAGCCACTGTAATTTCCGCGGATATGTCCGTTTCCGTTCATCCATTCACTGAGGACGGACGGGATTATCCAAAAGATGTGGTGATCAATTTTGCTCAGGGAGTCAGGGAATATGAGTTCAACAATGAAGAACTCGTATACCAGGGGGACTGGGGACGGAATTATCAGACAACTGATGGGTCGGTGTTCAGTGCCGTTCAAACAATGGGTGGACCGGTGAAATTAAGGTTCGCATTTCCCAAGAATGCAACTTTGACCAAGGCCACAATAGACATCAATGGGTCACAGAGATCAGATGAGTTCAATATCACAAAAACGAACCTTTCAAGTTCAGGGTCTCATTTCGGAGAACTGATTAAGGTATTGGGAGATACCAACGGAGATGGGATAGACGAGGTACTTGTAGGAGCGCCAAATGATAATGTGGATGCAGGAAGGGTCTATCATCTTTCTTATCCCCTTCAAAAAAATCCTGTGCTATTCGCTTCAACAACACAATCAAAGGCCTATTTCGGGAGTTCGATCTCCCCTGTCTTCCAGTATTCGAATACAGCTGGTAATGCTGTTGCTATTGGAGCGCCAAACGATGAAATTGGCAATTATGGAACTGTAAAGACATTCTCCTACTCACCTGGTGTCTCCCAATCCACACATGATGTGAAGTTAATCGGGAACAATAGTGGGGAAGGATTTGGAGCTTCGGTTGCGGTCTGTGACCTCGACGAGGACAAGAACAAAGAATTGTTCGTTGGTGCACCGGATGCCAATGGAGGAGTCGGTGTTGTTTACATGTTCGAGATCACCAGCACCTCCGCTACCCTTGTAACCGTCTTGAATGGAACAATGGGAGAGCTTCATTTTGGCAGTGACATTACTGCAGGTGATATGAATTCCGACGGATTTGAAGATCTGATCATATCCTCGGACGATAATGTCCGAATATTCCTAAGTGATCAAGATTGGGACCTCATATCAGACCTTACCATCGACCCCTTGGGAGACTCTGGAGCATCCGAATTCGGCAAGATAGAATTTCTGGGAGATACAGGTGAGAGTGTAGGGACTTTAGGTATTGGAGTGCCTACTCAATCAGCAGGTTCCATCCTACTTTACGATGGGGGACCTTCTCCGGATTCTGTCCTGGACCAGGAACTTGTTCCAGCTGTTCCTGTTCAGGGATTCGGAACAGGTTTCTCTTCAGGAGACCTGGATAATGACAATTTCAATGAAATCATAGTGGGATCACCTGGAACATCCTCTTGGCAATCATCTGTTCTTGTAATGAAAAGAGCCAGTTCAAATCCAATGAAATCGATCCCTTACACTGGACCTTCAAGTGATATGTTCGGTCATTCTGTCGGAATTGCCAATCTACGAGGGACCTCATTCCCCGATCCGTTTGCGGATATCATCATAGGTTCTCCACAGTTCTCTGGAACATCCTCTACTGGTCCCGGAGAGGTTTCGCTTTATGAATACTACGATATAGACTCATTGACAGATAATAAACCAATGCTTAAGATAGATACAAACACCATATGGACCTTTCCTGGTGATAAATTATCAGGTACGGTAAGATCGGGAGACCTTTCAACTATTATCAACAACTATCTCTCGAGCAAAACCTCTGATTACTCTTCAGATTTCGAGGGTTTTGTCTATCTTGATCTAACATTCGATTCCATTGCCGCTGACACATTGGAGGGGTCGGATAGTTTCAATCTGACCAATTTTGATTTCAGGTACGACCAGACCGTTGATTTTGAAGATCTGGAAGTTGCAATGAACCATTTCATTTTAAATTTCGATGAGTCGATGAAAGTAATTGAGGGTCAAAAAATCATACCTGTCCCACTTTCTGTAACAGCGAAGACACCTGGAAATTTCAGGATTGAAGCCATTGATGTAGAAGTGGATGAGATACCATATGTAGAGTATGATCCGGAGGAAATTCATGTTCCTGAGGATTCCCATGATGATAAGGTCATAGATCTCTACACCATCTTTGCAGATAATGTAACATCTGATCCATACCTCAACTTCTCAGTTGGAGTTGAGGATTCGAAAAAGAAATTCGTTGATGTATATATTACCCAACATAGGTATCTTGGTGTTGACCTAACAAACAAGACCGATGATATGGGCAAGAACTGGTCAGGAGAGATGGGTCTTATCCTCTCAGTTGATGATTATCTTGGAGGCAGGTTGACCTATTCCAATATCAAATTAGTAGTGGATGAGGTAAATGATGCTCCTGCCCTTCTACAGACACCAAGTGAATTTGTTTATCAGGACAGTATGTTTATCTTCTCTCCTTCCAAGATCGACGATGAGGGGGATGAGATCAATATCACACTAGATTACTCAAAATGTCCCATCAATATGTCTGTAGATTATACGACAGGGACCATTTCCTGGAAACCTAACAAATGGGAAGTAGGATTCGTTAACTTCACCGTCATACTCTCTGATGGTACCGATGAAAGGTCCTATACATTCCCACTTGAGATCAAGGATGAACCTGATAACCCAGTATTCCTAACCCAACCTCCGAATCCCTCAACGAAGGTTCTCGTGGGAACTACATTCATCTATAACTTTTCAGCGATCGACCCTGATATTGGTGACCGGGTGACATATATCATTGTCTTCCCGATACAAGGAGCCGGGATCGATGTTCAGACAGGTCATTTCACCTGGACACCTCCCCAGCATTACCCTTTCCCTATAGAGTTCGTCGTTAGAGCACGTGATGTGGACGGACACGCCACAGACTTGAAATTCTCTTTGAACACTTCCTTTACTGATTCATCACCAATACTCAGAACTAATCCAAGAACAGCTCTTTTCGATACAGAGGAATGGGTATTCCACCTTGATGTCTTTGATGCGGAGGAGAACAGGATCGAAGTAGAACTGGTAGAAGGACCCGAAGGACTCGAATACAATGATGTCGTCCAGAACCTAACCTGGATACCTGATGTGGACCAGATCGGTGATTTCAACCTTTCTATCAAGTTGTCATCAACTGTTTTCGTTATCTATTATAACTATACTCTTTCTGTGGAAAGGTCCCAGAGATACTGGACCTTCAAGATACAGGGATTGAAGGATGGCCAGACGCTGAAAGGAAAGGTTCAGATCGGTGGTGAATTGGTACTTACTCCTTCTTCAATAAGGACCGTTGAAGTGAAGGTGGGGGACAGCGAGTGGGTGGATGGCTTGTTCTCAGAGGGGAGATGGTCATACAATCTCAATACCAATGAATACAAGGATGGTGAATACCTGATCCAGGTAAGGGGCTGGGATGGTGCGGTATATTCTGATATTGAATCGGTAACTGTTCAGATCAAGAATGATAAAGAGAGTACCTCTCCCTTCATCTTCATACTTATAGCCCTGATTATCCTGGTGATCATTGGCCTAGTAGTCGGAGGTTTCTTCCTCTTCAAAAGGATAGAAGAGAAGAAACAGGAAGAGGAATTGGAAAAGCAGAGACAAGAGGCAATAGAAGCTTCAAAGAAGTCCATGGATGAGTTCATCCAGAAAACAGGTTCCGACCTTGACCGAAATATTGATTATTCCTGTGTTGAAGTGGATGAAACAGATCAATGCGGTGATAATTTTGATCGGATAGATGAGATCTTCCAGCCGTTGAACATACCCAAGGAGGAAATTCCCGGAGGGGACTATGAACTTCCGGAAGATCCATTGCTGCATTCAGGTCCAGCACTAATGGGGTCTTTACCCATTGAAACGGTGCCGGAACCAGAAGAAACCATTGAACAACGATCACACCCTGAGGTCGACCTCCCGGATACGTAAATAGAGTTCTAATGGGATGCTTCTATCCGAAAGTAATTTCGGCCAGATATTCCAGATAAAACGATAATTACAGTTAGGAGGGGATAAAGTATTTAATAATAGAGCTAAATCCCCTCAAAGCAAGGATATGGTTCCAAACATGGAGGGATAGAAGATGGGTTGGTTTAAAAAGAGAGCAGAACCTGAGGAGGAATACCCGGCTGATGAAATGAGAATGGGAAGAGGTTATATCGATCTTGGACTCCTCAAAGGCGGTGCAACGGAGACGGCAAGGAAGTCCGGAGGTCCCTTCATCAAGTTCGCTGATATAGATGGATACCGACAGATTCCGGAACTTTCGAACCTTGTATACGAGGGAAATATTCTGGTACTTGATTTCACCCCGATAGCCAATGATGATCTTGAACTCAAGAGGACGATCACGGAACTCAAGAGAGTCGTTGAGGATATCCAGGGGGATATTGCTGGAATATCACAGAACCTCTTGATCGTGGCACCCAAAGGTTATTCCATCGACAAGAAGAAGATGAAGAGGCTCCAGAAGAACAGAATATGAGCTGACTTTAAGTTGATGATTCAGATGGGAGAAGAACCCGTTCTTACCTGCCCTGTTTGCGGGGTTGGTGAACTGAAGATAAATACCGAGGAGATTGCGATCCCGCATTTCGGGAATGTGGTCATCTCAACAATGATCTGTACTTCCTGCGGTTACAGATCGGTAGATGTAATGCCTGTGGACAACAGGCCTCCATCCAGATTCTCGGTCGAGATAACATCGAAAGAAGATCTCGATATCCGGGTCATCAGGTCTTCAACCTCAACCATAAGGATCCCTGAACTGGGGATCACAATACAACCTGGCAGTGCTCATGAAGGATATATAACCAATGTTGAAGGTGTCCTTAGCAGGGTCCACGGCATTCTCCTTCAAGTTGAGAGGGACCTCACCGATAGAAGTGAGGAATTTGTGGATATCCAGGATAGAATGAAAAGGACCAGTGACCTCATGAAGAGGATAGAAACAGCAATGGACGGACATCCGGAGGAGGATGGGTCCTTTTCTGTCATCTTAGAGGACCCTCAGGGAAATTCCGCGATGATATCTGAACATGGAAGGGTCATTGAGGAAGAACTATCCGAAGAAGAGATCCTCGAACTCACAAGGTCAATGTACCGATAATCAACCTTCAGACACCCCTATCATCCGACGGCCACAGAATCTTATGTGTCTGGATCATAACTCTTATTCTATTGAGTACATTCTTGAAAGACCCATCCATTTCCTCACGACGCAATGATATCAATCTCTCTACGATGACCTTTCCACCTTCATTTGAACATGGAGTAAGGATAATATTGCATGAAGGTAGATATGTTTGCAGAAAAGAAAAAGTAAAATCCAGATCCATTACATCCTTGATAATAAATTTCAATTGATCATCTTTCCTCATATTATCTATATTTTTCATAAGGAAACTTCCGGACTCTCCTGATGAAGGTGTCTTTACATCAACGGAAAGAAAAAGGCCTTTTTCTTTCAAAGGAAGGATGGATACATCTTGGGCACCATTTGTCTCAATATCTGTTTTAAATCCCTCTTTTAACAGTTTTTCCACAAGGGAAACCGTCTCCTTCTGCACAAGAGGTTCTCCTCCCGTTATGCAGACAATGGATGAACCAAAGGTCATGGTATCCATCATAACCTTCTCAATAGACAAGGGAAGGCCGTCCTCAGTGGAAAGAGAATATGGTGTGTCACACCAGGTACACCGTAGATCGCACCCTGCAAGCCTTATGAAGGTGGTAACCAGGCCTGTATGGATACCTTCTCCCTGAACAGATGTGAATATCTCATTAATGTAAAGGGTCATTTTCATTCCTCATACAACAGCGGGTCCTTCGATCCAGCCTCTATAAAACCCTTCAATCTAAAATTACATGAATCGCATTTCCCACAGGCTTTCTCTCCACCTCTGTAACATGACCAGGTCAATGCGAAATCCAGACCAAGTCTGTTACCTTCCCTTATGATGTCAGCTTTGGTCATGGAAATAATGGGAGTTATTATCTCGATCTGCCGTCCTTCGATCCCCCTCTTCGTAGCAAATTTCTGGGCAATGCGAAAAGCATCGATGAATTCCGGTCTGCAATCAGGATATCCTGAATAATCAACTTCGTTCACTCCAATGAATACAGCGTCTGCATCAAGTGATTCTGCCCAGCTGACAGCTATGGAAAGGAAAACAAGGTTCCTTGCTGGAACATATGTGGACGGTATGCTATCTACAATATCCACGTCCCTTTCCAAGGGTATTTCAGAATCATATGTTAAAGAGGAACCTGAGAACATTCCCTGTGGAAGTTCAGTGATCCTGTGTTCCTTCACATTGAGATATTTCGCTACCCTCCTTGCGCTTTCTATCTCACGATCATGACGCTGACCATAGATCATGGTAAGGGCATGGATCTCGTATCCCTTCTCTTTGGCTATGGCGGTCACAGTAGAAGAGTCAAGACCTCCACTCAATAGCACAACAGCCTTCATTCATACTACTCTCCGTTCATTTCCTTAGATACCCAAGCTCCCTGACCCATTCCCTCGTCAATACCTAATTCAACCTTTGAAATATTGGATGGAAAAACGAACCCATCCAGAAGTTTCCCTAGAAGATACTTTGACATCTCTTCAACAGTTGTTGTAGGAATGGGAAGTAATTTAACATCGGGTAAAGGGAATGAATATTTCTTTCCGCACATATCCACATGGACAATTCCCTGGACTTCATCCTTCACAATAATGATCTCATCATTATTGGTCGGTATAAGGGTCATATGGTCCAGTTCCTTGGCGAATTCCCTCAAATAACCCTTGATCTTACCAAAATCAAGTAGCATGCTGTTTTCATCTATCTTTCCGTGAACTTTAAGATGTATACAGTAGGAATGGCCGTGAAGTCTGGAGCATTTATCGTGTTTCAACAACATATGGCATGCTGAAAATCTGATGCCGCTTTTCCATCCGTCAAGTTCTATCCTGTGTTCCATGGACTTGAATGGGATCATGGGATTAAAGATTCCCTCTTATGAACCCCTTTTCAGAAAGAGTCTCCTTGTGGGAATTGCTATGAATATGAATAGGACGGGAAGCACTAAAAGCGGATTTAAGGATGGGAGTTCAGGTATTCCCTGTTCAGTTCCCTGTAGATTTCCTGATTCTACCTTCTGGTCAACGTATTTCTTAATGGAACCATGTTCCTCGTAGTTCACGCTTCTGAACGATGAGATTATATCCACATCTACGAAGCTAGGGCGTTTAAGGGAAAAGAAGTTGTAATAATCATCCAAGTTGTACAACGTCTTACCTTCATCGTTCACAATATAACTTCCGTTATCGATCCAATCCGTTATCCTGAAAGGGTCTCTGAATAAGAACTCACTGTTTACTGGATCGATCGGTGCAACAACGAAAGGAGTTTCAGAGTTCTTCAGGGGGATGACCACATTGAACCATCCATGTCCACCCCATTCATCCTTAACCTGATCGTAAAGATAACCGATCTCTAACCAGGCAGGGATCCCCACGGATCTGCAAAGAGAAGCCATCAGGAGTGATTGATCGTCACAATCACCATACCAATCTGCTATACATGCCGTGGGCCATTTCGGAAGATCGAAGTAAAGATTGGAATCTCTGATCCTCTGTTCCGGATTAGTGTAATTGAAATGGTCCACGATCCATTCATAGATCACCCTGACCTTTCCAAGTACGGTTTCTTCATTCCTTGTCAATGATTCGGCTATGGAAGAGATCATAGGATCGGATGGATGATACCTATAGAGATCTGGTTTACCGTCCTGGTCTTGATCCCTCTGAACTCCGTTAAAAAAAACAGGCCAGTCATCTCCAAGGTACTTGTCCTTATATGCTTGGGGAATGTCATCCACTGTTCCAGAATCATCCTCTGTCAATTTCCATTCATGTGTATATAGAGTAACTTCGTAAATAGATTTGAACTGGTAGTTGCTTGGAACCACGTTGTAATAATTCCATCCTGAGATGAAATTATATTCTTTGTTGAAATCTTGGAGGGGTCTGGTGGGATCCGGGGTCATGACAATATTCTTTACATCTTGAACAATGAACGTTCTGTTACCAGAATCTGGTTCAAGGGGAATATCAAAAGGACTGGCAACTTGAATATCTATCTCATCTGCTGCACCGTATTTTACACTGAGATCGAAAGAGACCTCCATGGTTACATCCACTCTTTCCGGGAATGTTCTATATGGTCTCATCAGGTTCTTAAGAGAATCAATACCTGTAGCCTCTCTTAAATTTCGAAGTGGTTCCAATGGGGCAAACAAGAGGAATACCACAAGAAGTGTAATGAATATCCTAACAGACCATTTTAGACCGGGATGCTCCATAGCCTCCCTGAATCCACCTGGCTTTCTTGTTCTTTTTACGGTATTTCCTTTTGATCGAGACCTTTTCTTGGAACTTGAACGATCTTTACTTTTTTCAGATCCTTCATCTTCATCATCCTCGTCATCGATGATCTCATCTTCCTCTTCCTCCTCCCAATTGTCCCAATCATCATCCTCTTCTTCGTCGATGACCAATTTGGATGCTTTTCTATCAACCATCAGATCCCAACCCGAAACGTAAAGGAAAACCCATACTACCTTACCAGGCAGAGCATGTGTATTTATTTTTTGGCCAAAAAATATCAAATGAATATCAAGATGTTATCTTAATCGATAGTTCTTTTCTTACATCGTTGTTACGAGTATCCTCTGCCTTGAAGATGATCGTGAACGTGATACCATCGGAAAGGTCAAGGTCCGTCTGATTGTCGAACACCATTGATACGATATACATCTTCTCTTTCCTGACATCATCATTGGTGATCAACCATTCGTTATCCAGAGCCCTTGATATATTCTTCGGAACGTCCAGATTCTCTTTGGCCTTGACGATCGAAAGGTTCAGCATTGAACCTTCCTCAATGACCCGGGTTGAACCTTCAACACTGTATTCAACCGAAATATCAACATTCTTGAGGTCCCAGTTGTCTGTAATGGTGGTATATATGTGAATTCTGGATACATCCTCAATATTCGAAATGGAACTGTATTCCTGCTCCGTCCCATCTACGAACATGGTATCACCGATGTAATGGAATGTCTGTCCTGATCCAACCTCGATCTCGATTAAAGGCTCTGAAACAAGGGGGTCTGCAAAATCTGAGAACGGTGGATTCATTGATACAAGCCACACAGCGAACCATGCAACCACATACATGAAACCATTCTCCAACCATTTCTTCCATTCAAGGTTCCTCACATCTATACCAAACCTGGAAAAAAGATATACTGTTACACCTGCAAAGATCACGGGGATAATCAAGGGGATTACAAAAACCCCTCCCATACCGAACATATGAAGTCCGGTCATGATACCAAATGTCACAATACCTGCCGCAAGCGCTGTTGCCAGTGAGATATATATTAGCTTGGCTGACCTGTTCTCTGTCTGGAGGAACTCTGTCTCATCAAATTCGGGAGGTTTGAAAGCATGTTTTTTATGCTCCTCCTTCTTTTCCTCCTCCTCCTCGTCTTCTGCTTCGGGTCTTACCATTCTTCTCTTTGCCAAACGTTCTCACCAACCAAACAGGTAACTGGGACCAGCCTTTTTTCCAATAAAACCTTTTGGGTAAATCATCAATTCCTATTCAACGATCCGATAACCTTCTGTAGGGCTGGAGCCAGATCATTATCGACTTTCCCAGAAACACCGTCAACAGCAACATACCTTTCTCTTCCTTCACCAACAATAGAGGCCACATAGAATGGATACATTATGATATCACTCTGAATTATGGAAATATCCTCCGATAAAAAATGGACCAACCTCTCAGCCTCATTCAGCGAGATGATCGGTTCTATAAATGCTTCTTCTATCCCATTCAGAACCTTTGGGTCAAGGCCAGGGTCCTTGCACCAAGACCTTCTGGGTATATCAATTTCAGTGCTGATGGAATATATCTTGATCTCGCCTTCAAGGGAAGTGACGTCAACTATACCCTTTTTCTGAAGAGAGGTAAGCGCCCTCCTTGTCTCCTTCAAAGGAACAGATGCTTTCTTGGATATCTGCAGGTCTTCTCTTTTTCCATTACCTATTCCTCTATAGACCCGTGTCTCGAGATCCGTCATTTTTAGAAGATCTTTCAATCCCTTGGATCTTCCCAGTTCACTCCTTCCTCCGCATAAGATCTCCCCAAGTATCCCGTCAATGAAAAGATCCCCTTCCTTTTTTCCTACTATGATGTTACCTTTATATCTAATAAGAAAGCGATATATGGGCAAATACAATGGAATAATCGATTCTATCATCTCCTTGGGTCCTCTGAGGAATGTTCTTTTCAGGTTCCTTTTTGCTGATTCTGATGCCGTCCTTTTTCCGATCATAGGTGATATTGCAACTGCACTCTTTCCTTTCTTCAACACCTTCTTTTTCGGCACAATAGGTGATTTCTCCACTGGAGGAAGGGTTCTCTCCTTTCTTTTGATACTTGAAGATGGGCTTTTGCTTGAATCATCATTCGAATGTGTCATTTCCTTTGAGACTTGTCTTTGTTTCAATCCCTTCCGAATATCATTTAGCTCCTTTCTCAATACATGCTCCATCAACTCGAGCCTTTTCATGTTCTCTTTTCTTTCCTCTTCCATCCTTTTGAGGAGTTCAATAAGTGCGGGATCGGATGTCGGTGCTATTCTATTTTTAGTAACCTCCAATTCCTCTTTGACGGATTGGACCTCTCTAACCAATGTTTCCACATCCGGATGGTTCTTCTTACCTTCCCATTCAAGGACCATCCCTCTTCCCTTTATCTTCTTCTTTTTTCTTGTTTTTCCTTCAAGCTTCTTCTCCAAAATGTCGATCTTTTCAAGGAGTTTATCATTTTCCTGTCTTTCTTTCCTTGCAGATCCCATCAGGTATGCAAGTCGCTCCCCTGTTTCAGAATGCCCCTGTTCGATCTCATCCTTTACGATACTCTGATCCAGTATCCTTGAGAGAATATCTGTATCAGATCCTTCCATGGATATTCCCATGACCTGGCACATCCATTGGAGATCGGACCTGTTGAGCGATCCATCCTTTAAACCTAGTTCAAATGGTTCTTTGAAGGTCTCTTGATCCTCTTCAGTTGATCTCTGTGTAACATTGCCCATTTTTTCCGGTTCGTTCACTATTCCTATATCGGGATCTGATGATACTATCTTTTCGAACATGGTCTGGTCATTTGGACCTTGTATTTGATCGGATACTTTCTCGGTATCTTCACTTTCTGCGGGAAACGGAGTAGGTCTATCAACCTTATAATGGTCTCTGACCAGGTCGTAGGATCCGGAAACGGGTATGGGGGTAGAGGGGATCTGTGGTCTCTCGATGAATGCTCTGGGCATTGCAGAGGAACCTGCATGGTGAGAGAACCTTGGTCTTACCCTCAGAAGGAACGATCTCTGCTGTGTTCTCTGGTCCGCCATTATGGCAGTTCCTACCGAAATTGCTCTGATGAAATCGGAATTTGCGAATTCGGATGGTAGTTTTGCAGGAACCCTTCTCCTAAGGGCTGTCATATCATCTTCAAGAGCCAGATTATGCCCTATCAGAAGGTCCACCTGAGAGAGGATCTCATCTGAGGTAGAAGCAGGTCTCTGGGTTGCAAGGATTAGGGCGCATCCTGGCCTTCTACCCTGTTTTGCATATTCGACCAGAGCTTCTGTGGCAGGAGTTTGTCTATTATGTGGGAGGATTATGTGCGCTTCGTCGATCAAGAGCCAGGTTACCGGAATAAGATCTGGGTCAAGTTCATCGTATATCTCTCTCTCCTCCAGCCTTGCCGAGTATATCCTGGCTGAAAGTACTTTCCGAGCAATAACCCCTGTGATCAGACTTCTCTTCTCATCACCCAATCTTGGATCGGAAACATCAAGCACAGTGACTCGATTAGCGGAGGTCATCTCTCGAAGAGGAGTTCCATCAACAGAAAAGATACCCCATCCGGCAGCAGCATTGAACCTGGCAATGATGGATCTTCGCGTTTGTACTGTGAATCCACCGGTCTTTGAGGTGAGAACAATGGAAGTATCCATGCATTGGACAATATCTCCGATCGAGAATCTGTCCTTTCTTCCCTTTATATGGACGATCCTCCCTTCGTTAACGGAATCATAACCATTCCGCACCTGGTCTACGGCTGATCCGATCAAAAGACCCTGGGTCTTGAACCTATCCACATCGAAGACCTGGCACCAGTCTTCAGCTGTCATTTCTCCAACACCTATTGAGAATATTCCATCGGTTATCCCGGATGTATGTCCCATGGATCCCTCAGGAACAAGCACTTTGACCTCTGGAAATGAATGAGGTTCCAGACCCCATTTCTCAAGAACCTTCTTCTCCCTTTTCGATCGGTTCTCTTCCTTCAATGACCAGAAGATCCCTATGGGATCGATCATTATCACACCAACTCCGATGGCCGATCTCATAAGTTCTTCAGCGAAGATGCCCAAAGTGTATGATTTGCCACTACCTCTCTTTCCACAAATGAAAATGATATGTGGGAACGCTGCATCGAGAAAGACCTTCTTTCCGAACAGGTCTCTGCCGGTATCCTGGTGTTCACCTACAGCTCCGATCTCCAGAAGACCTTTCCTTCGCCATTTCTTGTGGGAAGAACTGCTTCTACCAAGGACAATATATGTATCTTTATCATCAGTAAGGGGAACCAAAGGGGTCCTTACGGATAGTACCCCTTCATCCTCAAGCTCCACGGACCACTGGTCCTTTCCTTCTATCTTGGGATCGTTCGGATCCTTTTGACATTTCCTTTTCATTTCCCCTTGTTCGGTTTCCATCTTGATCCTTCCGGGAGCCCTTGTGTCCAATTGGGTCAATAACGAATGATGACAAATCATTTTCCATCGTCTAAACCTATTTGATATCTTTCGGAAAAATGTCTGAAAACATTAATTCAAACTGGATTTAAAATATATTTTGAATATATTTGATTATTTGTTATAATTTCTTAATGCTTCCTGTTTCATGTAATATTGAAAACAGTTTCTCAATGACCAATGAACCCAATAGTACATTATCCGCATTAACTATGTGTACCTCGCTTGAGACGTGTGATAGTATTATCTTGATAGCATCTTGTAGTGTATCTTCGAAATGAACAGTTACTGGAGGAAGTGAGATCGTTTTAACTATGGATGGAGGTAAGATATGGTCTATTTCCACTTCGGATGTAAGTTTTGGAAACACTTTTGTAAGAGTGTATTTTGCCAGCTCGCTCATCGGAAGGAAACCTGTCACTCTATCATTTTCATCCAATACGGCAAAATCTCTGATATTGGGGTTTTTCATCACGAATCTTGTTGCAGATGATATTGTCTGGGTTTCTTTCAAAGAAAAGGGCATTTTAAGGGAGCCCCTTTGATCTCTCCGATGATTTTTGAAGTCATTATTTTTCACCACACTATAACGTTTCATTTTTCAATAATAATAATATCATTTCCATATATTATATCTTTAATAAAAAAATTTATAAGGAGATGGCTCCTTCCAACATTATATTACATATACTGGAGTGTAAAAACCCAGAAAGGAGGTGAAGAGATGCCGAGAAGGGCGAAGGTCGAATGGTCAGAAGATGATGATGATGTCGAGGTTAAAAGTTCAAAGAAACGATCAAAGGGAAAGACCAAACCAGAAATAGAGTTCGAGGAGGAAGAAGAGATCGTGGTCACTCCCAAGAAAAAAGGGGCAACTATCGTCATGGAAGATTACGAGGATGAAGAGGTCCCAGTAAAATCAAAGAAGAAGAAACCTGTGGTCCTCATTGAGGATGATGAAGAGGAAGAAGAAATGGAGGACCATGAAGAGGTTGAGGAAGTAGATGAGGAAGATCCAGAAGAGGATCTGGAGGGTTACAGGCTCAATGAGGACCTCCAGAATGCGATGAACTTGAAGGATGATATTGAATCCTCATATGAAGATCTGACCAAGAAACGATCAACACTTATCGATGGTGAGAAGGACCTTTTAGCAATGATGGAGAAATACATCAAGGCCCACATTTTATCCATCCAGGATGACAGAGATGAACTCGAGAAAAGGGAGACCAAATTAGGCAAGGAAAGAAAGGACCTTATGGACAAGAGAGAGAACCTGCTTAAAGAGATCAAAGCCCTTGAAGGTGAAAGGGACGAGTTCTTGAAAATGAGAAAGGAGATCGAGGAAGAAAGAGAAACCTTTGATGTCCAGAAATCCGCCATTGAACAGGACAAGAAAGTGATAGAAAAGCAGAGGAAGGAACAAGAAGATAGAGAATTGAGATTCTTCGATGAAAAGGAAGCTTTGAAAAAGGAAAGAGAGGACCTTGAAACCCTGGAATCGAAGATAAAGAAGGAACGCATGCTGATAGACAAGGAATCCGAAGCCCTTGAGAGGAAGAGGGAACTTTATCAGAAGGATGTCGATGAGTTCCAGAAAGAAAGGGAACAGCATGAGAAGGAATTCGAAGAATTTCAGGATAGATATAACAAGTTCAGGGTAGAGTTCAAAGAATATGAAAAGGGTCAGTCCAAGATAGAGGCATGGGAAGAGAAGCTTTCAAGGGATGAAGAGGAGCTTAAGGAAGAATCGAAAGGATTGAAAAAGGAAAGAGAATCCTTCATAAAGGAACAGATGGACCTTGATAGGATGAAAGAGGACCTGACAAATGAAAGGAAGGACCTTGAAAATGCCAGTAAATTAATTGAAAAGGACAGACAACGAATGGTGGAGAAGGAGACCGAAATCGAGGAGGAAATGAAGCTCCTGAAGAATGAGAGGAGATCCCTCCAGGAAGAGATGGATTCCTTCAATGAGGAAAGAAGTCAATATATTCCCTTGGAAGACCATAACAAGGAGATAGAGGAGCTCAAAGCAAAGAAAATGGAGGAACCTTACGGAGATATGGAAGAGAAGAAGGAAACCTCTAGAAGAAGGATCATTAAGAAGAAGGCTCCGGTGATCGAGGAGGAGGAACCTCCCGAAGAGGATGAAGAAGAAGAGATCACAGTAAAGGTTTCAACCAAGAAGAAGAAAAAGGCCAAAGTGATCATAGAAGATGATGAGGAGGAGGAAGAGCCACCCGCCAAGGAGGAAAAGGAACAGGAGGAAGAGGAAATGGAATCCAAGGCGTACAAACCAAAGGTTGTAAAATGCAATCAATGCGGCGCAAAGATCGTGGTAAAATCTCCAAAAAGACCCATTGTCGTCACATGTCCGAAATGCGGTAAGAAGGGAAAACTATCAAAATAATATCAAAATTGGATCCAATGAAAAATATCCATATTTGTTGAAAAAAACCCCGGGGGTCCTGTATCTTTGACAGGATCTCCTTTTTTATTATCATCCATAGATAATTGATAACAGTGTCGATGTTGGCAATATATAGGGTTAATTTCACGTTCTGAGACCTTTAATGATCTCATCTCTGGCCATAGCAGCTTCTATGAATGTCGGATTCAGGGCCAAAGCCCTGTCAAAAGCCTCTTTTGCTTTTATGATCCTACCCTTCTCATAAAGTATGACACCTTTGTTGTAATAGTATTCCGAGTTGTTCGGTTCCAGGGCTATTGCTTTATCAAAGGATGATATAGCCCTCCTGAACTTACCCAGAGCATCATATGCATTACCGAGGTTGAACCATGCCATTGAGTTCTTCGGATCATGTTCAAGGACCTTCTCATAGACATTGATGGATTCCTCGATCCTACCAAGATTCTTCAAGGCTGCCCCCTTATTTGCAAGAGCATCCCATTTATGCGGATTAAGTGATAGTGATTTATCAAAACACTCGATGGCTTTGTGAAGCTTCTTCATATCCATGAAAACGTTACCCATATTGTACCAAACTTCTGATTTCTTTGGTCTCAACTTCAGGGATTTCTTGTAACATTCAAGGGCCTCCTCAAGCTTTCCGATGACATGCATGGAATTTCCGTAAGCGAACCATGCATCTGGATTACCTGGATTTAGCTCCAATGCCTTGTTGTAACAAAAGATCGCCCTGTCTATATCATTGTCAAGCATGAACTTTGAACCTCTATCAAGCCATTCGACATCTGAGATTAGTTTACCCTCTTCATCAGTATCGAACATGGAGAAAACATCAACATTGTAGCGCTTGTAGGAATCCTCGTCTATGGTCACCTTTTCCGAAAGGGCTTTCTCGAACCAGGTCTCCGCATCTTTCTTCTCTCCCATTGCCTCGTAGACGACTCCCAGATTGTACATAGCCTCTGTATCCCTTGAATCAAGATCGAGAACAGCTTTGAAACAGACTATTGCATCCTTTACCCTTCCGTATTTTGCAAGAAGTACCCCTTTGTTGAACCATGCTTCAACATTTTCCTTATCCAGATCAGTCACCTTGTCAAGACATCTCATTGCATCCTTGGGTTCTCCCATTCTTGCAAGAAGTGAGCCAAGATTGTTCCAAGCTTTGGAATAATGCTTGTCGATCTTTATTGCCTTCTTATAGGCTTCAATTGCTTCATCATCCCTCATAAGGTTCTGAAGTGCAATTGCCCTGTTGAAAAAACCATCAGGGTCTTCTGTATCCTCTTTCACGGCCTTTGTGTATTCATCTAGGGCCAAATGATAGTCCTGGTTCTTCATTGCCAGTCCACCCTTGGTCATCCTTGCCCGGAACTCACTGGAAGACATTAACATCCACCCAGCGTCCTGAAAGCCATAGCGGTTATTTAACATTACCATGTCTCACACATCGATTAATATGGTTGGATGCTATCATTATATTCATTTTCCGAGTATAAAGGAATGATGACCATGATAGCTGCCCTTGAACGTGACCTTATACCAAGAACCTATGAATGTGGTCCTGATGGAAGGATGCGGATCCATGATCTCATGAAGCATCTGCAGGAAATTGCCTCAGATCATGCGGAGAAAATGGGATTGGGAATGGGTTGGATGATCAAGAACGGCCGGATCTGGGTCCTTGTTGATATTCGAATGAAAGTGGACCGATCGCCTCTCTGGAACGAAAACTGCACTCTCTTCACGATCCCTTCCGGATTTGATGATCTGAGAGCTTACAGGGAATTCACATTGACTGACAGGAATGATCAGGAAATACTAAAGGCAACATCGGTTTGGATGGTCCTAGATATAAAGAATAAGAGACCGATAAGAACAGAGGACCTTGATTTTAATTTTCCTTCCAAGGGCAGAAGGAATTTCGACACTATATCCAGAAAGAATTCCCCTTCAAATTTGGAATTAGTGGATACGATCAAGGTCTGTGAAAGTTCCATAGACATGAATGGGCATGTAAACAACACAGAATATGTCAGATGGAGTTTCGATGGACTCTCATTGAATAGTAGGGGGATCAACAGATCCGCAGATCTACTCCTCAGCTATAGGTCAGAGGTCTTCGTTGGAAATATCGTCGAGATCTACACTGGTTCCGAAAAAGGTTCGAGGATCGTCACCTTGAAGGTAAATGGAGAAGAGGGCCACGCATTCATGATGGAGATCATGTCATAGATACTAAAAACCCTCATGAGTCAAATGCTCACAACATAGGATGAAAATGATAAGCGGGTTTTTTCGTAAGTCACTCCTTTTTCAAAGGAGCTCGTAAATTCCTTTCGTCAATTCGATATGATGCGGAATTTCGATCCATAGCAACAATAGAGCGTCAATTGAAAGCACTATTGTGCATGCCTTGAAATTCAGAGAGATTGGATAGGGTTCAGCAATTTCAAGGTCTCGCCAATCACATAAGTTATGTGACTTCGAAACCCAGCATAACAGATCGTCAATTATAGACACTGCTTTGCGGGTGTATGAAAAAGGATTACAACCCGCTTTCATGAATTTTCATACATTAAGGGATAGATACGGGAAAAACATATAGCGGTCCCGGATCATTCCGTTATATGGAAAGGACCAGGGCTATCTCCCTTTCGGTAGTTGCCATTTTTCTTATCATGATCATGGTCTTTGGTGTGGTCCTACATTATCCCCTTAATCTGATAGTTGATGGTATAGCTCTGGCATTGGTGGGAATGGCATCCATACTCTATTTGGTGATATGGTCCTTCCTGGGAGATAGGGTTGTCGTATGCAATGATCATATAACTGTCAGATCGCGCAGATTTCCGATCTGGACCATTGTGGACAGACGTATCTATTTTAAAGAGATCTCCTTCTATGTCCCCCATGGACCTGATACGATCCTCATAATGAAACATGGAGACCCTGTGCACATCAATAGATCTGAGACAGAGGAAGGTATAAAGATCAACGATCTTCCAAGTGTATTGAAGGGAAAGAGGATCAAAATGATGGAACACAAGGAATTCATTAAAAGAAGGATGGGAAAAAAACACAGTTACCTTTCAAAGATCTGAAGAATGCTAGACATCATCCATGAAAGTTTTAAATTAATTCAATTGATACAAGAGCGATGATAAAAAACAATGGTGAAAGAACTAATAAAAATAACCTTCTAAAAAAAGGTTGGATCAAAGGATTCCTTCCCCTGGAGATGTTCGATGGTTTAAAGAGAACACAGGTTGTAAGTCCTGGTTCCCTTCTGATCATGATCCTCATTCTCTCACCTATTCTCATCTGGTTGAGTTACGATCCTGATTCGGTGAATAATCCCCTGATCGCACTTGCCAAGTTCAATGCATTCATGGCCATATCCACTCTGTCCTTGAACTTTGTTCTTAGTGCCCGGTTCAAATTCCTTGAGGACATGTTCCATGGTCTGGACAGAATGTACAGGGTCCATAAAGTGGTGGGGAGGTCCTCCCTTCTTTTCATCCTGCTCCATCCAATGTTCCTGATGATATCAAAGGTACCCGATCTCAATGAAATAATGGAATTAATTGTTCCAGTTGGTGGAATCGATGTCTCGGCCGGTATTATAGCAGTATATCTTTTCTTGGTGTTGATAACATTGACCGTAGCGATCAATATCCCATATCACTGGTGGCATAATAGCCATAAGTTCCTTGGTATAGTACTCTTGCTCTCTGGTTTTCATGCGGTATCTTCCGGTTCTGACCTTGCTCAATATTCTGCCCTCAGATTCTGGGTAATTTTCATTTGTACATGGGGAATGGTATCGTGGCTCTACATGCTATTTTTCTACAAGATAGTGGGCCCCAAATTCAATGTTACTTTGGACAGGGTGGAGCACTTAAAGGACATCACTGAAATTTATTTTTACAAACCAGATGGATTCCACTTCCAACCTGGTCAGTATCTGTTCATAAGATTCCCCAGGTTTGAAGGATACAAGGAGCTTTTTCCATTTTCCATCTCAAGCGAACCCAGAGGAGAAGTGATCAGGCTTTCCATAAGGAGAGGTGGAGATTATACAAGGAATAAGGTTCCAGCTCTTCAGAAAGGAGATGAAGCGGTTGTGATGGGGCCATATGGAAAGTTCGGAGAGAAATATCTACGACACAGTAGGGACATGATCTGGATAGCGGGAGGTATAGGTATTACTCCATTCCTTTCCCTTGCAAAACATGAAACCATATCATCAACCGGAAGAAGGATCCATCTTATATGGGTGATCAAGAACAGAAAAGATGCATTCCATGATAGTGAGCTCTTCGTGGAAGCAAAACGGAATGAGCAGTTCGATTACATTCATTGGTTCACTTCTGAAAAAGGCAGGATAACAGCGTCCGATATCGTTGATATCATAGGTGGTAAGGAAGTACTCCTGAATAGGGCTATCTTCATGTGCGGTCCTCCCGGTATGATGTACGGACTTTCCAAAGGATTCAAGGGTCTGGGTATCCATAACCGGAATATCATTTACGAGGACTTCAACATGCTTGATTGATCATTTTGAGAACCTCACAATCACAACACCTACAGATGTTCTTTCTTTTGTATGAAAGTGGAACATTGCCGGTATCTCGAGAGAATCCTCCCACAGGACCTCCATATCGGCTTTTAATGCTTTTGAGATGCTTTTCAAGAAAACATAGGAGTTGCCGTTATGGATGGAATAGCAAACGTGTGAGATCTCCAGGGCTCTTTCAATAAATGGACGATCAGCATGTCTGTTCTGTGCTCCAAAAGGTGGATTCATCATCACAGTATCGAACCTGGGTGAAAGAGGTATCTTCTCCTTTAGATCATGGAGCATGAACTCGAAAGGTGCATGTGGGACATCCTTCAAACTGGATCTGGCTTTTTCAACGTTCGTTTTGGCAAGACCAAGGGCTTTATCATCGACATCAATGCCCAGAACCTCCTTCGCACCAAGTATCCATGAACCTATTGCGAAGGGAGCCCCCCCACAGCCAAGCTCACAAACCTTTTTATCCTCGATATCTCCACGTCCTAGCGCTTCATAGAGAATGTCACATACCATGGGAGATGGGGTCCTGTATTGTTCAAGGTCTGGTCTTGGTTCCATCATATGGGGAAGATCGGAAAGTATCATCTCCAACCTCTTTCTTTTCATTTTATTACCCCCTTAGATCTTCTCCTGTCATTGTCCTTTCTAATTTCATTCATTATTGAACAGGATCGGCATAATGTTTTTCGTTCATTTTCTATTACGGGTTCTCCGCATCCCATACATGGGATCGTAATGGGTTTTGATCTGGGGATCAAGGGTGCCACTTGATCATAGAATCGAAGTAGAGAATGTCTGGTCCCTGGTGTCTCCTCTTCCAACTTAAGGATCATATCCCTGTAATGGCCCCTTTTTGCTGATCCGGAGTATGGGCACTCCAGCCCATGTATCGGTAGACCAAGAAGGACAGCCGAAAGATATGTCTCAGTCTCCGGTGTGGTCCTTAAAGGCATTGCTCTTGGAATGAATCCATCTATTGGATCAAGGTGGGGCCCAAGACGGGCGAGACGATTCACATCAGCCTGCAGTACATTCATTAAAATTGTCTGTGCCGTATCATCCAGATTATGACCTGTAAGGAGAATACCGCTTCCAGTCTCTACAGCACCCTGGTTGAGGGCCTTTCTTCTTAGTATCCCACATATGGAACATGGTCCCATTCCACTGGAGATCACCAGCTCGTCCATGGTCTTCCCGTAGAGGTCCTTGAAGGAAATGATCTTCAATTCGACCTCAGATTCTTCCACTACTTTCCTTACAAGATCCAAAGAAGATGGCCTATAACCGGCTATCCCTTCATCGATCGTTATGGCCACTGGGGGAGGTGCTTTTAATTTTGAAGAGACCTCATTGACCAATTTCAATAAAAGTAGGCTATCCTTACCACCGGAAACTGCAATTCCCACCTTTCTTCCCTTTTTGAAGACCTTCTGGGATCTCATCTCTTTTTTGACCCTGCGTCTTATTAGATCAAGAAAATGGATGGAACAAAGATGCTGGCCAGAATACCTTATGAATATTATGGATGGTAGCTTGCACCTGTCGCATGATATAGGCATCGATCAACCATATGCTTGATCTTGTTATAATCATACCCCTTATTCATTATCATCCATGGTAATAAGATGATTGCACCATGTGCACCTGTGATTCCAGAGACCGGAAAATGAGGTGTCATTTGGAGGTGTGATCCTGTAAGGAGCTCCGCATCTAGGGCAATGACCTACCCTGATTGACCTAAAATCGAGCTTCATCTTCTCCTTGGGTTCCATCTTGACAGGTTCCCTGTACACCCTTACTCTGGGTTCTTCCACAGGAATTGCCAGATCCTCCACAACAAGTGTTCCAGACTGGATGTCCATAAGCTTCTGTCTGTCATCTTCCGCTGATCCCTTTCCGAATATGAAGTCAACGAATGGCCCTATTATCGGAATGACCGCGAAAATATTCCTTGTAATGATCTGCCCGAAACCGATCTCTCCATATAGGGAGATCACCTTCAATCCAAATACTGCCTTGCCTATGGACCTACTCGTCGCTGTCTCCAATACGGCCTTGAGGAGTATGGAAGTTATTCCTGATATTCCAATTATGATCAACCAGGTCCATGGGTCTTCCAGGTCGCCACCTGCAAAATAGAAAATCATTATCACGATGAAGCTTGATACTGCCAGATCGAGAAGGTAAGAACCAATCCTTTTTGGCAAGTACATCTCGGTCCTCGGGTATTCATCAAAGCCACTTCTTTCGATTTCCCCTACTCGGTCCATTTATCCCACCTGTAACCTTAACTAAATCTGATAATATATAACTTATCTGTTGGATATTCTTTTATTGATGCATCATTGGGGTTTTTTCCTCAGTTCCTGAAGGAGTTCCTCCTCGATCATATCGGTCTCTTCCTCAAGGTCTAGATCATCGTATGGGCCTTCTTCCTGATGTGTTTCACTTTCAGCATACCTGCGGTGGTCTTCCTTTTGAGCTTCATCTTCCTTCCGAACAGATTCCCTTCTCTGTAGCGACCCTTCCAATACTTTCCTGACCAGGTTAACCGTAATTGGTTCCTTCATTAGGGAAGCATAGGCTGTCACTCTGTTGAACCCACCTTCCAGCTCCCTTACTGAGGAATCAAGGTAGAATGATAGATAATCCAGAACCTCCGATGAAATAGAGAAACCTTCCATCTGAGATAGATTTAGGAGGATCTGCTTCCTTCCCTCGAAAGTGGGAACCTGGATGTCGATTATCAGACCTCCCTCGAACCTTGACCTGAGCCTGGTTTCAAGCTCCTTGATATCGCTTGGAGGCCTGTCAGAGCAAAGGACGATCTGTTTTCCGGAGTTGTATAGGTAATTGAACATGTGAAAGAATTCCTTCTGGGTCGCCTCTCTGCCTGATAACATCTGAATATCATCGACAAGGAGAACATCGACCTCCTGGTAAAGATTCCTAAATCCCCTGATATCATCGGAATCAAGGTACCTTATCAATTCATCAGTGAACCTTTCTGTAGATGAATAGAGTATCTTAAGGTCGCCGTTATTTTCACGCATCCTGTTGGCGATAGAATGCAGTAAATGTGTTTTTCCAACTCCCACCGGTCCGAAAATGAAAAGAGGATTGTACTTTCTTCCTTTTCCAATAGCAACAGCTTCCGAAGCAAGATAGGGGAATCTGTTTGAATCGTCGACCACGAAATTCTCGAACTTCTTTTCTGGAAGGACAGGGGATGAAAAACGGGAGATGGATGAAGAACTTCCCTTTTTCTGGGAGGACTTTCCTTTTCTCTTTTTTCCTGATGAAACGACACCTTCAGGATCTGCCTCTTCATCTCCCTTTTCTATCAATTTGATCATAGTGGTCTGCTGATGTTCCAACATGGAGGCCCATCTTGATTGAAGAGAGTTGAATCTCTGTTCCATTTCTTGTATCCTGTTCTCCTGTTCTCTGTTGCGGATCCTTTCGATCTCCAGCTCTTCCAAAATGGGTTCCATTTCCTCCTTTCTACCCCGTTTCCTTTCTACAGCTGGACCTTTACCTCTGGGTAATCCGGATGAAGGTTTCTTCCTTCTTCCCCTGATCCAGTCTATAATACCCATAATATATCCCTTGCCTGACCGTCCGGTATTCGGAACAATAGCTTCTCTGAATTGAACCATTCCCTGGTTTTATATTAAAGATTTCGCTGATAATCCAAAGTTATCATAAAGTGATATTATCGTCCATTTGCACGTATTTGATCCAATATACGCCCGGTTGGTCCAATGATCCAAGGTTCTATTCTTTTCAGCTCACTCACATTCGATACACCCGATAGGAACATCACTGCCCTAATCTCCTCGATGATCGAAGAGATCTCAGCTTTCAAGCTTTCATACCCCTTAGAAGCCGCTTTCAGGATCGTCCAGGCCATTCCCCCTGTCGTTGCCCCCAAAGAAATAGCTCTTGCCACATCTAGTCCATTCCTCAGGCCACCGGTTCCTATCAATGGGAGGCCTACATCGGCTTCTATGAGGGAAACAGGTGTTGGAATACCCCAGTTCCACAAGGTCCTACCCATTCGAGATGCTCTTCCGGTAGGGTCCTCCCTGTAAGACTCTACTCCAGAAAAGGTGGTCCCTGACATTCCACCCACATCGATTGCGGATATACCGGATCTTTTTAAAAAGAGAGCATCCTCACGAGAAATTCCCGCACCAGTCTCTTTAGCAATTATTTTAAATTCAACTGAGAGTTCTTTGATCGAGTCTCTTATCCCCTTAACAAAGCAATCTCCTTCAGGCTGGATGACCTCCTGAAGATAATTCAGGTGTATGCAGATTCCATGTGCTCCGACCATTTCAAGAGCCGATACAATATCCTTATGACCATACCTTCCATCTCTGATGGAACTGGAGAACTGAGGCGCTCCGAGGTTTCCAAGAACAAGGGGGATATCGAAATCCCTAACTATCTCGTAACTTGGTCTGTGTTCCTTTTTCTCTATCCCGGCACGTTGTGAACCCACCCCTAAACCTATACCGAATTCTGATGCCACCCTAGCAAGGAGGCCATTGTATCTTTCTGCTTGTTTTGTCCCACCAGTCATTGCAGAGATTACCAATGGAGCAGATAATTTTCGCCCCAATAGTTCTGTTGAAAGGTCTATCTCTTGAAGATCATCGCACGGTATGGCCCTGTGTGGGATAATAATATCATCCCAGTAATTCCTGGTTGCCTGTACATCTTCTTCAAGACATATACGTATATGATCGTCCTTCCTCCCATCTATTGTCATTTCCGATCCTCCTTGAGCACCTGCTCTTGAAAGGGAATGAATCTTGTCCCTGCATTGCCGCCATGGAGGATCTCATTCAATCCTTCAATGTTCTCACTTCCTATCATGAAACTTTCAACTCCCATGGCTGCCGATCCATAACATGTTCTCACTTTCCCCCAGATACCTCCACTGACATCACCTGGATTCTTTACAAGAAGCTTTTCCCATTTCTCACGGTTAGATAGGAAGATGATCCTATCGATATCCCTGATCAATTCACCATTCTCTGGATCAAGAAAACCTTCAACATCCAGGATCATTACCACCTTGGAGATCGGTTCAAGTTCTTCTTTCCCATTTTTACAAAGTTCTTGGATGAGGGTATCCCCGGATATAACTGACCATCCACCATTCACATCCGGAACCATGTCCCCCCTCAGAACAGGAATGGAACCCCTTTCCAAAATCCATTTTATCGGAGAATAGGATAATCCTACCACCTCGCCTTGATCGGAAAGGGTAATAGTGGATGTTGGAACTGATACTACTGGGACCTTCTCCTCTCCCAGGGTCTTTATCACTATCCCGGTGAGCTGGTCCATCCTCCATTTCACCTCCCATGCCATCATCTGTTCTGTACCTTTCCTGATCCCCATTCTCCACCTGTTGACCGTCCTGTGACCATGTGTACCTCCTCCATGGATGATGATCAATCTCTCTTCCTTGAAATCAGATAGTAGAGAACCTATTCTATGGATGGTCCTTTCCTTCACCCTATATGTCCTGGACAGTTCGTTAGGAAGATATGGAGGCAAACTGTCTTCTTTCTTGTAGGTAATCGATGAACCTCCAAGTTTGATCACGATCATGATTTGTCTCCGTCCACTTCTATTCCATATTTGATATATTCTTTTTTGCTATTTGAAAGGAAAGGACACATAACCTCTCACCATCCAGGTCTCGTTTGATCAGTGGATTTTTGGAACAAATGAAATTGCCGAGTGGATCAAGATCATCAATAGACCAATCCTCATAACACAAAAGGATGATCATACCATTTACCGATAAAAAGGGAATGGAATCCTGGAGGAACCGAGATGCGGTTTCCCAACCTCTTTCTCCCCCGATCAGGGGAAGGTCCAACCTTCTCTCATAGTGGTTCAGGTCTCCCGGAAGATATGGTGGATTGAAAGTAATGATATCGGCGAAGCCATGGTAGGATCTAGGTATACCCTCATAAAGATCAGACAGGAAAATTTTTGAGATCAGTTCATTGATACAAAGGTTCTTCCTTAATTGGATCAATGCCAATGGTTCCCTATCGACAGAAATGGTAGATAGGCCCTTGGAGGATGCATAGAGCGTGACCAATCCAGTACCACATCCCATGTCAATAAGCGTTTTTGAGCCTTCAATTTCTCTCTCAAGTGCCTCTATGATCATCAGCGTATCCCTTTCGACGGGATATACCCCTTTTGTTTCCTGGTAGCAAATGCCACCGAATGTGTGAGGAATGTCCATACTGCGGAAGTCATACATCCAGATTTATAATTGCTCCAGGGTTCACTGAAAAGTTTTAAGTTAAAGATAAGGCTAGAACCATTGAGTGAAATAAATTGTCACCCAAATTATTCATGAAGGACCCAATTGAAAAGACGGTCTATGCACCGAAAAGGTTCAGGGCCTTTATCGATCTGGTCAGACCTTTTACACTTCTTGCACCTCTTCTCGGAGGTTTATCAGGGTCCTTTCTTGGACTGATAGCTACAGATAAGCTATCCGCCCCCTCCATATCAACCGGGTATCCGTTCCTTGTTTGGAACGGACTTCCATTCCTTAAACTCCTCTCCGGGATAATCTCCCTGATACTTGTGAACGCTGCTTCAAATATCCTTAACCAGGTCTACGATAGGGATATTGACAAGGTCAACAAAGCATACAGACCCATACCTTCTCGAATAGTATCTCCAAAGGAAGGCTTCTGGTTGGCATTGTTCCTTTATGGTCTCTCACTCTGGAGGGCCGCCCTTGTCAACAGGTGGTTCTTCTTCTTCATTACATTCCTTGCGATAATTACTGTCCTCTATTCGATCCCCCCCATCAGATTCAAGAAAAGACTATGGATTGCCAACCTATCCATTGCGATCCCTCGAGGGGTCCTTGGAATGGTTGCTGCCTGGAGTATTACAGCTGACCCGTGGAATCCAATTCCTTGGCTCATCGGATCGATCATGGGCGTCTTCCTTATCGGCTCCACTACGGCAAAGGACTTCACTGATATCAAGGGTGATAAGAAATTTGGGATCAGGACCCTTCCTGTTGTCTATGGTAAAAAGGCTGCGATCTTCCTTTCCATTCCCTTCCTTATTATTCCATTTTTTATCCTTGGTATCTACTGGTTCTTTGGTCTCCTCCCCTTCTCAACAATTTTCCTTAGTATTGTAATGTTGTTTTGGGCCTTGGTGGTAACAGTCCTTTTTTTCAGAGAAGCCGACAGGGAAGACAAGCATTTCGAGAACTCGCCTGTATGGATGCAGATGTACCTTATCCTCATGGGAATGCAGATCGGATTCCTTCTTGTCTACATTTTCGATTGAGACAACCTACCATAATAAATATCAAACCCTTCTTTTGGTGTGAATTCTGACGAAGAAGCTGAACTCTATTCCGGCAGTAGAGTTCTGGACACGGCAATAAAGGCCCTTCGAAGGAAACTCTGTGACAGGTGTCTTGGAAGGTTGTTTGCAAGGTCGGGTTTTGGTCTTACAAATAAAGAGAGAGGAATGTCTGTAAGATATGTTCTTGCACTTGAATTGGAGACCTCGAACCCGAAAATAGAGGGTTTGCCGGATCACCTTTCCACATCACTTCCTGTACATGGTGGTGTTAAAGAGGAGATAGAGGTCAAAGAGGCAATTGAGGAAAGCTCGGAATGGAACGATCCTCAGACACCCTCCTTCAGGAGACCTAGGGAAGACCTGGATCAGGATCAGGTCAAATGCTGGGTTTGTGAAGATATCTTCGAAAAAGTGGAAGAACTGGTTCAGAAGGTCGTTGATGAATCTAATAATTGGGAGTTTGGAACTTTCCTAGTGGGATGCCAGGTTGACCCGCAGACCGTTGAGAGAGAGCAAATGCTCTGGCAGGAGAGTGATCCCCCTACACCTGAGCCATTGAAGGAGGAACTTAATCGATCGATTGGAAAGAGGTTCTGGGAAATAAAACCGGAAAAGGTACATGAAAGGTCGGACCCTGACATTGCGTTCATCGTCGACCCGCTATATGAAACGGTCAAAACACAGGTCAAACCGGTATTCATTTACGGGAGATACAGGAAGCTTGTAAGGGGAATACCTCAGACCAGGTGGCCTTGCAGAACCTGCAAAGGAAAAGGTTGTCCCCAATGTAAAGGGACCGGAAGGATGTATGAAACATCCGTAGAAGAACTGATCGGTAGTTATCCATGTAAAGTCCTCAATGGGGATGATTTCAAGTTACACGGAATGGGGAGAGAGGATATTGATGTTCTTTCCCTTGGCACTGGTAGACCGTTCATTATCGAGATCTCGAAACCACATAATAGGATGATCGATCTCGTTGATTTCCAAGAACGGATAAAGATCGATAATGGTGATAAGGTAGAGATCTCGGACCTTCGGATAACAACAAGGAAGGAAGTTCCCATAATAAAGGAAGGAACAACTAATAAGAGCTACAGAGCTTTGATTAGTACAAATGGAGGGTTCTCGGAAGAAACCCTTAAATACAGCATTTCTTTACTTGCCCAAAGTCCCATAGGTCAGAGGACGCCAACAAGGGTAGCCCATAGGAGAGCCGATAAGGTTCGACGAAGAACTGTGTATCAGATCTCCGCCAAGGTCCTTCCTGACGGAAAAGCCTTGGTCGAACTCACTACCGAAGGAGGTCTTTACATAAAGGAGCTCCTTCATGGTGACGGAGGAAGGACAGAACCGTCCCTTTCTTCCTTGCTGGGGGTGGAGGTCATGGTGGAATCCCTTGATGTCACAGGTGTTCAATATATGGATCAGAGGACATAACCGAAAGAGGTTGAATCCCATGGTAAAGAGGTCGAAGGGAATAATGGTAAGCACCCGCCAGATATTTAGGAAAAAACCCAGGAACAGGGGTATGCCCCCTATTACAAGGTTCCTTAGGGAGTTCCAGATAGGTGAAAGTGCCAATATTGTGATCGAATCCTCCAGCCAGAAAGGTCTCCCCCACAGGAGATACCAGGGGAAAGTAGGTACGATAATCGATAAAAGAGGGGAAGCATACATCGTGAGGGTCAAACTTGAAAGGACACATAAGGACCTAATAATTCGACCCGAACACCTCAAGCCTATCAAATGATCCCTTTTCATTGGGCAGACAGGTCCAAGAGTCTGGCGCAGGGTTTTAGAAAAGTATTTAATATAAACTATATGCATACAACAGCCGATCCTGTTCCAAACCGGAAAAATGCTTCAAAACAACGATAAATGGTGGATAAAAATGTCGTCTGAGGAAGAGAATGAGAGACTCCTGACACATGCAGAAGTGGAGGAGATCCTGAAGGATTCCATGGAGAAACCTGATAAGATCTACCATGGCCCCGAAGAGGATTCCAACGACAGGAGGACATTCCTTGTCGATGAATCCGTAGATGTAGCTGAGGATGAAGGAGAATTGGACCCCCTATCCAAGCTCAGTTTCGAGAAGAGGGCCACTATGGACCATGTTTCAGGAACAAAACATATTGACAAGGAAAAAGCGAATGAGATGATGAAGGAACTGACCGATATTGAAAGGGTATCTGATATCCACGCATTCAAGATCGCAGAGATAATGCCCAGGGACGAAACCGAACTTAGGCCTGTTTTTGCCAAGGACAGGTTCACCCTGGAACCGGAAGAACTGAAGAAGATCATAGCTACCGTTGACAAGTACAGGATATGATCGAATAGGAGGGATGGCTTATGGAGGATTATGCCTATATCTTGGATTATCTGCCGCAGGGTCATCCCGAAAGGAAGACGTTCAAAAGAGAACCTCTTGCATTCGGTCTGGGTGAGACCGAGTTCAAATTATTAGAGCTTTCACCCAAACCCAATGCCGGTCTAATGATCGGAGAGAAGGTATATATTGGGAAGGAACTGGAACTACGGGACAAGGTCCAGCACGTTAAAAGACGTGTTAACTACACAGATCTGACAGCTGCTGCACAATCCGAACTTCCCTATATTCTCGAGGAGATAATAATCAAAGATGAGGAGAAGTTCGTCCGATTCTTCAATGAGGCACAGGCCATATCCACCAGGCTACATATGCTGGAACTGGTCCCTGGTTTGGGGAAGAAGACCATGTGGCATATCATTGAAGAAAGGAAGAAAGGACCTTTCAAGGATTTCCAGGACCTTGACTCGAGAACACACCTGCATCATCCTGAAAAGCATCTCTCTCAGAGGATCATTCAGGAGATGGAGGACAATTCTCAGAAGTACCACCTTTTCATCAAGAGATGATGGAAAGGATCCTTTGGGTCATTTCCATCCAAATTATTTTTTCATAGATCATAACAGGCTAATTTCTAATTTAATAATAAGTATGACCTTTGTATGACTTTTTATCTGAAAGGGGAGAGGTATCCGAAAGTTATATTTATATATACGTCATTATTGGTCTTACCTTCGTCTTACCATTTTGGACAAAGGGGGATTTAGGGATGTCATGCGGGAGGTAGGATAGGTCCTATCCCATTGACAGGCACCAGGAAGGTGGGCCAATGCCTCGACTTACCAGCAAGATGACAGTGAAGATCGAACCGGAGCTCCTTCATCGTATCCAGGTCCTTTCCGATGATACGGATGTCTCGGTCAGCCATTACGTCAGAAAAGCACTGATCCAGTATATCAGGGAAGTGGAGAGCGAGAAAACACCCAGTTCCTTGAGGATAGATCTTAACCTCATGGAAACACATGTCCTGACCCAATTGATAAGGATAGGGGCCATAACCGAGCCTCAACAGATGTTCCACAAAGCTTTCGATTCATACCTGTCGAACGATCTGGAACGGACCCTTTCCTTTGCAAACAGATTGGATGGCATGAGGGAGTTTCCCTCCACGGTACCGCTTACCACCCGCGTTTCCGGAAAGTCCATATTGGATGATCTGGATGAGAATGATGACCTTGAAGGGGATACAGAGAACAAGGTCTGATGTGATACGGGGTTCGGTGAAGAGATCGGACCCCGGTCCTTCCCATTAGAATTTCGGTGGGATCCAATGTCTTCATTCAAAGGAGAGAACTCGGAAGATGGCAATGATGTACATCTTCTCTGCCTTCAGGGTGATCTATCTGCAATAATGGAGGGTCTATGTCTGAAGGGGACAAAAGGTACCACTGTGAGGAATGCGATGGAGATCCTTATGGGCCTTTCTCTAAAAGGGTATGAAGGAAGGTCCGTCGGAGCCCTTTATCTTGTGGGGGATATCGAGGGTATCAGAAGGAATTCCACCCAGATGATAATCAATCCATTTAAAGGGTGGAAAGATATCAATATTGGAGACCATGATCAGATCCCCACAATTGAATCCTTTACCCAGATGGATGGAGCAATGGTCTTCGATTCGCGAGGTTTCGTCCACTATGCGGGAAGGATGATCAACGTCAGAGGACCTGAATGTGGTGAAATCGAGTTTGATTTCGAAAGGAGAAAGGGAAAAGGCTCAGGAACAAGATGGAGAGCGGCAAGGTTCATCACCAAAAGAACAAGAACTGTCGCGGTCGTCCTCTCCAGCAGTGGAACTATTACAGTCTTCAAGGACGGAAATGAGATAGGAAGATTGGAAAGGAAGATGTGTTCGATGAGGTCGTCTGATGTTCCTCTCTACCTCTACCCCGAATAGGACCATGATAATCCCATGTTAAATCATATATCAATTCAACTATTATCAAGGAAAAGATTATATTGTTACAGTACCAAATGGAAGTGCGGAAATGAGATCGTCCCGGTAGGTGGTATGAATTGTCAGGGGAAAAGAAGGAAAAAGGTCCTTCCGGAGATGCTTTGGAAGATATGGAGGTCATCCAAGATACGGATGATGAGGAGCAGGACCTCCTTGATGCATTGATGAAGAAGATAGAAAGCACCGGTGTACTAGAGGAGGAAGTTGAATCTCATTTCTCAGATTTCTCTGAAAGGGTTGATGGGGTCATGGACTCCATTGATAGGATCGAAAAGATCGAGAGATCAAAAATGGAAAAGCTACTTTTCCACGATGATGTAGAGGATGGAGGAGATCTGGAAGATGACGACATGAGGGGAGGATTTGATTCTATTGAGGACCATATCTACCTTCAGACTGAATCTCCCTACAATGAGGTAAGTGAAGGAGGCATCCACCCCGATATTGAGGCGGACCTGATGGGACATTATGCCGGTGAAGCGGAAAACATACTTATCAACTTGAAGAAATTGATCGAGATCAAACTCAACAAGGGTGAAGAGGAGGCCGCAATGGACCTTTTCAAAATGGCAATGTCAATGGGATCCCTTTCTGATCTTATGAAGAAGGAGTTCTCTCCCATCATGTCAAGACTCGGCATCTCAGCTCCGATCGAAAAGGAGATACCTGAGATATCCTTTGAGGATACTGAGACAAAGGTACTTGATCCCGACCTGGCAGGAGGGATCGATCTTTTACAGAAGAAGGCTAAGAACTCACTGGAGAAATTGAACTCCCTCATAGAAAGTGCGGATCTGTCTCAAGAGGAGTTCAATACTGTAAAAGATAGATGTCTTGAAGCTATGGAGCTTTTCAAGGAAAAAAGGTTCCACAAAGCTCATCAGGTAGCCTTGGAAGGTTTGAAAACTATCAAGATCCAGGCACAGGATGACCTAGAGAACCGCATACAGAATACTCTCTACAAGGCCAAGGAGATGGTTGAAGACCTTGAAAAGAGTGATAAGATCGACACCCCCTCAATAATTGATGATCTGAAGAAGGACATTGACAATGCTATGAAGGCATTTCTCACCAATGAGTACGAGAAAGCAAACCTGCTTTCAAAGAAAGTAATGAACGTTATTATCGATCTAACGGAACCGGATAGTATCATGATCAAGGAAAGGGCAAAAGATATCAAACATGAACTCGAGAGACTAATGGAGAAGAATATTCTCCAAGATGACATCAATGAGCTCATCTCCATCCTTGAATCGGCTGAACAGTTGATAAAAAGGAGAGATAATACCAGTGCTGGAAAGGTGCTTGAACAGATAACAAGTTCATTGGATGATGTCAAGAGAAGAGTAGAATCCTATTCCGAAGCAAAGGAGATCGAGATCAGATTGTCCAACAGGGTCAAAAGACTCGAGGGGAGTGAACATGATCTTACCGATGCAAAAAAGAAACTAACTTTCCTGAAAGGATATATCAAGAATGGAAGGTTCGAAGATGTACTTGTGATCGGAGAAGATCTTGAAAAGGAGCTCAGCTCCCTTGAACATGTCAAGAATGAGATCGAGGTCAAATCCCTGATCGAGGAGATCGAAGGACTGATGGTCCATGCAAATGAACTGGAGGACCATGAGGTCTTCCAATCCACATTCGAATCAATAAAGACAGCTTATGGATCAGGCGATCATGAAAAAGTGAAAGAGGATGGAGCGGTTCTTTTAAAAGAACTCCGTTCAAAGGCCAAGACCCTCAGTGTCGAAAGGTCAAGGAGGATCGTCAATGGAATGATCGAGATAAGGATCCTTCTTCTGAGAATGAAGAACCTGAACCTTGGAACAATGGATATCGAACGGAGGGTGAGGAAAGCGAAGAACCTTCTCAAGGAAGAAGCCAGGTCAGAAGGCCTCAAACAGTTGGATAAGATCGTTCATGACATGAGGAAGATGGTCAGGGAGAATCAGGATTTCATGAAAACGTTCACATCCATACACAGGGATTCTCTCGAGGCGGTCATGGACAGGCACCGTGATCAACCAATAATATTCCACATCAGGAACAAATATATTCCCCTGTTGCGGAAAATGGAAGAACTGGGAAGATACAGAAAAGCTATGGATAGTTACAGGAACCTTACTGATAAATTTTCAGGACTTATCCTTCCAGAAGATAGAAAGGGGTTGGTGGAAACTGAACTTACAGAATGTAAGTTCGAGATCTATAAGAGAAAAGAACAGGGAATGGATATCACCGAACCTTTAACAATGTATACAAAAGCCCAGAAAAGTTTCTCCTCAGGGGACATCGTACCAGCTGAGTATCTGGTAGAGATCAGTAGACGCTATTGCGAAGAGTTCCTTCCTCTAAAACTCTAAATGTGGATTCGATATCGTTAAGTAATCCCTCACCTTGACGGGCTATGGGGAGTTTCATGAAACTGCTTCTTATCCATTCGGACCACATGGAATACAAGGTGACAAAGGCAATAAAGGGTCTTGCTGAAGAAGGTTTGAAGGATTTTCAACGAATGGAAGAATGCCTTGTCGCCTTCTGCACCGTCGAATCTAAGGATGGTGAATTCCTTGACGATGTGATCGAAGGAGCTGCATCAGCCATCGAAGATATGCTATCAAAGGTCAACACAGGCAGGGTAATGATCTATCCCTACGCTCATCTATCATCAGACCTGGCAAAAGCAACTGATGCTATTTCGATCCTTAAAATGCTTGAAGAACGGCTTTCCGGTCAGGAGATCGAGGTTACCCGATCACCATTTGGATGGTACAAGGCTTTTGAGATATCATGTAAAGGCCACCCATTATCAGAACTTTCAAGGGAAATTAGACCGTGGCTTGAAGGTAGAAAGAAGAAAGAAGAGGTCTCCAAAGCACTAAAAAGTGAAGAAACTGCCAGGTCGGAATGGTTCGTCCTGGATACCGAAGGATTACTTCATCCGGTAAGGGACCAAGAAGGTAAGATCGAGGGATTTGACTTCAAAGGTCATCAGGACCTGGAGAGGTTCCTCCATTACGAGATAGCCAAATCAAGGGCGGTTTCCGAGGAGCCACCTCATGTCAAATACATGAGGGCGCTCGAATTGGCAGATTACGAACCGGGTTCGGACCCTGGAAATCTCAGGTTCTACCCCAAGGGGAGGCTCATGAAATCCCTGCTTGAGAGATATGTGACCAAAAGGGTGAAGGAATATGGCGGTATGGAGATAGAATCCCCCATAATGTATGATTTTGAGCATCCCTCCCTGAAGTCGTACATGCATAGATTCCCCGCAAGACAATATACCATAGATACACCTGACAAGAAGGTCTTCCTGAGGTTCGCTGCCTGCTTCGGACAGTTCCTCATGGCCCATGACGCCACCATGTCATACAAACAGATGCCTGTCAGACTTTACGAACTTACGAGGTACAGCTTCAGAGTGGAACAGAGGGGTGAGCTTGCCGGTCTTAGAAGACTTAGAGCCTTTACTATGCCCGATTGTCATGCATTCTGTGCTGGAATGGAACAGGCCAAGGAGGAGATGATGGTTAGATTCCATCTTGCCAGATCGATCCTCTCAGAAACGGGATTCAAGGTGCCGGAGGGGCTTCAGATGGCCATCAGGGTCACCAAGGACTTCTACGAGGAGAACATGGATTTCGTTAAGGAAATGGTCAAGGCTTATGGTACCCCTGTGGTTGTTGAGATGTGGAAGGAGAGGTTCTTCTACTTCCTCTTAAAGTATGAGTTCAATTTCATCGATGCAATGGGGAAAGGCTCGGCCCTTACCACTGATCAGATAGATGTGGAAAATGGTGAAAGGTACGGAATAACATACACTGACCAGGAAGGTAAGGATCAGTATCCGTACATACTCCATCTCTCTCCTTCCGGAGCCATTGAAAGAAAGATATATGCTCTTCTTGAAAAGGCGCATCTGGATTCTTTGAAGGGGGAACCCACGAAACTTCCCTATTGGCTCTCTCCTACACAGTTGAGATTGATCCCTGTCAGCGAAGAACACCTTCAATCCTGCTTGGACCTTGTGGAGGATTTCTCTGGAGTAAGGGTAGATATTGAAGATACGGACAGGACAGTGGGAAGAAAGATGAGGGATGCCGAAAAAGAATGGATCCCGTATATTGCAGTCATTGGTGATAAGGAGAAGGAATCCGGCATCCTGACAATAAGAAAGAGAGAACCGGGTAAGCCTCAGGTCCAGATGACAAAAGAAGAGCTAAGGGACGAATTCAGAACAAAACAAAGAGGACTTCCTTTCGATATCCTATGTATGCCTATCTTGCTGTCGAAAAGGCCGAAATTCGTTGGTTAATATTGAAATGATATACTACTTGTTGTAGGTTATCTATACATTCACTTATATACGCAATCCCCTCATTTTTATATTTAAAGGTGGCAGGAATATGAAAGTTATAGTAGCCGATGGAAATGAGGTTTACAGGACCATGTTAATAAATACACTAAGGAGACAGGACCATGAACCAATTGTATTGGATTCAGCCCAAAATGTCCTGGATGCATATGAAAAGGATGATGATATCAATATCCTATTTTTGGACTGGAACCTCCCAGGAACGGATGGATTGGAACTTGCAACAAAGATAAGATACCTCAATTTCCACATGAACAGGGATTGTTATATAATCATAACAGGGGAAAAGGGTGGAAGGTATGATATAATGAATGCAATGGAGATGGGAGCGAATGACCTCATTACCAAACCATATGACAGCAATATCATAGCTGACAGAATGAAGACCGCTATCGATCATTTTCTTGAGCTGCCTGATGAGGTCGAAAAGACCGAGAAGGATCCTGTAGAGCATCTAATGGACGAACATGGGATCTTAAGATTCCAAGCAGACAAGTTGGAAGACCTGCTTGACAGTGTGGATGAAGAGGCACCTAGTAAGCTCATAAACTGGATGGGGGGAAGGATATTTGTCCTTGAGACTAAAGTACACCAGGACAAGGAACACGAGTTCTCTGTAGCTTTCATGGAAAGGTTGATGAATGCCCACGGGGAAGAGAATCAAGCCCTATCCGAATCATCCTCCCAATGGGTGGAGAGTGAACATAACAAGCTGGATACGATCGTTTCTGAGGTGAAGGACAGGTTCAACAGCTACAAAGAGAGTCTTGATTCCCCGCAGGAACTTCCAGAAAATTACAATATTTTGAAGCATGTGAATGATTATCCTGCATTTTGCCTTAAATGCCAGAATAAAGTAGTAATGGTGGAACCATCCATTTTCCAGTTGGAGACAGGGAATTATGCTTTCAAAGGGAACTGTCCTGATTGTAATGGCGGGGTCACCTCCATTATTGGAAAATCCATAGGAGCCATAATGAAACATGCAGCGCTGAAGAGATCGCTAAAAAAATACCTCAATATCCTTAAGGATCACCTGAAAAGAGAGGAGGACCTTTACTTCCCCCTAGCCAATAGGTACCTTACAAGCGGGGATAAGACAAGGCTCCTTGAAGAATTCAAAAAGATAGAGGATGAATTTGGTATTCACAGGATGGGGAAGGATTTTCTTCTTTCCCCTTCAAATTGATCGATCGATGAATATTTGATCCGATCTTATTTCACATTGAGGTCCAATATTGGCTTGAATACAAGTCATCCGGTTTAGATGAAATTGCCTTATTCAGTTTTTCTTGCATTGCCAATTATTCCTCATTTATTTCAAGGCAATCCCTTAAATACACAAAAATCTTTTGTGGAAAAATAAAAGGGGACTGATTATGAAGGTTATCATAGCTGATGAGAATGAGGCTTACAGGACGATGATTGCCAACACTTTGAGGACACAGGAACACGATCCCATCATCCTTGATTCAGGTGGAGAGGTCCTAACGGCATATAAAAAAGATGAGGAGATATCCATCTTATTTTTAGATTGGAACCTCCCCAGCATCGATGGACTTGAACTGGCCACCAAGATCAGGGAGCTCAACCACCACAATAACAGGGATTGCTATATCATCATCACTGGTGATAGGGGTGGTAGATATGATATAATGAACGCCACGGAGATGGGAGCCAATGATCTACTCACCAAACCATACGATAGGAGCACTATCATGGAGAGGTTGGAGACAGCAATAGATTATTTCCTAGAACTTCCTGAAGAGGTTGAAAAGAGCGAAACAGACCCTGTTGAAAACCTGCTTGACGAACACGGTATCCTAAGGTTTCAGGCAAAGAAGCTCGAGGAGCTGATCGAAAGGGTCGATCAGGAAGCGAAGAACAAATTGGTGGACTGGCTTTCAGGAAGATCTTTTGTACTCGAAACCAGCATACATCAGGATAAGGAGAACGAGTACTCGATTGCCTTTATGGATAGATTGATAAAATCCCAGTCAGAGGTGAATCAGACCCTGAAGGAATCATCATCGAAGTTGATCGAAGAAGAACATGTCAAACTCGAAACAGTGGTTGAAGAGATAAAGGAATTGTTCACAAGCTACAAGGAGAGCCTTGATAAAGACCCTGAAGCCAGCAAGGATTACAATATAATGGAACATATAGATGATTTTCCAGCCTACTGTCTGAAATGCAAGGAAAAAGTCATCATGAAAGAACCTACGATCTTCCAGATGGAAACTGGTAACTACTCTTTCAAAGGAGAATGTCCGGATTGTGGAAGCGGAGTAACAGCCATTATTGGGAAGTCAATCGGATCCTCCATGAAACATATAGCGCTAAAAAGGGCTCTAAAAAGATATATCAAGATCTTGAGGGAGCACCTTAAAAGGGAAGAGGAATATTATTTCCCTCTGGCAAACAAATATCTCACTATGGGAGACAAGACACGTCTCTTAGAGAAATTCAAGGATATCGAGGAAAAATATGGTATTAAAAGGATGGGCAAGGAATTCCTACTTTCATCCGATAGTTGAAAGCGATCTTGTAAAAAGGTAAAAATATCCGTTAATATACATCCGGGACCATGGCTGGAGGGGCAAGGAACAAACATCCTTTGAAGAGGAAGTTGATAGAGTCTCTTGCCCTCCATCCCTTTATCACCATTTTTACTGCCTGGCTTGTATTCTATGTACCTTTACTGGTATATACCGGTCTGAATTTCCAGGAAGACCACTACACAGTCACCATAGGACCGGATGATCTATTTGCCACAAGTGATGATGTCTGGGAATATAGTGAAATAACCAACGACACCATGCTTTTCATTGAATTCGGTTTAAATGGGAGCGATGTTCGAGTCCTTACTCCCCGTGGTTATATTCCCATCAGACTCGAACTGGTGAACCATACCAAGCTCTATACCTCTTCTCCTTATGATGACAACCGGACCTGGAAGCTTCTTGATGGTGATGTGAAGAAGATAAGAGAGGAAGGTAGGAACACAACCTGGAAGATCGAGGTATATAAGAAGGAGACAGATGCTCCATTCTACAAAGACAGAGGAGAGACCCTGCTCGAAGGCAGGATGATCTACAAAGATGTCCCTACCCTAAATCCACCATTGATCAATATATTCTGGATCCTCCCTGCACTTCTGGGGGGATCATTCATCGTATTCAGGACATACTTTGCCCTCTTTGCCCTGATGTCAGCCTTCATGGTGATGAGAACATTCTGGCCTGATGGCAAATGGAGATCAGTGGTATATGGTTCCCTTTTTGTTCTCAATCCCTTGACCATCTATTCAACGGTCGGTGCCGTCCAGGACGATATCATTGTGGCATTCCTATTCGTCCTGACGGTGCATGCCATCGTACGAAAAAGAGGAGCATGGGCTTCAATGCTCATTGGGATCGGGATGGCAACGAAGGTCTTTCACCTCCTGATGATGCCTGGTTTGTTATCCGAAAGAGAAAAATTGATCAAGAGGATCTTCAAATCCATCTTTGCCTTGGTCGTCCTTGCAGCCTTCCTTGCTCCTGTAACTTATCTTTCACCTGACGGTGTAGCTACATTTGCCAAACTCTACTTCACCGGAGACTCAGGAGGTCAGCTTCAGGGGATCTCCCTCTGGAGGTATCTCGGGGAGATCGGCTATTATCCTTTCATCAATACGGCTGTTATTGTCCTTCTGGGATCCCTTCTCCTACTTTTATCGTTCAGAAGGGAATTTGGGACTCTGAACACTTCTATGCTCTTCATACTATTATTCTTAATGATATTTCCCAAGATCCATTCGGGATACTATATCATAATACTTGCCTTCATCCCGTTCTTCTGGAGTATGAAACTCGGAAAGACCCTGCTATTCCTTACAGGATCGATGATCATAGCTTTGGATATCTTCAATGGACTAGGTTGGAACGAGAATGAATTATTATTCATTCCCATCATAGTATCCTCTTTACTGCTTGCAGTAATATCCTATTTCTTCATTTCGATTTTTTGGACCACATCAAAGGATGCAAAGATCAACAGACGCCACAGGATATGACATGTTGGTTGACTCACATTTTGAACGTTTGACGGAAACCTTTAAGTGTCCAACAACTGATTTTTTCTTCGGGATGATCTTTGATCTCCTGGGTAGGCCCAATATGACCAATGGATATACCGGAAGGAGCATTAGAGCCATTGAGGTCAAGGCCAGATCTCCATCCAGAGCATTATATGTCATAGTGGTCATACTTCTGATGTTCCTTCTTCTCACGATCCCTGGTTTTTATTACATTGTCTATGATATAAATGATCAAGGATCGTCAAGAGATGATGGAAAGGAGAAGAACACCGAACTCGTTCTTACCATCAAAGATGGTCCTGACTTGCTGATCTCAGGTTCAAGAATGACCTTTTCCGGAGAGGTCAAGACCCAAAAGGGTGCAGACATCGATGGCGCATCAGTCGCTGTGAGTATACCTGGTATCTCCGATAAAAAATTCAGGTCTGTTTCAGATCCCAATGGTAATTTCGAGGTACTTGTGGAATTGCCTTCTTTTAATGATGAGGGCACCTTCAATGTAAATATCACGGCTGAAAAGGCTGATTATATCTCTGACAGTATCTCATTTGAGAAGGTCTATCGACCCCCTCCCAAATGGACATTCATGATCTATATGAGCGATTGTGATCTTGAATCCTGGGCTTTGAAAGATATCAATGAGCTGGAGTCGATCGGATCTTCTTCCCTTGTGAATATTATAGTACAACTGGATAGATGGGAGAGCCTGTCACCCAAAGATGATAGGACCGACGGCAATTGGACAACTGCAAAGAGGTTCAGGATCGACCTTGATGATGATAGTGAAATGATCACATCAGAGGAGTTAAGTGATATCGGCGAGATCGATTCGGCCGACCCCGAGGAACTTGTGGATTTTGCTACTTGGTCCATGGATAATTACCCTGCCGATCATAATGCCCTTATCCTATGGAACCATGGTTCGGGAACCGATGGGATCTGTTGGGAACAGAGTCTTGAGGAGGAGGAGGTCATGAAAATTGACCAGCTGGGATGGGCTCTGGATAGGATAACCTCCCATTTAGGAAGGGATCTGGATATTCTAGGATTCGATGCATGCCTTATGTCTGCATTCGAGGTAGCTTATGAGATCTCACCATATTGCGACCTTATGGTAGGATCTGAGATCACCGAGCCTGCATACGGTTGGGATTATCTCACACTTGGAAAGCTCAAACAGGATCCATACATCTCTCCCGCTTCTCTTTCGGAACTATTCATGGTTGACTATCTGGACCAAATGGGAAAGCTGGGCTCAAAAACCTCTATGAGCATGGGGGTTTATGATCTGAAGGGAATGGATGCCATTGCAAGGTCCTTGAATACACTTTCAAATACCATTGCAGAATCAGGGTCCGCTGAACTATATAATATGAACATAGCAAGAAAGTATGCTCAACCCATACAGGAGGGACATACTTCGGATGCTGTCGATCTATTCGATTTCGTTGAGAATATACAGAAATTGACGGAAACATCTTCGATCAGAGAACTGTCACAGACCGTTCTTGACGATATCAGCAATGCTGTATTGAACTTCAATTCAACTCAGGTTGGAGGTTGGTCCATCGAGGGTTTGAGGGGATTATCCATTTACGCGCCGGATTTCAGGGATGTTATGGACCAGAACAATGATTATTCAGATCTGAAGTTTGCAAAAGACACATCATGGACGGCTCTGCTTTCAACGTACTTCGATCATCTCGAAGGTGCAGGAGCCCCAAAAGTCCTCCATTTCGATACTGCCCTTCTTTCCTGCACCACAACCGACGAGGATGGTGACGGATTCAAGGATACATTGAAGCATCAATATTCAGTATTGTCCGATGAGGACGATGTGGAGGCATTTCTCGGGATCAATATCTACAACCTGAGAGGTGACCATATATCCTCACTGGATCATTCTTTCAATATATCATCGAATGAAAAAAAGACATTCACTGTATCTTTCATGCTGGAAGAGGAAGAGGGTGGACCAGGATTGTATAGGATAGTATCCTATCTCTGCACTGGTAACTCCTTCGACAGGGGTTATTTCCAGGATTATACAAGATCAGCATACAGATGGCTAGAGGTATCTGGTGAGTAAAAGACCATAAAAATGAACGGGTCATGATCCGGTTTCATATTGAATTCAGAATATTGGAAGTTCCTTTCATTTCAAGGTCCTCCCATTCGACCTTCTTTACACCATCGAACTCTTCTACCTTATCAATAAGATCAAGGATCTGCATCTTCCTTGAAAGTTCCATATCGATCGTCACAATTTTTTTATTATTTATTGAATCGATACTGATCCTTGGGAATCTGGCGCCGCTCTCCTGAAGCTGTTTTAGATATTTCCTTGGTATCGGAGCGTTCTTCTCGAGCGATATCTTCAAGATCCCATCCTTGGGTTTGAGCCTGAACTTCCTTTCTATGACCCCGAATATCGTAAGGACTATCAATGTGAATGCAAAGGTAATGAACCCAATATAGTAAGCACCTGAACCTACTGCCACCCCGATGGAAGAGGTCACCCATATGGTGGCTGCGGTGGTGAGTCCCTTTACATTTATCCCTTCTTTTATAATTGCACCAGCACCAAGAAACCCTATACCGGTCGCAACACCTGCTATTATCCTGCCTAGTTCTGCTTTTGGAATATCCAATCGATCAACGAGCATTACAAGTGAAGCGGCACCTATACCAACAAGGATCAAGGTCCTCATCCCTGCTTTATGTCCGGTAACCTCCCTCTCAATACCCAGGATCCCTGAAAGAAGAAGGGTTAAGGCAAGCTTCAAGAATAGACCGACTACCTCCTCCATGGTCACTATATTGTCCATTAATAACTTATAATCCTTTCCCGGTTCAATCAATATCAAGGTGGAAAGCATCCTTTATTATCGGATGTTGAATGAACTTCTTGATCCAGACTGCCTCGGAAAGAGAATGATTCCTTATCGTGGGGATCGTTGACATGTATCCCTCGACTTTCAAATATTGGCTGAATATGGACATCCCTCTATTATAATGTGGGTAATTCTCGTAAACAGCCAGCATCATCAGCTCTGTGGGTCTCGATACAAAGAATACGGTATCATCCTGGAGGAGTTCCTTCCTCTTACATACCTGAGGATCAATGGGGTTTTTTGGATCCATCTTCACATGGAATAGTGAAAGCATCGAATAACCCAATTTGGAAAGATCAGGTATACGAGTGCAGGCCAAATATCCTTCCTCAATTAACATCTCCCTTGCACGAGAGATCGTATGCCTGGAATAAGGAATGATGGTGGAAAGCCGAGAGGCCGATAGTTCCGGGTGTTTTATCAGGTAGTACAATATCTCCAACTGCTTCCGAGATAAGTTCACATCCACCGGTCTCTTCTTGCTATTGGGGTACTTTACCTGAAGGATGGGGTCCTTCTTGTATATGTCCCTCTCAAGACCCGAGATATCCTTCATTACCAGGTCTCTTTCGCCAGAAAGCTTTGCATACAGGAGGGGGGCCAGGTTGAAGAAACGGTGAATTGTGGACATCTCGAATGGGAATATCACTTCTCTTGGTAACTCGATCTCCAGAAGGTTCAGATCGGCAAGGATCTTCATCCTCTGGTGGGATATCCTCATTATCCGGGTTATATTCTCTGCTACTGAAAGTGAGAAACCTCTATGGGATTCTCCCATTGAGAGTATCATCTCCGGATATATCTCAACGGTCCTTCGGGTATTTGCTATCCTTTCATCAACTGATACAGATGGGTTAAAATCACTGTAAACTGCAGCAAGAAGTTCGAATCCAAGGTTCGGAAATATGGGAATATATCTCTCGTAAAGAAAACCTTCCTCCATTATCCTTGATTTTACCGATGCGAAGGTGGAATTTGGAAGTGAAAGCATCTCTGCTATCTCTGTATCCTTATTGTCCGGATAGGTGATCAGACCCATGAAGACAAGCTTCTCTGTGGTTGATAATCCCTTCATCATTGACACTTTTTCCATGATTGGTAATCTATTATTTAAATATGATGAATTGTTGAGCTTCTTTACAAATTTTTCTTTCCATTATTTCGCAAAGGAAAACAGAATATCAAATTTCAGTAATATATAAATAGGGCTTTTCGAATTAACCTTCAACCCTCAGAGGGGTTTCAATCAGTGGAGGCTTCAAATGGGACTTACCTTGGCTCAGAAGATCCTTAAAGAGCATTTAGTGGAAGGAACTGAAAAAGTTGGAGAAGAGATCGCGATACGAATGGACCATACCTTGACCCAGGATGCTACTGGGACAATGGCGTACCTGCAATTCGAGGCCATGAACCTCGACAGGGTCAAGACGGAACTTTCCGTTTCCTTCATCGATCACAACATGCTTCAATCCGATTTCAAGAATGCCGATGACCACAGATATCTTCAATCCATTGCAAAGAGATATGGCATTGTCCTCTCAAAGGCTGGGAATGGTATATGCCATCAGGTCTTCCTTGAAAGGTTCTCAAAACCAGGAAAGACATTGATCGGATCGGATTCCCATACAACCACCGCCGGAGGTATCGGTCAGATATCTATCGGGGCTGGAGGTCTGGATATTGCGGTTGCAATGGCTGGTGGAGCATTCCAATTGAAGTACCCCAAGATCTTGGGGATAAAACTAACAGGAGAGCTTCCGGATTGGGTATCTGGTAAGGACATTATTCTGGAAGTACTGAAAAGATTGGATGTCAAGGGTGGAAGAGGATATATCCTTGAGTACTTCGGTCCGGGGGTTTCTACCCTCTCCGTACCTGACAGAGCCACAGTGACCAACATGGGCACGGAGACCGGTGCTACAACCTCGATATTCCCTTCAGACAATGTTACAAAGAAGTTCATGGAGGCTATGGGAAGGGGAGAACAATGGGTTGAGATCAAGGCGGATCCGGATGCTGTCTATGATGAAATAATGGAGATCGATCTATCCTCAATTGTCCCCATGGCAGCAAAACCCCATTCCCCAGGATCAGTGGTAGAGATATCAGAGTTAGAGGGAATGAAGGTCGACCAAGTTTGTATCGGGTCTTGTACTAACTCTTCTTTCAGGGACCTGATGACCGTAGCTAATGCTGTAAAAGGACGAAGGATCCATGAGGACATCTCAGGGACCATATCACCCGGTTCGAGGACGATCATCAGGGAAATGGTAAGAACTGGTGCATACGGAGACCTTGTTGAGGCAGGATTCAGGATACTTGAGTCTGGCTGCGGTCCCTGTATCGGAATGGGACTTGCACCAAAATCCGGTGCAGTATCTGTCAGGACCTTCAACAGGAACTTCCCTGGAAGGTCGGGGACAAAGGACGCAGATGTCTATCTGGTCTCCCCTGAGGTTGCAGCTGCAACAGCTCTTTTCGGTAAAATAACCGATCCAAGGAAACTGGGAAAGTTCACCAAAGTCCAGGAACCTGAATCCTATCTCGTGGATAACAACCTTTTCATACATCCTCTCCCGGCTGATGAAGCTAGTAAGGTAGAAATAATCAGAGGGCCAAACATCAAACCTCTCCCTGATTTCCATGAACTACCGGTTTCCGCGGAGGGTGAGGTTCTTATCAAAGTAGAGGACAATATTACAACCGATCATATCATGCCTGCAGGAGCGAAGATCCTACCTCTTCGATCGAACATTCCTGCAATATCTGAATACGTTTTCTCTCAGGTCGATGAGACCTTCCCAAAAAGGGCACTTGAAAAGGGAGGCGGATTCATCATCGGAGGGGATAATTACGGTCAGGGTTCCTCAAGGGAACATGCTGCCCTTGCTCCAAAATATCTTGGAATTAAAGCTGTTATCGTGAAATCCTTCGCCAGGATACATAGGGCTAACCTGGTAAACTTTGGAATTCTCCCCCTTACCTTCAAGGACCAATCGGACTACGATCTGCTTGAACAGGGAGATCTTCTGCAAATAGGATTATCGGATCTTTCCGGAGAACTTATCCTGGAAGTTAAGAACAAGAACCTCAAGATCTCACTTGTCCATGACCTTTCTGATAGGGAAATTGAGGTCATTAGAGAGGGAGGCACTCTGAACTATACCAGGAACCAAATATCCTGATCATGATAAATAAGAAAAGGCGATAAAATGACATTGACGTATAAGTTGAAAAGGGAAGGGATCGCAGGGACCGAAGAGAGAGAGGATTGCATAGTAAAACTCAGCCCTGCGGAACCTGGAACAGGTATAAAGATCGAGATAGAGGGGAAATCCAGAGATGTGTTCAGAGATGAGGTATTCAAGCTCTTTCATGAAACCCTTATAGGCATGGGCATAGAAGACGCTCTTGTCTGGTCAAAAGGAAACAGCCCATTGAATTTCACCATAGTGGCCCGCATAAAGGCCGCTGCTATCAAGGGTGGTGCATTCGAATGAAGCTAAGAAGGTCCAGACTCTATGTCCCTGGTAATAATCCCAAAATGATACCTCCCGCCGGTCTTTACGGTGCCGATGTTATCTCACTCGATCTTGAAGATGCCGTTCATCCCGATTTTAAAGTAGATGCGAGGATGCTCGTATCTGAAGCTTTGAAGGTAGTGGATTTCGGTCCAAATGTGGAAGTGACCGTAAGGATAAATCCTATCAGCACACCCTGGGGAAAATGGGATATCAGGCAGATAGTCTGTCCCAGATTGGATGGTATATATATCCCAAAAACAGAAACTCCAGAGGATGTTATCCAAGTCGATGAACTTGTAACTGAAATGGAAGAGAAGAAGGGACTTCCGATCGGAAGGATCAAGCTTTTTGCAACCATGGAGACTGCAAAGGGCATTCTCAACTCAAAGGAGATCGCATTCTGCTCTAAAAGGCTGGAAGGAATAACCATTGGCGGAGAAGACCTAACAGCTGACCTAGGTGGCATCAGATCATCCGATGGTATTGCCATACATACCTCAAGGCAGTTGATCGTCCTGGCAGCCAAAGCCGCAGGGATCCAGGCAATAGATACGGTATATTCCGATTTCAGCGATTCTGATGGTCTCAGAAGTGAAACAGATATGATCAGGAAGATGGGATTCGATGGCAAGGCATGTATCCATCCATCTCAGATCGAGATCATCCATGATGTCTTTAACCCAACGAAGGAAGAGATCATCTATGCCGTCAGAGTGAAAAAGGCCATCCAGATCGCCAAAGAAAAAGGATGGGGGGTCATTGCGCTTGGAAAGAAAATGGTGGATCGGCCTATTGTTCTGAAGGCAGAGAAGATACTTGCAATGGCCGAGGCTGCAGAACTTGATATACCATCCCCAGAAGAGGTGGAATGATATGGTCAATATGGATGAGGTCGAATGGATTGAAAATGCCATAGGCAGAAAGGTCCCTAAAGAGATCATGGGGAAGAAATTGTACCCCTATGAAGGACCATTCGAACACAAACCCGCCCATTCACACAAGTACGGACCCAAGCTTGGTTACATTGCTGACCAGACATCAGAAGTTCTTTCCTCGATCGCAGAGGCGATTGAAAAGACCGGTCTATCTGATGGACAGACCATTTCATTCCATCATCACTTCAGGAATGGTGACATGGTCATGAACATGGTCCTAGCTGAAATAGAGAAGAAGGGGATCAAGAACCTCACACTTGCCCCATCCTCGACCTTCCCTTGTCAGGAGGAAGCAATAATCCGATGTATTCAAAATGGAACCCTCGGACACGTGGAAGGAGGTTCAGCAAGAGGTAACTTCGGGAGACTTGTGAGCTCCGGTAAATATCTTGAAAGACCCATGAGGATAAGATCCCATGGTGGAAGAGTAAGAGCCATAGAAGCAGGTGATATAAGGATAGACGTTGCATTCATAGGTGCTCCGTCCTCGGATGAACTCGGCAATCTAAATGGTATCAACGGCCCCTCTGCTTGCGGTACTATCAATTTTGCCTATGTCGATGCGATCTATGCGGACAATGTTGTGGCAATAACGGATGATCTTGTGGAATATCCAAATTTCCCAATGTCAATATCCCAGGAGAGGGTCGACTATATCGTTGTTGTTGAAAAGATCGGTGATCCGACAAAGATAGCTTCAGGTGAGCTCAAGATCACCAACTCTCCAACCAGACTGAAGATTGCCAAAGATGTGGTCAGAATTGCAGATCTGCTTGGTTATGTTAGGGAAGGAATGAATTTCCAGGCAGGTGCCGGCGGCATATCCCTCGCCTTCACAGAATACCTGCATCAAAGGATGAAGGAGAAAGGCATCCATGCACAATGGGCCCAAGGAGGGACCACAAAGTTCCTGGTTGATATGCTGGAGGATGGGACTGTAAAGAAACTGATCACTGGTCAGGCCTTCGATATTGCGGCTATCGATTCCATGAGAGAGGATCCAAAGAATCATGTTGACCTTCCAATAGGAGCCTATGCGAACATCCATGGAAAGGGTTGTACGGTGAACAAGCTTGACATTGTTGTCCTTGGCGCTTCCGAGGTAGACACCAAGTTCAACTGTAACACGGCAACACTGTCGAACGGATTGATAGCAGAACCGGTTGGAGGACATTCTGATACTGCAGCCGGTTCTGACCTATGTATAATCACTGTTCCTCTTTTCAGGGGAAGGTACCCTGTTATCGTAGAGGACTGCACAACTGTGGTAACTCCAGGTGAAACAATAGATGTCATTGTTACCGAAAGAGGAGTTGCCATCAATCCAATAAGGACCGATCTTCTTGAGAAGCTCGAGAAAGCAAAGATACCAAGAGATCTGAGAATATGCACGATCGAGGAGCTCCAGAAAATGGCCTTTGAAATTACAGGAACAAAGGTCAATCCGAACTGGGGAGATAAGATCGTTGCCCTGATAGAATACAGGGATGGAACGATAATCGACGTGGTAAGGGACGTCCTACCGAAATACTATGAGGATGCCGTCTTCGTAGATACAGTGGACCTTGAACGGAGAGAGAATTAATTAAATTAAAAAGTGGAGTTGAGAAAATGGCGGATGATAATGTAAAAGGATCCAGAATAATATATACAAAGGTAGACGAAGCCCCAGCATTGGCCACCTATTCGCTTCTTCCCATGATCAAAGCATTTACCAATGCCGCGGGAGTAACTGTTGAGACCAGGGATATCTCCCTTGCTGGTAGAACCATCGCACAATTTCCGGAAAGAATGACGGAAGAACAAAGACAATCCGACGATCTTTCCGAACTGGGAAAACTGGTTAAGACCCCTGGAGCGAATGTTATCAAGCTTCCCTGCATAAGTGCTTCGATCCCCCAGCTTAAGGCAACAATCAAAGAACTGCAAGGGAAAGGATATGACATTCCGGATTATCCTGATGAACCAGAAACTGACGATGATAGGGATTTTCTCTCTCGTTTTGATGTGGTCAAAGGTAGTGCTGTAAATCCAGTGCTAAGGGAAGGAAATTCTGATAGAAGGGCACCTAGTGCTGTAAAGAATTATGCAAAGAAGCATCCTCACTCAATGGGTGAATGGCTCCCGAACTCAAGATCCCATGTATCCCATATGACCAATGGAGACCTTAGGTCAAATGAGAGGTCAATGACCATTAACAAGGACCAAAAAGGAAACTGCAGGATAGAATTTCTGGATACAAACGGCAATGTCAAGGTTTTAAAGGAGAACATACCTCTTTTGGAAGGCGAGGTCATAGATACATCCGCCATGAACAGAAATGCTTTGAGAAAATTCATTCAAGAACAGATAGATGATTCAAAAGAAACCGGTATCCTCTTCTCGGTCCACCTGAAAGCGACCATGATGAAAGTTTCCGACCCCATTATTTTCGGCCATGTTGTTTCAGTCTTTTTCGATGATGTCTTTCAGAAGCATGCAGATCTTTTTGAAGACCTTGGGATCAGCCCCAACAATGGACTTGGAGATCTTTACAACAAGATCATGGAGCTACCAGAGAAGAAAAAGAAGGAGATCGAAGCAGATATTCAGGCAACCTATACAAGAAGACCTGAACTTGCCATGGTGAACTCAGATAAAGGTATCACCAATCTACACGTCCCGAGCGATGTTATCATAGATGCTTCAATGCCTGCTGCGATCAGGAATTCTGGCAGGATGTGGGGAAGGGATGGAAAAGCACACGATACCAAGTTCGTGATCCCTGATAGCAGCTATGCTGGTGTATATGAGGCCACTATAGATTTCTGTAAGGAGAATGGTGCTTTCGATCCAACGACAATGGGAACTGTTCAAAATGTCGGCCTGATGGCTAAGAAGGCAGAAGAATATGGATCACATGATAAGACATTCCTCACTCCAGGAAATGGTGTTGTAAAGGTCATTTCCGAATCAGGAGAACTCCTCCTTGAACAGAAAGTGGAAAAAGGTGATATCTTCCGTATGTGCCAGGTTAAGGACCTTCCAATTCAGGATTGGGTCAAATTAGCCGTGAACAGAGCAAAGGTTACTGGATGGCCTACTCTGTTCTGGCTAGACGAGAACAGGGCCCATGACTCTGAATTGATCAAGAAGGTTAACCTCTACCTGAAGGATCACGATACCGATGGACTGGACATCAGAATAATGTCTCCGGTGGAGGCAACAAAATTCTCCTGTCAGTGGATCAAGAATGGTAAAGATACTATCTCGGTTACTGGAAATGTATTGAGAGATTATCTAACCGACCTCTTCCCTATCCTGGAGGTTGGGACCAGTGCAAAGATGCTCTCCATAGTCCCATTGATGAATGGTGGAGGACTCTTTGAGACTGGAGCGGGTGGATCAGCACCCAAGCATGTTCAGCAGTTCCGGGAGGAAGGCCATCTCAGGTGGGACTCGCTCGGAGAGTTCCTGGCACTCGCTGCTTCCCTGGAACACCTTGCTATTAAGACAGAAAATAAAAAGGCTCAAGTTCTTGCAGATACCCTTGATAAAGCTACTGAAAGATTACTGGAGAACAATAGGTCCCCTTCCAGAGTTGTACATGAGATCGATAACAGAGGCAGCCATTTCTATCTGGCAATGTACTGGGCAGATGCTTTGGCACACCAGAAGATGGATGATGATATGCGAGTGAAGTTTGCACCGGTTGCAGAAAAGATGCTCGAGAATGAGAATAAGATCATCGAAGAACTTGATAACGCACAAGGTAAACCCGTTGAACTGGGAGGATATTACAAACCAGATAATGACCTCGCATCCAAAGCAATGAGGCCATCCCCCACATTGAATGCTATAATTGATTCCATCTGATCTTCGAGATCTGTATTATAGGGGGTCTCAATTGAGGCCCTCTTTTCTATTTTGAATGAGTTATTTCCTGGAATTTCAAAAATCGAAAAATCCATACTGATCCCAATATTCAATAATACATTAATTGAAGCTTGATGTGTAAAAATTCTAGAATATACCAAAAAATAATTGGGGGTAGGATCTTATGGCCTACCCCCTCATTTTCAGATACTCACTTCCTCTCAACCATGTAGAGGATGTCCTCCCATGGATGTCTGTACAATCTCTCATTGAGCCTCTTCTGGTCCAGTGCATGTCCTATCAGACCTATAGACCTGCCAAGGACAAAGATCCCGTTGAGGTATCCAAGCTCTACGATCCGGTCTACCTCTTCCTTTGAGAAGAATCCCACATTGGTGAGCATATCCACCATCAGAACTCCAATGGTACCATCCACGTTGAGGATCAGATTGGATTTCTTCTGGGTTGTCACAGCCTGGACATCGATCGCATAATCCAGGATATCTGTTTTAGGGAAATTCTTCCTGGCATACTCGATCAGGAGTGTGACCCTTCCATCCGGATTCTCCAGGGATTTGACACGGTGACCTATCCCTGGTATCTTTATGTTCTTATCTTTCATTTCCTTGACGAAAGCCCTTGGTTCCAGATCACTGTAGTAGGCATTCTTCATGAAATTGGCACAACCGTCAATTGCTCCACCGAACCTGGGACCTATAGTAAGCAGACCTGAAGCAAGACAGCTGACAAGGTCTTTTCCGGCCCTGGAGGCTATGATGGCGTTGTGGGCTCCTGATACGGCGGGTCCATGGTCAGCAACTACCATAATTGCCATCTCCATGAACTTGGAAGCCCATTTTGGGAATTTTCTCCCGAACCATAGGAGACCTATGACATCACCAACCGTTCCACCGTCATGGACGATCTCGGATATTGGATATCCTCCGTAATTGACCTCCTCCCCCCGATCATCCGCAACGGTAGTGATGAAGGATGTGGGTTTTCTGATCATTCCTTTCTTCAAGGCATCCGCATAATCCACCGGAATCAATGGAATATGCTTCGGTTCTTCGATGGGTGTTATCTTACCCTCATCCTTGAGTTTGATGAAGGTCCTTGCGATCTCATCACCCAAGGTATCAAAAGAACTTGGAACGATCACTCTGGCCTTCTTCAGAGCCTTGTTCTTTGCGTCAGCTGTCTCGGTCTCCGCTCCGGCCTTCGCTCCGGCATGTCCGAATTGAACTCCCGAAGGGAACATCTTGGAGCATGTTCCCATCACCCAGAATACTATGGGTTTGGTGAGAAGTCCCTTCTTAACAGCTTCGACGACCTTGTATTCTTCATCACCACCCAGTTCTCCTAGAGCCACCATCATCTTGATCTTTGGATTTGCTTCGTACCTTAACAGATGATCGATAAGACTTGAACCCGGATATTTATCACCACCGATGGCAACTCCCTCGAATATCCCATCTGTATTATGCGAAACAATGTTGAACATCTCGTTGAGAAGGCCTCCGGATTTTGTCACCAGTCCCACAGAACCTCTTCTGTAGAGTTTCTGCTCTTTGATGTTCTCAAGTGTTCCACCAGTATTACCAACCTTGAAGACTCCGGCTCCGATCGCTCCAACCGTCGCAGGGCCAATTATTACCTTATCAAGCTTCTTCGACAGATAAGCAAGCTCCCTTGCCTTCCTCTCCGGGATACCTTCTGCAATGACGGCTACTACCCTGATCTGCTCGTTCATCAAAGCTTCCTTTGTGCTCTGGTAGGCCGACCTGAACGAAGCGAAGTTTACCACAACATCGATTTCCTTGTTGACATCGGTAGCCGCCTTTATCGATGGCATAATGGGTATTAGTATCTCACCGGTTCCCCAGTGAGCTTTATGTGTACCGGAGTTACCCGGATTGACTATAGCAGCTACGGAAGGTTTCTCCCTACCTGAAAGGTAATCGAAATCCAGCATTCTCTGAACAGCCTTTGTCTGCATATTGTATACTATTGCTTTTGAATCCCTTGAAAAAAGAAGGTATGGTTCCATCAGTTCACCCCCTTTCCTTCATCTTTTAAAGCCATTGGAATAATTGAGGTCATATGAACTTCCGGACCGAACACTTTGATGGGTATACCAATCTCTGAGCCAACCTCTCTCATATTCTCCAGACCGGCTTTGTAATTGGGACCGCCTCTTCGAACATAGATCCTGACCCCAACCTCCTTCATCTGGTCAGCATATTCACGGAGTGCTTGAATGATACCCGTGAATGTCTTAGCGACATCAGTAAAATTTGCGATACCTCCTCCGATTATCAGTATCTTGCCTTTTCCGGTCTTATGGGGCTCTTTTGTCATCATTGAGAGGACCGTTTTAGCATAAAGGTATGTCTCCTCGGTGGATGGATTACCTGAATATTCACCATAATTGGAAAGTTCTTTTCCAAAACCCATATCCACTATGGTATCCGCATATACAACAGATGCTCCCCCACCTGCTACCATTGTCCATACTCGGCCTTCCGGATTGAGGATCGTCAATTTAAGGGAAGCTCCTGTCTTCTCATCCAGTGATTTGATGTATGCTTCTTCAGGGGTGGGGTCCTTGCCGAAGGGTTCCGGGAACTCTTTGAAATCCCATGTACCAATATCCTGCCACATGGAAGTGTCATCCACCTTGGCAACCATGTCGAGAACTTTGATCTTGTTATCAACGATGGTGAATGGATTTATCTCGAGATAGACAAGATCATGGTTAACAAAGAATTTGTACATACCCTTGAGAAAAGGAGTAAGTAATTTCTTTTCCTGGGCTGAATTATCCTTGAGAAGATCCTTAGTTTCAAGTTCTGGATCATCCAGGGGTCCGATGGTGACCTCCTTTACTGTCTCCCAGACAGATTCAATATCCACTCCTCCCTGAGTTGAAAAATAGATATGGTCCCCATCAGCATCCATCTTCATTGCAATATAATACTCAAGGTCATGAGGAAGGAATGGTTCCACTAGAAAATATTCAAGTCTACCCTTTACCTTTCCAACAGTGGCATTCTTACCCATTTTCTGCTTGATGAAGTTCTTTGCTTCATCGAAAGAACAGTTCAAGAGGACCAGACCGGATTTCCCCCTCTTTCCGAAAAGCTGATCGGGTTTCACAACCAATCTGATGTTCTCAAGCCAGGGATTGTCATCCACAAGCATATCTAAATCAGTATCCGGACCCACCAATATGGGCATGATATCGAAGGTCACCTTCTCACCGGTATACTTAGGCATCATTCTGTAAAATACTCTCTTTGCATCGTATTCCCTTATACCCCGTCGTGCCATGAAATGACCACCGGATTCCTGAACAATCTGTTATGATATAAATTATTGGCAGTGAAAATGTATTGCTGGAAATGATTACTAATAATCTTGCTCAGTATTACGAAATTTGTTCAGCATTTATAAGATGATGGTAAGTTATTGTAATCCTTTGTGACATAGGGCGAGGTACATTAAAAATGACTTGTAAGCCTTTTCGGTAACACTTCGTGGGAAGTAATAACATATCTTTCCCAAATCTTATTCATCGCCATTCGCGACGTGATAGGTCCCGTTCATTCTCAGAGTGGAACCTTTCCCTGGGTGAAGCCCTTACAGGTCTTCCGGAAGAGATAACTTCCCTCCTCTCCCTGGACCTTCTCTCATCAACTGTTACCGGTCTCCTGCTCCGAGGTGGACTCTCAGGTTCTTCATCGTCAACCTCCCTGACGAAACCATATCTTCCACAGAACCAATGATGTGTCAGTGGAATAATGGAAACAGTGAAGTTGAAGTAAAGGTCCAGTTGATGGTACCAGTTATGATGTGATTCTCCAAAAAGGCCTAATCCCGGTTTAACCGCATCATCAAAGAAGTAATTGATGAACACTTCAGGCCGGGCTATCAACCAGTGATATGCGAAATACAATACTATGACAGAGGGTATGAAGATCATCAATCTCTTTATGACCCTCTCGCCAGGTCCAGGAAGGTGGTTGAAGTTCTTGGTATAGACCCCTATCAGAATAGCAGGTATCAATGGGAAAGTTCCCATATACAAGATATGATGCCACATATCAGAGTCGACATTCACACCCGGATCCGCAACCAGGCTGTCATACCCTTCCGGGGATATGTAAGGTGCCATTGTAAACAACAGGTAAGCGATACCTCCCCCGATGATAAAAGCTGCAAGAAGGAGAAAGATACCGTAAACGATATCATTCTTCAATCTTAATTTATTTTGAAGTTCTGGAAGCCAATCCTTGAACAGAAGTGCATAGAGAAGGGACATAATGATCGCCCATTGACTTATTGCCAGCATCCTGTTCTGTGCCAATCCATCCCAGGTGTCCTTGGAATGGGCTTTTGATATGCCAAAATCACTGTAGAAAAGAACTACCCATATCAGCCATATGAAAAAATACCAGAAAAATGCCTTGGTCGTATCATTCTTCATCCATCCTAGCAATTTTCCTTTGAACATGAAATCATCAAATCCGTAAATGAAGAATCCAAAGACAATGAATGTGAAATGACCCGCCATGATGAAACCATCTGGAACAACAAAAATGGATTCCATGACCGCCTGATTTAAAAAGAATATGACTATGGCTCCAAAAATGGAAACAAATTGTCTGAACAATCCTCCCATATCAGGTTTCGGCTCCCTTCTGAAATAATGGCTCTGGCAAATGGATATGAGGACATAATAACCGAGCATGGGAGAATAATAACTCCAGAATGCTATTTCACCCAACATATCCTTGAACAACAACAGGACTGCCATTCCGATCCCAAGGCCAAGTGCAAGGGCATAGATCCATGTCCGGTTTCCCCATCTCAACTCATAAGCCATATCCAGTCACATCCTGATCGTTCTGTTGCGTCCTTCGTTTCAAAGAAAAACAGGTCTTTTTTACCCCAAAACTGGACGGAAACCCCGAAATCTTTCACGGGAACGTCAGAATGTCTTAATAATGTTTCCAAAGGACAAGTTTAGCCAGAGGAAAAAAATAAAGGAAAAGACAGGATTTACCTTTAGATCTGTCCCGGAAAAAGGCCTTCTTCCATGGTAGAGGGTCATGGTCATGGGATATTTGAAGATCATGAATACAAGGGGGCCTTGAATTGTACCAGGAAGATATCCAGTTGATGTCGAAGAAAGAGATCAAAGAACTGCAGTTGGAAAGATTGAAAAAACAGGTCAAGCACGCTTATGACAACGTTCCAATGTACAAAAAGAGGTTCGATGAGTTAGGACTCAAACCGGAGGATATCAAAGAACTTTCCGATATCTCCAAGATACCTTTCACCGTAAAAAATGATCTCAGGGACCATTACCCATACGGGATACTGGCCGTTCCCCTTGAAACCCTTAACCGGATCCACGCATCTTCCGGGACAACAGGTACACCAACTGTGGTCTCCTATACAAGACAGGACCTTGACACATGGTCCGATCTTATGGCAAGATGTTATTCATGTGCTGGTGTCATTCCCGAGGATATTGTACAAAATGCATATGGCTATGGTCTGTTCACAGGGGGTCTTGGATTCCACATGGGTGCGGAAAGGCTTGGAACAATGATAGTGCCTACAGCAACTGGGAACACAGCTAGACAGATCAAGATGATGAAGGACATGAGGACCACCGTCCTTTGTTGCACCCCTTCTTATGCGATCTACCTGATAGAGGAGTTGAAGAAGGAAGGGATCGACTCCAAGGACCTCAACCTCAAGATAGGCATGCACGGTGCCGAACCCTGGTCAGAAGAGGCAAGGCAGCATATCCAGAAGAACCTAAATATCAAAGCCCAGGACCTTTACGGCATGTCCGAGCTCTATGGTCCTGGGGTTGCCGTTGAGTGTCCTGAACAGGACGGTCTTCACATATGGGCGGATGAGTTCCTGGTGGAGACCATCGATCCTGATACGGGAGAGGTACTACCTCCTGGACAGAAGGGTGAGATCGTGTTCACAATGCTCACCAGAGAGGCCATGCCTCTGCTGAGATATCGGACAAGGGACCTTGCGGTCATCAATTGGGAGAGGTGTAAATGCGGCAGGTCGCATCCAAGGATCATGAGGGTGAAAGGAAGATCTGATGACATGCTGATCGTTGGTGGAGTAAATGTATTCCCATCGCAAATTGAAGATATCCTTGTTGGGATCGATGAACTGGGAGAGCAGTTCCAGATAATCCTTGAACATACCAAGCTGGATTACCTCTATGTCCAGGTCGAAGTGAAAGAGGAATTCTGGGATAAGATCGATCTGGATCAGCTCAAGAAAAAGGTCTCTGACAAGTTACAGGCATCATTGACTCTCAGAGCAAGGGTGGAACTTCTTGCCCCGGGAGCACTTCCCAGGACCGAAGGAAAAGCTAAGAGGGTCATCGATAAGAGAAAAGGGATCTGACCATTGGGGAAGTCTTTAAACGAAAGTTACCTTACGGCTATTCGGTGATCGATTGGCAAGAAACCTCGACCAGCTTAGAGAGATCGAGATCATCCCCAATTTCCTGGATAACCCAATAGGTTCCGTGATCGTATCCTTTGGAAGGACCAAGGTCCTATGTACGGTGATGGTTGAAAATAGTGTTCCTCCTTGGCTAATGAGGGATGGTACCGCACTCCATGGATGGTTGACCTCTACATACAATATGCTTCCTGCTTCAGGCAATTCAAGGATTCAGAGAGAGAGGAAAGGACCTAAGGGAAGGACACAGGAGATCGAGAGATTGATCGGAAGAACGCTCCGAACAGCCGTGGACCTGACACTTATAGGACCTCGTACACTCTGGGTGGATTGCGACGTTCTTCAAGCTGACGGAGGGACCAGGACCGCTGCCATTACTGGTTCATGGGTCGCCCTGAAGATTGCCGTTGACAATCTGATGAGAAAAGGGATCCTTTCCGAGGATCCTATCCTCCGGCAGATCTCTGCTGTTTCCGTGGGGGTTGTCAAAGGCAGATTACAGCTAGACCTTGCTTACAAGGAAGATTCGGAAGCTGAGGTAGATATGAACGTCGTAATGGACAATGAGGGGAATCTGATAGAGGTCCAGGCATCCGGTGAAGAACATGTCTTCTCAAGGGAACAGCACGATAAACTACTGGACCTGGCAGAAAAAGGGATCCATCGACTTATGGAGATCCAGAAGGAAGCCTTAACGAAATGATCATTCACCCATCCATTTCACCAGCATCTCTTTTGTGATCCCCACACCAGGTCTGGCAGATAATCTCCTTCTTTCAACACCGTTCTCACTCTCTATTACCGTTGGAACGTATTCGATCCCCATTTCTACCCATGCAGGATCGGATTCACTGTCCAGAACTTTTTCCCTTCCATCTGGAATCAAGGACCGATAATGACCAATGAAAGCCCTGCAAAAAGGACACCATGTGGCATGATAGCAAGTAATTTCCATGTAAAGCACAAGGTAAATGGGATATAGATTATAGAAATCCTTGACATGTTCTTGATTCTATACCTCTGTAACTGAACCAGAAAGTTATATAGCCAACCGGCATCGATTTTTACTTGGACAGACTACAGCCTCTCCGACGACCAGGAGGAACTCCGGTGAAAGCAGGATCGAAGGTCATATCAGCCATTTTCGTTATAATCATCATATCCTCATCCATTGGGGTTATGGGTCGATCCTCCATATCCAATGACCAAATAGATAATATCAATTCTCCGGAGTTAACAACTATCGACCTTCAGATCGGTTTCGATCCTACATCCATCTCCTTAACCCTTAAACAGGGTTACTCTATCATCACGACACCGGATTCATCCCTCCCTTTCGAACAGGGTGCCGCAGCTATTCCTTTCTTGATCTATCAGGTCCTCATCCATCCAGCTGCAAATGATCTTAGGATCGAGACCACACATATTACATACCAGACAATCTCCCTCTCAGCTCCTCTGGCCGGGATAGCACCTTTCGATCATATCGAAGGTGATGGCGAAACGGATATCGAAGAAGCGGTATCATATCCAGAACAGCATATGTCAATTGAAGGAGAGGGGTGGGTAAGAGGGATGAGGATCCTTGATATTAGGTTCGATCCAATAATAATGGAAGACACAGGCTACCTTTCTATCGCTACCTTTATCGAAGCAAAGCTCGTTTTCGAAATAGATGATGAACCGGGATTTGAATTGGCAAGACCATCCCTGAGATCTACGTCGATCTTCAGGTCCTCTTTGGAAGCCGACCTCCTCAATCCCCAGGACATTGAGAGATTCCCAGTAAGGACTTTCCAGACCACAATGTCGGTCCTTGAGGATGACGATGTCCAATTTGTGCTGGTCACTGATACCGGGATTATTGGAGATTCCTTTGATGGGTTTGTGGAATGGAAGAACAGGAAAGGAGTACCGACCAGGATTGTCGAGATGAGCTTCATCAATTCCAACTACAACGGGACAGATAAAGCGGAAAAACTGAGGAACTTCCTCATCGATGCCATGAACAGATGGGATACGGAGATCGTTCTACTTGGAGGGGATACTTCAGTTGTTCCTTACAGGGGAGTATACGTAAAAGCATATTCCGGATCATCTGGCTGGGTCACACAGACCGCAGTTCCCAGTGATCTATACTTCTCGGATCTGGATGGGACCTGGAATGCCGATAACGACAGCTACTGGGGTGAGGTGGAGGATAATATTGACATGAAACCGGATCTCTATGTGGGTAGAGCTTCCGTCCAGACCGAGAATGAGGCTGATACCTTCGTCCTGAAGACCCTCACATATGAGAAAGATCCACCAAAAGGTTACCTCGACAATGCCACATTTGCCGGAGAATATCTGGATTCGTCCACAAACTCTTCTTTGGCTATGGACCTTCTGAAGAACAACCTGTTCCCTCCGAATATAGTTGCTACCTCCCTTTACGATTCTCAGTATCAGAAATTCGGGAACCTGAATAGGGTTAATTTCATGGGACAGATCGATAAGGGCACTTCCATGATCTTCCATGCTGGCCACTGCAACTGGAATGTCATGAGCGTCGGAACCGCAAATGGAGGAAGTATGTATAATTCCAATATCCCTTCCTACAGCGGCGGATACAAATTAGGTGTCCTTAACACAGTGGGATGCATTGCAAATAAGTTCAGCCAGAACGATGCGATCGTGGAGCTTCATGTCATGGAACCGGATGGTGGAACTGTTGCGGGCATAGGTAACAGCCATTACGGCTGGTATTCCTATAGTAGTCCTGGTTACGGTCCCTCTGAGAGGGTCCAGTATAAGATGGTACAGGAGCTTTTCAACAACGACCACACAAGAATGGCAGAGCACTTTGCGGAAGGTAAGGAGTACTTCACCTCATCATCCGGATCCTACGGCTCGATAAGATGGGTTGAAATGGTACTGAACCTCATTGGTGATCCTGAGGTCAAGGTGAGGACCATGGAACCGATTGAAATGAACGTATCTATCCCTGGATCGATCGGATTCGATTATCCAGCTCTTCCCGTCACAGTATTTTCAACAAACGATACTCCGCTGAAAGGAGCTTTGGTATGCCTGGAAAAATCCGATTATTATGCTTACGGTCTCACCGATGCCAGTGGTAAGGTGTTTTTTGATTATTCATCCGGAAACTTTGACAAACTCAATGTCACAGTCACAGCCTGGAACCATCTTCCAATTGAGATGAACCTCACCGTGGATATCGTAGCTCCATCTATCATAATGAACTCTGACCTAAACGCAACTACAGGTGACCCATACAGGATCAATTGTACAGCCTTCGATGCATCCGGATTGGATTCCGTGATCGCTGAGTTTGAAGGCGCAAACACCACATTGAACCTTACATCCAATGATGGATCATGGGTAGGTGACCTTGATATCCCTCTGGATTCCATTGAACCGATCACAATTAGGATAAGGGCGATGGATAGGTCCGGAAATATCAACATTACCGATTGGATGAATATCTCTGTCACTGACAATGATGACCCATCATTTGTTTTAGATGAAACAAAGAGAGAGACCACCACGGGGGATCCAGTGACCTTCAAGGTAATGATCTCGGATAATATCGGATTGGAGGAGGTGGAAGTTGAGTTCCAGATAGGTGAGGGCCAGATAGAGAAGGCTAACATGATGGCGGATGGATCTTACTGGACCTATGATCGGATCATGCCGATCGATAAGATCGGCGAACGGACCTATTCTTTCAGTTTCAAGGACCTGGAGGGAAATCAGGCATCTTCACCCATATTCTCCTTCTCTGTCAATGATGATGAACGACCTGTATTCATCCAGGACCTATCGGATAGTTCAACCAACACATCATCGATCCTGCAGTTAAGGACCGTTGTGGAGGACAATATCGCCGTTTCTCTAGTAACTGCTGAATGGTGGGCGGATGGATGGCATATCCACAACAACGATACAATGGAAATTTCAGATGGTGATTGGATCTTGGACCTTGAGGCGCCTGAAGATGAACTGAAGGACAGGCATTATATCTTCCATGCTTGTGATGATTCCGGGAACTGGAATTCCACAGAAGTAACTTCAGTTCCCATCATTGACGGCGAATCCCCAAGGATCCTTACGGATGGAACACCGAATATTATCGGAGGAGGAGAGGACCTGCGATTCCAGGTTACCGTGACCGACAACATTGGAGTTGTAAATGTGACCCTTTTCCACCAACAAGGAACCGGGCCAAGTCAGAAAATACAACTTCAATTCATGGAAGGAACATGGCAGACTGTCATACCAACTTCTGTTTCCAATATCGATGACATATCATACAGATTCGTAGCCTTCGATCTTTCCGGCAACTCAAATGGATCTGTTCCAGGAACGATAAGTGTGAAGGATGTAACCCCACCGGAGATCCACAATATCTCTATCCCTTCCTCGGCTGATGCTGGGACATCTATCAATGTTTCCATGACATGCTTTGATAATATCATGATCTCAGCTACTTCTGTCAAATGGTGGTTTGGCGGTGAAGATCCAACAGTAAAGGACCTTGTTCCAAATGATGGGATCTATTTACATTCCATCGATATCCCCCTGGAATCATTCGGCACACTCTATGTAACATTCTCAGTCTCGGACGCAGTTGGAAATTCCATTACTTCTGGTAGATACAGCCTGACCATCATTGAGTTCGTAGAGGAGATCCTGGATAAAGAACCGGGAGAGAGGATCCCCCTCCAGGGCGAGGACCTCGACAAGGATGGGATGGACGATCTCTGGGAATATGAGAACGGACTTGATCCATATTCAAATGATTCCCTTGAGGATAAGGATGGAGACGGCTATGATAATCTCAGAGAGTTCATCGAGAACACATCACCAGGCGACCCACAAAGCCATCCTGTTGACCCTGTAAGCAATAACCAAGATCTCCTAATCATGGTTCTGATCGGCTCCGCCATCGTACTTCTCTTAGTCCTATCAGTTCTGGTTCTTGTCATACATAAAAGAAGGAAAAGCTCCCATCTACCTCCTCCGCCTATGGCCAGGATGATCTCGGATAACAATGGAACATCCATCACTAATAAAATAAAATAGGCGATCCGATCAGTAGTAGATCCCTAATGATGATCATTTCAGATCAATTGAGATATCTCTGCAAAGGTTATGGGATCAGACCAGTAATTGAAGAGTGTTGATTTTAAGAGTTTCTCCTTCTCCTTGACATCACCACTCCTCACATCTGTTGCTTCGGACAGGACCCTAACATCATATCCTCTGAATGCAAGCTGTTGAGCAGTACAAAGGATACATCTGTCCGCTGTCAATCCGAATAGGACAAGAAGGTCCACCTCTTCATAAGTTCCTACATTCCTTTCCAACCAGTCATCGAATGCAGCCGGGTCCTGATAAGGTTCTCCAGGTTCCTCTTCCTGAACACCACCGTTCTTCCTTATCCAAGTTGGATCGTTCATTGACTTGACCCAAACCTCATCCTTCACTATATCGCGAGGAAGGATCGATCTGAATCCCCATTCACCAGGGATGCAGCAGTAACGTGGATCACCCCTTCTGGGTTGTCTGTAATCCGACATTATCTCGGAAACCATCACCTCATGGTTACGTAAAAATGGGACCAATGTCTCGTGGATGAAGGAAACGGAAGGTCTTTCCTCAAAGCATATACCTCCTTCGGATGCAAAATCGTTCTGGAGGTCAACAGAAATGAACTCTATTCCATCCAACATGGTCATCCCACCGGACGCATCAAGTGACACATGATATAAAAAATTATTAAGCTATAACACGAATGTTCTCATATAGATGGGACGTACTACAATTTCGATTCCTGTTATCATCTTCCTGGTCCTCTTTATTTTGACCTCGATATCCATTACTGTTCTATCGGATCCAGCTCATGCAGACCCCCCTATTCCGCAGGTGATCTCTCCACCCTCTGGAACCGCTGCCATACCAGGAAAGGACAGGATATATCTGACCTGGGAGGAACCAAATTCCGGATTTCTGACCGCCACAGGTTTCTCCCTATACAGGTCAGATGACGGTATAGATTTTAATTTTCTGATCTCATTTGATATCGATATCTTTTCCTTTGAGGATACGGATATCATAATTGGGAATACCTACTCATATTTCCTCAGAACGGATACTGACATTGGCCAGAGTGATAATGGACCGATCGTCTCCTCTGCCGCGGATAACGTCCTACCTTATGTTGAGCTGTTAAAACCATCCGAAGGAAATGTTTTTGGAGTGGGCAAGGTCACTGTCACATGGGATATCGAAGACGAAGGGAGTGGTTTGAAGTGGGCGGAACTCATCTTGGATGAGTCATCTCCAAAGGAGATCGTTGAAATGACCAACATTATCCTCGATAACCTTTCCGAAGGTGACCATTCCATCAGGATCATTGCTTCTGATATTGCGGGGAACATGGGAGAGGATTCGGTTTCTTTCAAGGTCGACCTTACTCCACCTGATGTCAGGATAACCGAACCCATGAATGCTTCCATCCATTCATCATCTTCTGTGTTGGTCTCATGGACTATTGAGGAGTCGTTCACTGAGATAACATCAACCTCACTCACCATCGATCAAGGGAATCCCGTTATCATAAAAAATGGAGGAACCTTTGTTATCAATGGTCTCTCCGAGGGTGATCACGAGATTTCCATAAGTGCTACAGACATGGGTGGACATGATTCCATGGATACCATCTGGATAACTGTCGATCTCGAACAACCTGAAATACACATCATCTCTCCACCTGAAGGATCCTTCCATGGAAAGAATTCCCTAACCGTGAATTGGGAGGGATCGGATACCGCGACCGATCCGGTTTACAGGATAAGGTATGATGAGACAGCCTGGATAGAAAAAGGTTCAAAAACAGATCATGTCTTTTTTAACCTTCCCGATGGCACCCATGATATTGAAGCGGAAGCGACCGACCTCGGAGGTTGGACCTCGATCCATTCCATCGAAGTAACGATAGATACAACTCCTCCCACACTTGATCTGATCACCGAGAGCTCACCATTGAGATCGCGGAAAAATGTCCTGGTACTTGAGTGGGAGACCTTTGATAGAACATCCGGAGTAAAAGAGGTGCAATGGTCCCTTGATGGAGATGAATGGAAGAGAACTATCAAAATGGATGGGTTAACCATCAGAGACCTCGATGATGGCAGACATTCGGTCGGTTTGAAGGTCATCGATCTGGCAGGGAATTACGTTGATCTGTTTATAGATACACTTTGGGATTCGATCCCTCCAAAAGTGGTGTCCTACAATCCCAATGGAACACTTACAAAAAGACCTGGAGAGATCGAGGTCCTTTTCTCCAAGGAGATGAGAAGAGGAAGTCTCCAGATAAGTAGTGAACAGATCGAAGGCCATATCACAGAAAGAGGGAATACCGCCACGATCGACCTTCTGGGTGAGATCCAATACGGAAGGTCATATAGGATTTATCTTCAGGGGGAGGACCTTTTCGGGAACTTCCTGGAAAGTACCATCCTGGAGTTCCATCTCACAAACATGGTCTCAATATCAGGGAGGGTCGTTGACTCATATGGAAGGGCTCTTGAAGATGTGACGGTCACACTTGATACAGGACGATACGCATCCACGGGATCGGATGGTTCATTTATCATTCAGGAAAAATTGGGGAATGTCACCCTTTACTTCACTAAGGATGGTTACTCCAAGGGTTCATTCTCGATCAATGCTGTCCCCGGGGATACGAATTGGGTAGGAACCTTGAAACTTAAAAAGGATGAAGGAGCAGGATCAATGGTTAGTGCCTGGATCTCAGATCCAATTAATCTGCTAATTGCAGCCTTCATTGTGGTTATCATAATGGTTTTGTCTGCTATGATATGGAGGTCCTGGGATAAAGACCGGTTCACAGAGGTCGACATCGAAATGGATGATGAGTTATAGGATCCGACTTTAAGACTTACCACTTTTTTGGAAAGAAAAAAAATATTACACATTCAGAAAAGTTCACCGATAAGCATTCTGATCCCCAGACCGATAAGAACCAATCCAGCACCGATCTCGGCCCATTTGTCCAGGTGACCTCGCAATCCATGTCCGATAAGGACACCTATCAATGAGAATAGGAAGGTTACCGAACCTACAATAAGTGCAGGGACAATTATCGAGATACCCAGGAATCCAAAGGTTAGACCAACCACAAGTGCATCGATAGAGGTTGCAAGTGAAAGTAGCAGGAGGGCCCTATTCGATAAGGGAAGGCATTCCTTGTTCTGATTCCAGCTTTTAACCGAGTCAAATATCATCCTGGCCCCGATTATCAATAGCAGTAGAAAAGCTAACCATACGGTAAGTGAAGATAGAAGGTCCTTGGAGGTCGATCCAACCATCCATCCCATGAGGAACAAGGTGAATTGGAACAGACCGAAGAAGGTTGAAACCTTGATGCTGAGAAGGAAACGGGAATTGGTCCTTGTCAATCCACAAGACAGAGAAGCCGCGAAAGCATCCACTGCAAGAGAGACCGAAATTATGATGATATAGAGGATGAGCATCCCATTCCCCGAAGAGGTCCGCTGAACCCTTTTGACCCTGGGACCTCCGGCTAGGTTAATTATTTGCTGGTCATTAAAGGTTCCCATGAGGATAGCACATATTTCCGATCTACACATTTCCAGCCATTACTTCGTTTCTGAGTGGGCTGATAGAATGATAGGATCGATCAACGAAGGAGGGGTTGACCTGGTAATTGTGACCGGAGATATCACCATGGATGGCCACCCTCATGAATTCGAGGAGGCCATGAAGGTCATAGATAGATTGGAACCTAAGAAGATGGTCGTTCCTGGTAACCATGATGCCATGAACCAGGGTTATGAGATCTTTGAGGAGATATTCGGAACAAGAAAACCATCGTTTTCCAATGAAGAAGTCGCCATTGTTGGAATGGATTCCAGCGAACCTGACATACATGACGGAACGATCGGAAGGCATAACTACTTGACAATCAGGGAAAAACTCTTGGTAGACAAGGTTACCATACTTGCATTACATCATCATGTTATCCCGGTCCCCAGAACAGGTAGGGAATGGAATATTCTGACAGATGCAGGGGATGTTCTTGCTCTTTGTGTGGATATAAAGCTCGATCTGGTCCTTTCAGGTCACAAGCATCTACCATGGACCTGGAAACTTGAGGATACCCATTTTGTAACAGCTGGAACTGCATGCACCAGAAGATTGAAGGGGAGATCCTTCCCATCCTTCAATATGATCAACATTGATGGTGACAGGATCTGTCTGGATCAGGTCAATGTTCAAACTATGGAATCAAAGAGGATCATAGAGACCTTGAGCAACAGGGTTTCTAGGAAGTTATGAGGAAATATATATCCAGACCACCGTTAAACATGAAAAGGGACAGCATATTTGCAGTTACAATTTTCGACACAGTTTTCCTTTTTGCGGACCTCAAAATGATGCATGGGAGGGTCAACGTCAATGGGATCAGAGAGAACATTAGGAAAGGTACTATTGAAAGACCATTCAGATCAGGTGAGAGTAGGGCTGCTACTCCATAATAGAGGGTTTGGAAGAGAACAAGAAAGAAAAGGATCGTCAATGAACCCTTTCTCCCGAGATGCATGACCCAGGTGTTCTTTCCTCCTTTGATATCAGCTTCAAGGTCAGGGGTCTGAACATTTATTATGAATACCAACCCTGAAAGGGACATTGGAAAGAGGAGATAGAGTAACGAGATATCAAGGGTACCTGTTGATACGATGAACCCATACATTGGAACAAGGACACCCACAGTAGCAGCAGTTGATATCTCTCCCAGACCTCTGTAGGACAACTTCAAAGGAGGAGCAGTGTAGAACCAACCCAGTAAAGACCCAAGTATCACAAGTCCAACAAATAGCGGAGAGAGTGAATAGATCAGAGTGAATATGATAGAAAGGAATACTGATATCAGGATCAAGATTATGGATATGTACAATGCGACTCTCATCAACTCCGGTCTCCTTTTAAGAACCCCACTTCCCCCCGAAAATAAGGTCCCGTCATTGAAACTATCCGCATATACGTCGAAAAGGTCATTGGAATATGATACCGAAAGGTGGGCTGGCATGAATACCAGATATCCAAAAACGGCTCGTATGGGGTCGATATCATAACCCATCCTACCGGATACCAATACACCCAGGATGTAGAGAAGAAGACCACCAAAAAGGAAGGGAAATCTACCAAGTTCGATCAGATCCTTGATTGTTCCCTTCATTCTATACACCAATACGGTATATATGGGAATGGTTCAATTCCTTTTCGGCAATCAGGATCCCTTTAAAAAAGATCTTGCGGACTTTCTGACATCCTGGGCAAGATCTGCATTAAGAATGAGAAGACCTTCCTCTGTGTCCACAACAATTACGTTATTCAGACCAATAACAGCTATCTTCCTTGAAATCGGAGCCTTGATGAGTATATTATTTGAAGCCTGAAGGGACCTATTTGGGCTTTCCCGGGTATTTCCAACGATCTCCCTGATCGATGCCCAGGAACCTACATCAGACCAACCTGGGTCTGTAGGGGCGACCCTTACCTTGGATGATCTTTCCATTACCGCATTGTCGACGCTTATCCTATCCATTTTTCCATAAGCTTTCTGAAGGGAGGTGCTGTCTGTGATGTCGATACCATCCAGATGATCCATGACCCCTGGTGAAAATTCCCTCATTTCCCTGATGAACTCTCCTGCTTTCCAGAGGAACATACCAGAGTTCCAAAGATATCCTCCTTTCGAAAGGAATCCTTCTGCTGTTACCTGGTCCGGTTTTTCTGTAAACCTGACAACATCAAATACTCCCTCCATCAATTGCTTACCGATCTCGATATAGCCATAACCTGTTTCTGCTCGTTTGGGTTCTATTCCGAAAGTGAAGAGACCTCCAAGCTTTTGGAGGGCATTTATAGCTAGATCAAAAGAGGTCCAGAAAGCATCCTCATTTCTGATCAAATGGTCCGCAGGTACTGTTAGGACAAACTCATCCTCCTTGCATAGGAGGGACGCAAGGGCGCATGCTGGTGCGGTATTCATCCTTCTGGGTTCACCGATAATATTTTGAGATCGGACCTCAGGTAGTTCCTTTTTCGTCATCTCAAGGTGTTCAACCGAGGTGATCACCATAATATCATCAGGATCGAACCTACTTAAGAGTCTATCATAAGTGGTCCTTATGAGTGATCGGTCATCAAGGAGTTTAAGGAATTGTTTTGGTGTTTCAGGTGTTGATAAAGGCCAGAATCTCTCTCCCGAACCACCTGCCAGAATTACCGCTTTCATTATCGATCACAGGACCATAAGCCCAATAATGATATAAAACCTGGAGGTATCATAAGGTAGAAGGATATAAAAAGATACATAGATCTCATTACATCCAATCCCCCTCCCTAGCCCCACTCCTCACGCATATACCACGTATATAGTATATAAAAACAACAATACTGACATATTCGTGATTATTTATAATATTTATATATTTGCTTTGCATTAGTGCATTGCATGGAAGTGCTGTCATGAATACATCGGAGGCGGATATGATCAAGAGTAGGATCCTATCGTTCTTGAGGGCAAACTTAAAGGGGTCGACAGTAACAGAGGTATCAAGAGATATAAGGTTGAACAGGAACTCCACAGCAAAATATCTCGATATACTAAGGGTTAACGGTCTTATCGATATGAGGCCCCTTGGAAGGGCAAAGGTGTTCTATATATCTCAAAGGGTTCCAATATCAGCTCTTTTAGATTTCTCTGCGGATTATATCCTTGTACTTGACGGTTCCATGAGGATAGTAGAAGTGAACGAGAATTTCCAGAAGTTCTTCCATGTAAAAAAGGAGATGCTCCTGGATGTTCCACTCCTTCAATCTAACCTTCCGATCTTCACATCTAGAGAAAGCCAAAAAAAGATCAGGAATGCCATTAATGGAAAGAGTTCCAATTTCGATATGGAGATCATTATGGAAGAGGATGTCCGCTATTTCAAGGGCAAGCTCATACCCTCCACACTTGGAGATGGCGGCAATGGAGTTACCCTGATAATGGAGAATATCACAGATCAGAAATTGGTTGAAATGAGATTGAAGGATAGTACGGATAGGTACAGGGAACTAATTGAGAACCAGGGAGAAGGTGTTGGTATAACGGATTCGCAGGATGTTTTCATCTTTGCAAATCCCGCAGCGGAGAAACTCATGGGAGTTGGTCCGGGGCGACTTGTCGGAAGGTCTGTCATGGATTTCCTGGTAGGGGATCATTCAAAGAGGGTCCTGAACCACAACGAGAGAAGAAAAAAGGGGAAGAAGGATACTTATCAGATCGAGATCCTTGCTGAAGACGGCAAACGGAAGACCATTCTCCTCACTGCTACTCCAAGATTTGATAGTTCGAGGAATTTCATCGGTTCCTTCGGAGTATTCAGAGATATTACCCAGATGAAGGAAAACGAGAGGAGGATGTCAGAGAGCGAGGAGAGGTATCGTCTTCTTTACGAATTCACATCGGATGCCATCTTGATCCTCAAGGGCACAGGGGTCATTGATTGCAACGATTCAACCCTTAAAATGTTCGGGTATTCCAGAAAGGAAGATATGATCGGTCTGGAACCCCAAAACCTCTCACCTCCATTGCAGTTGAATGGAGCTCCTACAGAATCAGAGATAGGGAAGAAGATAAGTGAGGTCCTTGAGAAAGGGTTGATAACCTTCAAGTGGATACATCAAAGGAAAGATAGAGATACCTTTCTTGCAGAGGTACAACTTCAATCCATCAAGATTGGGGAAGAGTCACTTCTTCAAGCAAGGTTGAGGGACATCACAGATATTGTAAAAGCTCAAAAAGAGCTCCAGAACAAGGAAGCAAAGTTGAAGAACATCCTTTCCTCCCTACATGGTTCATTTATCGGACTTATCAATCGAAGCTTTGTATTCGAGGATTTTTGGGGTACTAAAGAACTTGATGTGAAATACGGGATGAAAGGTATGAACTTAATAGGAAGGTCCATCCTTGATTTCATTCCAGATGGATCTATGGAAATCCTTCAAAATGACCTGAAGAGGATATTCCAGGATGGAACACCATTCAGGGTCGAGCATAAGATCCTCCTCCCCAATGGAAAGTTCTGGCAGGAGTGGTCCTTCTCTCCTTTTAAAACAGGAAAAGATAATATAGAATATATTGTCCAGTTCGGTAGGGACACACAAGAAAAGAATGAGATGATCGAGAAATTGATAGATGTGAAGCAGCGCTACAAACTTCTGGATTCGAATCTGACCGATATGATCTGGATGACTGACCTCAACCTGAAATATACATATATAAGCTCATCTGCCAAGGATCACCTGGGTTACACAGCGGACGAACTCCTTGGAACATCACTTTTTGACCTTGTGAAACCCTCAGCTCTTGATGAAATAATAAGAAGATTCTCAAAAGAATGGGGACCCTTGGATAAATGGAAATCGGCGGAAATGGATTCATATGGTCTTGAACTAGAACTTGAGCACAAGGACGGAGATTTTATCTGGACCGAGATCAATGTTAATTTATTGAGGAACGAAGAAGGAGAACCTATTGGGTTAATTGGTGTGATGAGGAATATCACAGATTGAAAGAAAGCTGAAAGATAGGTGATAAGACTAATATCAGCGTTCCAAATAGCTACAGAAGCAATAGCTATTTCCTATCCCAAGGGTAGAATTGTTGAAGGTAATGAGGTTATGATTGATCAGTTCGGTCCTATAAAAAGAAGACATTATCAGGTTCCATTATCTTGATCCTATTATCCTCGAATATAGAGGTAATGTAGAAAAAATGATCCTTCGATAGAGCTCAATAACCATCTAAGAAAAACGGAGAGGAGCAGGAGGTCATCTTGGGAAGAGAGGAGAATAGATGAGTAAAAACTTAATGCCCCTGTTAAGGGACACCTCCTGCCCCAGTTCATCATATCATTTTCCTAGTTTTTAATAATATTCGTTGAAATGTCAATATCGGTAATTGATCACCTCTAATAGAGAATCATTTACTTTTCTATGAATTTCTTCAGATTAAATCAGATCATATTGGAATCTGGAACCATAACTTTTATAATGGGCAGAGGGAGTAAGACCTCCGTATATATAGTTGAAGGAGATGGGGATTTCCATGGATATGGACGATGATCCGTTAATGATCGAGGATGGGAGAACATCACTTATCCCAACATTGAAGAGAATTCTTGATAAGAGGTCGATGGGAAAGAAAACATCCAAAGAAATGGACAACCTGTTGACTCAGATCAATGACCTTCCAGTCACACGGAATGGTGCAATAAGTATCCTGATACCAAAGATCGGAAGTAATGGTAGGGAGATCATTTTGGCTCACCTTAAAAAAGATGATATTGGGATGGATGGAATACCATTCCTAACCATTACAGTGTCCAATGATCCATCATGTGTCGAGATCAACCTGATCAATGCTTTCGGATCCGATGACCCATATCTTGATTATACAACAACTAAAAAGGGCCCCAAGAAAGGATTGGTGGACATAAAGGACATATTCAAGGATCTCCTCAGAAGCGGTTTTATTGCAAGGGTTACCAATATTGAAAGTGAGGATGGGATCAGATCCAAACGAACATTGCTGAGGAAAGTGCTCGATCTTGACAATACCTCAGAGAAAGAGATGGTGATGGACCTTGTCAACTCGTTAGCTATCCTCGCTGGTATTATCGAGAAAAGGTCCTTCCCTAAGAGAAAGAGGAAGAAATTATGGGTATATTCAAATGAAGATTTCTCCAAAGACACAGGACTTTCAATTGAGAAGATAGAACAGCTTAAATCCGAACTCTCTAGGAAGAAGAACATCATATTCCAGGGGCCACCTGGAACAGGTAAGACCTATATCGCTGAAAGGCTGGCATGGAATTTCATTGAAGGGACCAACGGCCAAACCGGCCTTGTCCAGTTCCATCCATCTTACACCTATGAGGACTTCGTACAGGGTTTCAGACCAGTACTCAGGAACAAGATGCTTTCATACGAGCTGCAGGATGGTACATTCAAGGCATTCTGCCACGAGGCCAGCAAAGACCCTGAGGAACCTTATGTCATGCTTATCGATGAGATCAACAGGGCGAATATCTCCCGGGTCTTTGGTGAATTGATGCATCTCCTTGAATACAGGGATAAGGACATCACACTGGAGGCATCAGGGGAGAGGTTCAGGATCCCTGAGAACGTATACCTTATCGGGACGATGAATACGGCAGACCGTTCCATAGCAATTGTGGACTATGCTTTGAGAAGAAGATTCACTTTCCTCAATCTCTATCCTGACTACGACGTTCTAAAGGATTACCTTGATAGTTACGACCTTCCCTACAGGTCACTTATAGAGGTATTAAAGGACATCAATGGGGAGATTAACGATCCCAACTATTTCCTAGGTATCTCCTACTTCATGCATGATGGAAGGAGGCTTAAGGCCGATCTACCAGATATTTGGAAAGGAGAGATAGAACCATATCTTGAGGAATATTTCTATGATACACCTGAAAAATCAAGGATGTATAATTTTGAAGCTTTGAAGGAAGGGCATCTAAAGGAGTGGACCTGATGGAGATGAAACTGGTATCCATTCCAGAGATGAGTGAGGAAAGCATCCCCGAGGACCAGTTGGATGAATCTACTGCAGTGCTGCTCAACCGCTACTTCTCGGATAAGATCGATGTGGAATTTCCCTCGATCCTGAATGGACGCAATTACGTTCTTAGGGTGAAGGACGGGATAGGTCAGCTATCCCTTCCAGGCAGGATAACTCTCCAACTGGTTCCAAATGCACCATTGGTCAATATATTCCAGATGTTGGAATATACATACAAGATCAAGGCCACTCAATATCTGGAAGGGATCTTCTGCATGGATTCCCTAACAGATCTTTTCGATCAGCTTGCCATGGACCTTGCTAAGAGGGTCCATGACAGGATAAGGAAAGGCCTCTATCAGGATTATATCACAAAGATAGAGGACATGAACTTTCTGAGAGGAAGACTGGACCAGGTTGCCACTATGCGCAATTACATGAAAGGGGACACGAATTTTGTCTGTGAATACCAGGAACATACTCCGGACATTGATGAGAATACGATAATTGCCTGGACCCTTCTCAAGGTATCCAAGTTCGGTATCAAGGATGAATCGACCAGGACCGAGGTCAGGAAGGCCTATCACGTAATGAGGAACACAGTTACCGTCAAGAAACACACATCGATAGATTGTCTTTCCATAACATACAACAGACTCAATGAGGATTACAGGTATATACATAGACTTTGTCAGTTCTTCCTTGACCAGGTCAACAATGAAAATGATTCTGATCAGAGATCATACATTCCGATCACCATATCGATGAAAGTCCTTTTCAGATCTTTCGTTGCTGAATGGATCAGATCAAATCTCTCCCGTGACCTGGCCCTAAGGGTGAAGGAGTCCACCGATATCGAACCTCACATGGGGATCAAAGATGAAATGGACATCGTCATATACGATGCCAATACATCTGTTCCAAAATACCTCATTTGCACGATCTACAACCATGAAAAGGAGGATATCCAGCGGGACATCTATAGAGGAGTTACCCTTGCTGTAAAGAAAGGATGTCAAGAGGTCATTCTGGCATATCCAAGATCACTTAAAGATCAAATAGATACAAACATTGGCAAGATCATTGTCAGGGCCATACCTTTCCCTCTTGAGGGTGATCTGAACAAAGCGGGAAGGAGATTCCTTGAATCACTTTTCAGAAAACACAGGAAGAAGATAATCATGCACAGTGAAGAGAATCTTTTTACTAGTTCAGTTCCCGGGGACCCGCAAACACGTGACACTGAAAAATCTATCGAAGGTGGTGCATGAGATGAGATCAGGGAAAGGAGATGAACTCAGGACCTACGATCTTCATGGATGGCTCACCTCGATAATTAATGGCTCAAAGGGTGAGGAAGGTCGAGGTGTATACAGGATGGATGCCCTCGAGAGTATGGCAAGGTCCATATCAGAAATGCCAGAGATCGACCAGAGGGAGTACTTGAATGTCCTCTCACCAGGTGATATGGAAGTTCCCTCCATGGCATACTGGATATCCATCATAGGCAGAGAGGAAGAAAGACCTCGCAGAGGAGCGACATATGTTGCCTACATCTTTAAGAAAGATTTTTCCGGAGTCTTTCTTTACCTTCACCAGAACGCAAGGACCCGAGAAGAGGATGATGTGTTCGATCGAGATACCATTCCATACATCAAACTCAAAAAAGATTATGACAGACTGATCGGAAAGGGATTCAATCTGGACCTGAGATTGGGATTCGATGAGGAGAAGGACAGGACCGAAGAAACCACCATATCCTATATTTATTACGATGGAGATGAAATTCCTGAAAATGATGTTCTCCTATCGGACCTCAGGTCCGTTATAACTGTATTTGACAGATACAATAAAAGGATGACCGGTTCCTCTATCCACCTTTCAGACGATTCAATAACGAGATTCTCCAAAGAGACCGGATTCCCCAGGGAGACCGTTGAATTCTGGCGGAGACAGCTATTCAGGAAGAAGAATGTGATATTCCAGGGACCTCCCGGAACTGGTAAAACCTTTATTGCTGAGAAGCTGGCAAACCACCTCATTGCCGGAACCGACGGCAAGGTTGAACTGGTATATTTTCATCCCAACTATACCTATGAGGATTTCATCCAGGGCCTAAGACCGATCGTTGAGAACCGTATCCTCAGATACGAGATGGAGGATGGGATCTTCAAAAGGTTCTGTCAGGAAGCAGAGGATAATGACACCGAGCCGTTCGTTATGATGATCGACGAGATAAACAGGGCAAAGCTTTCAAGGGTATTCGGAGAGCTGATGTACCTACTTGAATACAGGGACAAGGAGGTCACATTGGGCAGTGGAGGAAGGAAGTTCCGGATCCCGGACAATGTTTACCTGATCGGAACCATGAACACAGCTGACAGATCGATCGCTCTCGTTGACCATGCTCTTAGAAGAAGGTTTACATTCATCACAATTCCTCCGAATTACGAAGTATTGGCAAAATATCTGGAGAAGAATGAACTGCCTTCAAAGCAGTTGATCAACACCCTCAGTGCTTTGAACCATGAGATCAACGATCCTAAATTCGAAGTAGGTATCTCATTCTTCATGAAGAGCGGACCAGCACTGAGGTTAGAAATGAAGAGCATATGGCAGGGAGAGATCGAGCCATATCTTAGAGAATATTTCTATGATACACCAAAGAAGCTGGAGCAGTTCACATGGGATGTCCTTAAAGACCACCTTTTAAGCGACTATGCCTGATAAATATCGGACCTGTCAAGATCAATTTACATCCTTTCGAGAAAATGCAAGACAGGCAATGGATAGAAAACCAAGCCCCATCAATGTCAAAGCGACAATGGACCCAATGACACCTGCTTTCTCATCAATATCAGCATACCGTCTAACAGCATCGGTTCCCAGGAAGATGGATCGCATATAGTACATTATCGTAACCTGTTGCACGTTCAATGCGATATTGACCATGAATACCTCCCAGAAGAATGAGAAGATCAGTCCAATTACCAGGGGTCTTTTGAACATTACCCCCATAAGTGTGAAGAGTGCAAGGTAAGCAAAGATGCCGAAATATTGCGCCCCTATCAATGCCACCAAGGCCATGATATGGTCCTTCATCACATCCATCGAGGTATGGAGCGATAGAGTGAAGAATGTTAAAAGTGTTGAAATGGTGAAAAGGACAGTCAGTGATATGTAAACACCAAGGAACTTGTAGAGGAGTACCTCGAACCTCTTTGAACCCCTCATTATCAGGTAGGTAATTGTCCTTGAATCTATTTCCTCATTCATTATCGAGGTTCCGTAAATAAGTGAGAACATGAGGACCAGTATCTGCATGTATAAGATAACTGCAAAGCCAATGAAAGCTTCTGGCCACTCCTTCACCCCTTCCGGTGGATCGAATATTGTATACAGCGATATGAAGAAAGGTATAAGGATAAGTGGAAATGCAAGGAACATCCATTTACTGAACAGAAGGTCCTTCACTGACCTCAATACCTGGACCGATGCTCTGTTCGTCCAGGATGCAAATGGTGTTTCTCCATTTCCTTTCATTCATTCCACCAGATATTGGAAGACCGCATTGAGATTGTCATCGGGAGAATCCACTCCTTCGATCGTTATCTTTTCTTTGACTATTAGGTTCTGGAGTTCACCAAAGAACCTGTTTGGATCCGTGGTCCTAACAAGAAGTTCTCCTTTATCGCTGAAAGTAATCGAGGATACCTCTTGATTGTAGGTAAGAAGCCTTGCAAGTTTTCTCTGCTCCGGGCTCTGGATCCTGATAGTAAGAGGATATCTGTCAAGGGAATCCCTGATCGAGTGTATGTCACCCTCAGCCACAAGTTTCCCTCTGTCTATCAGAACGATCCTCTCTGTTAGTCTCTCCACCTCGTGGAGGACGTGGGATGAAATCACAAGATGTCTTCCCTCTTTCTGGAGTTCGAAAAGCAGGTCGATTATTCTGACCCTTCCAATAGGGTCAGTTCCAGCGAGAGGTTCATCAAGGATCAGCAGATCGGGGTCGTGTACAAGGGATTGTGCAAGCTTGATCCTTTGCCTCATACCTTTGGAATATTCTGATATATTCCTGTCCATATCCTTCTTCATGTTAACCTTCTCTATGGCATCCAGGGATAGGTCGAATGCCCTGGACCTTGAGAAACCTGACAGTCTGGTATTGAACATGACAAACTGCAATCCTGTCATGTTCTTGAAGAACGAGTCCTGTTCCGGACAGTACCCAATGTTGAGGTTCAAATGTGGATTGTCCCAGGGATCCTCTCCCATGACCTTTATTCTACCTTTGGATGGTTGGATCTGTCCAGTTATCATCTTCATCATGGTCGATTTTCCGGCACCATTGGGACCAAGAAGCCCGGTCATACCGCTGCTGAAATCGACTGTCACATCGTTCATACCCATTACCTGGCCGTAGAACTTTGAGACCTTATGTAGTTCTATCACGGCCTGCTTCATTTTGCCACCTCCTTCTTTCTGAATCTCGAGATCACCAGGAACCATGATCCCGCAACCAACCCGATAAGGGTAAGGAGAAGCCAGTACCAATCAAGTCCTACCTCTGATGTGGGATATTTCAATCCGAAGAGGGGCATGAACAATTTTGTCATGACCAGATTGATATTCAGGAGCTTGAGGTAATTGTTATTGAACAGACCTTGGAGAATATCCGAGACAGTGGATGAGAAAATGAAGAATACAAATATTCCAACCCCTGAAAATATCCATTTTCTCATCATTGTAGAAAAAGCCATGCAAATGGAGGCAAATACTATCAAAGCTACAATATATGAGGCGATCATCCCTCCAAGAATGTAGAGATGCTCAATGATATAGATGATATCCTTCGTTGAGAAGGCCATTCCAGTTGAGAATAGAACGATCGCAGGGAAGATCGTTATTAGAGAAAGTAGAAGGACAAGTGAGGAGAATTTGGCGAGGAGATAATCATACCAGGTGATCGGTCGTGAAAGATAGAGTGCTATGGAATTCTCCTGGAGGTCCTTCGCGATAACTCCAGCTCCTGCAAATGCAGATAGAAGTATCAGCCAGAGATACCTTTCATAGTTGAAACCCCCTCCCCAGAGCATTCCGTGATATCTCTCCCCCGGTTCCTGTGGTGCATACGATGAACCTGAAATGGATACTGTCATATGGTAAGCATCTGTTACATGGAATGAACCGTTTGTAATATCGGTGGCTGTTATTAGAAGGGAATAATGGGCTTTGTAAGGGGCTTCACCTGTTTGAAGAGTTACCATCACCTCCTTCTCCTCCCCGGGTCCCAATATCACCACCGGATCATTGACCTCCTTCTGTTCAGGATCCATTATGAACACTACCCAACTGGGATCCGTAATTGGCATTAAGAAACAGTCAAGTTCGACCTGAAGAGTTTCCTGCCCAATGTTCTTCAAGTGGACCTTATGCTCCTTGATCTGTGGTGCTGTCATTGACTTGCTATATACCTTGTCATCATCACTGCCCATCCATATCCTTAGATTCGAAGGAGAGGAATTGATATCTATCCCGAGCTCTTCCGAGACATCCGTATCAGAAGGATCGAGCATGAGTAGCGTACCCGTCGATCTTATCCTGATGTCTATATTGTCCAATCCGTAATCAGAAATTTCATCCATCAGTAGGTCAGGAATGGCGGCAACTCCAAGGATCCTGGACGTATTGAACTGATATACGGCATTGGCAGATGGTGTCTCTCTTCCGATGGGAATGTCATCTCCTTTATCGGAATAAGGCCTGCTGTAGGATATGGTCTCTCCTTCCATCCATCCGCTGTAGCCGAGATTCCTGAACACATCCAGGTCTCCCTGTGCGGCGAATTCAGCAACTGACCCAGGTATTGTCACATTCACATGAACAATGACGGAATCCCCCTTCCCCAACATCCTGTCCCCTTCGATCCAGTGATCTGTCTCCCAGTTTGAGTTTGGCGGAAGTATCAGAACGTTCAAACCATCCCTTTCCTTCCCTGTGTTAGTTACTTTGTATGATAGTGTATAGGTGTCACCCAAATTGACGGATATCCTTCCTTCCTGGCCATCGATCGGTTCTATCCAGAATAGGACCTCGGGGTCAAGCTGATCGAAACGGGCAAGGAGATCTTCCTCCCCTCCCCCAAATACAAGGGTCAATATATTGAAGAAAACGAAAAGGAATGAGATCATCATCACGCCAATGGACCACCTTGATGAGGCCAACTCCCTGAAATTGGTCAACATTATCCTCGTGAAACTGTAAGCCCTGCCACCGTATTGACCCTCGAACTCCCTGTAATCCTTTGTGGGGCCTCTCAATGATCCTTGTTTCCTCCCCTTGCTATCGGTCCCATTTACTGATGATCTCTTCTTATCTTCATTTATCCCACCTTCCCCCCTCTTCCTCTTGGTCAGATCGTTACTATCCATTCCCACCCTCCTTCCCTATGTTCTTCACGAATAGGTCCTCCAAGGACATGGTGGATTTTGTTGCATGTCTTAGCTGAATGTCCGTTCTATCTATACCTGAATATATTTCGTCAAGGAGACCCTCTTTATAAGGGACCTTAAAGAATGACCCTGCCCTCTCGTAGGTAAGTCCCATTCCCTTCAATATATCGCCAAATCCCTTCTCATCCCCCTTTATCCTGATCTCGTAATATGTTACTTCACCTTTGAGATCCAGTATCCTTCCTTTTTCTACGACCCTTCCCTGGTCCATTATAACAACCATGTCACAAATGTATTCAACATCCGGGAGAAGATGTGAGGAGAACAACACGTTCTTGCCATGGGAATCTGATATGTCAACTATCAGGTCCAACATCTCCTTCCTTCCCTTGGGATCCATTCCATTAGTTGGCTCATCCAGAATGACAAGGTCCGGGTCGTGTACCATGGCTTGAGCAAGTTTAATCTTCTGTTTCATCCCGGTGGAATAGGTGGAGATCCTCCGGTACCTCTCATCTCCTATACCAACATAATGAAGGACCTCGTGGGCTCGCTGCATGGCATCCGATGGAGGCAATCCTGAGATCTCACCCATGTACTTGACAAACTTGAGTCCGTTCATCGAATTGATGAGGCAATCGTTCTCGGGAACGTATCCCACCTTCATCCTTGCGGAAAGTCTTTCAGAGAGTGTATCGGAGGAAAAACCAAGAACGGTCGAGGACCCCGAGGTGGCTTCCAAAAGTCCCAGGATACATTTGATGAAAGTTGATTTTCCCGCCCCGTTGGGACCCAGCAGTCCAACTGGTCCGGGTTGGATATCCAGGTTCAAGCCTTTCAGGGCCATGAGGTCCCCATAGGATTTTGTCAGTCCAGTGGTTGATATCACCGCACTGTTGCCTCTTCCAGACATTGGTTTCCCCAATGTATCGATGAAGTTTGAATTTAAAACTTGTCATTAAATCATTGAAAAACAACAGATTTTTTTTTAAAACTGGCACCTGATCCTTAAATGAAATTGGTCTAGGATAGGACATCATCCTTAAATGACCGGAACTTAAGGACCTTCATCTTGACCATCATACCCCTTTTAAGACCTTTTAGCTTGAACTCTTCCCTTGAAAGGAAGACCTTGAGCTCATCTCCATTCTGAAGGGATACTATACACTCCAGGAAAGGACCCATGTAACGATATGAAAGAAGTCGCCCTTTCACCTTCCCAAGATCAACGCTACCATCATATGGTGAGATCCTGATATCCTCAGGTCTGACAACGACCTTTATCGGAGGATCGTTCCCAAGGTCGATAACGTTACAGACCCCAACGAAACCAGATACGAAAAGGGAGACCGGATCCTCGTACAGGTCTCTTGGCCTTCCTACCTGTTCAATAATGCCACAATTCATAAGGGCTATACGGTCACCCAGTTCGAAAGCTTCTTCCTGGTCATGGGTTACGAAAACGGTCGTTATCCGCAACTCTTCAATAAGGGCTTTTAAGTCCCTCCTCAACCTTTTCCTGATCTTTGCATCAAGAGCTGAAAAGGGCTCATCCATGAGAAGAACATCAGGTTCTGTTGCAAGAGCCCGTGCAATGGCCACCCTCTGCTTCTGACCGCCTGATAGTTGATGTGGATATTTCTCCGCCTGGTCTGATAGCCCCATTAATTCTATCAGTCTATCTGACCGATTTCTCCTTTCATTTCGACCCACCCCTCTCATCTTCGGTCCGAACTCAACATTCGATCGGACAGACATCTTAGGAAAAAGAGTGTACTCCTGAAACACAAATCCCACTGACCTTTTCTCAGGAGGCATACCTCCAAGAACCTTACCGTCTATCTGGATCCTTCCACCTGCAGGCGTGATCAAACCGGCGATGGCTTTCAACATGGTCGATTTTCCGCATCCTGATGGGCCTAGGATAGCCATCAATTCCCCTCCATGGACCTCAATATTGACACTTTTCAATATCCTATCATCTCCATAGCTAACCTGAAGATCTTCTATCTTGAGGCCCCTGCTCATTTCCTCACCTCCAGTTTCTGGACAAGGAAATTAAGAACCAGCAGCAGTATGAATGGGAATACCATCAGAACGATTGATACGGACGAGGCTGCCTGGATGTCGAATCTCGCCTCGGATAGTTCATAAATATGGAGAGGACCCGTTGAAAGCATCCCGCCTGCTATGAAAAGAGTTGCTCCGAACTCACCAAGGGACCTTGTGAACGTCATTGCAGATCCGGCCACAAGACCACTTGATATACAAGGGAGGGTTACATGAAAGAAGGTCCTTGCGCGGTTGGCTCCTAAACATCTGGCCGCATCCTCAAGGTTTCTGTCGACCATCTCAAGGACCACTGACACGGACCTAACGATGTAGGGGAATGTGACGAACACATGGGCCAGGACTACACCTGGCATTGCCATGACTACCTCGATCCCATTATCTTGTAGAAATGGGCCGAGGAGTCCTTTCGGGCCATAATACATCATTAGTGAAAGACCCACTACCGCAGTTGGTATCGCTATTGGCAGGTCTATCAATGCCTTAAGGAAGGACCTTCCAACGAACCGATACCTTGTCAAAGCAAAGGCCAGTACCGTCCCTGAAATGAGATTTATAATTGTACATAGAAATGCTATGAAGAGTGAATTCCTGAATGCCTGGACGGCATCCTCATTTGTTACCGCTTCCAGGAAACTTGAAGGCCCATCCTCCAGGGAGAATCGAAGGAGTGAAGAAAGTGGAAGCATTATCAGGAACAAGAATATCATTATCCCAAGTCCGACCACCGCATATTTAGCCGGATCCTTTAATCCCTTGGTCAGGGTTCCTCACCCCCTGATATCCCGGAACACTCCTTCGATCAGTTCCTCCCTTGCTTTCTCCCAACCTCCAAGGTATTCAACGGTAAAGGGGTCCTCAATTACTACCTGTCCATCGTTCAGGTCCTCAAGTACTGATCTGAAATGGTATTCTACCATGTATTCCTGGACTTCATCTGTGAAAAGGAAATCAATGAATCCCAGAATGAGTTCCCTTTCCTTTGCGTCTGAATTTTCATCTACCAGTACAACCTTGTGCTCGGAGAAGATCGTTGACCTGGGATAGATGATCTCGAGGTCCTCCCCGGTGGCAATGGATAATTTGGCATCGTTCTCATAGGTAAGAAAGCAGTCACCATATCCCATTGTGAACTGTGAAAGTGCCTTCCTCGCAGAGGACTGCCATGAGATGACATTATCTGCAACACCATCTACAAGATCCCTGGCAGATCCTTTCGCCTCCTCTTCAGATGAGCCGTTCATCTTCCTCAGTTCAGATCCATAGAGGGAGAATATCGACCAGCAGGCCCCTCCGGAAGTGAGAGGATCTGCATGAATGAGTTCAATACCATGATCAGCGAGATCTGGCAGATCGACCACGCCCTTGGGGTTTCCTTCCCTTGCCAAAATAACCCAGGGAGTTGTTGAAATCGTTCCGTTGAATGGGAATGTGTTCCAATCAGTCGATACCATTCCGCCTTTTTTAAGCTGAAGTGCATCCCATTCAGTTGAAAGGACCATTACCTCGGCTGGAGCTCCGTTAAGGACCTGATTCGTGATCTTACCAGACCCAGCAAACGATGTTTCGAACTGGACCGTTTCGCCTGTCTTTTCCTTCCACATGTCTTTGAAAGCCGGAATGATCCTTTCCTCGAAGACCTCACCCTTGACGCTGAAACCGTAAAGGGTTATCGTTGAGAGGTCATCCCCTGCACCACCGGTATCGATGCAGCATGAGGACAATGTCATAAGCAGGACCGATAACAGGACAAGAACATATCCGAAAGGTTTCATAATGATATGTAATTATATTGCATTATAATAACTTGGTTTCAATCCAATACATGTCCACCTATATGCATGTTGATGCAGCCATTGCTTATGATGTGGGATATCTGTTAATATATAACGATATGTAATATTTTTTTTCATTCTTATAACTGATCGTCACTTAATTTCTTATCTATGACCTTCCTTATCATAATACTGCCATCCCTGAAAAGGATCCATCTGACCTTATCTCCGTTATTTAATGATAGCCTCTCCACGATCGTCTTTGGGACTGTTGTCCTCCTTCTGGTACCTCGAATTGTCAGTGCCGTTTCACTAATGAAGGTCACATTATCTATGTCTATTTCCATTAATTCACCTCATACCAATATACATTGGTTCTATTTTCAGTTTATCATCATATTCATTCCTCATCTGACCCATGGATTCAGACGACAGATTGATATATAAAACCCGAATAACAAACGCGGTGCCTTATGGACGATCAGGTCATCACCATAGTATCCGGTTTACCACGGTCAGGAACCTCCCTGATGATGAGAATGCTCGATAATGGGGGACTTGAACCTCTCATCGACCATATCAGGACCCCTGACGAGGATAATCCGAAGGGATACTATGAATTTGAGAGAGTGAAGCGCCTGCCCGATGACACTTCATGGCTTGAAGATGCAAAAGGTAAGGTGGTCAAGGTCCTCGCAGAACTTATCAGACATCTTCCCTCAGGATATGATTATAGGATTGTCTTCATGATGAGGAACATAGATGAGATCATCAGGTCACAGAAGAAGATGATGATCCGAAGAGGTGAGGACCCTGATGCTGTCCCAGAGAAGGAGATGGTAGATCTTCTCAAAAGATATCTGGTCCTTTTAAAGCAGACAGTAAACTCAAGAAAGGATATGGAGGTCCTTTACATATCCTACAACGATCTCCTGTTGGATCCTGATATGTCGATACTGGAAATAAATGAATTCTTCGATGAGAACCTTGATATCAGTAAAATGAAGGATTCCATTGATATGTCCCTATACCGAAATAAAGCCCATATTTGATCCGAACCAAGATCCAATATTCTTCCTTACATAATATCTAATGACAATATATATATAGTCTCAATGTCTCCGCATTAAATGTCATTAAGACCATGAGGCGATAACATGACAGAGGAAAGAAAGCACACCACGGTCTCGATCCCGATACCCCTATACAAGAAGATCAAGGCCAGGATAAATGGAACCGGTTTCACATCGGTTTCAGACTATGTTACCTATGTTCTAAGGGAAGTTCTCGCTTCCCTTGAAGAGGATGATAAGGAAGAGGCCTTTTCCGAAGAGGAAGAGGAGAAGGTCAAGGAAAGGCTCAGGGCATTGGGCTATCTTGATTGAAAAATTCAATGAATGGTGATTATATGGTAAACAAACCACACGGCGGACGATTGATAAAAAGAACGGTTAACAAGAAGATCACAGAAAGGATACTCGGAGAGGTCAAGGAATATCCTCGCATCGACATCAATGAGGCAACAGCGGTTGACGTCCATTCTATTGCACACGGGGTCTATTCACCTCTGGATGGATTCATGATGTCCGACGAGCTTCAGTCTGTACTTGTCGATATGAGGCTCCCTGATGATGTTCCCTGGTCAATACCGGTGGTCCTTGATGTTGAAAGGAAACCCGAGACAATGGACGAAGGAGATGCGGTCATGTTGTTCTACAATGACAGACCGTTTGCCAGGATGTATGTGGATGATATCTATGGTTTCGATAAGAAGGAATTCTCATCTTCGGTCTTCAAGACCACGGATAATGCACACCCCGGGGTTAAAAGGGTCTATGAGATGAATGATACTTTGCTTGGTGGCGACATCGAAATGCTGGGAGAGCTTGAGAATCCCTACAAGGACCATACCTTAAGCCCCGCAGAGACAAGGGTCCTGTTCAGGGAAAAAGGATGGGACACCGTTGTTGCGTTCCAGACCAGGAACGTTTCCCATCTTGGCCATGAGTTCCTCCAGAAGACCGCTGCCACCTTCGTGGACGGACTCTTTATTAACCCAGTAATAGGCAAGAAGAAATCAGGAGATTTCAAGGACGATGTCATCTTGAAGACCTTCGAAGAGTTGATCAAGAACTACTATCCCAAGGATATCACCCATATGTCCATACTCAGGTACGAAATGAAATATGCAGGTCCAAAGGAAGCGATCCATCATGCCATCATGAGAAAGAACTTCGGATGCACCCATATCATCATCGGAAGGGACCATGCCGGCGTAGGGAACTACTATGGACCTTTCGATGCACAGGAGATCTTCAAGGAGTTCCCGGACCTTGGAATGGAACCCATGGTCTTCAAGGCATTCTTCCACTGCCACAAATGTGGCAATATTGTCAATTCGAAGATCTGCCCGCATGACAAGGAACACCATGATTTCCTTTCAGGCACAAAAATGAGGGAGATGCTCAAATCCGGTGAGGTCCCGAAACCATACCACATGAGGAAGGAAGTGTTCGATACCATCAGAACCTTCGAGAACCCCTTCGTGGAATGATAATATGCTGATAATTCACCACTGGGATACGGATGGCATCTGCTCCGCCGCAAAACTCATTCGCGCCCTCGGGATAAATGACTATGTCAACATGTCCCCGGAAGTGGGTGATTTCAGTTTTAACGAAAGGATCAGGAATGCCATTTCCGAACATGTCGAGGTCTATGTGGTCGATCTTAACCTTCCCCTTGAGATCAAGAATACGGAGAAGAAGATTACCTTCATTGACCACCATATCCAGGAAAGGATCGAAAATCCATTGGTCGATCAGATCAACCCGCTTGTAAACGGTGAGGATCCGAAAGGATTCCCATCCTGTACTATTGTGATCTCTGAACGATACGGTCAATGGGACCTTCTCTCTTCCCTGGGAGCGATCGGAGATATAGGAGAGAAAGCTCTTCTCCACCCTAAGGTGAAAGGCCAGTTGGATTCAGCTGGACTTACAGTGGAAGATGCACTGAAAATTGTTTCACTGATAGATTCCAATTATCTGGCAGTGGACCTTGCAGCTGTAGAGAAAGCGGTGGGAGAGGTCCTTCTGTTGGATCCATCCGGGTTGATCGATCATCCGGAATGGAACAAGAAATTGTCAGAGATCGAAAGGACGATAGAAGAAACCCTGGCTTCAAGGATGGAGTTTGGGGAGTTCTGCTACATGGATATGGAAACACCTTACAATGTGATCTCCAAACTTGCAAGGAAGGCGGTCTGGGAATTAGGATACGCCGGAGCACTTGTTGTTAACAGGGATTTCCATGGAAAGGGGCAGACCTATCTCAGGATTAGTTCAGAGACAGCTTCGAGGATGGATATGGCCGCACTTATCTCAAAGTTGAAGGAAATAGGGATCAATGCTGGAGGAAAGAGTGAGGTCGTCGGGTCCGTCTATCCCCGTGATAGAGTGCAAGATGTGCTCTCGATCCTTGGACCCAAAATAGGATTGGAACAATAATAGGAGGTATGCTATATGACAGAAAACGGACACAAAGGATTCACAATATGGCTAACAGGACCTAGCGGAGCAGGTAAGACCTATCTGGCTGATGGTCTGAGCAAATACTTTGAGAATTTGGGATTGCCTCTGGAGATCTTCGATGGTGATTCTGTGAGAAAAAAACTCTATCCTGACATCGGTTTTTCAGCCGAATCAAGGAAGATGCACAATAAGGTCGTGATCAACCATGCAAAGCTCATGACCAAGTATGGGATACCGAACATAGTCTCCCTGATCTCACCCTTCAAGGATGTAAGGGACATGGCCAGAGAGGAAATAGGTAACTTCGTTGAGGTCATGGTCGAATCGACCAAGGAAGTTAGAATAGAAAGGGATCCAAAGGGACTCTATGCCAAAGCTATTAAGGGCGAGATAACGAACCTGACCGGATATGATGGGGTCTACGAACCCCCTGTGGATCCGGAAGTGACAGTTTACTCCCATGAACAGACCCTTGAAGAAGAGATCGATGCTATAGTAGCAAAGGTTAGGGAGATGGGTTTCATCTCCTGAATACATATGAAGGAGTGGTTATTTGAATGCAAGAAGGATCGCAAGGCTTTCTCTTCCGGTCCTTCTGCTTTTATTGGTGATCTCACTACCGAGACCGGATGGGCTTTCAAGTGACGGACAGGCCATGTTCGGTGTCCTGGCCTTTGCTGCCACAGCTTTCCTTCTTCAACCGATCCCCCTCGGATTGGCAGGTGTCCTTGTTCTTCTTCTTCCCCTACTTCTGGGTGTTACGAACATTGATCAGACCTTCTCATCCTTTGGAAATTCAGCTGTGTTCTTCCTAATAGGGGCCTTCATGATCGCAGCTACCATTGAACGGACACCAATTCACAAACTGGTTTCCCTTCGTATCCTGAAGTTATCTGGAAATTCACCATCGGCCCTTGTTTTGATGACGATGGTATCCGGTGCACTCCTATCATTCATCATGCCGGAACATGGTGTTATTGTATTGATCGTCCCAGTACTCATGTTCACGATTGTTGGAATGGGATTGGTTCCTCTTAGATCGAACCTGGCCAAAGGTGTAATGATTGGTGCAGCTTACGGATGTACGATAGGAAGCCTGGCAACTCCTCTTGGTGGAGCCAGGAATCCACTGACCATAGGATTCCTCAGGTCTCAGGGAATAGAGGTGGATTTCCTTAGATGGATGGTCCTATCTCTCCCAATCGTTTTACTCTCCCTCCTTCTTGTCTGGATAGTGCTGATAGTGATATTTCCTCCGGAGATCAAGGACCTCAGAAAAGGAATGGCTGTAATTGAAGAGGAGGTCAGGGAGGTGCCAAAGGTTCGGTTCAAAGATGTATTGATAATAGTGGTATTGATGTTTGTGGTCCTATGCTTTGTTATCCTCCCCTCCTTCCTCGAAGTTGACCTGGCAGTGATCGCCTTGATCGGTGGGATCGCGATCTTCCTGGTTGGAGGCATGAGATGGGAGGATGTGGAGAACAAGATACCTTGGGGCATCATCCTCCTATATGGAGGTGCCATCTCAATGGGTGTGCATCTTGCCAATTCCGGAGCAGCCGAATGGCTCTCACTCGAGGTACTCAAACTCACATCCGGAAGCGTTTTCCTATCGATCATTATAGTTATCCTTTTGACCAAGGTGTTAACAGAGTTCATGTCCAATACGGCTGCAGTATCTATTCTATTGCCAATAGGTTTCGCAGTGTTCACCAGTGTAGGTCTCCCACCCGAGATGGGAGCTATGCTTGTTGGCCTCTCCGGAGGTCTGGCCTTCATGTTCCTTATCTCCACTCCCGGCAACCTTATCTCCTTCTCATCCGGTTACTTCACTCAGAAGGACCTGCTCAAGGCAGGAATAGTTGCGAACCTTGTAACGATGGGAGTGGTGATGTTAATAGCTTATACATACTGGAAATTGATAGGGGTGTGGTGATGTTCAAGAGAATAGTGGTATCGTTACCCATGGAACAGTTCCCGGACCTGGCTCTTTCGCGAGCAAGGGACATCTCCCGGGCTCTAGGATCAGAGGTGGCGGTATCCTATATAATCGAGGATAATGTCTTTGACAAGGTCCAGGAGATGAGTACACACGTTCTCACGGATAAGGAACATGAGATCTGGGAACGTAAGATGATAAGGACCCATGAGAAGATGGCAAAGGATGTCCTCAAGAAGGAAGCCCAGAAGATACTTGGAGACATACCTGTCCAGCTAATTATCAGGAAAGGTAGTTATTCAGATACTGTTTCCAACACGGTCGAGAGAGAGGAAGCTGACCTGTTGATCATGGAATACAGGTCCTATGATCTTCTGAAATACAGGATAATGGACCGATCCCCGGTCCCGGTATGGATCGAAAGGAATGGCGGTCCGATCAAGAACATAGGTCTATTCTGCACCAACCTTGGGCCCAATATAAAATCCCCCCGGGCTGCAAAGGTCCTCCAAAGAACATTCAATTCAAGATTGGAGCCTTATTTCATCATGGACCCGGAGGGAAGACTTGATAAGGATGAGCCTGACAGGATCTCAACCGCCAACAGGCTTAAATGGAAGGAAGTTGCCAATGAAAGGGTGGACTCGTTCATATACAGGAAAGCAAAGGAAAGGGACCTGGACCTGATCATACTTGGAAGGATTAAGAAAAGAGGATATTTTCACCTGAGGTCCCGTTTCGCAAAGAGGTCCAGTGCCTCTGTTCTTCTAATAAACTGATCGGAACCATCCTTTTGGTCCTCCTTTCACTGGTCATGGAAAAGGTCAAAATAACAATATTGTTCAGATGATCTGAGCAAGTTTTTTGTTGAGATATGTCTATACAGGTACATGGATCCTATCAAGGTGGGAGTGGCCGGGGCCGGCAGGCACGGATCAAGATACATCGATCATATCCTTAACGACATACCAGAAATGGAACTCACAGGAGTAACAAGATCGGATCCTTCCTTGGGACTTGAAAAGAGATGGCTTGAAAAGAATGTTGGATCGTTCGGAGATCTCGATGGACTTCTGACCGAAGGGATCGATCTTCTTATCATTGCAACCCCTACCGATACCCATCATGAACTTGCACTGAAGGGACTCGAAAAAGGGGTACATGTACTCCTGGAGAAGCCAATGTGCGGGAATTCCGATCAATGCAGGGACTTAGTGAAGGCAGAGAAAGGATCAGACGGAAGCTTGACCATAGCCCAGACCCTCAGATATTCACCGACCATAATTGAACTAAAGGAGATCCTGAAAGATAAGGGTCCTTTGAGGTGGTTCGAGGCTGTCAGTGCGCTGGAACCTCCAAAAACCCCCTGGTTGATGGAAGAGAGAGCAATGGGAGGGTGTATTCTGAATACCGGGGTCCATGTTTTCGACCTGGTCGAACATCTCATGGGAAAGGTAGTCTCAACATCCTGCTGGACAGAACGAATACTCAACCCTGTCTGGGAGGATTATGCTTATGGCAACCTGAAACTCTCTGATGGATTGGAGGGAGCTTTCAGGATCTCAAGGAATACGAACCAGAGGACCAGATATCTCAGGGTAGACCTCGAAGAGGGATTCATCTGGGTTGACACCCTCACCGATACTATCTACAATGTCAACAACGGGAAAATGAAAAAGAGGAGAGTTAAGAGAGAAAAGAACACGATCATTCCCCTCCTTGGAGACATGGTGAGGGTTGCAAGAGGTAATATGGACCCACCTATCCCCAGTATAGATGGCTTAAGGGCAGTTACCATTGCTGAGGTCTGCTATTCCTCGGTAAAGAAGGATTTAGAGATAAAATTGAAATCATAGTAGTCTTTTCTCCATTTATGAAAGTCCTCATCACAGGAACCGCCGGTTTTATTGGTTTTCACCTGGCAAGACATCTTCTCAAGAGAGGGTACCAGATCATAGGATATGACAATGTCAATGAGTACTACGATGTCACCCTTAAGAAATCGAGGATGAAGGTTCTGGACGGATTTGATAATTATATTTTCCACAAAGCGGACCTCTGTGACAGGGAAGAACTGGATAGAGTTGTAAAGGAACATAGACCTGATAAATTCTGCAATCTTGCTGCTCAGGCCGGTGTAAGATATTCCCTGGAACATCCAAGGACCTATATTGATTCCAACCTCGTTGGGTTCCTCAACGTGTTGGAAACCTGCAGACATAATGGCATCAAGGACCTTGTATATGCCAGCTCATCATCGGTGTACGGGGGCAATACCAAGGTACCATTTTCCGTTGAGGATAATGTGGATTCACCCATCTCCCTTTATGCAGCAACAAAGAAATCCAATGAACTGATGGCCCATGTTTACTCCCATCTTTTCGGAATGAATACAACAGGGCTTAGGTTCTTTACCGTCTACGGTCCGTTCGGCAGACCGGACATGGCACTTTTCAAGTTCACAAAAGCTATCAAAGAGGATGAGCCGATCGATGTTTTCAACTTCGGAAAGATGGAGAGGGACTTCACATACGTTGATGATATCGTAAGTGGTATTACGGCTTGCCTCGAGAGACCTTTCAAATATGAGGTTTTCAACCTGGGAAATAACAGACCTGCCGACCTGGAATATTTCATATCACTTATAGAAAAAGAACTTGGAAAGGAAGCGAAGAAGAATTACATGCCACTTCAGCCTGGTGATGTCCCAAAAACATATGCAGATATTGATCATTCAAAGCAACTTCTGGGATATGAACCAGTGACCTCTCTGGAACAAGGTATACACAATTTCATTGAATGGTACAATGAATATTACGGATCCTGATCTCATTCTTCCATTATCTCAGCTCTATTTCCCTTCCTTATCCAGATATAACCAGCAAGGACCATGACAAGGATGATCAGGATAATACCTATGATCATTGGAAGATAACCCTCGCCTCCCTCCTTTTCATCAACTACCCGAATATTTATCATTCTATCTTTGTTTCCGGCCCTGACATGCATCTCATGTGTTCCTACCTCCTCAGGGGCAATAACATCAATATTGAAGCTGTTGGAGGAACCCAGGGTCGTTGAGAAGGTCCTTCCGCCTAATGTCACGGTAACCTCGGAACCTCCCGGAAGTCCGTTGATACTTCCTGATACGGTGAATACCTCACCTTTTCCAACCGTGGCACCCTCCTTAACAGAGGTTATCTCAATTATTATATTCTCTTTTTCAAGTGTGGTGAAATTCAATGTGAAATTCCTGGGTGATAGGATAACTCCTTGCTCACTAAAAGGACCGTCCAGGGTCAGCAGATATTTGGTGATCTCTGATAATCCGTCAGGGAATTCGATGAGCACGCCCCTGCTATTATCATCCCAGACCAGTCTATAACTTTCCAGAGGTGAAAGGATTAGGGAGTCACCAATTGATACACGGTCCATAGGTTCTGTGAAATCGATCTTGATCGATATATCCAGATTCACATTTATTGCACCGTCAGGTACTGAGGTAGACGATATCCTTGGGGTGCTCGGGGGTTCCTTGACCAATACCATAACCGTATCATTACCATTGTTTCCGGCATCGTCAAGGACAGTTAGGAGGACATCATAGGTTCCAGCAGTTTGGAATATATACACAGGATCTGGCCCTTGCAATTCGATCGGGATGCCATTTTCCCTGAACACCCATATGAATGTCAAGGAGAATGGTCCCATATTGTCAATGGAAGAGGTCCCGTTGAAATGGACCTCTTCACCGGTGCGAACCTCAATGTCATCTCCAGCATTTGCACTTGGAGGGGTATTGTCCACACGGACCCAGATCATGAAGGAATTGTTCTTGTCGGAAGCATCCCTGGCTTTAACATTGATCAGGTAAACACCATCAAGGACCTCTAAGGTGTTCCATTCGAAAATCAGGATCCCTTCCTCTGATGTCCAATTTGCCAGGGGTATCAATTCCTTCGTTTCATTGTTTATGACTTCCAGATCGACATTGAGGATATCCTCATAGGGATCGGTAACATTGATCCTGATATCGATGGTCCTGCGAATTGATGATCCATTCTCAATTGAGAGTATCTCTATCAATGGAGGGGGATTCTCAAGGATCGTTACCGTGGTCTTTTCTGTCTCGTTGATGTTTCCAGAGGTATCGATACCCCAGAGCCACATTGTGATCGTCCCTGGGGCATCCTGCGGAGGGAGGGAGTAAATATTCAAGGTTTGAATATCCGGATCCTCCACACCCTGTGTCTGGTTATGCTCGACACCATGGACATCCACATAGACCAGTCTCACATCATCGATCTTGATGTTATCCATCCCTGCAGCCAAGAACTCGATCTCCTCTCCCACATCCTTGTAGTTACCTCCTTGGATCGAGAGAGAAAAGACTGGAGGGTCGTTATCCAGAACCTCCCTGGTGATCATGCCAGTGTTATTCCAGTTGCCAGCATCATCGCGGACCGAGCAGATGTAATGAAGAGGGTCCAGTGAATCCGATGAGATGGAGATATCAACACCCCAAGGATCGCAGACGATCATGGATTCGTTGATATGGGTATTATCGTTTCCAAACCAGTATTCCAATGTTGGAAAGACCCCGAGTCTCTCATCTCGTGGTCTTGCTCGTACCCTGAAGATGTCACCTGTGGTGGGATTCCCTTCAGTTTGGTCCGTGATCGTCGGTGGAACAAGATCGAACTGTAGTGGGAGTTGATCTCCTGGCCAATGAGGGATTTCCGTATCTCCCAATCCATCACCATCAAGGTCCAGTCCCGTATAGTTCGACCAATAATTTCCCCCCAGGTAAGATCCACCGATAATATTCTTCCCTGGGATCTTTGTAATGTTCCAGGAAAAATGGGTTCCGGTTCCTGCAATATCTGTTGAAAGGAACTCATTGTTGAAAACCCTGCAATACCTGGAATCAGAGGGATCAAGATAGGATCCGTTAAAGGAATTTTGAAAAATGGAGATGTTGTTGCAATTTCCCATGAACAGGCCAGATCCAAGTCCTATGAAGGAATTTCCGGACACTGAGGTTTTTTCAGTTAAGAAAATACCTGCTCCCATGTTTGAGCAATCCAGAAAGGTGTTTCCATTCAAAGTAAAGATACCACCATATGCATAGAGTCCGGAATCTTCATCGACGAAGGTCGAGTTCCCCACCATTGACCCCTCACTATTGAATGAGGTCAAACCCTGGTGCCTATTCTTTTTGAACGTAGTGGATTCAACAATAGTCTTGGATGCATAGTATAGGTTCAATCCAACCATCTGATTATTAGATATAAGGCAATCCTCGACCGAATTAAATAGGGCGTTTGGGGATATGTTTTCCGAAATGATCTCAATTCCGTTGACCCAATTTGATGATAGATTGGAATTCAAGATCAGGTTCCCAGGTGAGTGATGAATACGGATACCTTTCTGGTTTCCGAAAATATTGCATTCCTGGACAATATTCGACCTGCTCATTTTGGAAAACAAACTTGTTTGAATAAGTATACCATTTTGAGAGTTATCGTGGATTTCGTCCTTTGACATCGTGTTGTTGTTTGAATCGAGTATCCTGATGCCATTTTCACAATCGAATATGTCATTTTCCGAGATCCAATTCCAATCACTTTCCTGTAGAAAAATGCCTTCCTGATCACAATCTGAGATCAGGCATCCTGCCAGGGTGGAATCTGAGGTCCTGAAGGTTCGAATACCCATCGAACAGTCAGAGAAATTGGACCCTGTTATAGTGATCATACTGGAGAAACCTATCTGAAGAGGATATTCAATTCCAGCGATGGTCTGAGGATTTATGGAAACGGATACACAATCTGCAATTATCAGTTGCCCGGCATCTATGTTCAAACTATCACTGGAGACCTTATTGATGTAAACAAGGTCCTTTCCATTGACCTTGTTGGAAGTATCAATTGAATGGGAATTCCAGAACTGCAATCTATCTCCAATGATCGAAAGGCATGAGTTCTCCATTGTGTTCCCCTGGAAATATGCATTGGTCGTCCAACTGAGCTCTACATCATTTTTCAAGGTGTTGTTTTCAACAATAACCCTGCTGCATCCCCTAGATTCCAGCGAGAAATCAGATCCATAAAGAGAACAGTTATCGATCTCCGTGTCATTTACTCCTTCGATCAATATCCCGACCCTGCACAATGTGGTATTAATGAATTTAATAGTTACATTGGCTGCTTCGATAGAAATTGCCTTTTCTATTGTTCCAGGAGATATCACAGTTCCAGTCTCTTCCTCCCCCCTTAGAACTAATCCTTCTGTCCTGATATTGACATATTCGGAATAGTTACCGGGAGAGATCAATATCTCATCACCCGGCAAAGCCGCATTCACAGCTTCCTGGATCGAGGTGTACATCTTCGAACCATCCTTTGAGACGGTCAATGTAGACGCCTGTACCCCCTCCCAACCTCCAAAAAAGAGTATGGAGGATGCTATAAGTAAGAAGATGACCACTGAATTCGTTAGATTTCCCGTATGTTTCCCCCCAGGTCCATATTATATGTAAGAAAAACTTGTGTATATATTATATTACTATCCCTTTGCTATCTTTCTTAATCCATTGTTCGATCCAGTGACCGTTACATTTAATTCCCATTCTAGATTACCCGTCCAAGTCCTGACATTAATACAGAAGTGAGATCTCATTTCGGGACCATTGATACGATCCTCTCAGGAAGTGACACCATGAGAATACCCTCATCCATCCTCAGACACCTCTACACCTATGGCAGCCTTTCGAATGTTAAGGAGGGATTCAGGTTCGCCTTGAAGAATCAGATCTCTGATTCCACATTGACAGAGGTAAAAAAGGTCGCTATCGATGGTGTGGACCTAGACCTGGAAAAGGTGAAATTGAGGGTGGCCACAGAGGACTTCCAGGCACCATTGATCTCTCCGGAAAATCCTATACCCTTCCATATCGGCCAGAAGGTAGACGTTTATGTGATGGGCATGGACCTTGAAATGGACAGGATCTACAAGCTTGAACTCTCATTCAGGACAAAGAAGTTCGGGGTCCTGACCTTCGATGTTGAGGACCGTGCAGCTCCACATGTGACTAAGAAGATATCCATTCCTTACGACAAGGAGAATAACTATGAAGATGAGATCATTAAGAAGAGAAAGGAATTCGTGAAGGATTATTCCGGTGTGGACCTTCACCATGTCTCATCCTATTCATTCGATCCACACGTTACCAAAGGCAATATCGAGAACTTCACAGGTGTAGCTCAGGTCCCTCTTGGTTTTGCAGGACCACTCACAGTGAACGGAGAATATGCCAATGGTGATTTTATAATACCTCTTGCCGCCAGTGAGGGAACACTGGTTGCTTCCTACAATCGCGGAATGAAGGTCCTTAACCTGTCCGGAGGTGTGACAACCACCTTTTCAGTGGATAGGATGCAGAGAGCGCCTGTTTTCATTTTCGATTCAGCAAGAGGAGCAAGGGATTTCTCATTGTGGGTCGAGGAGAATGAGAAGAAGATCGCAAAGATAGCCGAGACCACTTCCAGGGTTGCAAAGCTTCAATCCATTGACAGGTTCCTTTCAAACAAGTTCGTCTTTCTCAGGTTCAATTATACAACAGGCGACGCCGCGGGCCAGAACATGGTAGGCAAAGCTACTTTCTTTGCCTGTTCATGGATAATGGAGAACTACGAGGGGATCCGGAACTTCTACCTTGAATCGAACTTCGCCACGGATAAGAAAGGTTCCCAGGTGAACATCCTGAACACAAGAGGAAAAAGGGTGACAGCTGAAGCAACCATCCCTAGAAAGGTCCTACTCAGGGAGCTAAGAGTGGAACCTGAGACACTGGAAGCACATTCCAGGGCAGGAACACTTGGAGCATTTATCTCAGGGGCAAACAATAACGGACTTCAGGCAGCTAATGCAATAACCGCCATGTTCATCGCCACAGGTCAGGATGTTGCTAACGTTGCCGAGTCCTCCTGCGGGATAATGTATTCTGAGATCACACCGGAAGGTGACCTTTACATCTCACTTACTTTACCCTCTCTGATCGTTGCTACATATGGTGGAGGCACAAATCTTCCCACTCAGCGGGAATGCCTTGAGGTTTTGGGCTGTTACGGAGACGGAAAGGTCCGAAAGTTCGCAGAGATAGTAACAGCTGTAGCTCTTGCAGGAGAACTATCTCTTGCAGCTGCCATCTCATCCCTTGAATGGGTCTCCTCCCATGACGAGATGGGTAGGAACAAATAGGAAACATCAAATAAACATTGAATGGGACCTGATGAAAGAAGGGGCCACATTCCATTCGATCTGCATCATTTCTACAATTTGTATACTTGGGATTTGAAATAGAATTATCTCAACATATTCGATGTATCACCGAGATAAATACGTTTTTTTTGATATTTAAACGGTTAAGTTAATATATTGAGATTTTAATGTATATTAGGTGATGTTATATGACCAAGCTTGGAAATGTGAAAGTAATATACCTCGCTGACGGGAAGAAGAAAAGCGCTGGCGGTAATGGTGAGGATATGGGTGCCTTTATCAAAGTAGTGCTGAATCCGTCAAAGAGGAGGACCAAGTTCAACACGGTCCTAATTCCATGGAACAATGTCGTCAAGGTTATAGTACTTGAGTGAGCCGGCCATTCTGGCTAAAATCTTTCTTCTCACACTCCAGTTTTACCTTGGATTGGTACGGATTCGTTACAGCGATTGTACCGTATTTCTTAATAACACTCTGTATGATGAACAGATGAGAGGTCGGCAAGAACCTTTACTTGCGTATCCTACACTATTCGACCTCTCACCCTTGTTTGTTCATGATGTTAATAAACGAATACCAGTTAGTAAACATCAATTGGCAAGGATCGATCCTGTCTTAATTATCCCATTAAGAATACCCTGATTACTCGAAGAACACAGACCCTTTGCTATTTTCAGAGCGGATATTATCTCTTGAAATGTCCTTTCAGTTTCTTCTGAGATCGTGTAGAACTCTTGGTCCTGTTCATCTATCTTGATCATGATCACTTTCTTGAAAAAACCCTTTTTCTCTATCCTGATATCATTCGCGGAAGGTAATATGGTTACCAATTTACTTCTCCAACCAGGATCCTTCCCCATATTTTCAACCCTTTCCTCAAATATCATTTTCCTTGAATGAATGGATAGTCTTCCCTGGACCTTTTCCGTTCCATGCATTTTTATAAGGTCCTTTGACCATAGAAGATCATCGCTTTCTAAACTCACTGTCCTTCCTCGCGTTTATTCGATCTGCTCAAGTCCATATAAAGATTGATAACTTAATATCATGATCTTGAATAATGAATTGGGTCTTCCTTGGGATGTCTCGTATTTCCTTGATATATACCCTCACAAATGGATAACAGGTGCTCTCCATGAAGGAAAACAGTACGAAGAAGCCACTTCGAGGGGATTCCCTCGAGATCGAGGGAAATGACATCATGGTCTATGAGGTCCTTTCCGGAGAAGAGGATATTCTGTACGTTGGAGCAGGTCCTCTTAGGTCCATGTTGAGTGAACACTTAACAGAAGGTGTCTTTCCTATGCCTGAGGCAGAGTATTATAGAATTTACAGGTCCTATCCCGGTTGTGATCTGGAGGGGAGAAGGAGATCGCTAATTGATGATCACGTTGAGATCACTGGAAAACGACCCAAGTACAATCATGATTGAGGCTTCTTCAATACAATATCATATTTCAGGTCACCAACAATAAAAGATGACATCACTTGATCGAATTTCGAACCAGCGCTGTGGACCACTGCTTTTCTTAATAGTGAGGTTTCCCAGAACCTTTCCATTATCTCCTTTTCTGAATTGAGGAAATCAACCAATCTGATTTTGCTTTCATCCACAAAGAGCATATCCACGGATACAATGGACGATCTCTGTTTCTCGCTCAGTGGTCCGAGATCCATTTTGTATATAGGGAAATCTATGGCCCAGCATTCCGGATGGTGTAAAAGTAGGAATTCCTTTACCATTTCCCGGTCTGGTCCTTCATACATCTTTGAAACAAGATAGAAGAGGCCCTTTAATGATTTATCCGGACCTTTGATCTTAACTTTATACCTTGTAATATCATCCTCTTCGATCTGAATATCCTTGATCGAAGGTATTGTACATTGTTCATCTATCCTTTTAATGTGATCATACAACTTAGGCCATCTTGTTTTGGATCTTTTCAACTTAATTGAATGATACTTCCAGGGATTTTCAGCATTTTCATAATAGGATCTTTTGACCAAAGGACCATTCCCTTCATCACATCTGTAACCTCTGAGAGCATACATTCCAAATTGCTTAACGTATCTTCGGACCCAGGAATAAATGGTTCTTCTTGGAACTTCGATTCCATATTGTCTTTCTAGTTTTTCACAGATATATTGCCAAGACCTACCTATATTATAGAGTTCCATGGCTCTAAACACCATTTCGTCCGGGTACCAGCTGTATGGATGAAGGCTGGAGCTGAAGAATTTGCCGCATCTTTTGCATTGCAACTTCTGAACGGTTCCCTTTTTGGTCTCTCTCTTTCCTCTCCTGATGACCATGTCTGACCTTTCACATACTGGACAACGCATTTCCACTCACTCCAATCAACGCAATTGATGTTGCATTAATGTTGAATTAGTATTTAACTAAAACGTATAAAACAATGTTTATTTGATGTATTTTGACTAATATATGAGTGACGATGTTTGCATTTCTTTCTTTAAAAATTAAAGCCAAAGCTGATCAAGTGGGCGAATGAAAGAAAAAGAGATGGAGAATAAAAGACCAACTTATTTAAGATAGTAGTGAATTTGCAACTAATGGCCTTTGAATTGAAGAAAGGTTACTGGGATATTTACCTAGTAATTCTATTAAGTACTATATTCACACTTTTGGTTTTAATACTTCCTGATCTGGAATTAGTAAGAATAATCCTTGGTGTCTTGTTCCTTCTTCTTTTCCCCGGATATGTAACAATATCCGTGATTTGGCCAATGAAATATGATGTGGTTGAAGATGAAATTAAGGGTAATGACGATGAATTATTGAAGACAGAAATAAATAGTAACGAAAAAAAGGATAAGACACGAGGTAAAACTATCGATGGTCCTACCAGATTGGTTTTATCCGTAGGTCTTTCCCTTGGCATCACTCCAGTAATTGGATTCATATTCAATGAACTATATCCTTTGAATCAAGATTTTTTCGGTTTAAGATTGGTCCCTATATTACTAACAATTTACCTTTACATCATGGTAGTATCCGGACTTGTCATATGGAGAAGAGAGCAGATTCCATTTGATAAAAGATTGACATTCTCATATAAATTTAAAGCACCATTCGATGAATCCATTCAGGACAAATTGATTACTACTACCCTCATTATTCTAATTATCATCTCTGCAGCTGTAGGAGTATATTTGTATAAATATTATCATGAAAATGATAAGTTCACTGAATTCTATATCCTTGGCCTTGAGAAGAGGATCTCAGATTATCCCAAAAATATATTTGTAAATGAGGAGAAAATGGTATATCTTGGGATCAATAACAAGGAATTTGAAAGTGTGACATATGAGATCAGATTCTTTTTAAACAGCAACACAAACCTACAAATAGTGAACAATTTAAACAATATCGTCCTTGGACCAAATTCAGGTTTCATCTTCACGGAGAAGATAGTACACAATGGTGAGTTCCAATCACCACTATATTTTAAAATCAATCAATCAGGAAAATATGATCTGAAATTTCAATTAATAAAAGATAATGAAGTATACAGGGAATTAATATTAAAAATAGTAGTTTTCAATGAAGGTGATATGATAGTGAATAATAAGGAAGGATATAAATTCTATCTTTTATCCCCCTATGGACAACCAGGTGGGTTTCCTTCCACGATGGATAGCAACTACTCTTTAAAACTTCACTTCGGGATTGAAAACCTTGATGATATCGAGAGAAAGTTAAACATCTCAATTTCCCCAGATGATCCACAACGATGGTATCTTGATAATGATCGAGAATTCCCTCTTATAAATAATACGGGTTATTATTTCTACATCAACCTTGAACCCAGAAGGACTTCAATATCCGCAATGCAAATTATCATTCCCAAAGGATCATGGACCCTTTATTTCAATGTCAACGGGATTGATGATGATTATATCAAAAAAGAGATTTATGTTCATTGAAATTTGTTCCATAGGTCTTTTCTAGTAACTGTTTATCCACCTTTCCGTTTGAATTTTTTGGCAATGAAGTAACAATAAATATTAATCTTGGAACCAAATGATCCTCAAGTTTTCCCTTGATATATTCTTTGATTTCCTTTTGATTAATAACCCCCTCAACACTTACGATTGCGACAATTGAATTTCCCAATATTTTGTCTTGGCTCTTGATAACAGCTGCTTCATTAATAGATCCATGCTGGAGTAATGCTTTTTCAATCTCTATAGGAGATACCTTTTGACCTCCAACTTTAAAAACATCATCTTTTCGAGAAATAAAATAAAGGTCACCATCTTCATCAAATTCAAAAATATCTCCTGTGAAAAGTACCTTTTCCATTGGAAAGTAACCTTCTCTCAGTGCATTATCTGTCTCGATCTTATTTTTCCAATATCCAAGCATAACATTGGATCCTCTTACAACCAATTCACCTCTGGAATAGGGCTTTTCAATCCTATTACCCTCATTATCTATAAGAAAGACCTCGACATTTGGGATAGCTTTTCCTACAGAATTTGGTTTTAATAGGATCTTTGAAGGATCAAGGTAGCTAATCCTTTTGCATTCTGTTAGTCCATACATCGAAAATATTTTTACTTTAGGTATGAGGTCAACCAATCCCTTGATAGTTGATTCCGGAATATTTTGAGCTGTGTTAGTTATATACCTTATCGAAACGAGATCGTAGGGATCTGGTTTCAACCTGAGAAGTATCTGCCCTAGAGCTGGAACAATCGGTAGTGCAGTTACTTTCCTTTTCTTTATTATCTCAGGTATTTTCGACGAAAATATAATATCGTTGTGGATGACCAAAGAACCTCCACAGAAAAATGAGAGAAAAATTTGATATAGACCATAATCAAATGAGAATGGTAACATATTCAAAAATATGTCATTTGAAGAATTGTTCAGGTATTGTGTAATTGACCTCAATGCTGTTACCATGTTCAAATGGGTCAGTGTCACTCCTTTGGGAATTCCCGTCGAACCCGAGGTGTATAGTATTGCAGCAATATCACAGTCAATGATTTCAACATTACTTCTTTTTTCCTTTTTTTCATTTGAAATATTCTTTTCTATTATAAGAAAAGGAAAATCTTCATCTCCGTTGAATATGGATTGGAAGACTTTTTCAGATATCAATATTAGCGAGGGATCAGTATCTTGGATGATAAAAACAATTTTCTCTTTGGTAAGTTTTGGATTAAGGGGAACTAAAATACAACCAGATGTAAGAATTCCATACGTTGATATTATGAATTCATATGAATTCTCAAGTAATGTAATGACCCTATCTCCTTTCATTAATCCCCTTTTCATGATTTCAAATGAAAATGATATCGAATCCTTTATAATACTCTCATAGTTATATTCTTCATTATCCATATACAAGGCAATTTTATTTGGATCGATCTTATCATTGCCAAATAGAGTCTCATGAAGCAACATCTAATCACTTTATTATTATAGGGTCAACCATTGATAAGATTTAAAATATCCTCAATCTCCTGTAACTCTGGTTCCAAATCATCTATATAAGGTTCCTCTTTCTGATTTTGTGTAATAGTCATGGATGGACATTGAACCCCCATCTCGTAAACTTTGAAAAAATCATCTATTTCTTCACAAATTGTATCAATATCTAAAATTTCTTGATTATCAATTAATTCAGTTTCACCGATCTCATCATTGTATGGACTGGAATTTTCTTCGAAATAATCATTAGAATCACTTTTCCTATCTCTTTTCCTTATTACTATCAATATTAATCCAACGGATATAGACAAGGTCACCAGAATTAGTACCGTCATTGGTTTTTTCTTAGCTATAAATCCTTGAAGTATATTTTTCTCCTCATCTGTAATTACATCATTGTCAATTTTGGATATTGTTTCGTTTCCCACTCCATTTTGGATAGGCTGGAGGTCATTTCTGGAGGAATTAATAACCGTTGTGTCTCCAGATATCTCTGGAGTAATAATCTGGTTTCCCAGGGAAGTTGTATTAGAATTATTGAGTTCCACAACGTGAATTTCTTTAAATTTAGAGTATTCATCTCTAAAAAAGACATAGGTGTTTGTCTGTACATAATTACCAGTTGTGTCCGTGACATTGAATCTGTATCTGAAGTATTGTCCCTTTATTTCACTGAGATTAATTGAGTAAATATAGGAGTCACCCAAGAGAACCATTGGTTGTAACTTTTCATTTTCTCCAAATATAAGATATTCTAAGAATACATCACATATGCCAATATTATCTAATGCAATTATTGAAAATGTTAATTTATCATCAAAATATAATAGACCGTTTTCACCCTGTAGTTCAAGTATCGGCCTCTTGTCATCGATTATCGATATTTCGTTTTCTTTGGATATTATAATGTTTCCAAAGATATCCTTTACGGATAAAATGAAAGTGATGTTCTTAGCATAATTGGGGATTATTAGAGAAATATATCCCATGTTTGCTTCAAATTCAGCTTTGAAAATGTGGTTGTAATTATCCCAATATTCTATGACAATCTTCTCAATTTGGCTATTATCCGTAATGTTCATAAAAATTATAATATCCTCTCCACACCTTGCCTCCTTTGGATAATCTATCCAATTGATGACAGGTGGATCATTATCTGAAATTTTAATTTCTTTAATGGTTGAATTCCTATATGTTCCATTATAATCAAGTAAAATCAATTGATAATATAAATTTCCTATGTAATAATATGAAATGTCTATTTTCTCAAAATTTAAAGATTCAATAAGTGGTACAATTTGCTTTTTAATACTATTTTCATACCAGTATATTATGTAAGATTGATTGATCTTGTCAAATTCCTTTATCTGAATATCAAATAAAAATTCATCTCCAGTATAACTAAATGATGGGGAATGATCGATGACCAATTCCACCATTGTATCAATGATATGCAAAGTAATGATATTTGTGTAATTGTGATTACCGAATATGTCGTATGCATGAATAATATAAAACAGATTATTGTTAATTATATTCGGAATTATTATCTTAAAATTGAATATCTTATTTCCGATAAGTGAATTGTTTATATGATTATCTCCATCAAACCAGTATTCTAAGACCACCTTGCTTAAACCAATGTTATCCGTTATTTGGAAATCGAAATCGAAGATAGAACCCGCAAATGCCTCTTTAGGTGAATTATCTATAATCTCTGGTTTCAAATTATCTATGATATTAGAATGGAACACATGAGACCTTTGTTCTAAATCATTTACATCAAGAGATGTATAATAATATTCGAGATAGGTGGCATTTATTGGAATATCAATTGTACATTCCCATGTATCGTTCTTAAAATATTGTAAATTCTCTCCCAATTGAACATTGCTTCTTGTGATATCGTTATCAAACCAGTAGTTCACTTTGACGTTCTTCAATACGTTTTCGTTTTTAATAAAGGTCCTCAATGTATAAGGTTCACCAGTAACAGGAAGTTGAAAATCACAATCAGAGCTGTATTCTACTCCTATATTGTATTCATTTATCTCAATTATATTCTTTCCGTTTGAATTTGAAAGATTGAATTTTATACTTCCACTTTTATCTGCTCTTATCAAAAAATGATTAAAATTGTTTATATTTATATAGTAATAATTCTCACTTATTAAGTTTCCAATAATGTATGCCCTTTCACCAGAGTTCAGATAATTCGATTCTGTCCATTTAATTTTGAAAACACTTGATAAGTTCCATGTATTGATTTTAATATCCATCCATTGGTCCCTTTTCTCTGTCTTTTTAAAGTTCGGCCATCCCGAGATTGGTTCCAGGGAAAGATTAGCTTTTGTTCCGCTCATGACCGGGGAAGCGTATCGATATTTTCCATCTAAATATATTCTGATTCCAGATGTAATATCAATAGGATCCTTTCCTATTTGGTATTTAGGTTGATACTCAATCGCCCCTTTATCAGGTTGGCCATAGATTGGATTTTCAAAAAAATCTTCTCCAGATAATAATCCCGATTCATTATGACCATTATCTATGGCTGGTGAACAAGATTCTAAGGAATAATTCAGATTTGAAATATCATATAAATTTGGATTGATTACTTTACCATATTTTTCTTGTTTGAATATAGTTTGTAAATAACTGAAATTGAAGGAATTTTTATCATTGGAAGAAAAGATTGGTTCTTTATCAATTCCAAAATAATAGTTGTTGTGTAAAACGAATCTTTCATCTGCAGCACTACAGTAAACAAATGATATATAATTATTTACTTTACTTGATCCAATAATTATATTATTATCTATTGTAATATTTCCCAATCCATCATATTCATCCCAAAGACGAAATATTGAATGATATGAATAATCACTCTTTAAGGATATTATTGTGTTATGGGATATTCTAACGTTTTCAGGTTCCTTCCAATCATTATAATCCATCAACCCAATTATATGACGTGTATTTTCAAACCCTACAACTAAATTATTATGAAATAATATATTTGGTCTATTCAATTGAATCATTATACCAGTTTTGAGTCCTGCAATATTATCATCATGAAAATAATTATTTCGAATTATTATATTAGAACTACCTATACCACAAACAATAGAACCCATTGTGTTTCCATAACATTGATTTTTTTCGATAATAATAAATGTCCCGGAATTTAAATCAATTCCTTCTTCATCATTATTATAACATGTATTGTTTCTTATAATATGATAATTACCAACTTCATTTAATTTCATGTTACGATGAATATTGATGCCATCACCATGAGAAAGATTGTTTGCCGTACAATTTTCAATTAATGTGTTGGTAATCGGTGAAGGAGAACCCTGTAGACTTATTCCAGTATTACCTTTTCCATACACATGACAATTTCGAATACTTACATTATTCCCACCAGTCTCACATACAACTATTAAAGTTCCATTACAGTCATGAACTATACAATCATAAACATCATTATATCTTGCTCCATCTGGTGGATTAATAGCTATTCCGTGTCCATTAGCATTTTTAACTTCAAAATGTTCTACATTAATATATTGACCATCTATATTAATACCATTTTTACCTATCCATTTCCCGTTTATAATAGGACGATGTCCTTCTCCATAAGCAGATATTATTATTGGATGAGTTATATTACCGTTTCCTCTAATTCTGAGCCAATCGTATGGATTAGAGCAATTCCACATTAATCCTCTTTTAAAAAGAATTCTATCACCAGGATAGAATATTTTTGAAGAAACCTTTGTGATAGTTTTCCAGGGAAAATTGGGGCTTGTTCCATTATTATTATCATTTCCTTTTTGAGAATCAAGATAATAAGTGTTTAAATAGTTATCTTTTGATATAACATCATTAAAAGAAAAATTTTCATATTCAATCAAAATTGAGTTGTTTACTTCAATAGCTTCTCTTTTAACAAGAATATCTGATAAAAAGAATATAACTATTATAAATGCACATATTTTACATAATATTAATCTTCTTCTTGTATATGGGGACATTGATAGAACGATTAAAAATATCTATATGAATATGTTTTTTGGGGTATCCCAGGGTTTATCCAAGATGAATTAACTTTCATATAATAATTAGTCTCTTCAAAATGATACACATGGCTTTTCAAAAAAGCATTTATTATTTTATAATTGTCTAAAAATTATAAGTAACATTTGAATAATCTATAAATATATAAAATTTATTTTTATAAATAATTGAAATACTTCATCTCTTTATACAATAAAATTTCTATAATTTTTATTATATATTTATTTGAACCTTCTCTCCAATTTGTTAAAGTTTTTTTATTTATTCCTGAGGATTTCTCTATGTTAAATGAAGAATTCTGCATTTTAGGATATAACATATTTTCTGTATATTCTACATCTATGAAGTTACATAATGTTAATAATTTTTGTTCTGGGTTATTTACCATATCTTCAAATTTTATTAATAAATATTTACATTTATTCATATTTTTTATATGTAATTTATGAGCTGCTTTATATTGGTCTATTAAGTAAACTAACCTAAATATATAAATAAAAGTTTTTAATATTCTTTTATTTTTCTTTAAATCACCTTTTACCATTGAATAATAAATTGCCCGAGGATCCCTAATTATATGTAAATAATAAGCTTTTGGAAACCATGAAAATAAATTGTTAAAATATTTTATATTTACAGGGAATTTAGCTCCACCTCTTGATTTTTTTTTAACTTTTGCATGTTCTATCAATATATTTTCAAATATATTTTGAGTAGATATTTCTCTTTGACTAATCTTTTTTCTTAGAATTTCCTTATCTATTTCAAATATTCTATTATTTTTCTTATTTTTCCAAAAAGTTCCTCTAAGTATATTTCCTGAGTACATTATATCAATTAAATTATTGACATTATTTTTATTTCTTTTACATATTTTATTTATATAATAATCCACATCTTTAATAAGAAAAGGTTGAAATAAAAGGATTTCATTAATAATATCAATATCTGTATTATCATTGATAATGTTTCTATATATCTTTGATCCTGTTCTTGCTACTCCTATAATAAATATAAAATCCATTTATCCACCTTCATTATTAAAATTTAATGTTTATTTAAAACTTTAAATATCATCAAATAATTTAAAAAAAATGAAGATTGTCAAACACAACTTATTAATATGTTGATGAAATTAGTTAATAACTACTAAACGAATAAAAAAAAAAACAGGATGGAATATTTTTGTCAACAATTAAGGATAAAATGGAAGGAAGTTTACGATTAGGAAAAAAAGAATTTGCTAAAAGATTAGGAAGGAAAGACCCAGAGAAATATATGAGCTTCCTGAAAAATCCATTTTTTATTATTGGATGTGGTAGAAGCGGTACATCAATGTTAACTAACATTTTAGAAGAACATAGAGATATATGCAACTATTCTGAAGCAAATGATATTTGGGACCCAAAAGGTTACCCATGGTATTCAACAAATCTAGATCGACCACCCATATGGTATGATACTGATAAATATATTAAAGTCTGGAGAGAATATTTTGATTATCAATTAGAAATTGAGTTGAAGGGAGTCTTTGGATGTTTTCAATCTATCTCTAAAACTGATTTCTTTCTGAATAAAAGTCCTATGAATACTTTACGAATACCAGATATTCTCAGAATCTTTCCTGACGGGAAGATTATTCATATAATTCGAGATGGAAGAGCAGTAGCATATTCATGGGGAAAAAAACAGATGAAAAAGATTGAAGAAAATAAACAACAATTTTTGAGAAGAGGTTATTATTATCCATTTGAAGAAATTGTCAAATTTTCTTTTAAAAGTTGGATATACCATTTAGAAGAGGTGGAAAAACAAAAAAAAGTAAATGGACTTCTAACAAATAATAACTTTTTAGAATTTACCTATGAAGACTTTTCAGAAGATCCTCACTATTATATTAATAGTATTTCTGAGTTCATTGGATTTGATAAAAAATATTTTAAAACATTAGATTTATCTAAAGTAAAAAATTATAATTTTAAATGGAAAGAAAATCTTGATAAGGGGCTTATAGATGAAATGAATTCGCTTCTTCAAAATAAATCCCAGAATTCTAATATTTTTAATAAATATTAAATAAATATTTTTTATGAATGAAAATATTTCTTAATTATTATTCCTTATGTAATATTTATTTCTATTTTTATAAAACTCTGTTAATGTAATAAAATATATATTTTTATTTTTTGTAATTTTATTAAAGAATTTATCAATATTTTTATAATTATAAATAAAATCTTTTGTATGAGTTTCAAATATAATTGGAGCTATCTTGTCCAATTTTTTATATTTATTTAAAGTAATATTAAATGTTTTTAGTAAATATTTATAATGTTGATTTCCTATTTTCATATGAGTGTCAACTTTTCTAAAAATATTATTTATTATTGTTTCCCCTTTGTTCTGTTTCAATTTTTTTATATATGAAGGTATTTTAAAATATGTTTCTAACTGATGTTTTTTATTAATATAACTATTAATAGGATTAGAATATAATAATTCTAAAAAATTAATTTTAATATGAGATAACGGAATTACAAAGATATTTTTTTGTGTTGAGGATATTCTATTAATATCATTATAATCAGGATAATAAGGATAAATATCTTCCTGCATATTTTTGTAATTTATGTTCATCAGATCATTTTTCATATTTTTTCTCGGTCCTATAATTATTTTTATATCATTATTTATTAAATTTTTTACAATATTATTAAAAGGTTGAATGGCCCAACCTCCAGCTTTGAAAGAATGTATTTTATAATTTATATCAATAGGTTTTATTATATCCTTTAAATATTTTATAGAATTGTTGATGATATTTTTATTCTTTATTAATGCTATGTTCCAATTATTTGTCAAATGAAAATAATTTTCTATATATGAAGAATTTATCCATTGAGGATGAATATGTAATTGTACATCAAAACCATTTATTTTCATCAATTCTACAATACTTTTCCATAATTGAGTTTGAATATCAATATTTTTTTTTTTTATTTTTAGAAATTCCAATTGTTGAGCTACATCTACCATGAATGAAATATTAAAATTATATTTTTTCGCCATTTTCATAAAGAAAAGAGATGGTAAATATTGGTGTGATGCTACATTGCCCAGGCCATTTCCTTTTAATTCCCAATCATCTTCTATTATTATAGGTATTTCTTCCATTATTTCTCACCTGACAAAAAAAATAAATATGATAGAGATAACAACATCCATGATTCTCCCCATCTTATATAAGGAATTTTATTTGTAAAAAATCTAAATTTTTGATGATAAAAGTATTTATTTTTATCATACATATTATTAATAGTCCAATTAGCTATTTTAATAGCTTTTTCTTTATAAATAAATTTATCATAATGATTATATAATTTTGTAAAGGTAATTATTCCTTGACTTTGATTGTGAATATCTATTGGATAAAATTTTGGATATCTATAATAAAATCTTCCTTTATTATCTAACATTTTTAAATAAAATTTTATACCACTTTTTAAGGCATGATTTATCTTTTTCCTAATTTTATTGCTATCAACAAAATTATAATAATCTAAAAGACCTGATATAATATATCCTTGATGAAAATCAAATTGGTTATATACTTTTTTTTGATAAATAGAATAAGGCCATGAACCATCTTTATTTTGATATTTTAATATCGTTTTTACTATTTCTTGATTATTCTCTAACAATCTATCATTATTTACGAATTTTAAACTATTTGATAATGAAGATAATGCTTCTGCTGAAGCATTAATTATAATTTTATTTTTGTTTAATGGTGTATACTTATAATAATAGTTATTTTTGAATATTCCAATATTATTTAAATAATAGTTGTATATAGAGGAAATTTCTTTTTTGTTCCTATTTTTATAAAATGAAAGAGACTTTAAAACATTAGATGTACCAATTATATCTGGAATATTAGGAGTCAATATACTTTTATCAACACCTATATATTTATACTTATGTGAAGACCAACAATGATAATTGTAATTGGAATATAAACTAGAATCTAACAAATATTTTATTAAATGATCTGTTTTCAATGATTTTTTAAAAATATTATTATAAATATTTAAAGATTGTAATATTAAAGATGTTCCTTTAATATCCTTTTCTTTTTTAATTTTAAGAAATTTTCTAAAATTTATAAGAGAATATTTATTAAATTGTATTAATAATATTTTTAATTCATCTAAGATATGATTATTATTTGTTAAAAAATTATTATTTATACCATCATAAGGATCCCAACCTTTATACTCTTGGTTTTTTATCCAATCATATAAATCTAAAAAAATGATTTCATATTTATTATACATTTTATCACTTATTTTGTCAATAATTTATATATATTTTAGATTTTGATATATCATATACTATTGAGGTATTTTCAAAAATATCTAAGTTAATATTATAATAATTTAAATTATTATTTAATTTTTCTGAATACAAAATAATTGTATAATTATTTATATCAATATTTACGTCACTTACTATGGTCAAAGGAGTAATGTAAAGATTGGAACCATTTTCTGTATCGGTAGGATAGTAATATTCATTAGAAATTATCACAGTTTCATTTATATTTATATTTTCTTCAATAAATATTGAAGAATTTAAAGTATATTTATCTTCGAGAAATGGATTACCAACTAAATTAGATGTTAAAATTGAATTTATTATGAAAGTATTAATTGATAATATAACCAACATAGAAATTAATATTACAAATTTTTTATTCTTTAAAATATTTCTTAAATATTTAGGAATTTGTAAAAAACTTATTTGTAAAGACCTTTGCCCTAATATGAAAGGAGAATAAAATCCTAAAACGAAAAATAATAAAGTACTTATAAAAATAGAAAAATCAAATACTTTTCTATGTTTTTTATTTGTCTTAAATATACTGAAAATTATTAGTAATATTAATAATAATAGTAATAATATATTTATATTTCTTATAACAAAATGAAAATTATTACTTACCAAATTATATAAAGGATATGTACTATAATTCAATTTTTCTATTGTTGCTGAATTACCAGTTAAATTTTTCAAAACTTTCCAAGTTTCACCTTTTTCTGTGGAATATTTATAAGATTGACTAAGATGATAATGAATATGTTTAAACCGAAAATATAATGAAATGAGATAAATCATTATTAATGGAAACATGGAAAATTTATAGTTTTTCAGTTCAGAAATATTTAAGAATATCTTGAATTTATTATTTCTAACAAGCATATTATAATATTTTAATACTTTTATTATTATTAAACTTAATATGAAGAAAATAAAAATAAAGGGGTGAGTATATATGCAAAAAATAAAAAATACGTATATTAATACTAAAATTTTTATATTTTTAGTTTTAATATAATATGAAAATGTACTAAAAGTATAAAATAAGAAAATCAATCCTAAAAATTGTGGGACAAATTGAGTATTTAAAAAGAAGAAGGAAAAGAGTATAAATATTGTACTGTTAATAAAGTATACTTTGATATTATTATTCATTAAATATAATGATAATGGTAATATAATAATTAATATTATTAGATTAATATTTATTATGTTATATGAATAAATTCCCAAAACATTTGAAAATATATAAGTATATATAAAAAATATGGGATACTCATAATAAGTTATATCAGAAATTTTGATGTAATTAGTATTAGATAAAAATGATATGAAATTACTTATAAAATGTATATCAGATTGAGTAATGGATATTTTAAAAAATAAAATAAAAGAAAATAAAGTAAAAAAGAACAGTAATGTGTTGAATATTATAATATATTTATTATTAGAATTAATTGTATTATATATAATAATAAGAATATTTAAAGATATTAAAATCCAATATATTATAGGAATATTTTCCATTAACGATATTTCAGAAGAATTTTCCAAATTACCATTCAACAATATTACAATTATTATAAAAATAGTTAATAATATTTCTAATAATAAACAATATTTATTTTTTATTTTCATAATAATCAATCTCTTATCATATATGCATTTTCTTCTTTTTTATTTATGAACTTTCTATAATATTATTCAGTTTTAAATTTTTATTTATGTATTTTATGAAAAAGAAAAATATTAAGATAGCTGATATTAATCTTACTAATAATGTTGAATAGGCTATTCCTATTAAATTAAAATATTGATAAAAAATATAATTTAAAAATATATTTAAAAAAGCTGTAATTGATGTAATAAAAAGTGTAATATGTTCTTTGTAAATTGCCGAGAGATAGTTTGTATAAGGTAATGTAAAATATGATAAAGATATATAAAATATTAATACCGATAATATTCTCCCAGATTCTAAATATTCATCGCTTAATATTAATTCTATAATTATATTAGATATTAAAGATATTATTAATGAAAATATTAATAAAATAAAAAAAAGAACAAAAGAAAACTTTATAATTTTATTTCTATTTAATCTTTTAAATGAAGATCTTACAACTAACGGAAAAAATGCGGTGGACATTGTGTTTCTAAACATTAATAAAGTGTGGGTGATGAAATAGGGTATTGCATATATACCAACTTCATATTGATTACCCATTAAACCTATCATTAAAATATCAATCTTAGTATTTAATCCAATCATTAAACTTACAGTAGAAAATATTATAGTACTTTTAATTCTACTTATATCTATATTAATTTTACTAAAATAATTAAACTCTACAAATTTTCGAGTATATATTAATTCAATAATTAAAGGTATAATATCTGAAATAATATTAATAATTAAAATACTTAATATTCCATACCCTAATAACAAGAAAATAATACTTACTGATACTCTAAAAACATTTTTAATTATTAATAAAATTGATATATAATGCATTTGTTCTTTAATTATAAATATGGTTTTATAAAAATCTTTTAATCCACTTGTTATAATTTGAAAACTATAAATTACAATAAAAAACTTAATATAATTTTCATAATTAAATAATAATAATGATGAAATACAAATAAATACTGAAAATAATAATAATAAAATTTTTAATTTAGCAACATTAGAATAAATTTTTCTCAATTTTGTATTAGGAACGCAACCATCTCTAATGATTACTCTATGTAATCCCGTCAAACTAAAAAACGTAAAAATTCCTACAAAATTTCCAACTGTTGTGTAAATACCATAATCTTCTGGACCTAAAATCTTTGCAATATATATAAAACCTATAAAAGTTATTATTGTACTTAAAACATTACCTACAGATAAAAATATCGTATTTTTTATAGGAGTGATATATTTATCTAATTTCAATAAGATTCCTCTGAATACTTTTCAATTATTTCTACTAATTTATTAAGATTTTTATTTATATTGTGATTGCTTTCAGCGTATTTATAAGCTCTTTTTCCAATTTTATTTAAAATATTTTGATTTTGATATAATTTTAGTATTAAATATTTTATTTCTATCTCATTATTAATTTTAAAACCTATATGATTTTTTTCTAAAATATTATCAGGATCGACATTCAATGAAATAACAATTGCTTCATTTAACCAAGATTGTATATAAGTATTTGGAAAACCTTCATATTTACTTGTATTAATATATATTGATGATTTTTTAAAATATTTATTAGTCTCTTTTAAAGATTTTTTTCCTAAAAATTCTACATTACTATTTTTTAATAATATTCTTATGTGATTACTGTATTTGTCTTCTTTTAATTCACCAATCATTATAAATTTAATTTGATAATTTTTAAAATAATTCGCTATCCTAATAAATATTTCTGGTTGCTTAAGAGGTTTAATATTTCCTACCCACAAAATAGTAAAATCTGATTTATCAGATTTTTCATTTTTTTCAATTGATAATCCATTGTATATTATAGAACTATTTCTATGAAAAATTTTTAATATATTTTCTTTTTGATATTTTGATTGTACAATAATTTCATCTGCTTTTAATAAACCATAATTACTTAAAATATTATTTGGAATATTTATTAAAGTTTTTACTTTATTATTCTTATATTTATTATGTTTAATACTATTTATGTCAGATGATAAACTTATAATATAAATATAATTTAATTTGTTTTTTAAAAAAGAAAGAAAACCACTGTAAGAATTAACAGATCTTTGAAATACAATATCAGGTGAAATATTTTTTAAAATTCTTTTTAATTTAAAATAATTCAAAAAATTATATTGATTTCCTTCATAATTTTTAATTTTAAAATAAATAATACCATCATCCGGAAATTTTTGATTAATATTAGAATTAAATATATAATATACTTCATATCCTTTCGTTCTTAAAAAATTTGAAATCAAATAGGTCTGAAGTTCAGCTCCTCCTACTTTTATAAATAAATGTGTATTAGAAATTATACAAATTTTCATTTTATCCACTTTCATATATAATTTTTTCATAAGCTTTTATGGTATTATCGGTTATTTTAGACCATGTATATTGCAAACCATACTTTTGAATGTATTGATAATTCCAATTTTTATTTAATGCTAAATCTATATTTTTTGCTAAATGATCAATGTCCTTTGGATCACATAATAATCCTAACTCTTCAGAAGTTATAATTTCTGGTATTCCCCCTACATTTGTAGAAATAAATGGTATTCCGAATCCTAATGACTCAAACATTACTAGGGGATTCCCTTCTTCTAAACTAGATAATACAAAAATATTTGCTTTATTAAAGAAGGAATATAATTCATTATTTGATATGTAATTCGTTAATGTAATGAATTTTTCTAATTGATTTTTCTTTATATAATCATCTAAATATGTATACAATGGACCTTGACCTATTATAAAACAATGAAAATTTTTATTTTTATATTTTTTAATTAATATTTCAATAGATTTAATTAAATATATTTGCCCTTTTTTTTCAAGAAGCCAAGCAACATTAATTAATATTTTACTATTTTTAGATATTTTGTATTTAGAAAATATATCTACATTTTTGATTTTTTCAATTTCTACTTCTTCAAATCCATTATTGATAATAATTACCTTGCTACTAAATTTTTCTAAAGAATATTTTTCAATTATATTTTTTTGTTTCTTAGATACTACAATAAACAAAGAACAATTCTTAATAACAAATTTCATTAAATTAGGGTACTTTTTAACAAATAAAGATGTTTTTGAGTAATGGAATGTTATTATTAAATTAAATTTAATAAAACTTCTTAATATGGAAGCAGTTATTGCATGTAAAAATCCACCAATAGGTCCAGAAGATTGTACATGAATTATATCATAATTTTTATGATTAACCAAAATATATATAGGTATAATAAAAACCCTTTTGATAATTTTATAGATAATATCAAATATATTATTTATAGAAAAGGATGTTGTTTGGCCTTTATTATTATAAATATTAATAAACTTTACAATATGTCCCTTTTGTATAAGATATTTTTTTACCATTCTTGTATGAATGGAGGCACCTCCGGTTTTTCCACCTGGTCCAATTAACATTATTTTCATTTAAATCAATTCCCCGTAATAATTTTTTTGAAATAGTTAACTTTACAGTAAAAAAATAAATTGAGTATAGAATATAAAATTATAAAGATATATTGTCTAAATATATACCATTTAATCATATTATTAATTAAAGTAATAATTATTTATTATAAATATTATATCTTAAGAGTTCAATGGAACTACTTCATATATTTTTTTAAATAAATTATCATATTCTTTAATTTGAATTTTTGGATTTAAATTACTCTTTACATAAAAGTACCCATTATAAGATAAATATTCTGCATAATTATCATCATTAATCAACTTTTCAATAGCATCTGAAAATTGATGTGGATCATTATCAACAAGTATACCTGAAAAACCATTAGAAACATATTCATTTATGGCAGGAACGTTTGAAGCAATCACTGGAACTTTACAACACATTGCCTCCAAAATAGATTTGCATAATCCTTCACTTTCTGTTGCATGTAATAATCCATATGATTCATTCAGTTTAGAAATAACTTCATTTCGTTTCATTTTTCCTAAAAATTTTACATAATTATTAATTTCTAACTTTCCTGCTAATATTTTACTTTCTTTAAGTTTAGGACCATCTCCAATAAATGAAACATAAATTTTTATATTCTTTTTTTTTAATATAGATATAGCTTCTAATATTATATTATGTAATTTACCTTCTTTAAATGAAGAAATAAATATAAAATTATTATTTTTCTTTATTGTATTATTGTTTATAACAATATCTTGACCAATATCTATTACTGATAAAATTCGAGATTCTACATTTTTAATATAAATTTTATTAATTATTTCATTTTTTAAAAATTTTGTTACAGGTAAAAAATAGTTTACATTATTTAAACTCCAAATGATTTTCTTTTTAATATTTTTATTTTTATAGTATTTAAGATCAAAAGCTCGTAATCCGCCAAGTCTTTGACATACAGGAATTTCGGAATTTTTTACAGATAATATTGCTAAATAAGTATCAGGATATGAAGCGTAAGTATGAATGATTTTAATATTTTCTTTTTTTATTATATATTTTAAATATCTTATTGTTAATAAATCATCAATATATCTTTCAAAATTTCTGATATTATTGAATAATATATTAATTATAGGCAAACTAAAATATCTTATAACAATTATATTAATATTATCTAATTTAATTTTTTTAAATTTTTTCCCTTTTGTAAAGTAAATAACTTTATTACCTAATAAACTATACTCTTTAGCTATTGTTCTTAAAGAAACTTCTGCTCCTCCAATATTAGGACCAGTTATTTCGTAAAAAGGAGAATTTGTACTATAAATTAATAAATTCATGTAACCCCTCATTTTCTTAATAATTAAGAATTATTTTCATATAATAATATTATCATTTTTATTAAATATAATCTCGTAGCAAGTCTATAATAATTTATATTTACCTTATTTTTATTACTTTTAAATATTTTCTTATTAATATAAATTGGGGTATCCACTTAGCTCCCAAAGACACATGAAATCTGCAATTACAAAGATATTTATATATCAATATATTTTAGATAATATCTGCCGTTATATGCCATTATATCATAAAACTTTTAGGAGTAAAGTGGATACCCCATTTAATATAATATATTCTATTATAAATAATTCTTTTTAGAATATTCATAGAATGTATAATATTTATATTATAAAAATCTACTCTCTTTAAAACATCTTTTAATAATATGTTATTAATCAACTTAAAAGTGTCATCTTTTTTTAATTCTTTAATTATTACTTTTAAAAATTGTTTATTTTCTACAATTTTATAAATATTTTCTATCGATGGATTCTTAGTAAATACAATATCATCAAATCCAGATACATATGAAATCCACAATTTCTTATTATTTTTAAATTCATCAGGAAGACTTCTGGCAAATTCAATAATTCTTTTGGATAGTAATGGAGCTATAATCTCGATGTAATTTGCAACAATATCATAATAACTATTAATGATCACCATATATCTTATCTTTAACTTTTTTAGGATTTCTACTTTCTCTTCCCTTGATCCATACATTTCCTTTTTGTGAGTTTTTAATTATATTAAGTTTTCTTTCTATAAAAAACTCATCTTCATCTTTTGATAAATCTACAGATAGAAAAACGGGTCCTTTTTGTATTTCTTCTTTATATTTATTTTGAACATCTTGATATTTTGCATAAAATCTAGCTGGAACACCAGCAACACATGAATTGGGAGGAATATCTTTGTTAACAACAGATCCTGATGCTACAATTGCATTTGGACCAATAGTAACTCCAGGTAAAATAATAACATTCAATCCAATAATACAGTTTTCTTTAATATCTATTTTACCCAACCTTAGGTAACCTCCAGTCATACTTATAATTGTTGAATCGTGAGAGATTAATCTTGTACCAGTACATAAAATAGAATTATCTCCAATACTTATTAAATATGGATATAATTCATCAAACATTGTTCCTGGCGAAATAATAACATCTTTTCCTATTTTCATTCCTCTAGCAATAAAATCATTTAATTTATCTTCAAATGAAATAGAAAAACCTAATTTTCTACCTATTATTTTAAAATTATATAATATTTTTCTCAATATTAATTTTTTAGGTTTATATTTAGATTTTTTCAAGATATCACCATTCTATTTATTATTAATTATTTTAGAATCACTATTATATAATAATATTATTTTATTTATTAAAATTATTCTTAAAACAATTATATTAATATCAAGTTCTCTTGTATTAAATAATTTTTCAATAACTTTCTTTTTTATTGTTAATATTTTTTTATAATATTTATTTAATAAAAAATTTTTAACAATTTTACTTTGAAAATTATTATTAAAATAAGGAAATCTTACATTTTTAATATTTTCAACAAAATATGATTTTATATTGTCATTATTGAATAACAATTCTTGGTTTCCGATGGAAGGATATGATGCAATAGGTATATCATTTTCCAATTCATCTACAATTTCTTTAAATATAATCTTATTAATGCGATATTCTACTGGTAATGTAGAAATATAATCTAATAATTCATTAAACAAATAAGGATTAATAACTTCAATATATTTAGACTTTATGAAATTTAATGAACTACTTATCATTGGGTACCTAAATTCATGATAAAATCTATCAGCAAAATCGTTTAATTCTTCATTATCTTTCCTTTTATATTGTTTTGGTAATTCGTTATTTGGTAAATATTTCTTTAATAATTTGTTATCTTTTATTCTATGAAATCCATTTTTTCCTTGTGCACTTTTTTCTGATTTCATATTAGAAAAACCAAAATTCTCATCTCCCCTAATAATTCCATCATAATTTTTATTATATAATTCTTTCCAAATATTAAAATTATCAAGGTATCCAAAGATATGATCTACTCTTCCCTCACTTATTGAAACAAAATTATCTAAAAAATTATTAAAATCTTCAACAGGATTTACATTTTCATAAAGATGATTTAATTTATATTTACATTTTAATAAATTAGAAATATTTGCATCGGTTCCTTTTTTATTCTCATTATCTTTTAATCCCCATGTAATATAATCAAATTTATTTTTATAAAAAAGCATTAAATACCTACTATCATATCCTCCAGATAATGGAATGATCCATCTTTCATTTTTGTTAAAATTTATATTTTCTAAAATATTATCTATAATATTTTTGATTGTTAACTTAATTTTCTGTTTTTCATTAGTTTTCTTATTAAATGAGAACCTTTCTCCAAGTATTATTTTTAACTGATTATTTTTAATATAAATTTTAGAATTATATGGTAGTACCTTTATTCTTTTATCCCAGCATAGTAATGGACCCATGTTTCCACATGAAATATACCAAGATATGACTTCATTATTTAATACAAAACTTCCAAGTAACATAACTATAGCCCTTATAGAGTTTGAAATTATATATTTGTCTTTATAATAATAATAATAAACTGTGTTAGATCCAATAAAATCTGATAAAATTTCTAACTCTTCATTTTTATACCTAATGATAATATATGTACCTGAGGGTGCAGGACTTCTAATATTATTCCACTTCTGAGATGTTGCCTTATTTATTTTTCCTATAAGGATGCCTTCATTAGAAATATCTATGGATTTGTTTTTATTTATTAATACTATACTATATTCATTATTTTTGATTATTAAGGGAGAAGGATAACTAATATTATATGGCTCCATATTTTTATTTATTTTATTTATCATATCTTTATTAATGTTCATATTATTAGAATGCAAGATAAATATAGACATTATTAAACATCCTAAATATTCAATTATTTTTTTTCACAAATAATAAATCTTGGTTTAGAATGGTATTGTATAAAATCTTTGAAAATAAAAGTATTATTATTTTTTATTAATCTTAAAATTAACCTCTCTTGACCCTCTCCAATTTCAAATATTAAAATTCCTTTATGAATGAGAAAATTACTTGACTCATTTAATAATCTGTTAAAAAAATTTAATCCATATGGACCCGCATCAAGAGCTATGATTGGCTCATATTTTTTAATTTCATCTGGTAAATGCTCAATGGAGTCAGTTGGTATATAAGGTGGATTACAAACAATAATATCAATTTCACCCTTTATTTCAGAATTAGAAAATGGTTCATACATATCCCCTGAAAATAAAAATATTCTACTATTCAAATTGTATTTATCGACATTTTTTTTTGCAATCTTTATTGCTTTTTCAGAAATATCAGTAGCATATAATTTACAATTTTTACATTCTAAAGCTATTGATAAAGCAATATTACAACAACCAGTCCCCATATCAATTATTTTGAATATTTTTCTTTTATTATCATTAATTAATTCAATAACTTTTTCTACCATAATTTTTGTATGAAATGTGGGTATAAGTGTATCTTTTGAGCAATGAAAAGATCTCTCCATAAAATAAGCCTTATTAAAAATATACTCTATAGGTATATGCTCTTTCCTTTTCTTTATAAAATTATATAAATTGAAATTACTTTCATTTAAACCATCTATATTTATATCATTAAATATATCATTTTTTAAAAATTTTAGAATATTGAGAGTTTCATATAAAGAATCGTCAAATCCTTCATCAGTAAGTATTTTATAAATAAATAAAAAATTTTCATACACAATTCCACACTCATTAATTTAATACTAAGGGTTGAGTAAGTAATAAATTAGAAATATTTTTTTTATTTTTTATGTCATTGAATATTTTTCTAGCTATTTGCTCTGGAATTGATAAAAATGTACTTAACTCTTTGAATGAATAACTATTATTATAGGCATACAATGAAATATCCATTTTTTGAAGTGGTAAAGAGAAATAAAATTCCTCTTGTGTTTGGGGCAATGAATAAGTATCGGTAGTTGGAATTCTATTTAATATTTTTTCAGGAATTTTGTAATACTTTCCAAGTTGAAAAACTTGCGATTTATATAAATGTGAAATTGGTTTAATATCTGCTGCACCATCTCCATATTTTACAAAAAAACCCAGATCATATTCTAGGAAATTAGGTGTTCCAACAACAGAATAATTAAGTCTTTCTGCATGATAATATTCTATTATTTTTCTTACTCTTTGCTTAAAATTAGATGCTGATACTATTTGCAGATAGGACTTAAGGTCTACTCTTTTTTTTATTTCATTATTATCATCATCTCTTACGACAATAATTGGGACATTAAGCATATTTGATGTGATAGGATTTGGTTGTATTATCTTAATCCCCCAACTATCTTTAAAACCAGGGATTATTCTTCGAATAGCCTCATTTCTTCTTTCATAGCATTTCAAACTTGAAAGTACTTCTGTAATATCCTCATGAATTACTTTTATATCTAAGTGATCAGCAATTTCTTTTCCTAATACATTAGTTTCATCTTCACTTTCTTTTTCTGGAGAAAAAATTCCTATCACATTATCTTTTCCTAACGCTTTTGTACATATTGCTCCACATAAGGAGCTATCAATTCCACCAGATAAACCAATAATTACACCTTTTTTCTTTAATTTTTTGTTAACAGATACTTTTACAAATTCTTCTAATCTTTTTGATTCTATTTCAGGATTTATATTTAATAAATCGTATGATAAAGTTTTATTCATATTATCACATTATATCAATATTTCAAACTGATTTCAGAAATGTTTTTTGATTTGATATACTTTACAATATTATTTATAGAATCAAGATTTTCTGGAATTACTTCATCATTTTCTATTATTATCTTAAATTTTTCTTCAATAAAATCTATTAATTCAAGTACGCCGGTAGAATCAATGATACCATTATCAATGAATGATGAATCATCATTTAAACTATCTTTATTAATTGAATAATTAAAATTCATGATAATAAATTCTTTTACATATTTTTTTATTTTATTATTAGTCACATTCAATTTCTCACTCATCCTCAATAATAATATTTTGATATTTATACATTATCTATTATATGAATCCTTTCTTACATTTCTTTTAATTCTATTAATATGTCCTCTTCCCATCCCTTTAACTTCACAACCAAGAGAAAAATATTTTTTTATATCTTCATCATTTAATATACAAAAACAATCAATAATAGCGAATGGTTTCCCTACAGCTTTGAACACCTTTTCTGGATTTAGATTCAAGAAATGCTCATGCCTAACAGCCAAGACAACTGCGTCCACCCCTTCAAGTGAATCCCAAATATTATTTTTAATTAGTATACTTGATAAATCTTCCTGCCTTTCGAAAAACCTTTTCCAACTATAGTCAGGATGAGGATAAAAATCTTGATTTTCTAACTCCCACCAATGATCTACATAAGGATCCATTACTGATACAGAGGCACCCATTTCTGTTAATTTTCTGACAATTATCTCAGAACCACTATATCTAGTATCTCCTACATCTTCTCTATATGATGCTCCTAATATTAGAACTTCTGAAGCTGCAATTGGTTTACCCATATTTCTTAATGCATCTCTTACTAGTGTACCAACATGGAGTGCACGTGTGTCATTAATATCAATTGCTAGTGGAGTAATGGAAAAAATATCATCCTCCCAGCCAAAAATATGTTTATATGACCAAACACCCAATCCTCCATCCTTAGGTAGACAATATCCGCCAATTCCAGGTCCTGGAAAGATTATATTTGAATGGGTGGGTCTAACTTTTATTGCATCGATTACCTTTTTTAAATCAACTTCATTCCTTTCAGCAAAAAGTGACCATTCATCAAGGAATGCTAAAATAGTCGCTCTGTAGGAGTTTTCTATAATCTTTGAAGTTTCTGATTCAATAGGTCTATCTAAAACTGTTAAAGGATAATCTTCTGTATTAAGTACCTCTTCTAAAAATTTTTTAACTCTTCGTTTTGATTCATTATTAACTCCCGAACATACTCTCCAGAAATCACGGATAGATTTAACATAATCTTTTCCAGGCATTACTCTTTCATAACTGTGAGCTAATAAAGGTTCTGTATTTATTCCACGCTTTTCAAATTTCTTTTTGATTATTGGATATGCAACTTGTTCAGTAGTCCCTGGAGCAACTGTTGTTTCAATTAAAACCAAACAATCTGGAGATATTTTATCGGCAATGATTTCTATTGAATCTTCAAGAGCTTCCATCTCCGCTTTTCCAGATACAACATTTCCTAATTCTTCTTTCAAATAATCACATTGAACATCAACTACCACAATATCTGCTAACGATAATACTTCATATGTATAAGTCGCTATTAAGTTTTCTACTTCATTAACACACCTGTTAATTAAAATATCAACTTCTGGATCTTCTGATTTAACTGGTGATAATCCTTTATTTATGACTGGAATTTTCCAGTAACTTCGAACGGATGGCCTTTGCATACCTATTACAAATTTTGAATGATTCCCATCAGGGGTTTTTGAATCTGCTACAACAGCGGCCATTACTATACCTACGAATCCAACTCCCATAACAACAACAATTTCCTTACCATTATTTCGATGCTTTTCTACTAAACTTTTTATTCGATGATATTCTTCAAAATATTCATCTTCTACTGGAATTCTGAATCTCTCACCTTTTGGGCTAATTGAATATTGATTATTTTTCATATTACATTCTCCTATATATTATATTTATAGCATATTAACTAAAAGAGTCGCGCCTTCCATCATCTCTCTCTATGAATAGAGATCAGATTAGCAACGACCTTAGGAGATAGACATATTTTTTAAATCTAATAAGGTATTAAAATATTATCTTAATTATATTGATCTGTGCTAATTTAAATATATTAAAAAAAATTAATAATATGATATAAATAGGCTTATTTAAGGCATATAATCGTATACTGTAATTTATGAATATCCTATTCACCAAAAAATCTATCACTTTTCAGTGAAATATATATCTAATTGGGGTATCCACTTAGCTCCCAAAGACACATGAAATCTGCAATTACAAAGATATTTATATATCAATATATTTTAGATAATATCTGCCGTTATATGCCATTATATCATAAAACTTTTAGGAGTAAAGTGGATACCCCATTTATATCTATTTATTAGTACTACTTCGTTAGTTGATGAGTGATTTAATCAGATATCAGCAAAATATA
>CBDDUX010000002.1:0-103953 GCA_965234725.1 Thermoplasmatota archaeon | reverse complement strand
TGCTTGTATACGAAAATCCATCATATCTGGGAGGAACTTAGTGAAGTACTGAATTATAAGATCCTGATAATCTTTCTGAGGGAAATGCAGAAGAGGAACGGATTCGATATCTTGAAATTCATCAAGATCGAATCGGATCTACAAGAAGAATCCAAGTTCATGTCCCTTTTGAAAGAGATGAAAGATCGTGAGGAAGCTGTAGAAAATGATGGAGTGGATCTCGCATCCCTTCGCTCCGAACATTTGATAGGACCTACCATTGTGAGTGGACACAACCCTGAAATTGACAAGAAGATACTTGAAGGGGAAATTCTGAGGAGACAGGGGAAATTGAAGAAATCACTGGATCTATTTTCAAAGATCCTTGATGTCAGGAAAGAAACCAATGGAGCCGGATGGATCCTGGCAGAGGTAGGTCGCATTCAAACCCTGAGGTACATGAACTCATTGAAGCTGGCAAAGGAAGAGATAGACAAAGATCTGAAAAAGGTGCGGGATAATAACCAGAAGGGACTACTAAAAAGATTGAAAGCCGATATTCTATCCGACCAGGGATCATTTGAAGATGCCAGAGATCAATATAAGTCAGCGGTTGGTCATTTCCAATTCTCGGGATCTGACAATCTCCTTTCCATTTGTTACAACAATATGGGTGTGATGTTCTTTAGAATGGAAATGGCAACAGAGGCAGAATATTTCTGGAGAAAAACACTCAAGATATCCAAAAGAAATAATATTCCCTGGGCAAGGGCGCTTGTCCTGACCAATCTGTCGGATCTGAACGCGAGGAAGGGCAGGTTCAGAAAGGCAAAACAAATGCTGAATGAAGCAAAGAAGATATTCATATCCCTTGGAGATCTGGAAGGTTGCTCTGGCGTGGATTTCAATATGTCCCTTGTTTTTATTTTCGAGGATAACAGGGAATCGGCACTCAGGTTTTTCGATAAGGCAATGAGATTCCCTCTCAGGTACGATATGAAGAGAAAGGAAAGGTGGATTGTTTTAAAAGACCGGTTTGAAGAGAAAGGGTGGCAATTACCACCTCACCTGAAAAACCCGCCTTGAATTGCAATTGGGAGACTCTTCATTCATTTCTCAACCCTTGACAACCGCGATCGGAACCATCTTAGCAACCTTCCTGGACAAACCAGCACCGTGGGCTACCTCGATCACAGCATCAATATCCTTGTATGCACCAGGGGCCTCTTCGGAGAGGACCTTTGGTGAATTTGCTTTGACATAGATCCCTCTCGATGCCAGCATATCTATCACGGACTGGGGTTTGAACTCTCTGATGGCCCGCGACCTGGAGAGGACCCTCCCGGCTCCGTGGCAGGTGGACCCGAACGTTTTTTCCATCGCAGTCGAGGTCCCTGCCATCAGATATGACGCAGTTCCCATATCCCCAGGTATAAGTACCGGTTGACCGAAATCGCGATAATCCTGCGGGATGTCCGGATGCCCAGGTCCGAAGCTCCTGGTGGCACCCTTTCTGTGAACACAGACCTTGGACCTCTTTCCATCAACCATATGCTCCTCGATCTTTGCAATGTTGTGGGCAATGTCGTAGACCATCCTGAGGTCCGATTCCAGACCTTTCCCCTTGAGGACCTCATTGAACGATTCCCGGATCCAGTGGGTTATAAGCTGTCTATTTGCCCAGGCATAATTTGCGGCACATCTCATGGCTCCAAGGTATTCATCCGCCTCCCTTGAACCCAGTGGGGCTGCGACCAATTGTCTGTCAGGGATCCTTATATCGAACTTGGAGGATCGATAGGAGGACCCATCCTTTTCGTAAAGCAGTTCAAGGTCGCTGACCTTGTCCTGGCATACCTGGTATCCGAGACCTCTCGATCCTGTATGGATCAATACGGTCACCTGTCCTAAGGAATGGATACCCATCGCCCTGGCAGCTTCCTCGTCGAATATCTCAGACACCTTCTGTATCTCGAGAAAATGGTTCCCGGCTCCCAATGATCCGACCTGGGGAAGGCCTCGCTTCTTTGCCTTTTCCGATACTTTGGACGGGTCCGCACCTTCGATAGCTCCGCCTTCTTCCATATGAAGCAGGTCCTCATCGACACCATAACCTTCCTCAACGGCCCATCTGGCACCATCGGTAAGGATGGAATCCAGCTGTTTATGGTCAACTCTGATCCTTGCCTTGGACCCTATCCCGGAAGGAACGTTCTTGAAGATCGTGTCAGCTAACTGCCTCGAGATGGGCCTTACCTGGTCCTCTGTGAGATCGGTGGTCAGTAATCGTACCCCGCAGTTGATATCGAATCCCACCCCGCCTGGTGAAATGACACCTCCGTCATCCACAAAGGTGGCGGCAACTCCTCCAATGGGGAAACCATAACCCCAATGGACATCCGGCATTGCCATGGAAGGACCGGCCAGTCCAGGGAGGGTAGCCACATTTGCCACCTGCTCGCATGCTTCATCATTGAAGAGGCTCTCCAGCATCCTATCCGAGGTGAAGATCAAACCATCTTTCCTCATATCTTTCCTGTAGTCCTTCGGGATCCTGAAGGTGAAATCGTCTAATTTCTGGTAAGGTCCCAGCCACATGACAGGAGCTATGTTTGAGCTGTAATAAACATTTCCGTTGGAAAGAGTACGCGAAAAGGTTTAACTAATCATGGAATTGTTCGGGAACCAATGGCAACTCACAGGGAAGAGGACTATCTCGAGGCGATCCTTCACGTTGTCAGGAAGAAGGGATACGCAAGGGTGGGAGATATCGCCAAACACCTTGACTGCTCTGCTGCAACAGTAACGGAAATGTTCGGCAGGCTCTCAAGGAATGGAATGGTGAACTACGAGAAATACGGTGGTGTGACCCTGACCGAAAAGGGAATGGGTATTGGTATCGAAGTGGATAGAAGACACGGCATCCTCAAAGAATTCTTCCTGATGCTTGGCGTTCCGGAAGAGACTGCGGACCTGGATGCCTGTGAGGTCGAACATTCCATCCACCCTGAGACCATGAAAAGGCTCTCCTCCATTCTTATCCTATTGCAGGAGGACAAAGGACTCAGGCAAAAGTTCAGGGACCACCTCGATCAGTAAATGTTTACATATCCCAAAGCATCTCCACCTTTGATGGAACTCGTCCTGGACCTTGCTGATGCTTCCGATCTCCTTCTGTATGAAAAACTTTCAGGGGAGGATATCAAGGGGATCAAAGGTGCGACCCATAAGACCTCCCTGAACATTGGTATAAAGGAAGAGGGAATTAGGATACTCGAGGTGATCATCGAAGGTTTCGGACCCCACCTCGGACCGAATAAAGTTGAGATCAAAGACGGATTGACCATCCTTGAAGGACCCAACGGTTCAGGGAAGACCCATCTGCTCCATTCTATCTACTGGGCACTGTTCGGAAAGACCGGGAATCTGGACCCCTGGTCCAGGGACCTTGAGGAGAACCAGGATCTGGTGAACTGGCAAAGGCCCAAGGACAGAGGGATGAAGGTAAGCCTTGTCATCTCATATGGCGAGGAAAAGTTCAGGGTATCCAGATCATATAATGGCAGGGAATCGTTCAAGCTGGAGGAATTGGAGGAGGGTGCCTGGAAGGAAAGTGGAAAGAGGAATATCATCGACCCTTATATTGCCCCTTTGCTCCTTTATCAAGGTGAGAACTCGATGTTCTTGACCTCAGCAGACCCCTTTTCTGAAAAAGGAATGCTCCACAGGGTTCTGGATTCAATAATTGGTGCACAGGACCTTGAGAGGATAGCATCGATGATCGAAGCTGAAAGGGAACTGTTGAAAGAAAGGATGAAAGGTAAGAATGAAAAGATCCGAAATCTGGAAAATGAATTGTCGGAACTCAGGTCCCGAAAAAAGGAGCTTGCAGGTAAAGTTGAAGGACAAAAAAAGAGGATCATCTCCTTTCTTGAAGATACTAAGAAAGCCCGTGATGATTACACAATGATCGTTGGGGACCTCTCGACCGGTGATGGAGGGTCTCATCAGGAGATCAATGGAGCAAAGACCGCAGAGATGGTTGGAAGGATCGAGGAGCGACTTTCCAATGCTTGGTCCAATGCCTATGTGGAGCTTTTAAGGGAACAGGGGGAAAGGGCCCTTAAGAAGGCTATAATTCAAAGAGAGGATTCCACGAGGAAAAGGATCATGTACGGTGTCCATGAAGCACAGCAGGCAATAGTCGAGGAGATACTGAGGAGAAGTACCTGCATCTGCGGAACATCCATCGCAACGACAGGCATGGGCAGAGAGAGATTGAAACATCTCCACGAAAATCTGGGGGAAAGGAAGAAAGATGTTTCTGACTGGAGTTCCAACAGGATCTGGTGCTCTGATATTATGATAGGAAATGCTTCAATGGAGCTTATGGACAGAGGATCAGAGGGGACTTCTGTCAAGGAGCTTTTAAAGGAAAATGATGGTCTGAAGAGGTCCATATCCGAGATCCCTTTCAGGAAGGATCAAAGGACCGCCCTGATCGAGGCTGTAAGAAAGCATGAAAGGAGCAGGATAGTCCTTAATGAGGAGAGGTCTCTGTTAAAGCAACATATGGACCGGATCGAAAAAGTGGAATCATTGATTAATGACCGTGAGGGCGAGTTTACCAGGTTATTTGGAGGTAAAGGAGGAGACATCTCACTGGAAGATAACTTGAGTAACTATGGTATCGCCATGAACAAGGCTCTGGCCTTCATCGAATTAAGAATTGAAAAAGCTCGATCAGAACTAGAAGCTCAGGCCACTATCATCCTGCAGGAGATCTCCCGGGATCCCAGGCTCTTTGTCAAGATACACCCGAAAGACATGACCATAGGGAGAGAGAGATTCGGTGAGAACAGGGTAATTCCCATGAACAAGCTTTCCGCAGGTGAAAGGGAGACCCTGGCCATATCGATCATCATAGGTCTTTCAAGAGTGACAGGATCTGGGATCATCATGGACTCTCCCTTCACAGGAATGGAATCAGATTCTATCCAGTCCTCCATGGAATTGCTTTCAGGTGAGGGGAGGAACATTCTCCTCCTTGTCCCGTCCGGTAGTGTTCAGACCCTGCCAGAACACAAACGGAGATATACCCTGGTTCCCGGACCTAAAGGGACCATTCTTCAGGAGGAAGAGAAATGAAAGAACTGTTGGTCCCGGAGGATCTGAAGTGCCTTATCAGAGAAGGCGGTTTCCAGGATGAGAGTACACTTGTATCCTTCGCTCTTGCCCTTGGTATCTTCAACGACCTCAAGGGGGATCTTGAGGATATCTCGGATCGTATATCCCCCGAGACCCTCCGCTCTTACACATTATCTGCCCTTATCATCAGCGAGGGAGGGACCCGGGACCTTGACATGGAGGAGATGAGAAAGCTCATGCTTAAAAGGATCGCGGGTGGATTCGGTCTTCTAAGAGAAAGGATCAAGGGAAAGGTTGGTTCGAGCGCTCTCAAAGAAGTTGCACGGATGATACCAAGGGCATGAAACGAAAACTCATACCCAAAACATTTTAGAGGACGGCGGTAGATAGGTTGTTATACATCCGGTCCAAGGTATGAAACATTAAAGTAGAGGCTTGGATAAACGGATCAGGTCAGGCGGTGAGACCCATGTTTAGATTCAAAGGAGGCTCCAATGCCCTTCTGATCGCAATTATGCTTCTGGCCACTTCCCTCTCTCCAATATTATTTCTCTCAACCGGGGAAGAGGCAAAAAAGGATAATGAATTACCTTTTCTGATCAAGGACCGGACAGATCAGCTTCCCCCATTGATGACGAGATGGGGGACCTTTCCGATAGACCGTCTCTATGGAGAGGTCCCTTTTTTCGAAGATGACCTGGACAGCGGCATCTGGATCGTTCAGTTCAACGGACCGATAGAAAAGGGATGGAAGGAATATCTGGAAGAAGAGGGATTCGATGTCTTGGAATACCTTCCTGAATTCTCTTATACCGTTAGGATACAGAACAGGGATCCAGAAGAGCTCCTTGACCTCGAAAATGTGATAGCCGCAGGACCCTTTCCCTCCGGAATGAAGATGGATCCCCAGACATATTTAGACCTTGAGACCGGAAATTCCATCCAGGACTCTGTTGGGGAGGAAATGCTGGTTGTTGATACCTTCCCCGCCCAGGAAGATATTACACTGCAATTGAACGAAATATCTCCCGTGGTGATGAAAGAATCACCCACCAGATACCTTATCGGACCTTCGATCGAAAGCCGGGAGGAACTGATCTCGATCTTTGGTATCAGCCATATTGAACCATATTATACAGTAGAGCTTCACAATAATGTATCAAAGGACATTATCAACGTCCAGGAAGTGTGGGATGACCTCGGCCTTGATGGAACTGGACAGGTAGTCGCCATCTCCGACACCGGTCTGGATACGGGAGTTGACGATCCCCAGGTAAACGGCGATATAAACCTCGATTTTGATAACAGAGCAACCATCGTAAACTGGGCCGGAACCTCCCCTGACGACGGCCACAGCCACGGAACCCATACTACCGGATCGATAGCGGGTGATGGAACCAATTCCGGAGGGGATATCAAAGGCATGGCTCCCAATGCTTCCATCTTCTTCCAGGCTATAATGACCGATGGTAAAGCCCTTTCCATCCCTGCCAACACTTCCCTTCTATTTCAGCAGGCTTATGATAATGGGTCCAGGATACATACGAACTCCTGGGGGTCCGATGTATCCGGACTGTATACCTCCAGAGCCCAGGATGTGGATTGGTTCCTATTCAATTACCCAGAGATGATCATACTCTATTCTGCTGGCAACAACGGATACGATTGGGATCCCGAGGACGGAAGGACCGATCTGGATTCCATTGGCTCCCCTGGAACTGCCAAGAACTGTATAACCGTGGGTGCCAGTGAGAACTACAGGTTATCCGGGGGAGCTCAAAGTGCCTGGGGCAGTTCAGGTGCATGGAGGTATATGAACGGGAGCTGGGTCGTCTATTCCAAATATCCGAAAGAGCCGATCTTCAGTGATAAGCGATCGGACAATCCGGACGGAATGGCAGCTTTCTCATCTGTGGGTCCAACCGATGATGGGAGGATTAAACCGGATGTCGTAGCTCCGGGAACCAATGTCCTCTCCTGCAGGTCCTCCATTAATGGAACCGGAACCGGATGGGGAGTTTACAATAGCGATTACCTCTACATGGGGGGAACATCGATGTCCACCCCCATTACTGCTGGTGCAGTTGTCCTGATGAGGGAATTCTTCAACTCAACACTGGGGTTGAGCTCCCCATCAGGGGCTCTTCTCAAGGCCTCACTGATCAACGGAGCAATGGACCTCACTCCCGGGCAATATGGACCAGGGAACTCTACGGTCCAGGAGATACAGGGACGCCCGGATATGCACCAGGGTTGGGGAAGGATCAACATTTCCAATTCACTCCAACCGGATAATGGTAACATGACCTTTTTAGACGATAAAGAGGGTCTATGGACTGGAAATGATATCACCTCATATTTTCAGGTTAAAGGATCAGAAAATGACCTTAGGATCACCTTGGCATATGCTGATTTTCCAGGTGCTCTGTATTCATCCAAAGAACTTGTCAATGACCTTGATCTTATACTGATCGCACCCAATGGTACCGAGTATTACGGTAACGATTGGTCATCTCCGTTCAACGATACATTTGACAGGACCAATCCCATAGAAGGGATAAATATCCAATCTCCAGCCGTTGGAACATGGAAGTTATTGATATCAGCTTATAACATACCCATGGGCCCCCAGCATTTCGCCGTTGTTGTCTCTGGTGACATATCCAACCTTTCAAGCCTTGTTTCATTGGACAAGCAGTATTATTCCACCAGGGGAGACAGTATTTCGATAACCGTCATGGACACGAACCTGGTTGGAAATGGAACAGTAATGGTCACTTTGAATTCCACAACTGATGGAACAGGCATCACCCTAACACTTCATGAGATCGGAACCTCCGGACTGTTCAGGGGAACAGCCTGGACGAGGGATAATGCCACCGGGAATTCTTCATCCCTGCAGGTATTTGAAGATGACATTATCTCAGCCTACTACCGGGATATTGACCCTGTAGGTACCTTCACCTCAACAGCAATTGCAAAAGATCCGGTTTTAGTGTTATTGAAGGAGAAGATGGAGCTCCACCTTACTCAGGGAGAATATGAGAGAGTATTCCTTGAAGGTAACATCGCAACAGGAACGGAAGCTTGGTGGATTCTGGAAGGATCGGGGATCGGTTGGAGACCTTTCCATGATGACGGTAATTCCTCTTACGGAGATCCAACCCCGGATGATGGAAACATCACTGATGTATGGATAGTACCTCAAAATATCACAGGCAGTTTCATTTTGAAAACAAGGGTCCTTGATCCATTCCTGGGGAACAGAACCTACTTACATTTTCCAATGTACTTCAACAGCTCGGTTCCAAGATACCCCAAGAATGTTTCTGTCCAGGTCCTTCCACAGGGAAATTCTGTGAAGGTCTCCTGGGATAACTCCAATGAGACTAATCTTTCCTATAATAATATCTACATCAACTCTTCATCCATTTCAGGTGGTAAGCAAGGGGAACACACGACTGCACCTGACGGATGGTCGCTAATCGCTTCCACGGTCTCATTGATCGGAGAGATCGATATCGGAGGTCTTGTTGACGGATTGAAATACTCCTTCAGAGTATCTGTTGTTGACACGAACGGGAATGAATCATCACTATCGGTCATATTCAACGCCACACCCCAGGACCTCATCCCTCCAGATGCAGTCCTGGTCACAACACCTCGGACAATTGTGGGCATTATAACCTTCGAGTTCACAGGATCCCCTGACCTGGAGACCGTCCAGATTCAGTTCTACAATGACATCAATGGGAACGGTCTCATGGATGATGGAAATTGGGAGATCGTGGGTGAGGGACCTTATACCGGAGTTATCTGGGACACAAGGATCTCTGCCGGAGGTCCCGGGGATGTGGATTCCCTTTTCCTGAGGTATAGAGGTCTTGATGAGTCACTGAACATAGGGGATTGGTCTGTTAATGAGGATTTCCATATCGACAACACAGGACCATCATCCGTATCTTTCTTGGATCCACCATCGGCCGTGACCAATGTAGTCTCCCATCAAGTTTCAGGAACATCCGAAAAGAACGGAAGGGTAGAAGTCTGGAAGGACAATGTATTCTCGGAAGAACTAATGGTAAATTCCATCGGTGGGTTTGAATTTGTCCTCAACCTCACAGAAGGTAAGAACCATGTATTATTGAGCTCCTATGACGAATTCGGAGCAGGTCCTACGAATGTAAGCTATAACTTCACACTGGATACCAAGTTACCAGTTGCAAGATTGGATGTAGAGGACCAGAGCAATATCACCCGGAACATCTCCCCAGAGTATCTCGACCTGATATCTACTTCTTATGACATCGGTGATGACCTTGACTTCACATATATCGAAAACTTCACATGGAGAGTGACCGACCCTCTCGGGATGGTCACTATCCATTATGGGAATGGTACACTTCCGTTCGAGCTTTCAATGTTGGGAAATTTCAGCATCCGATTGACAGTAAGGGATCCTGCAGGAAATATCAATTCCACCTTATTGGGTATCGAAGTTATCGACACAACAGCACCTACTGGAGAGATCCTGGGCCTTTTTTCAGTGAATGAGGATGAGACAGCTTCCTTCGAGATCAATATCACCGATAATGATGTTCGGTGGTTCAACAGAGAAGGAGCGGGTGTTCTTTGGGAGATCAACGGTGAAGATTACAACTGGACATCCACCGAGAGCACAGCGCACATCTCATTCTCCGAACCTGGACAATACACATTGAACCTTACGGTCACCGACGGGGGAGGCAACCAACTCCATATCACCAGAAAGATCTCGGTAACCGACCTGACACCACCTGATGGGAATATCATTGGTCCGACCACCGTTACACTGGGGATGCCCGCAACGTTCAAACAGAACCTCACAGACAATAACAGGTCCTTCCCATCAGGGGCGGAATTCCACTGGAACCTTACATATCAGGAAGTAGTGGAGCCTATGTCCGAATTCTTTGATGGAGATATGTTCAACTTTACTTTCACATTAGCAGGTTCCTATCTGCTTACACTCATTGCAAAGGACAGATCCGGCAATGAAAGAGAGGTCCAGATGCTTTTAAGGGCCATAGGAGACCTGACCCCGCCCTCCATCAAGAGCATCACTCCCGAGGAGAATGAGAGCTTTCAGTTCTCAGAGGACCTTATGATCACGGTTTCATTCGATGAACCTTTGAACACCTCAACGATCACTCAAAGTGAACTTGTCATGACTGACGATGATGGGGGACATGTCAATATTACCATCAATATCAAAGGATCATCCGAAGTCCAGATAATACCACAAGGACTGGAATATGGCAGGACATATACACTCAGTGTGGGAACCGGGATCAGTGACCCTTGGAATAATCAGCTTTTATCTGGTATGACCGCTAATTACACAATAAGGACGCTCTTCTCTTTGGACTATCCAGATGGAGTTTTTCCATCAAATGTAGACCAGAACTTCTCTGGTAACGAAGATGACATCTACAACATCACTTTAATATTCACCAACCCTGTCCAAGTCTCGTCTGTCGTCAATGCATTGAGGGTCTTTTCCGTTAGGATTGAGGATACAAGTGGCTACCCCAGAGAAGTAAGGGAAGAGATCTCCTTCTTCGTTGTCAATCCAGGATCTGATGATCGATCGGTCATCATCTCGATCCCCCTAGATAGAGGAACATCATACGAGATCAGTCTGGGAACTGAGGTCAGGGACATCTTCGACTATCAGCTTGACAAGGTCTACAGTTGGGAGTTCAGGACCTATATACCGGATGTCGTTGACAACGATGATGTAACAGAGGAAAAAAAGGAGGACCCATTGCCAAAATGGCTCTTGGACCCAACACTATGGATAGTTATTGCCGTAATCGTTTTGATACTGTTCATAGTCATCGCTGTGTTTTCAAGGATACACAGAAAGAAGAAACTCGAAAGGATCTGGGCTGCCGGGATGGATGAGGCACCAAAAAAGAGGTCAAGGGAAGTGGAATATGATCCTCGACCCGATGAAGCTTCCAATGATGATATGGGCTCGATCGAGGATGAAATTACCTCATCCAGCCCCCCACCTGACTACAACGACCTGTACGGAAGCTACAATGGATCGAGTATGGAGCAAGAACAAGTCCCTAACCCACCAATAGAACCTGAGATACGCTCCACCCATATGTCCGAGGGATCCGGCATCGATTGGGATGAGGATGAGGTCCCCGGGGATGATGAAGATGAATGGGAGATGGAGGAAGAGACCTCAGAGGATGAAATGGATTGGGGTTGAGCTCCGAAGCACCCTGTAACTCAGATGTAACTGTGGTTATCGGAGAATGAATTCTCCCTTTCGCCATTCACCGGGTAAATATTATTAAGGTCCACACAATTGGTTTAAGGACAAAACAAAAGACGGGTATTATCAAGGGGCTTGAAAATGACCATGGGATTAAAGATCCACAAGATGATCAGAGAGGATAGTAAGGACCCTCCAGAGATCAAAGAGGATGCAAAAAGGAGGAGGGATATGTCCGACAACATCCTGGAGATCATCTACAACAGGATCATGAACAAAAAAGAAAAAAGTCCCGTGGAGCTCATTCCAGAAGAGGAAGAGAACTGGGATGATTGAATCCAACTTCTTTTAAATAATAAGAGGGACTTAGTCCCTTGAACTATAGCTATGCTCTGGAGACGTAAGATTCACTGACTCCATTGCAGATGTTCTTTGAACGAGGTGTTCATATGCTCAGGATGTGTAGAGAACATGGTTTCTTTAGAGGTGAGGATTGTCCTATTTGCGGAGATGAAGGTAAATTCCTCATGAGCTCATACGAGCTGGAATCGCTTGGCAGGATCATGGCAGGGATATTAAGACATTTTCCAGATAGGTTCAACCTTGACATGGATGAAGAAGGTTTTATCGACATCTACAAGATGGTCTCAGCCGTAAAAAGGAAGAGAGGGGACAGAATGAGATGGCTCAGGCCGACCCATATCATTGGACTGGTCGAGACCGATCCCAAAGGAAGATATCAGGTTGACAACAACCATGTAAGAGCTACTTATGGCCATTCCCTTCAACTTTCAATGAGCCTCCCCACTGATGATATCCCCGAGAGATTATATTTCCCAACCAAACCCGAGGAACAGGAAGGAGTTCTTGAAAAGGGTCTGACCCCGGAGGACAGGACAATGGTCCACCTTTCCAAAACATGGGACGATGCATATGAAGCGGGAACTCACAGGGAAGGACCGGACCCTATAGTCCTCAGGATCAATGCAGAAGAAGCCCTCAATAACGGAATAATCATTCAAAGGGCTGGAAAGACTGTATTCACCGTGGAGGAGATCCCTCCCGAGTTCATATCTCTTGCTGACGAGGCAGATATGGAGATCTCCAGAAAGGAGATAGAAGAAAGAATGAAGGATATCTATTACCAGGGCCCTGGATCTGACAAGAAAAAGAAGGAAGAAGTGGAGGAGGCAGAAGAGATCGACCATATCCCCGGAGATGATGAAGGAGATCCGGAAGATAAAGATGATGAAGATATCGAGATCAATGATGAACCTTCAGATGAGGATCTGGTAGACAATCAGGATGAGGAAGATGATGATTCCGAACTGGATGTCGAAGAGGATGACCTGACAGATGATATCCTCGACATGGAGGATGACGTTTCAGACAAATAATGATCTTGTTTGAAAAGCTCATAAACGGTTAAATATGACATTAAGATTAGGCCTACTTCCGGACCATGTCCGGTAAAGACGAACAGGCTGCAGAGGTAGCTCAGCCCGGTAAGGCGCGAGACTGGAAAGGACTTCGCTGTCATCCGGACATCTCGTGGGAGCAATCCCTCGGGGGTTCAAATCCCCTCCTCTGCGCCATATTTTCACCCTTTATCCGAACGTAGAGAGGGTAATGGGTGCTAATGACTTGAGGGGGTTTGAACCCCGTAGGGTCCTGAGACCACGGGACATTTATTTCAAGGGAGTGGTCTCAGGGTGAGCAAAATTTCCGATTTTGCGGAAGTTCAAATCCCCTCCTCTGCGCCATTCTTCTCTCGTCGAATAAATACAAAACCGAAGAATGACGCGTGATAATGATTTGAAACGATGAAAAATGATGATATTTAGATCATTATCGTTTTTCATCTCAGGGTCAGAATCTGGATGAACGTCGATGACCTGACGATTCTTACCCTCCCCTCCTCTGCGCCATATTTTCACCCTTTATCCGAACGTAGAGAGGGTAATGAGTGCTAATGACTTGAGGGATTTTGAACCCCGTAGGGTCTCAAATCACACCGAATTCTCAAAATTAAGAGCCAACTGGCTTTCACCATTCATATCGCAAATTATTTATCAAGAGTAGGAGTACTCAATTCAAATTCCCGGGTGGAGCATCATGGCAGTTTCTGCAGCATCCGAAAGACTGGAAAGAGTCGAAAGATTCCTCGATATGGTAGACAATGTCAAATCCCCGGGGGATCTTCAGGAGCCCTTCAAATCCCTATGGCTTAGGATACATGGTGAAAAACCCACCATGATGTCAGAGGAGAGGAAGGAAGCTTTGATATCAGGTGGTCTGAAAGGAGGGATATTCGAAGATGTTCAGATATCTTCAGGTCCTTCCCCGAAGAATGTAAAGGGGTCCATTGAGGTCATCTCACCGAAACAGGTAGGGCCAACAGTTGAAATGGAGGTCGAGAAGGAGGAGAAGGTCACATTCAAGATGGCAAAGGGAGACGACCTCAAGAACATCGAGCACAAAGAAGGGGCTGCAAACGAGATGATTACCCTTCAGGGTTCTGTTAAAAACCTCTCGGGTCTGGGTGGAGAGGTTGCCAAGGTCTGGGAAGGTATCCGAGACGTTGCTCAGGATTACAGAGATGGGAATTATATAAAGGCCCTTGAACTTGGAAAGAGCTTAGGGAATTTCCTTGGAACAGAAAAGTTCAAGAGATCCGTGATGTCCGAACTTCAGAATAAACTGGCTGAATACAAGGAGCTTGGTGGCGATACAACAAAGGCCAAAGAGAGGTTCAAGGACCTTGCCTCATCATTCAAAGAGGATCGATCCGATTTCATTCAGATCGCAGGTGAGATCAACACCCTTGCTGAGGATAGTATTAAGGGGATAGTTGAAGAGGAGATAGTTGCCGAGGTGAAGGCTTTACCAAAGAAAGAAGAACCGGTAAAAGAGAAAAAATCTGAACCAAAAAGGACTATAAGAAAGAAACCTGTCCAGCAGCTTCCAAAGGAGATAAAGAAGTCCATTCCGGAAGAAGGAGAGAAGGAACCCGAACCTGAAGAAGATATCAAAGAAGAAGAGAAACCTGTTATCAAGATCGTAACCGTCAAGAAACTGGTCCCTGTCCAGAAAGTAATGAAGCAGAGAATGGAAATGCGACAGGAAATGGAAGACAAGACCAAAGAGGATGGATCTTCAGGAGACGTTATGGAACTTGATGAGACAGAGATTGTGTCCGAGGAAAAGGAGATAATCGAAGAAAAGGCGCATAAGACCAAAGGAAAAATGCAGGAGGGGGCAGAAAAACAGAACGCTCCCTCAAAGGAAAAGGATACTAATGAAGAAGTATCGGACAAGGTCCCTGAAAAACAAGGCCCATCTCCGGAAGATATCCAATCCGCATTCAAGAAATACCAGTTTGTCTACAATGCCAGTATCAAGCTCAATGAGAAAGGAAAGGACATGTCCCAGATATTCGACCTCATGCACTTTGCGGAACAGGTAAGACAGAAAGGGGACATGAAGACCTATATCGGCGTCTGTGATCAGATGGAGAACATGCTGATCAAATCACAAGGCTGATGTTCACCCCTGAAATCTCTCATGAAAAAGGAAGTCTTAAATAACGCCCCGGCAGTGGTTTACTTATACCAGCAAGGAGCAGGGTAGATCTGTTCGCTGATAGGGCGTACCAACTGATGCACAAAGCCACATGGCCAGTGCTGTGCCAGGCAGGGAAACTTTATCTATTGTATCAGTAATACCCAAGCCCCACGTGGTACACTTCGATATAAGTGTAAACTTTAATGGAGGGAAATCATGCGCAAAGGTGTTTTGGCCCTTGTCTTGTTCGGTCTTCTCATAGCGGGAAGCGTTACTGTAATGATAAGAGCGCCGGATGATACAACAGTGGATGCTGTCCAACAGGAAACCCCAACCAGGACGGACCCGTATAACCTGCTTACCGATTACGATGATGCCAAATGGATCTCGTCCAGTGGATGGGACATTAACGATTATCAGCATCCCTGGAGACAGCCCTGGCATAACTGGACCAATTACCTCAGTCATGATATGTACGACCAGACCGAATTCTGGTTCAGATGCAAGAACATGACAGAGGATTATCAGTGGCTGGATGATGTGAATGCGACCACCAATGGCGATGAGGTGGGTCTGATGAAAGAGGATATCAATCTTACACAGGCCTATGATGATCCCATGAACTTCTCATATCCCAGAGCGGACCGGAAACTTACCGCCAAATACAATGAGGACATGCACGACATGGGTGTCATTAATTTGACCATCAATCCACTAGGTCTCAATCCAAACCCGTTCTCCTGGACCAATCCTCTTCTGGGTGCAGGTAAAAAGCTCAATGTTGAGGTTTGGGTAGATACAAATGGGGATTTTAATTTCGAAGACCCATCACCTACTGCAAGTATAGAAGGTAAAATGCGGTTCGATTTCAACTGGTGGGACACTCCCTATGACCCAGCCAATCCAAGCGGTACCATCGAACCTTATACTACTGTGGCAGCTGAGAAAAATAGCCCCACCCATAGGCAGATGGAAGAGTTCACGGACGGGCTCGGATACTGGTTGGACATCGACGATGACAATCACCCAAATGTTCCTGGTGACATCAACGGTGGAAGGATATGGGTTATTATGTGGAGGAGTGACAATGAGCCTGATGACCTGGATATGAGAACCATGGACTTCATACTCTATTGTGGATATACAGAGAAACTCAGTTGGATATCCATACCATACCTTCATCCCAAACAGCTACCGGTAGCAAATACCGGAGAGGACATGGGATTCCCTGAAAACCGTAATGATTGGGAGGATGACCCTGATTACGTTGAACCTATCTTCAATGATGAATATCCCCAGATAAAAGAGGGTGAGATAATCACCTTCGACGCATCCCATTCATACGATCCACAGGACGACGTGGGTGTGGATGGGATCCCTTACGGATCCCCTGATTGGATTGGACCGGATAAGGGTGAGAACAACGGTGCCATCGATGACGGAACCGATATTGGAGATGGTTGGAGATCCACTGATTACGGTGAGGTTGACAGATTGAAATACGAATGGATTGCCAAGGTTTCCATCCCAGGAAACAATGTGGAACAGACCATCAGGATGTCCGGTGGCCTGCAATCCTCACCCATTCTGGATTGGAAGGTCAAGCTTCCAGCCATGAATCCGAACCTCCCTGCCAAGAAGCAATACCTGATCCTGAATGTTACTTTGACCGTTATCGACCCTGAGAGAAACCAGGCTACACATGTAATTCAGGTTCTGGCATACAAATCCCAGAACGCTCCCCAGGTATCATTGAGCGTGGTTCCCCAGATGCCAGCGGAATATGCCGGGATGGGAGAATCATGGGTTCTGGTCAAACAGCAGGTGATCTTCAACGGATATGCCTTCGATCCCGACCCGAACTCGGAGTTATTCTACAGTTGGGACCTTGAGGGGCCATATGGCGAATTCTACCATCATGAGCTTACTCCTCAATTGGATTATGTCTTTGACGAGGAAGGAGAATGGAACGTCACCTTGACCGTTTTTGACGGACCAACGGATAACATCAATACACTCTCCGGGAGCAAGGTACTACTCCTCCATGTTGTCGAGAACATGGATCCTGTACCTATAATCAGGGCAAGTCATAACCCCTCGATGGAGAATTACTTCCTGGAACGCATAAACTCATCCAAGAACAGGGTGATCTACTTCAACGGTTCACATTCATTCGACCCTGATATCTGGGTCTCCGGAGTAAAGAATGTTGAAGACCACTACCAGGGCCTTCCAGGATTCGATGAAGATGGCGATGGTCTTCCCGATGTGGAACTAAAGTACCAGTGGGATTGGGGTGACGGAACAAGAACCGAATCCTTCTCCACGGACCCTCAGGCAGAATACAAGTGGCAGGATAGAGGAGCATCACGAACCGGAAAGCTCTTCTGGCCGGTCAAACTCACGGTTTGGGACGGCAGGAAACCCGTAGAATCCCTTCCCTTCCAGGTTTACATCAATCTACCTCCAACAGCCGAAGCCGGACCAACCCTCCCACCTCCGGGTCAGGAGATAGAAGTGGGAATGCCTGTAACCTTCGATGGAGCAGGTTCCTATGACCCGAACGATGATCCCAACTATGATAACAAGAGGGATTCAGAATATGTGGATAACCTCATTTACACCTGGGACTTCGGAGACGGCTCCGGAACCGTCATCGGCCGCGTCATGGAACATGTTTACCAGAAGGCAGGAACCTTCACAGTGATGGTCTCTGTGACCGATGGTGAATACTCTGATACTGATACCACAAAAGTGAAGATCGTTCCCGCTAACCAGGGACCGGTAGGTGTAGTGGAGATCACATCCGAATCCTGGCTGAACATAGACACCAGGGAAGTCTATACCAATGTAAGGATGACCTTCGATGCATCTCAGTCCTATGATCCGGATGGGGACGCTTACCTTGATGACAAACTGGAGACCAGCCCCCTTGACGACCTTTTCGGACTAACCTGGGACCTAGGAGATGGAACCATCTCCAAGCAGTCCAAGGTGGACCATGTCTATGAGGATAACGGGATCTTCAACGTATCCATCTACATGACCGACGGCAAGGGACTGAATTGGTCGGAAACATACAAGATAGAAGTTACAAACAGAGCTCCCTTTGCGATCTCGAAGGAAGATACTCTGATCTACTACTATGATGAACAGCCGGTCATGCTTTCCGGAGACGGGTCCTATGATGATGACGGAGATATCGTCGGTTATTACTGGGACTTTGGCGATGGAACCCACTCTGACATATCACAGGGTATCAATGGATACCTACCATCCAAGGTGGTAGCCCATACCTACGATAAGACAGGTCTGTACACAGCCAAATTATTCGTTATGGATGACGACGGAAAGATAACCGAGACACCGTTCGAGATAACGGTCCAGATCCAGAAGGAACATAAAGAAGAACCAACTCCTTTCGACACTGGGCTAATAATAGGCGGAACTATAGCTTTCGTAGTGGTCCTTGCTCTGGCATCGACTTTCTTCGTTTCCATAAGGAAGAGGATATAAACGAGATCTCAGATGAAGGGGCCGAGGTGAATTATCGGTGAAGATACTTGTCACCGGCTTCGGCCCCTTCGATCATTTTTCTTCTAATCCATCCGAGGATATAGCAAGAACGCTATCTGATGAGAATGATGATGTGGAATTCAGAACTCTCCCTGTGATATATGGGGAGGGAGGAAAGGCCCTTATCGAAGCTCTGAAGGAATTGGACCCGGACCTTGTGATCTGTTTCGGTCTTAACGGAACGATCTCCCACATAGCTCTGGAAGAGATAGCTCTTAACCTGAGATCATCCGAAATACCTGACTCCTCAGGAAGGATAGTTGTTGATGAACCGATCTTTTCAGAAGAACCACTGGCCTTAAGATCGTGCCTTCCAAATAGAATTATCCTGGATGAACTCCGTAAGAACGGAATCCCGGTCAAGATCTCTTATTCAGCCGGGACTTACCTCTGCAATGAGGTATTCTTCACCTTGATGAAATGGTGCAGAGAGAGGGCGAGATCCGGGGGATTCATTCATGTCCCAATGGCAACCGAGATGATCGCCATGATTCCGAGGAGTTATTCCACTCCTCATATGTCCATGGAAATGTTACTGGAAACCGGGAAAAGGATCCTGGCTGTCTCCAGGATCAAATGATACTGGAGGGTACATCCTCCTGGTCCCTTCCACAATAGAAGCACCTGAAACGGGGAGGCTCTACCGAGGTCCTGATCAATTTAGGTGAAACAGGCTCCTTTTGATTGGTGATACAGTTGGGATTCTCACATTTGGCGATCCCCTCTATCTGTTCAGGGACCTCCACCGAGAACTTCTTAACCACCTTATAATCCCTGATGATGGATATCGTTGCATTAGGGGTCAACACGGCAAGTTTGTTGACATCTTTAGGATCCAGCTCCATATCCTCCACCTTAACAAGGTCCTTCCTTCCCAGTTTTTTTGAGTTGGTGTACATTGCAATGGCAACTTCTTTCTGGGACCCGTTGCTTATCTTCAGGATCTTGATGACCTTCAGAGCCATTCCAGGTCTGATATGGTCAATAACCGTTCCGTTCCTTATGGGTGTTATCTTGAGCTCCTTCATTATTCTCCCTCCAGAACGAGTTTGAGGAGTGCCATTCTAGTTGCAACTCCGTTGAAGGCCTGGACGAAATACTTGGCATGAACTGTATCATCGATCTCAGGATGGATCTCATCCACGCGCGGGAGCGGATGCATGACGATCATACTTTCCTTGGCATCCTGTATCATCTTCCTATCTATCTTGAAAGCATGGGCAACCTTACTATACTCGGCCTCATCGGCAAACCTCTCTTTCTGTATCCTGGTCATGTAGATCACATCGGACCTGGGAACCTCCTTTTTTAGGTTATCCGTGATCGTGACATCGATCCCCATTTCTTTGATGTCATTAACTATATTCTCAGGCATGGGAATTATATCCGGAGCCACAAAGCTCATGGAAGCCCCCATCCTGGCAAGTGCCAGTGAAAGGGAATGAACAGTCCTTCCATATCTAAGGTCACCTGCAATAGTAACATGCAGATCCTCGATCTTCCCAAGCTCCTCTCTGATCGTAAAAAGGTCCAATAACGTCTGTGTGGGGTGCTGACCGGCTCCATCTCCACCATTTATTACTGGAGCTTTGGAGAAGGTCGAAGCTAGTCTTGCTGCACCCTCACGAGGGTGTCTAATCGCGATAACATCAGAATAACCATCAGCCATCCGGATCGTGTCGGCAAGGGTCTCTCCTTTTATGAGCGAGGAGCCTTCCTGCCCGGCTATCGTTATCACACCCCCTCCAAGCCTAAGCATTGCAGTCTCGAAGGAAAGACGTGTTCTCGTGGAAGGTTCGAAGAACAAAGATGCCAGTACCTTGCCGTCAAGTAGTCTGGACCTCTCCTCACCCTTCGCTATCTTTACCATTCCACTGGCTGTATCCAATATCGTGGAGATCTCTCCAAGGCTAAGATCCCCGATGTTTACGATGTCCCTACCCAATAGAGTCAAACTTATCCACCAAAAAGGGGGATATTTACCCAACCATTTAAAGACTCTCCATGGACCAAGGATATGAACCCATTTCCAGAAAGTTTCATTATCGACAATTTTAAGATTATACACATTATAATGTAATCATGGGTAGATCGGACGGGGTCAGGGTAAAGGATGTTCCGAATTACAGAAGGATCATGCCTTTCTTCATGAGGACAAAGCAGGAATCATTGATCAATTATAATCTGGATGTCCCTGCTGATAAGGCACTTGAATTCGCTGAAAGGATGTCAAACGAATATGGTCAGAAGGTTACCCCTTTCCATCTTATCCTCCATGCGCTTTACAAGACCCATGTGGCCTATCCTGATCTCAACAGGTTTGTGAAGGGAGGGGTCCTCTGGCAGAGGAAAGGTATCTGGTTCTCTTTCTCAATAAAAAAGGAATTCACCACATCCTCTCCCATATCAATAGTCAAAAGAGAGTTCAAGCCCGGATTCACCCTTAAGGATACCGTAATGGTTTCAAGGAAAGATACCCTGGAAGGGAGGGACCTGAAGAAGAAGGATCAAGCAGAAAAGGAATCAGATCTCTATAATTGGATTCCAGCTCCAATAAAAAAAGGGCTTTATCCCCTTTACAAGTTCCTGGACGAATATGATCTTCTACCTTCTTCGTATACTCGAAAGGATCCACTTTATGCCTCAGCTTTCATTGCCAATGTGGGGGCATTCGATGCGGACACAGGATACCATCACCTCTATGAGCTGGGTACGATCCCCATGTTCATTGTAGTGGGGAAGATCAGAAAGAAACCTTTTGTCGAGTGTGACGAGGTCGTTGCAAAACTTGTGATACCTTTCAAGGGATCGGCGGATGAGAGGGTTGTTGATGGGTTTTACTATTACAGGGCCTTGGATTATTTCAGGGACCAGCTCCTTGAACCAGAAAGACTTCTTGAATCTCCCAAATTGGTGGAATGATGATCGAAGAAAAGCCCATAAGGATCCAGAGGTACCTGGCAAGAAGTGGAATGGGTTCAAGAAGGGCTTGTGAACGATACCTTGAAGAGGGTCGGATCAAGGTCAACGGAACGGTTGTCGTTGAACCAGGGTCCAAGGTCTTCCCGGGAGATGAGGTCCTTCTTGATGGGAACAGAGTAGAATTGAATGTTTTGAGATATTTCATAATAAACAAATCTATAGGTTACATAAGTGTGAATCTGGATCAAAAGGGCAGGAAATGGGTGGTCGATATTATACCTGGTGGGAGGGAGATGGGGTTATTCCCTGTTGGTCGATTGGACCTGGACACCACCGGGTTAATGGTCCTTACCAATGATGGGGAGCTTGGAAACAGGATATCACATCCAAGATTCGGAGTTATGAAAGAATACCGAGCATTGATCAATGGGATCTGGACAATAGATCAATTGAAAGATAGAATAGAAAATGGGATCCTTCTTGAAAATGGAGACCTGGTCAAAGATGTGATCGTCCGTTCCACGGTCAATAAAGATGGAGGGACAATTGCCGTTATCAGGATACATGAGGGGCGCAAGCATGTCATCAGAAGACTTTTCCTAGCTATCGGGACCAGGGTCATAGAGCTAGAGAGAACGAGGATAGGGGGGTTGGAGCTCTCAGGCATACCTTTAGGTGGTTATATTGAGATCTCAAGGGAGGAGGTTGAAAAGGTATTCAACAAAGAGGAGTAAGAGCCGAATTTTTTTGATGTATATAATGTATACATAGACTTATTTTATACTTAAGCATAGTAATTGTTAATAAGGATCAAAGAAAAAAAAGGGACCGTCCAGGAAAATAGTATGTGCATGTATGCACATAAATATTAGTGGTTTATGTGGATTTATAAAGTTACAGGTTAAAATACCTGATAATGTTATGATTTTACATATCCCAACCCAGATGGACCTTGGTCCGATCAATGGTAGAGGTGACAATATGATAGCAAAAGCTGGCATACTAAAAGGATCGATCGGGGTGATCACAGCATTATTGATACTCCTTGGATTTCTAGCGATAATACCATCAGACCCAGATGCAACTGATACAGTAGAAGTCCCAGACCATGCTCAAGCCGAGAGGATACTATTAGACGATGGTACCCAGATTGGAACACTTTACATATGGAGCAACGACCTTAAAGTCCTCTTCGTAAAATATGTTCTTGATGATGAGGGCTGGGAGATGAAAAGGTCCGATCTTTCCTTTGGAACCCAGCTGTCAGATATCTTCCAGAGGAACGGCGATCCGGTCCCCGAAATGTTTCCATTTACAAATAATCATGATCCAAAGGTTTCTGACTATCTTTATAAGATCGATATTGAAGGGGCATATACCAAGGAGGATCTTCTATACATGGCAGCCCATTGCATTGTGTTTAATTCAACTGAACCCTCACAGAAAGATGTTGAAAGATCTGGATGGACAGGAGAGAATACTTTCCTGAGAACCTCGAATGCAAGATATTTCATTTACAGATTCTCCAGAGAAGAGGTCTGGCCTCCATCAGGGACAGCATCATTTGGATTCGAGGACCTTCCTTTGGAGGTAGTAGAAGGGAGTGGTCTGAAACCAAATGATTGGGATTACAATGATCTGGTCTTCGATGCTTCAATAAGGACATCATATTTCGAAAACAGATTGATGTGGATGGAATGGACTTTTTTTGCGGAGGAGAGGACCGCTAGCTTCTCACATCTACTTAACCTGTTCATTCCTGCCGAGATCTTCAAATCCAATGGTAACTGTGAGATAACCTATTTCGCCAATGACAGTAGAGATATTATCGAATCCACAGAGATACCCTTTGAAATGGATAATGATTTCAACATAGGTATCTTTAAAAATGGTTATACCAACGATGCAGTCGATCAGAAACAGGTCACCACCATCAAAATAATATTTGAAAAGGGATTCTATTTCGACCTGAGCCATTTTGGCTATAACGAATTGGATGCACACGCTTCAGCGCTGTTCTTCGATCCTTATCTTTATGTGATAGGAACAAAGGAGGAAATACATATCGGCGATGTGAGAATGGTTTTCGTCCCTGAGAACTGGGAATGGCCAACTCCTGATAAAACACCGATCTGGGAAGCCTATCCATATAATTTCCTTACCGGAAATGGTGTGTACCATGATGAAACAACCAATGAACCGATATTCGTTGGAGATTGGTACCTTGTAAAAAGATGATAACCAAGAAGGAACACTCAAGATCAAATCAACATCTGAGTCAATTTGGGTATGAAAAATTTCCACTAAAAAAGGCTTTTCAAAAGGGCCTGAGATCCTCTTTGTGTGATATGGTAGAGCTTGGTTTCGTGATCCAAAGCAACCCAACCGAGGAAGACCATTTCATTCAGAACAGTTGAGGCCGCAAGAGAGACCATACCCAGATGGTCTGTCAGATCACTTGTAGAGGATGGATGTTCATCAAGATATTTCAGGACCTTCAGATACCTCTCTTCGATGGTCTCCTGACCTCTATTAAAATAATGGTCCATGAACATCTCCAGCCATCTCCCCAGGATCGGATGGGCCTTTAGCTGAAATTTCTCCTTTCCTTCTATTTTGAAATCCCAAATATCCTCGGATCCTTGAACGGACCTCTCCACTAATGTATCACTGTCAATTATGAACGAAACTCCCCCAAGACCATTTACCCCGATCCCTGTTTCCATTTGTTGAAAGTTCATGGGTAATTCAACTCCATCCTTGACGAGCATACAGCCCTTGAAGAAATTGCATACTTGTTCGTAGATATCTCTGGTTATCGCGTTTTCGACAGATGGTGAAACACCCACTACTGTAAGAAAAGCGTCGATCCCGTTGGAATGAACAAGAGGGACCACTTTTGAATTTCCTTCATCCGGCAATGGAAAGCTGCCATCATTCTCAATGGATAGCAGATTTGAATAAGGTATGATCTCCTGGAAAGGACCTGAAGCAAGGATGATCCTATGCGATGACAGGATCAAAAGACCTGACATCCATGACCGCTGAGGGAATAGCTGACCATTCTTTCCAGCCTTATGGCGAAATCTGACAATAACCTTCCTTAGAAGACTTTCACGGGAGGAAAGCTCCAATTGATTTCAGCCTCCTATTTTTCCCAAGCCGGGATCTCCATATTGAACCTTGTTCCCACTACCTTTTCATCCTTCATAACATCTTCAAGTTCTATATTACCACCATATCGACCGATAACCGAGCTGACGACAGATAGACCCATACCCTTACCCTGAACATTTCCCATTGTTATGGAATTGTCAAATCTGGTGAAAACCTTGTCCTTCAGACTATCGGATATACCCTTACCATTATCCTCATAGACCAATCGGACCATTTCATCTTTATTGCTTGTATCTATCTTGACGGTTGCCCTTGATTCTTTGCTGTATTTCATTGAGTTCATGAGAAGTTGAATGAACACATCAAGAAGGAACCTGTCTGCCTTCACTATACATTCCCCTTCATTAAAATCAAGATCCAGGTCAAGCTGTTTTGTATCTATCTGGTAAACCGCAGATTCTGAGGCCTTTCTCAAGGTCCGATAAAGGTCAACAGGTTCTCCCACAAACTTCTCATCTGAAAGGTTCACCAATAATCTGACATTATCCACCAGATGTGAGATGGATTTCATTTCAGACATGGAATTGGAAAGATACCTGGTAAGTGTTGGATCATCCTTGACCATGGAAAGAGCTAGTTCAAGATATCCCATGGAACCGTATATGTGATTGTTAATATCATGCGATAGAAGGGTCATCAATATCCTGGTCTTCCTGTCATCGCTGTTCGGCTTTACTTTCTCATTTTCCATGGACATGTGGAGGTCCTCCAATTTAACCCGATCATTTCCTTCTTATCAATCTCTCAAGGATATTAGTAAATCTTCCCCTCCCATTCCCACACAAGGAAATCAAGATCATAACCCAATCAATAAATCAGATGTCATAATTATCCGATCGTGGCCTTTGATCCGATCTCTCTGAGTGTACTCCTTCTTGCAGGGGTATTGATCGCCTGTTTGGGAGCTATGACCGGCCTTGGAGGAGGGTTTCTCTGTGTCCCATTCCTCCTTTTGGCATGGAACCTTGGAAGGGAAGATGCTGTCCTAATTTCATTAACAATGATCCTTGCGAATTCAACCTCATCTTCTGTGTCCTATCTAAGGTCTAAGATGGTGGACCTTCCGGTAGCTGGAATGCTCGCAATTACAGCAGTTCCAGCCCTTTATGTTGGATATGTCCTCTTGCGGTACTTGAAAGCTTCTACTTTTGATCTCATTTTCTCAATCCTCCTGCTTTCCGTTACAACTTACATTCTTATTTCAAGGTCAAGGAAGAAACAGAAGAAAAATCAAAAGAATGATGCTCAAGGAGATACAGAAAAAAGAGTTATGATACCCTACATCTCAATGCCCCTCTCATTCCTAGCCGGGATCGCCTCCTCTGCATTTGGTATTGGTGGAGGCGCGATCTTCATGCCTCTTCAGGTAGGTCTTCTTAAAATGGATGTGAAAAGGGCCATTGCAACATCAATGTTCCTTTTGATGATACTGACAGGTTTTAGAGTGGTGATCATATCAAGGTTATCCTTCGATCCATGGATAGCCCTCCCTCTTGCCCTTGGTGCAATTATCGGGGCTCAGCTGGGATCCATTATTGTGAAGAAACTTAATGGACAGCTTCTCCTTTATATCCTTTCATCCTTCCTTTTCCTGATAGCATTATATATGGGTGGTGGGGCAATAATTGATCTCATTTGATATCTTAACATTGGATCAATGTATCCTCATTCCACATCCTGATCTTCCTTGATGATCCCTTCCTCATCTTCTTCCTCCTCCACCTCTTCATCATATCCCTCAAGAGTCATTTTGGAGATCCGGTCAAGGACCCTTTCCTTCACATGGTCCTTGACCTTCTTCTTGGAGATGGAGGATATTCCGAAAACCTCTGAGAATTTGTGGGTCGTTGTCAATATCTTGGTAGAGCCATCTTTTCTGGCCCTGACCAGACCAATGGCTATGAGTTCTTTCACATGATCGTATATCTTGGACCCGTACATCTCAACAAGTTCTGATTGTTTCATTGGCTGATGATATGCTATGAGAGCAGCTGTCTTTAGGAGCTTCGGATTAACTTCAGGTTGTGCAAGAGCAGAGATCCTCTCCACGTAGGGTTCCCTGATCCTGAGGGAATACTTCTTTCCAGCCTTGATTACCTCAAGCGAGGTGTCCCTTCTGGCATAGGATGATATCAGTTTCTTGATGTAAAGTGAAACGAGGGGTGCATCAATACCGGTGGAAATGGAGATCTCATCAAGAGAAACAGGTTTCCCTGCTGAGAAAAGAGCTGCCTCAATGAGGAGGTGGGAGGGAAGTTCCTCCAATGGTCCCTTCTCATCAATTACTTCTCGCGGATCTTTCTCTTGTTCCCCCTCCAAAATCCTACCTCCTTCAGGTATTCCAATTTGGCGGAATGGGTTTCTCTTCCACAATAAGCTCAATGGATCTCTCCAAGTTTGTCTCTCCATCCCTTGCCTTTTCCTCATTTGTATCGAGATCGCCAAATTTGAGACCCTCTATGTCCCTTCCAATGTTCTTGACCATTATTTCCCCAACTGGAAAGGACCTCTGCCAAACCTTGATCATACTATTGTAAGCAAGGAAAAGAAGAGATATGAAAACAGAACTGGCATCAAGTTCAAATCCTTCTTCAAGGGTAGAGAAAGGGATGGGATGACCATTGAACTTGTTGATCCTCTGCCAGGTAAGTCTAATCTCTTCTTCCGTGTTCTCCTTGAAAACCTTCTGATTGATGTTTGACCGGTTGGTAACATCCTGCATCTTACGGTTCTCAACTCTTCTTCTTCTATCCTCCTGAATGACCTGTACCTCATCCTGGACGTCCTCAAGGGCGTTCAGTAGGTCCACCAGGGTAACCGGTCGATCTCCCTTGTGTATTATGGATTCGGATATTGGTGAGTGCTTATTTCCAAGGATCCCTCTTGTAACTTTGAAGGTCTCATCATCCTCCATCCAGTCATAGAATGGATCCTCATCCACCTCCTCCTCCTGGGGGACCATCTCGGCTTTTTTTAGCGTAGTGGCGCTCTTTAACATATGAACTGTATATGCCATTCTGATCAGCTTGCCGATCACAACCAGGTTCAATCTATCCTCCTTTTCAAGTTTCTTCAGGAACATCCTGCAGAATCTTACGAGGTCCACATCCCATGGGTCCAGGTATTCTTCGGTTGCAAGTTCGAGGACCATTGCTATTGACCGTGAATAGGAGTCCTTAATAGTGACATGGACACCCTCCTTGAGTTGAGACATTACACCCAGATAGGTGTCAAGTCTGGAGTACATATCCTCATTTGAATCATCGATCAGTGATTTATGGAACATAAGGTGTCTGAAAACCTCTTCCTCGATATCCAGAGATAATTGTCTGGTCGCGGCCTCAGGGATCATGCGGCTTCACCTTCCTGGGTAGGGCTTCCCTGATCAGCAACGGTCCCTTTCTCATACTTCTCCACTTCCTTGAGATCTACTCTTCCAAGGATCACAGATTCTCCATTCTGGAGGGTAACCCCATAAAGGTGATGAGACTCTTTTAAACTTATCTTCCTCAAAGAGATCATTACGAACTGAGCAAACGTTGCATTTTCCCTGACCATTTTTGCAATTATCTCCGCATTGACCGCATCGAGGTTCTGGTCTACCTCATCAAGCAAATAGAAAGGTGATGGGTCCCAGGCTTGAACGGAAAATATAAACGCCATGGAGGTCAACGATTTTTCTCCACCTGAAAGAGCTCCAAGCCTTGTCATCTTCTTCCCTGGTGGTTTGACATGAATGTTCAAACCTCCTGCCAAAGGATCATCGGGATATTCCAGTTCGAAACATGCCTCACCACCACCGGAAACAAGCTTGTATATCTCCCTGAAATTCTGATCGACCCCTTTGAAAACATGGAGGAATTCGGTCTTACGCTTGTCATTTATCTCATTGATAAGACCTTCAAGCTCCCTCTTCTCTTTCTCAAGGGCCTTTACCTCTGAAGATACCTCCTCCTTTCTCCTTTCCATCTCATCGTATTCCTCAAGGGCTTTCAGATTGACATTACCAACATTTTCCAAAATGGATTCCAGTTCTCTGACTGTCCTTTGCAGTTCCCTATCAGACGGCCATGGTCTTTCAGGAAGTGCGATATCAGTGTGGTTTTGAAGTTCCCTCAGAATGTCTGCCAGCTTCTCCTCGGCTATTCTAATATTGGTCCTCTGTGTAATTATGATCTGGTCTTGAGTTTGGGCCTCTGATCTTGATCTCTCCCTCAAACCAAGGATCCTCTCAACATCCCGTCCCAGCTGGTTTAGCCTGTCGTACAATCCCTTGGTCTTCGCATCGATCGATGTAAGGACCTTTTCAAGGGCTTTGACCTCTGTGCTGAATCTCACTTCTCTTTCCATGGCTTCCTTCTTTTCCAGTTGGACCTTCTCCATGTTGCCAGAGATATCTGTTAGTCTTGAGGTCATATCCGTTGACCTCTCCTGGAAGATCTTTATCTGGGTCCTGGAATCGTCCCTGGAGGTCTCCAACTTCTTGATATCTTCTTCAAGAGTGGTGGCAATGGCTCTGAGATCTTTGATCCTATCCCTCACAGCTTTCGGAGTTGCCCTATCCAATCTTTCCTGGAGGTCATCGCGCTCTACAGTCTTCTTAGAGATGACATCATCCATCTCCCTAATCCTGCCATCATGTTCCAACACTGCATTCTCCAATCTCTTGACCTCTTTAGTGGATTCATCGAGAATGGAGGATTTCTCCTCGATCTGTTCCTTTGACTGCTTCAATATCTCCGAATTCCTCTTCCTTCTGGATTCAATATCCATCTGATCCCCAGTGATCTTCCTTAACTCCTTTTCCAGGGTGTTCACTTTTTCCCTTATCTCGTTCAATGCACCAGTCAGGGATTCGGACTCCTGCATCCGTTCCTTGAGTTTTGCCGATACGGATTCAAGCTCTGATGCTGACCTCCTACCGAAACCATCCGACCTGCCCTTTCTCCTTGACATGGACCCTCCGGTGATGTCCCCTCCGGATCCGGCGATCTCTCCATCGAGAGTTACTAACCTAACTCCCCCCATCAACCTTCTTAGAGAATCCAGTTTATCAACGACTACCGTATCACCAAATGTCCACAGGAAAGCTGAACGGTATTGTTCATCGAACTCAACAAGATCCACGGCAAGACCAAGAACGTGAGGATCATCCTTTATCATGAGAGATTTTGCTCCTGGTCGCCGGGTGGATAATTTTGAAAGCGGAAGGAAAGTGGCCCTTCCCATTTTCTTCCTTTTCAACCTCTCAATACATCTGGAAACAACCTCATCATCCTCAACAACTATGGATGATATACGCCCCCCTGCAGCAACTTCAAGAGCGGTAGAATATTCCTGAGGAACGTTTCCGAGTTCGCCGATGGTTCCAATAATGCCTCTTATCTCGCCCTTATCCCTGGCAGTCAGAATATCCTCAACTGCCATGTTCACACCTTTGGACAATTTCTCGGAGGTCTCCAGTTCCACCTTCATCTGTGTATATAACCTGTTGAGTGAAGTGATCTCTGATTCCAGTTCCCTCATTCTCTTCCCAAGGTGCTTTTCCTCGTTCCTTGCTTCCATATAATCCTTCTGAAGCCTCTTTACACGATCTCCGGAGGATACCCTGTCCATTTCCTTCATTTGATCGGTCATGTCCTTTATCTCATAATCGAGTGTGGAGACCATCTGCTGGAGGTCAGCTATTGTAGTGTTCTTTGCTTCCAGAAGGGCATTCGCCCGTCCACGTTCAATGATCCTCTCCGACCTCTCTTCTCTGAGGGATTCCAATTCCTTTGAGATCTTTCCCAGGTCTCTCCTCATATCAAGGAGTGCCATATCCGATCTTTCGAGCTCGGTCTCGAGATCGTTCATCTCACCTTTTTTCTTGAGGACCTTACTATTAAGGTCTTTGAGTGACACCTCAGCCGACTCCTGTTCCTTCGCAAGGGCTGTTATCTTTTTTGATATATCCTTTATCTCACCTTCACGGATCCCTTTCTCCCTTTCAAGATCGATCAATGCATCTTCAGCTGTCTCGACAATATCCTTCGCCCTCATCATCTCGAGTCTGGCCTCGTCCAGTTTCAACTTCAATCTTTGTCCTTCTTCTCCAGTGATGTCGGCGATCCTTTGTTCTACCTCTCTTGATTCCTTCTCTGACCTGATCCTCTCGGACTCGAGACGGTCCAAATCTGCTCTGAGTTCAATTTTTCGAGCCTCTGCATTTTTGATGGCTTTATTGTAACTATTCAACTCCCCCTCAACAGCCTCTTTTTGGACGGTAAAAAGTAGAGCCTTGCTTTGGTTGATCCTTTCCTGTGCTTCCCTGAACCTTTCCGCCTCCTCCTTTTCCTTCCTCAATTCTCTTAGCCTTCCTTTGATAAAGTCCAGATGCCATCCTATCTTTTCCATGTTGGACTCGGTCACCTCTTTTTTCTTCAGAGCAACCCTTATCTCCTCGTCATACTTCCTTATCCCAGCGATATCGTCAATCTCTTCCCTGATCTTTACCGGGGTTTTGTTTATGAATTCTGAGATATGTCCTTGAAGGACTATGTTGTACCCCTCAGCGGAGAGGTGTGCATGGGTCAGAATATTCTCGAATTCCGCCTGGGAAGAGGGTTTATTATTGACATAAAAATAACTAAGTGTGGAATCCGGATCGGTGGTTGATATTCGTATAATCCTTTTCAATGACACCTCATCCCTATCTACTGGAATGGTCCTATCACCATTATCAAACACCAAAGTGACCTTACATTCCTTTGCGGGTTTCCATTTATCATTTCCATGGAATATTAGGTCCGACAATCTCTTGGCCCTTACAGTTTTAGATGAACGAGGTCCGAGAACGAAAAGTATGGCATCAGCAACATTTGACTTGCCAGAACCGTTTGGACCGGTAATTCCTGTAAATCCGTTATAGATAGGGATGGTGACCTTCTTTCTGAAGGTCTTGAAATTCTCCATACTTATCTCTTTCAGATACATCCGGTCACCTCGCTAATGTCAAATAGCTCTCATTACGGAATATCTAAGGTCCTATCTGCAAGTGATCCCATCCCACTGTACAACATCTATAACCGCATCACGGATATATAAATAACTATGCCTTGGACCTATTGAAAATGATACTGAATATCAGAGGTTGTTCCGTCTCTTTCTAAGGATAAGTATGAAGGCTGTTATCAAGATGATGAATATCAAGAAGGATATTCCCATCATTATCTCAGAAATTCCCGGTCTGAATGGATCTGGTTCCGAGTGGGTCTTTACATGGAAGGAAAAGTCCCGGGGAGGGATTTCTCCCGGTACCTCACTTTCCAATCTCATTACAAGATCACTTTCTTGTCCATCTCCTCCTGATTGTCTCATCCTCACCTTTACCAGCTTTGTTTGGTAAGAGACTATATGTAAGCTTTCTTCTTCGAGAATCACTTCCAATCCCGGAGGTATCTTTCTGGCTTCCAATACTAGGTCAACCGCCATATTGCGATGATTGTAGATCTCGAAAACAACTGTTTCCCAATTACCAACTTCAATTTCGATCTCTTCGTAATCCATTACATTGGTCATGTCGATATATCCAAAAGGTGGGATGTAGATAACCGTGAAATAATGGTCGGGATAACCGCTCCCCTGACCAGTCTGGTAGTACTCCCACCTAAGTTCAACATCCAGATCGATCCTGGTATCGCCTACAAGATCGGTTAGGACCCAGATATTCATATCGAATCCCATTGTTGGGTCATCCTTATTGAAATACAATTCCTCGATGTCTGAATTCTGTGCAAGATTAGAGAAAAGGGAGAGAGTCACCTGGCAAAGGATAGTTGGTGGCACTACGTCGGGTATGATGCATGTGACAGTTCCCAATATCCTTGTATCGCCGCCAGAGATAGGATCGGGGTTCAGATCGTACTCGTCCTGGCTGAAGGATAGGGTAACGCTTGGAGCCGGATACAACTGTTCTCCTGGAGCTCTGGTGTGATCAACTTCTCCGGGATCATCCATGACCTGTCCCCTAATAAAAGGGAGTGAGAAGAATATAATAGATACAAAAAAAACTATGAGAAATGATCCCGATCTTCCCATATCGGCATATTGGTCAGATAGGAGAAAACCTTTTCCGTGAAAAGACCAGTCTACCGATATACTTACATGAATTTGGTTGTTTCCCTAAAAAACAGAGGGTTTTCTTCCAAAGGGGTGGTCATTATCTCAATAGATTACAGACATGTCAAGGAATGGGAAACATCAGAGATCATTGACCTATATAAGGCAGGATCATGGTGGAGGGATGAGTATGATCACACGGGCATCGGACCCCTCATAAGAGGGTCCTTTGATTTCGTGGTCGCATATGACACGATCTTAAAAAGAGCCGTTGGTATGGGAAGGACCATCTCGGATGGGGTGAGCGATGCTTACATACAGGACGTTGTTGTCTTCCCTGACAGGAGGGGAGAAGGTATAGGTAAGTGTATCATATCAGAGCTTGTGAAATATGCCAGGGGATCCGGTCTGTCCTGGATCGGCCTTATAGCGGAAAGGGATACAATGGGTTTTTATGAACCACTTGGATTCAGGACCTTTAATGGTACACCCATGCTTCTTCGAAATGAGGGGAATGAGAAATGAGATTGGAGGAATTCGAGAAGGTGGACCTGGAAGATATGGACATGTTCAGAAGACAATATGAGAGGTACCCTTTGGAACATTCCGACTATATGCATTCGGATATGATGTCATGGTCACATTATATGGATTACCTGTATGCCTGGATGGATGATTGCATCATCTTGATCACTGTACTGGAGGGTGTAAAAAGGATCAGACCTCCAATAGGAGAATTCTCAAGGGAGAAGTTCTTGAAAGTAATGGAAATGACAGGTTTGAAAGGTTTGGAACCTGTTCTTTCAATGATCGGTCAGAGGACCTATGATTGGATGTCGGAGGAATTTTCCGAACTTGAATACACACCTCACAGGGATTATTTCGAATACGTTTACAGCTCATCTGATCTGGCTGACCTTCCGGGGAAGAGATACCTCAAGATCAGGAACTACCTCAACAAGTTCCGAAGGGAAAACCATTACCAGGTTGAACCGATAGACGGTGGGAACAAAGAGGAAGTAAAGGATTTTCTCAGAAGATGGTGTATGATGAAAGGGTGTAAAGAAGAACCCTTCTTGCTTTCAGAAAGGCAGGCCAACATGTATTCTCTCGAGCACATGGAAGAACTTGGGGTCTCAGGTATAGCGATACGTATTGGAGACAGGATCGAAGCTCTTTCACTCTTCGAGAAGATGACCGATGATACCGCTGTGGTCCACTTTGAGAAAGCCAATTTCGAGATCTTAGGATCATACCAGGTAATAAACAACGAGACGGCCATGATCCTTAAGGATAGATACAAGTTCATCAACCGGGAAGCTGACATGGGGGTGGCAGGACTGAGGAAAGCAAAGGAAAAATACGGACCCCATCATATGTTAAAGGTCTTCCATGCAAAGACTAATTACTCATTTTCTTCAGAATGATCCTTATTCATCTGCTTCGATCTGATCAGAACAAAAATAATGACTGATAAGGACAACATTATGATGATCAGTGGGATGAGATAAAGGATCAAAGGGATTTTGCCCCCCTCATCTGTTTGTTCTTCTTTATTATCATCGAGACCTTCTGACGGCGAGGATAGGACTCTCAGTAATAGGACCTTTGAAACGGTTCTTCCTGAAACATCCGATACTTCCAATCTGAGGTAATATATTCCGGCATCGAAGGAATGGTTGAAGGATCCCTTGTCCGAAAGTAATCTATCACCAACCATCCAATAGAATTGAAGTTCAAATCCTTCAGGGTCCATAGAATCACTGGCATCAAATGTCACATTTTCCCCCTCCAGGAAAATGATCTCACCTGATCCCGTGCAATCAGTTCCATTCACTTTCAGGGACATTACAGGCGTTCTATCCACAACTATGACAACAGCTGTCACGGTGTTTGTAAAGACCCCATCTCCAACGGTGAGGGTGATAGTATGCATCCCCTCAGAAAGTGTCAGCACATATTGAGCTTCATTTGAGACAGACCCTACGTCTATGGACCATTGGTATGTTAGAGACTTTCCCTCGGGATCATAACTTCCAAGAGATGACAGTTCAATGGGGTCGGTCACATTGAAACGCTGTCCGTTCCTAGGACTGAAAATGATGGCAATGGGTTCAAGATCGGTTTCGATCTCTTTCCGAATAACATGGAATTGGATATAGGTCGATGAAGTCTCCTTACCATCCGAAACGAAAAGTGTTAATCGATGGATCCCTGTGGAAAAGGTAAGAGTATCATCCTTTAGATTTGACACATTACCGTCCAGGTCATCCTCCCACCGGTAGGAGATCGGATCGTCATCGAGGTCGTAGGTCCCCTCAGCGGATATCTCTATCTCATCCTCTTCTTGATATATTGACCATGGGAGAGGACTTTCAATGAAAGGAATTGGTGGTGTATTTGGGTCCATGATGGAGAAATGGATATTGTCAGTATCTTTGAGCCCATCCGGGTCCTCTACGGTCAAAGATAAATGATGATCCCCTGCCTGGAAGTTCCTGTCGATGCCTTCATTCTCTGATAGTACGGATCGATCATTCTCATCTCTCCACAAATAAGTGAGGGGATCATCGTCCGGATCGGTGCTGTTTCTTCCGGAAAGGTGTACGGTCGTTCCAAACTCAAGTATCGCCCCGCTCTCCAGACCATCAATGGATGCGATCGGTGGTCGATTGGGTTGGATTATCATAATGGATACCGTGGTGGTATCTATCAGACCGGAGCCATTGAAAATATGCAATTCAACAATATGATCACCCTGTGGTAATACCTTTGAAAAAGTTCTTTCCGTTGAAAGATATTCCGAACTACCTTTCAGTTTCCAGATATAGTAGATATCACCCTGATCATGGATCGATGGTTCAAGGACCCCTTCGAATTCCAGGAGCTCCCCAATATCGTAGGTGCCTTCCAATGGGGATAGGATGGATGCCTTGGGATGTACAATGGACCTTGATACGTTCACCCTGACCGATAAGAAGGTCCTGCTCAGAGGTCTTGCCATCCCTGGTATCACCATATGCCATTCTCCTGCATCAGATAGGATAACGGACCCGTTGCCTCCTTTGGATAGGTTCAATATGGCAGCCGGGAAGAATTCTGACCCCATCCTGTATGCTTCCAGGTTCTCGTCATCTAGAAAGAATATGTCAAGCCTGGTCTTATCAGGATACCCTTTCTCAATTGATCTGAAATATCCCCATGGGTCCCTGTGGAACCTTGTCCTCTGATCGATATCCTCCGCCATAACTTCGATCCTGAACCCATACCCAGGGTCATCCTGAAGAGCGCTCAGGTTCACATTCAAGGGCATTGATGTATTCAGGGTAACGTTGAAAACATGATTCCCACCGGGAGAGGTAGTTGGAAAAGCCAGAGGCAAATATGATGTTTCATTCAACCATCCCTCAATTGGAGAGAGAACTTGGACAAAGTAGGCGAAGTTCGAACCAACCATAAAACCCGCCTCACCATTGACATCGGTCGCATTTCCAAGAAGAGGTATAATGCCATAGTAATTCGCTGAAGGTTGGGAAAGGATCTTGACCATAGCCCCATCCACCGGGATGCCGTTCACATCCCTAACAACCACTGTTAGGTTGGTGGTGGGGGTATATAGATCGGTATTTGTGAAGAAAGTCTCGTCAGGGTCCATGTTGGTCATTACCGTGACCGACCCTGGCATTCCCTCTGCCATCGGATCATCTATCCGTTGGCTGTAACCCTCCCACTGATGCCAACCGCGGTCATAGAATTCGTTCCAGGCATGCATCATATCGAAATTTATCGTGACCACAGTTGGAATAAGTGCGGTCTTTGCAGCTGCCACCAGGACCTCCGCGTTCTCACCGCAAAGACCAATATGCTGTTTGTAAAGTGATATCGGTTGATGATCTCTTCTCATACCCTCCATGTAACCAAATGACATGACCTGGGATTCCCATTGGGTCACTGCTCCCACTGCTCCGTTGTTGAGAGCCATGTTCTTGGTACCATTCCAAAGGTTGGACTCATTCAAAAGTAGTTCTCGAAGGACAGGATAACCAGGATCATCAGCAGTGTACAGAAAACTCCTCCAGAAAAGCCCCATTGACGGATCGTTGGTCTTCTTGAAGGTAGTCAGATTTATGTAAGATGCTTGTTCCATTTCACTTCTTGGCATCATGAGGTACCTGTAGTAGATATCCTCGGGTAGTGTTACATTTCCTGAAGGAGTGGAATATACCACTGTCGAATGCTGTCCATCCGATCTGACAGTATCAGTAATGGATGCATAGGTGACCTCTTTTTCAACCTCGTACATCATTTCGATATTCTCTACTATCAGATCAGGTACCGTGAAGTAGGAATTCAAGCTATCAGGACTGGAGTATGCAACATAGAAGGCGATCTCATCTATGTACCTGATATCTATGTTGGGATCTGTAAGCAACGAGGTATACTTCCAGGTATTGTATGAGTTGATGTCATGGAACTTCCATGAAAGTGTCCTGTTCAACCATTGAGGAGATGCATCTATGGCAGCCTTGATCGTGGAATTATGAGAGAAATATGGGTCAAAAAAAGAGCTGTTCTTGACCATCTCACCAGTCTGGACATCCAGGTCAAGTACAAGATCGTGACTCTTGTTAAGATATGTGCTCCATTGTCCTGAGAAAGTATCGACCCATTCAATATCAGGACCCTCATTTCCCCTGATCGGTGAGGTCATGGCAACATTGAGATCAATATTTATCAAGCTTTGAAGCAACAAGATCAAAACAATGGGCAGAATTTTACTTTTCAAGTGTCTCACCTGGACTGAATGATATCTTGGAGTTTGGCTTTAAATTGAATTGAGAGGGATTTTCAAAGTTTATTTAACTTTTCTTCATAGACCTTTGAACGATCCTTCTGGAAACCTCTGGTTTAAAGACCACAAACCAGATCGAGACGGTCAACACGAGTATCAAAACCGCTCCACCAATTGGAAGCCAGAAACCTGTCTCTATATCAGATATTGACCATTTTGTAACGAATTGAATGAGAAAAATAGAGCTGTTGTACCTGCCAGGATACATTGATGAAACCTCGATCTTCATGGTATTTGAAGAGGAAAAACCGGTCTTCTGCCTGATCCTTATATTGACGGATCCTTCACCTCCTCTCTCGATAGTGATCCTTCTTAGATCGAGAACATAGTCAACCTCATCCGGACAGGATATCAAAGTTATGTTGAACCGGTCGATTCCATTCCCCTCGTTCTTTATTGTAAGGGTAACTGTTCTCCATTCACCAACTGGCACCCTCTCTGTGACAATCGTCCGATGGACCGAGAAAGCCCCATATTGTTTCACCTTAAGATTGATCTGGCCACGTCCAAAATAGTCGATCTGGTTCGGATCGTCAGGATGGACCACGTAAGCGACGATCCATATCTCTGCATCCAATTCTGCCTGGAGTCCATAGGACGGGGTTACCAGAACGGTATAATTCGTAATAGGTTCATCCTGGGAGATGGGGATCTTGGGAGTCCGGTATTCCGAAAGGATATCTCCGGTTACCATCATCATTATTTGGAATACTTTCGAGTCATTCTCCCGCCCTTGATAGATTGCATGGATCTTTCCAGATACCGAGAATGTATTGTTTGATCCTGGTTCTACAGAAACATTCTTGAACTTTCCGTCATAGGTGATATAAATTGGGGGGAAAGACCATTCATCAGGATCTTCCTGTCCGGAAACATACGGTTGAAGTAAGGGTGATCCTATAAGAAGTAATAGTAGGACCGTTGAAATTATCGAAATTGAATTCCTATGGATCATCCTTCCCGGAAGGAATAGAGTATGCAAGATATTATACTGATTCGGTCGGATGAGTTGAATGGACAGTTCACACATGAGGAACGGTCCTGAGCCATTCCACATCAGAGATGTAGAGGTCCCTAATATCCTTCCTGTCAAGTACCATCATGGCCAGCCTTTCCAGACCCAGGCCCCAGGCAAGAACAGGGAGGTCTATTCCAGCAGGTCCTGTCACCTCAGGTCTGAAAATACCCGCACCTCCAAGCTCCATCCATTTACCATGGAACAGAACATCAACTTCAAGTGAGGGTTCTGTATACGGGAAATATCCGGGTCTGACCCTGATGTCGGAGAAACCCATCTTCTCATAGAAATCCTTGAGAAGTCCCACAAGCATGTTCATGGAGGCTCCTTCTTCAACAAGTATACCCTCGATCTGATGGAACTCGGGCAAGTGGGTGGAATCGATCGATTCGTTCCTGAAGACCTTTTCTATGGAAAAAACCTTGATAGGTGGTTCCGGGTGGTCAAAACAATATCTAATGGTGTTAACTGTTGTATGCGTCCTTAAGATGGCCTTATCTGCTTTCTCCCTGGACCACCTGTAACCCCATCCTCTGGACCCGGTAGTCCCTCCTGTCTCGTGGACCTCTGAGAAAATCTTGTATGGATCCATTCCTTTTCTCTCATTGAATTCCATCGGACCCATTTTTCCCACGGTTTCCACATAAAATGTATCATGCTCTTCCCTTGCAGGGTGATCTTGAGGAATGAATAGAGCGTCCATGTTCCAGAGTTCAAGTTCGGCGTAGTTTCCGGATATCTCCGTAAAACCCATCTCCAAGAATATCCGTCTTATCTTCTCGATAATATTTGTAACCGGATGGATACGCCCTCCAGAGGGAGTGGTGGCCATCGTATTGACATCATATCTCCGGAAATCCACATCCATCCACTTTCCTGTTCGAAGAAGTTCGGGTGTAAGCTGCGATACCTCTCTTTTGATCTCAAGACCGGATACTGCGATCTTCCGTCCCAGATCCGTCAGCTCCAGACGTCTTTGGACCTCTTCTTTTTCAGCAATGACATCCTTTCTCCCCTTCAGGGACCTGTAGACATCCACTGCAATATCTTCTAAGTCCATCTCTTTCCTGGAGAGGATCTCTATCAATTCCTCATCTTCACCCTTTTTCCCGATGGCCTTCTTTCCCGTTTCCGTGATAATGAGGTATGTCTCCCCTTCCTCCTTGCGGACCTTTGCCCATTTCTTCCTATTCAGCCAACCTATCGATATTCCGATCTCGGAACCGGACAATTTCCCCTTCTCTTCGAGCTCTTTCAGGCTTGCCGCTCCTTGGTTCTTCCCGAGGTACTCAAGTACTTTCCTTTCGGGTAAACCCTGGGTCGCATATGTCTTTCTCCCGAGTGACACCTTATGGAGGAACTCTTCATGGATGATCAGAAGACCTTTTGTTCTGAGCCATGAGGCTGCGCTCATTACCTCGACCTCCTTGGCAAAACCACCCTTCCTGACCGCTTTATCAGGCCTCAATGATCTCTCATCTTTCAGCGCGAGAAGAAGTCTTTTTTCATTTAGACTCAGTTCATCCTTGATCCTATCCATTTCATCTGCCAAGGGATCACCCGTCGGTCTGCATATCGCCTCACATTTAAACCAATTTCTCCATCAAGAGCTCAAGATATGATCTTCTTTCTGTTTTTTCAAGCTCCCAATCTTCAAGGAACTTCAGGACCCGGGCCTCTCCTCTCTTGATGTCATCATCCATGACCTCCACCTCAAGGAAGCAGCCAAGGTCGGGTACAAGATCGATACAAGCTTCCATATCATCCATGGTGAATGTTCTCCTCTCCTTGATCACTTTCAATACCTTGCGAAATCCCAGTCTTTCCAGGATCTCCCTCATCCCATCTCCCCCAGGGATCTTAAGCTCCATTTCATATCTTGCTTTGGACCTTTTGGATAGTTTTGGACCTTTGTAGGTCAAATATACCTGAACTCGACCATCTTCAAGGTCCTTGACAGTCCTGATCCTCAATGCCTCATCGGTCTCGGAGAAATCCCTGCTTGGGTGAGAGAGGTATGTATCGCTCATGATTACAGTTGAATCTTCATCCCAGCCGGAGTCCAAAAGGATCTGGATCATATCATGGGCAGCCTCTTCCTGTTCTGCCGGGAGAAGGCTGGTTGATAACCAGATCTTCACCTCCACCTCATTTACGGCCATGGGGGTGGACCTCATTGATCGTTTTTAGACCCTTCGGGGGAAAAACCATAAGCAATACCAATCCATCTCCCTCACAGAACTGGAGCTGTGTTGATGACAGGGAAAAATGAAGTATCGTCCAGAGAGTCCGAGTTGTCCATGGAGAGGAAGATGATATGGGAGACAGCGACGGATAAACAACTTCTGGAGATAGAGAAGCTCTCGAAGGATTACATGGATTTCATTTCCAGGGCAAAGACCGAGAGATTATCAACAGATATTCTTGTGGAGATGTTGGTAAGTGCAGGATTCAAAAATATCAAGGAATATAAGGAATTGGTCCCTGGATCGAAGGCTTTCATGGTCAATCGTAACAAGAACGTGGCGGCATTCATCATTGGAAAGGACAGCATAACCAAGGGTGCAAACCTCGTTTCCTCTCATTCGGACGCACCCAGACTCGATCTTAAACAAAATCCTCTTTACGAGGACATGGATACGAAATTGGCCCTCCTGAAAACCCATTATTACGGTGGGATCAAGAAATACCATTGGGTGAACATCCCTCTTGCCATTCACGGAAAGGTGATCCTGGATTCCGGAAAGGAAGTAGACATACACATTGGTGAATCCCTGGATGATCCGATCTTTACCATATGTGACCTCCTTCCCCATTTATACAGAAAGAAACAGGGGGAGAGGAAGCTCATGGAAGGGATCACAGGGGAGGAGTTGAATGTTCTCCTTGCATCTTTGCCATTCTCGGATAAGAAATCCAAGAAGAAGGTCAAGCTTTGGGTCCTCGACCATCTAAACAAGGAATATGGAATGGTGGAGGAGGATTTCGTATCAGCCGAGTTTGAGGTGGTTCCCGCCGGCCCGGCAAGGGAAGTTGGTTTTGACAGGTCGATGATAGGGGCTTACGGACAGGATGACAGGATCTGTGCTTACACCTCAATAAAGGCATTGATGGACATCAAGAACCCTCAGAGGACCGCAATGGCCCTTGTGATCGATAAGGAAGAGATAGGTTCTGATGGCCCGACCTCCATCAAGTCAAGGTTCCTGGAGGAGGTCTACTCATCCATCCTAGAATATTCTGAACCTGATTATCCTGACAGGAAACTGAGGCAGGCCCTCTCCAATACCAAAGCGATCTCTTCAGATGTGAATGGTGCGGTCAACCCTTCCTTCAAACAGGTACATGAGCTTCAAAACGCCGCAAGGATAGGACTCGGAATATGTGTGACCAAATATACGGGATCCGGGGGGAAATATTCATCCAATGATGCGAGTGCAGAGTTCATGGGCATGATAAGAAAAACCTTGAACACAGCAAATGTCCCCTGGCAGACGGGAGAACTCGGGAAGGTTGACGAAGGAGGTGGGGGAACGATAGCTAAATTCCTTGCTGAACATAATATGGATGTTGTGGATGCAGGACCCGCTTTGATATCCATGCATTCACCCATGGAAATTTCCTCAAAGGCCGATGTATGGGCCACATACAAAGCCTATATGTCATTCTATAAGATGAAAATATGAGAAGATATACATCCGGGAACCGGGGAAGAAGAAAGATATGAAAGCCAGGGAGGTATGAACCACCCTGGCAACCATATTGGGATCTTAAAGCGATAGGGCCTGGACAGGGCAGACACCGACGCAGGCTCCGCAATCTACGCAGGTTCCCTCGTCCACATCCGCTTTACCGTCTACCATCGAAAGTGCCTGGACCGGACAGGTCCCGACGCAAGCTCCGCATCCGATGCAAGTATCCTTGTCTATCTTAACAGCCATTTTCACACCTCGAAATAGTCCCCGAGATCGGGGTTCACCTTCGATAACGGGTTGCTATATTAAACTTTGTCGGGAGACGGGCGACCCTTGATTAAAATGTGATACCATCGGTCTATATATTCCAGGGGATCCATTTATGGACCATTGAGACTATTCATAGAACCCAATGATGGGATCGAACGTCTTTTCAGATCGGTCTTGGAGGTACCTGGATCTCAAAACGATTTACAGGAGCACCTTGTAAGAGAGATATTCCCATTACTGGATTTCAACAGTTGGGTATCATATATAATGTCACATGTGCCAGAAGGCAATGCTGTTAACTTTGGATCGGTGGCATCAGCTTTAGGAACCATAAAAGCCTCAAGATCTGTTGGAAGCTGGTCATCTGATCCTGATAATCTTTCACATAGAATGGTATATTCAGATGGAAGAGTGCCGGTCTCTTCCATCATCGAACTATCTTCGGAAATTGACCTCGAACTCAGAGGTAAGGATCTCTACGTTCCGGAAAGGTACATGATCGAGGAGATAGTCTTGGAGGAACCTCCCTTCAACTCCCTTAGAGATCTTCAGAAGAAGTCAGCCTCTTTTTTATCGGATACCAATAGCCCCTTTAACCAGGTCGCTGGAATAGATATCTCATCTAAGGGAAATGATCATGTTTGTGCAGTTTGTGCAAGGGACCTCCAGGGGAAAGAGAATGGAAAGATATGCCATAGGGGTATGACGGGGATACCATATGTCAGCGGATTCCTTTTCTTCAGGGAAGCACCTGTCATTCTCCCTACTTTAAATAAGGCGTGGAAAAATGGTTTGATCGATGAAAGGACGCTGGTGGTCATGGATGGGAATGGATATCTTCATCCTGAAAGGATGGGGATAGCCTGTCAGATCGGAGCCGTTACAGGTTTGATGACCTGTGGTGTAGCAAAGAAACTGATCACTGGAAAGATGGGTATTTGGATTAATGTCAACCACAAAGAAGAGATAGCAGAGGTCCAGGACAAAGGAGAGGTCATTGGTTATGCTTCCAGGCATGGAGGAGGAAGACCGATCTTCATTTCAAGAGGCAACAGGACAGACCTGAAAGAGGTAACAAAGGTCCTGATAGGAATGAAGAAAGGCCGTCTTCCGGATCCCATCAAAGCATCACACAATGAGGCAAATAGATGTAGAAGGTCAGAATCCCCACCTTGCAACCTTCAGGTCCTTCCTCTTCCTCTCCATGAAGGTATAGACCGATGAATGCTCTGATCCGTTCAGGATCATCATTATCGCCTTGGAGGCAACCTTCATTCCCTCGATATCACCAATTATTGCAGCTGTATTCCCCTTGATCGAGACCTGGCAATCGGTGAGCTCCTCGATGAGATGTCTGGTTTTCCCACCAGATCCTATTAATCTTGATCTGACCTGAAGGATCCTCTTTCTGGATTTTCCGGAAAAATCCCTTATATCGAACTCCTCATAATACATATCATCATCAAGGAGCTTCAATGCTGCCTCGGGAGAAAATCCTCTACCAATGGCCCTGAGAACATCCCTCATCCTGAAAGAAAGATATGGATCGTCCGACATATCATCCAATAGAGTGACCTCTCCTGTCTCGGAATCGACCTCGATATCGGTCTTTCCCTTTTCTTTAAGGTCCTTAAGGGTCTCACCCTTCTTTCCTATAAGGACTCCCACCCTGTCCAGTGGGACCTTGAATCTGTATACCATTTATGGTCCCCGCACGTGTAGATTGAGGTTGGGTATAAAAGGTTTCTCGAGGACAGCTGGTTCCAATGGATATCAAAGGGGAAAACAGTTTATAATCAAGACAAGTATAAACGATTAGAGAAGAGAGACATTATATTTTTAAGAAGCAGATTTTCACTTGTTCGAAAAATGAGGGAAACGATAATAAACGAATCTGTATGTTTATATAAAACACCCCTTTAGGAGAATGGTCAATGGCTGCCCTTGAAGATAACCAGTTGAAAATACTTCTTGATGAGGCACTCTGGCAGGTTGAAGAGTCCAAGAGGAGAGACCTATCCATTACGAGGGCAATGAACTTCATCAATCTTTCCAAGGAAGCCCTTGAATACTCAAATCGGAAACTATCGATAGGCCTTCTGACCAAAGCAAGGGAAACCATGTTCAACGACCTTGTTGAAAAGGTGATACAGGATCAGAAAGAGGGAAGCGATGCTGTATCAAGGATGAAATTGGACCGAACCATCAAAGAAGCAAGGGAGAGATTCTCCAAAGGGAACCTAAAGGAAGCCTATGACCTTATGATCTCCACCTTGGAACCCAAGGAAGAAACCGAATGCAGATTCGAAGAGAACGAACCGAAATGTAATGATGATGCCACCGCTGAGAAGTATTCAAATGCCCTCGATTCCTTGCAAAGGGTCTGGCTAAAAATGAAACACGAGGAGTCCAGGGGCAAGGATATGTCCAAAGCCAAGAAGATCGTGAATGAGGCAAAGAGCAGCCTTTCCAAGGGTCGTTATGACCACGTTCTTGAGCTCTGCGAGGAGATCACAGATGTTATCCTCTCACCTCAGGATCGGTTAAAGGAGGAAGTGGAGGAGACCATCGATGATATCTCAAGGACTCTCAGGGCCCTATTCCCCGAAGAGCCAAGATCCCCCAAAGAGAGATTCTTCAAGAACCAGATAGAGGAACTGATATCACAGGCTAATGAAAAGATGTCCGAGGATAAACCCGTGGAAGCCATTAACTCTTCCAGAAAGGCCAAAGAGATCCTTGAAAGGCTTGAAACAGAGTCCATCAAGGGAGATATCCCAAAGATGATTATCGAACTCAGAGGTTCCATAGACGAGCTGAAAACAAATGATGTTGATGTTTCCTATGAAGAATACCTCTTAAAACAGGTGGAGGAGACCTTCTGGAAGGGTGAATATATCAGAGCCCGGAAGATCGCCAACAAACTATCATCTATAATGAAGGATTCTAAGACCCATCTAATGGTCACCGAACTTTCAACCAAGTTGACATATCTTGATAATCTATTGAAAGAAAAGGTAGGCCAGGAAGGATATCTGGAAGCAAGGGAGTTCCTGGACAAAGCAAAGATATTGATGGACCAGTCCGCATATGATATGGCCTCTGGATTTCTTGATAAAGCTGGAAACGTTCTGAATAATTGATCTATGTCAAAGATTATATCGGTCCTTTCTTTACAAGTTATGTGTTCAAGAGGATAGCTCTCATTCAGATACTGGCGGGAGGGGCCTTCCTCTCTTCCTTTACATACATAGCCATTTTGGCAAACGAGATTGGTCTTTCCAGGACCGAGATCGTCATAATGGCAATGATCTATTCCTTTGCACAATTCTTTTCATCCTATATCTTCGGCAGACTTGCTGACAGGTTTGGAAAGAGAAAGATCCTTCTCATAGGCCTGGTCTCTCTAACCTTCCTCGTTCTCATCCAGGCTCTTGGGAACTCGACATCCACACTGATGGGCTTCAGGTTCCTTACAGGAATAGGATTCGGAATGTATCCGGCCGCATTGGCTGCATACGCATTCGAAGCAAGAGCGAGCATGGGCAGGTTCTCAGCCTTCAATTCCCTGGGTTGGGGCTCAGCCCTGCTTATAGCTGGACCAATAGCTGATATATTTGGAGTAAGGGGAGTTTTCTACATGGCCTCTGCTATGGTCATGATCTCATTCCTGATCGCAATGGGGCTCAAACCGATTCCTGAGATCCGGATCCGATCTCCCCTCATACCAATTAAACTGATTAACAGGAACAGGGAAATCATAATCCCATTCATTCTAAGACATGCATCTGCATCGTCAATATGGGTCTTGTGGCCTCTTTTCCTAAAGGATGAGATAGGTCTTAGCCTAATTCAGATCGGTCTGGTCCAGGCGGTCAATGCTTTCACTCAGTTTGGATCTATGTTCCTTCTGGGAGACAGGATCAGTCCAAGAAAATCTGTTGGTCTGGGGTTGATCCTAACTTCACTTGCCGTGTTATCCTTCATAGTTGTGAAGTCCTTCCCTTTCTTCCTTATCACACAGGTCCTGCTTGGTCTATCCTGGGCAAACCTCTATGTCGGCTCTCTGAGGTCCATGCTCATCAAGAACAAGGAGAGGGCATCTGCAGTGGGGCTGCTTAATTCATCCATCAGCCTTTCAGCACTGATCGGACCCATCTTAGCTTTGGTCCTTGTGGAGCTTCTTCCAGAAATACCTTATGAAGGTCCAATGATACTTGCTGGATCGGCCTCATTCCTAGCATTTATCTATTACATTTTAAAAGGGAGTAAAAGGGTGCCTTTCAGGTGATCGGAATATCCCATCCCAATAGTTTTATTTAGGGATCCTTCGCTCCTGCAAATGATATCCATGCCCTTGGTCCCCATACCTCTATACTATCACCCGGATTATTCGCAGGTCACACAGACTCCGGGCCATCCGGAATCCCCAGACAGGGTCGAGGCAATATTGGATCTTATGAAAGAGATCGAACTGCCTGTCAGAATAATGACCCCAGAACCAGTTGACCCGAAATCCCTCCTAAAGGTCCATGATGAGGACCATATCAACAGAATTAGAGACTTTGGTGTGGGTTTCATGGACCCGGATACATATCATCATGATAGGACCTTCGATATGTCACTACGAGCGGCAGGCGGTGTGGTTTCAGCAATGGACCTTGCAGTCAGGGAAAAAAGAGCCGTATTCTCAATTCCAAGACCTCCGGGTCACCACGCAGGCTATAATTACAATATGGGATTCTGTTATTTCAACAACGTAGCCCTCGCTGCCAGATCAGCTCTTGAAACCTATGATAACATATCAAGAGTGGCAATAATAGATATCGATGCTCATCATGGCAATGGAACAAGCGATATTTTTGCAAGGGACCCGGATGTCCTCTACATATCGACCCATCAATGGGGGATATTCCCAGGTACCGGTCACCACAACGAGATCGGAAGAGGGTCTGGGGAGGGGAAGACCGTCAACATGCCTCTGATGGGTGGCTCAGGAGACCCTTCATTCGCTGAATGCATGGATGAATTGATAGTTCCGATAACCGAAGAATTCTCTCCCGACCTGATAATGGTCTCAATAGGAGGTGATTCACACATCATGGACCCTCTAACCTCCCTGACACTTTCCACCCCCGGATATCTTAACCTGATCTCAAAGATAAAGGACATTGGAGAGAGGGTATCAAATGGGAGAGTGGTCTATGAGCTGGAGGGCGGATATCACCCAAGAGCCCTCGCCGAGATCTTCGTTGGGTCAATGGCACTCCACCTGGATGAACCCATGGAAACACCTCAAAGGTATGCTGAAACCAGAGAAGTAATGCCTGATAATATTAGGATCAAGCAGTTCAGAGATGTGCAGTCTTCCTACTGGAAAGTATAGGGCCTAAACATGTTTTCTTGAACCCTTCTGAGCTTTTGACTTTTCTTTCTTCAGCTGCTGCTCAATGTGGACGAAAGCATTTCCTATGGCAACCAGAAGGTCCCAATCATAGGCTTCCCTTGCAATGACCTCAGTAGGAGTTGTCAATTTCACGTTGACAGTGTACTTGTCCTCGTCTGTATCATGGTGATGATGTCTTATCCTGATAGTGATCGCTGATACCGGGGTGAACTTCTCGATCCTTGAGGAGAATTTCTTGATGAAGTTATCGAGGTCCGAGGCATCCATCAACTTGACGTCATCAATACCAGCTACCTGTATAAGTGGACCCCCTCGGGAGGGACCTCTCATGAAAAGTTCCAGCAGGTCAACTTCGTTTACAGATCCGGCTAGTTCGTCTCCATCCAGAATGTAGACCGTATCGACCTCCTGGTCGACCATGATGTCCATGAGTTTACTCAATAGGTCCGTTCTGAGTAATGCCTGTGGCATTTCTGTGAGAGAGTCGATGGACCTATCCCTATGGATCTTCTCCCCCTGGAAGTCCCCTTTCGATGGTCTCTTCCTTGGAGCCTCAAGATAAGTAACGAGATCTCTTGTGCTGATCGTTCCAAGGAATTTCTTCTCTTCATTGATTACGGCTGCCGATGTATCCCCTGCAAGATCTATCAGGGTTAGAGCCTTTCTCATTCCCAAACCCGTATCTATGGTCGTTGGAGCGAAGTTCATAATGGACTCAACAGGAGTATTCCTCAACTCCTCGTCCTCCCTTAGGGTCTTTATGATGTCCTTTCGAGATATCATTCCCGTTACATCGGTCTTATGAGTGACAGGTAGAGAGGAGAAATCCCTATTGATCAACCATTCGGCCACTTTGTGGATCTTGTCAGTGGACTTCACCTTGGGTGGACTGATCATAAAACCTTTCACATGGGCAGATATTGCCATCTTCCTTCTTCTGGTAATTGTCCTGAAGGTCAAAAGACCCTTTAGCTTGCCCTTTTCAACTACTGGCAATTCTTTTACCTTATACTTTTTCATCTTCCCCAGTGCCTCTGACAGAGGGTCCAGGGGCTCCACGGTCCATTCGACTTTGGACATTATGTCCTCTACCCGCCTGTTGTACAAATCCCGTCTGAGCATATCACACATCTCCTTCGGAAAAGTATCCGATGGCCTTTATCCTTGTTGAGAGAGGTAAGGTCCGTATATCAACGTTTTCATTGAAGAATTCATCCTTGAAAAGGAGAAACCATTTATTACCCCGGCCTCGATCGGGCTGACATGTCCGGAGAAGAGAACCTCTCAGGAGGGAATAACCTCGTCGGTATAGGTAATTGTAAGGTCCATATCTTTATGGGATCCGGAAGCGACCTACCTGTGGCGAAGAAAGCTGTAAGCATACTTGAAGAACTCAAGGTCCCTTACTCGATCACGATAGCATCAGCCCACAGGACGCCAGCCCTTGTCGAAGAAAACGTTAAAGGCTCCATTGCCAAGGTCTTCATCGCGATCGCAGGTCTTTCAGCGGCCCTCCCTGGAGTGGTGGCAGCCCATACCCTTATGCCGGTGATCGGAGTCCCAGTTTCAGGAAAGCTCAATCTTGATTCCATCCTCTCCATAGTCCAGATGCCTCCCGGGATCCCGGTTGGATCTGTTGGACTTGATAGAGGTGATAATGCGGCCTTGCTGGCAGTAAGGATCCTGGCCACTTCGGATACCTCATATCTTGAAGCCCTTGAGGGCCACCTGAAGAAGATGAGAGAGAAGGTCTTGAGATCGGGCAGGGAATTGGTCGGTGAATGATGATGCGTGATATCATCGCCGTGATCGATAACGGAGGACAGTTCGCACACCTGATAGCCACCAAGATCAGGGACAGGGTGAATGTTAAGACGGTTATCATGGACCCTTCATCATTGCCGACCGATCTCGAAGGTATGAAAGGTATCATCCTCTCAGGTGGGCCGGATTCCATACATGAAGAAGGTTCTGTAAGGATCGAACCGGGCATCCTGGAGCTTGATATTCCCATTTTAGGTCTCTGTTACGGCATGCATCAGATAGCGATCCATTACGGAGGGATCGTTCAGGGATCGGATCTCAAAGAATATGGTTTCGCTTCTCTTAACACCGTTGATGATCCGGTATTCGATGGGATCGAACAGGACGACAGGATCTGGATGAGCCATGGGGATAAGGTCACAAAGATCCCACCTGGTTTCAGGACGATCGGTTTTACGGAGAACTGTCCGATCGCTGCATTTTCGGATCCAATGAGAAAAAGATGGGGTTTCCAATTCCACCCCGAGGTCGAAGATACGATCCATGGTATCGAAATGCTTGATAACTTCGTGACCAAGATCTGCAAGGCCACTCCTGATTGGACAACAAGAGCAAACCTGGAAGGGATCATAAAAGGGATCCGGGATGAAGCCTTGGATAGAAAGGTCCTCTGCCTTGTCTCTGGAGGTGTGGATTCAACAGTGGTAGCCGCTTTATTGAATCGGGCCCTCCCAGATGAAAAGTTGATGTTCGTCCATATTGACACAGGCCTGATGAGAGAAAATGAATCTAAGAAAGTGGAAGTAGCCCTGAGGGATCAGGGTTTGAAGGATTTCATAGTTGTGGATGCGTCTGAAAAGTATTTGAAGGAGCTCTCAGGAAAGGTGGACCCTGAAGAGAAGAGGAAGATAATCGGCAGGCTTTTCATAGATATCATCAACGATGAGGCAGCCTTTACAAGGGATGAAGAGTGGGTCCTTGCACAGGGAACCCTCTATCCGGATACCATCGAGAGCGGTGGGACCAAGAACGCAGATGTCATCAAGACACACCACAACAGGGTCGATGTCATAATGGAGATGATATCAGAAGGAAGGGTGATCGAACCTGTCAAGGACTTGTACAAAGCCGAGGTCCGAGAGGTAGGAGAGATGCTCGGCCTTCCAAAGGAGCTAGTTCACAGGCATCCGTTCCCGGGACCTGGACTGGGTATAAGGGCCCTTTGTCAGAACTGTGATCTGATTCAAAATAATCTTACAGCAGTGACAGAGGTCCAACCTATAGTTGATAAGGCAATCGAAGCCGATGATTGGTCCAGAGGGAAAGTGAAAGGCATGGTCCTACCGGTCCTTTCTGTTGGAGTGAAAGGTGATGCGCGTTCATACGAACATCCGGTTGCCCTTTGGTTGAAAAGAGAGGACCTGGACTGGAAGGAGTTGAAACTGTTTTCAACGAGACTGGTAAACAGGATCAGAGGTATCAACAGATGCATATTGATGTTAGACCCTGTTTTCCCTGAGACGCCATCTCCTGTGGAGGGATATATCACAAAGGATAGGATGGACCTCCTCAGGAGGGCCGATTCAATAGTGATGGAAGGGTTAAAGGAATACGGTCTTTACGATTCCATCTGGCAGTGTCCAACGGTCCTGATCCCTGTGGGGTATGGTTCAGGGGAGATGGTCGTAATAAGACCTGTCTGGTCCAGGAGGGCCATGACCGCAGAGGTATCCGAACTTCCGGATGCGTTCTTTGATGATATAGTTGAGAAATTGATGGGACTCGATGGAGTTGATGGAGTGGCTGTGGATGTCACATCCAAACCCCCTGGAACTATTGAGTGGGAGTGATGGATTGGGGCTGATCCTGGCATCATCATCCCCCAGAAGAAGGAGATTGATGGAGGAAGCGGGGTATGAGTTCAGGGTTATGGAACCCACGGCAGAAGAGGTCCTCTCAGGTGTTCCTGAGGAACTTGTTATGGAGAACGCAATGAGAAAGGCACTATCCGTTAGTGAAGGATCGGATGACATCATCATCGGTGCTGATACCATTGGGGTTTGTAATGGTGAGATACTTGGAAAACCAAATGATATGGAAGATTCAAAAAGGATGCTTCTGCTTCAACAGGATCATCCCTGCAGAGTGATATCCGGGCTGGTTGTCCACGATGTGAAGAAAGGTAAGACCATCCATGGATACGAGGTATCCATTGTGGAAATGGATGGTGGAATAGAAGGTGTGGAGGATTACCTCTCAACCGGTCAATGGAAGGGGAAAGCTGGGTCCTTCGGCATTCAAGATAGAGGACCCATAGGTGCGAGAGTAGTCTTCGGAGAGGAGGATAATGTGATCGGTATGCCCATGACACTTCTTAGAAGACTGCTATCGTTGACCGTTTTCGAATATCCGGAAAGGACCCCTTCGGGGAAGTATTAGCTCCTTCTCATCCTCAGGTTCGAGGCGATATCGATCTTCGATGAAAATAGTGATACCAGATAGATCGCCAGCACCATTGATGAAATTGTGACCAGATGAATGATCAGTATGGACGGGGGGAAGACAACTCCGTTGTCGATTGTTATCCTGTTCTCTACATCGATATTTGATCCGAAATCTCCAATGGATGTTGCCCAGTCACCTGTGAATACTGTCTGAAAAGCATAACTGACAATGAAACCTGTCATCGTTCCGATAAATAACCCTGCAATAAGCACCACCAGTCCCTCAGAGAGCAGTAGTCTGAACACATTATCCCTGGTAGCTCCTCTTGCAAGGACCTCAGCAAACTCCCTTCTCCTTGCTGTGTTCTGGACAACCTGGATCAGGAAAAGTCCTACTACGACCGCGATCAGGACACAAGAGAATTGGACGATAAGCATCAGGTCCATTCCTTTGTTTGCCGGTATATCCTTGATATTCTCTAATTCCTCATCCCTATCGACGATCACTGCTGGTCCCTCGTCCCAACTTAGAGCTGTAATATTCTCCTCTACCCGTTCATTATCACCCTTGACATCCACGAGATAGGACCAGGTTCCTGGCAAATATGATTCAGGAATATTATCCTTTGAAATGTATATTGCGGGTTCCTCGTAAAGGTCCGTAAGGAAGTAGTGGTCACCCTCACCCCACCTCTCTTCATCAATGAGTTCAGATGCGGTCCTGCTTCTCAATCCGGATAAGTGGTCCACTATTCCAACGATCCTGCATTCAAGATATATCTCGGTATATTCTTGAAAATCGTCTTCGGGACTTACTTTCCATTGCCATTGGTAACCAAGGGTGATGTTTATCCTGTCACCAATGACAAGTGAATTCTCCCTGGATGCCATCCTGTTGACTATCACTGGAATAGGATTTACGGGACCATCCAGCTTATCTATCCATCCGCCATCGATCAGGAGTTCCCTCGAAGGAGAGACCACTTTCCGATATTCGTCCGTTTCAAAGGCAATCAGACTACCCCAACCCCAGTCTCCATATTGGTCATTACCGATCTGATAACTGACATCCAAGTTCTGAACTGTTATGACCTCATTGACGCCATCGATCGAACTTATGTTCGATCCCATATCCCCATTGGCACCGGATACTGCTACATAGAGATCCGTTGGGACAGAGGACTCTAGGCTGGCCTCAATACCATTCTCCCTCGTCTCCATCTGGGAAAGGACCAGTATGCCGAATGAGACCGTGATCGAAATGAGTATGGCCATAATTGCAACACTTTTCTTCCGATATTTCAGACCGGATACAAGGAGCATATGAAGTTCCCTGTTCAAGGACCTGAAGGGTCTTGCCACGATGTCCATGGTCTGCGGGATGCCCTGGACAAGGAGTCTGGACCCGGAGAGTATCAGTAGAAATGGAAGGAAAAGGACCAGCAAGGGTTTGAAGACCTCTGTAATTGAATACAATGCCAGCTGGAAAAGTCCCTCGGGTCTCCTCTCATTGAAGAAGGACATTGTTCCGATCAGAAGGAGTATGATCGATATTATCACAATATCCTTCCCAGGCTTGTATTCCTTCTCCTTCCTTTCCGGAGAACCCCTTACGGCCTGGAGTATGTCCATCTTGGAGAGCCTGTTCATGGACCTCAATCTGATAAGTGTAACAAGAACGTATGAGATGATCAGAAGAGTTATGACCATCGTCCCTCCGGGTAGTAGAGATAGTATCCCTACTGTCTTTCCGAGGAAGAAAGATATGAAAACTGCTGACAGGGCTGTTCCCAACAATATTCCAAACAGTGTCCCCACGGACCCGTGAATGAGGGATTCCAGCATCAACATCCAGAATATCTGGCGTTTCGTCGCTCCTTTGACCTTGAGCAGAGAGATCTCCTGGACCTTGTTCTCCATTCCTATCCTGGAACCCACAAGGACAAGATAGAAGCAGAGGAGGAAGAGAGGGAATGAGAGAATGACGAGAAATACTCTCATGGTTATGGACCAGAAGATATAATCCTCGTAGATCTCACCCACTCTATCGTCTTCGATGTAAAAACCATTACCACTCACGATCCATTGGAGATCTTCCTTGAGGTCCCTTGCTTCCCTCCGTGTCTTCTGGACATCATCAATGTTGGAGAAGAAATCCGGGTTCATCTTGAACAGGATCTTGGAGTAGGATTCGTAGTAGTAGTCAATTTTGGAGCTTACTCTTTGTTCCAGTACTATTGATCCTTTCAGACCCAGGAATATGTTGTATGTCTGGGGATAGATATGATTCGAAAGGGATGACAGACCAGGAGTATCGATTATTTGCGATACATTGACCGATATGTTTATTGGAATTCTTTCGGTTAAATATAGTCCGGGAGGAGGAATATAAACTACATCATCCTCACCAGAGGAGGTTATGATCTTTCTTGGTACCACTCCATTTGTAGTTGAGTTTACCTCTTCCAACCAAACATCCACCCACTGGTAATAGGTTAAATTGAAGCTGTCTCCAACAGCTATGTCAAGGTCCTTTGCCATGGAAGATGAGATCATACAAGAATCCCCATCATCTGGAAGACTGATACCATCTTTCTCAAAGAGGAATCTGGCGGCTCCTTCATCAAGTCCGTAGATTCCCAAATATGTCCCCTCAAGCTCAAGGCCTTCGAGCTCTTTGAAAAGACCGGCGTCCTCTATCCCCTTGAGGTCCCTCACTTGATCCATCATCTCTGAAAGGTCGGAACTGCCCTGACCATATTCTTCTCCGGAGTACCAACTGTAAGCTTTGAAATGGAAATCGACCTCATCCAGCTGGTCCTTGAAAAGATCGGATACAATAGCATCAGAGGTCATGAAGGACCCAGTGATGAATGCAATTGAAATTAAAACACCGAACATCGATCCGAAGGCTGCAGCCTTGTTGGAACCCTGGTTCCTGAGGAGTATCCTGATGAATGGAATGAATCCCATTTCATTCCTCCGATACTATCCTTCCATCAATGATCCTGAGGGTCCTGTCTGCCATCTGGGAAATCCGGCTGTCGTGGGTGACGATTATCTCGGTCTTTCCCATCTGCTTTGAGAGTTCCCGAAAAATTGTCATTATCTCCTTTCCGGTCTCTGAATCCAGTTCACCGGTAGGTTCGTCTGCGAGGATTATCTCGGGATCATTTCCCAATGCCACCGCAAATGCTACCCTCTGCTGCTCACCTCCGGAAAGCTGGTCGGGTCTGTGTCCCTGCCTATCCTTCAACCCTACCGCTTTCAAAAGATCGTCGGCCCTCTCCTTGATGGCCGAAGAGTTGATCCCGTTGATCCTCATGGGGAGCTCAATATTCTCTCTGGCAGTCAAAGTGTTGATAAGATTGAAATTCTGGAAAATGAAACCTATCTTCTCCCTCCTGAAGGTTGAAAGCTTCTTCTCTCCCATCTTCTTCAGGTCGCTTCCATCGACATAGATCCTGCCCGCGGTTGGAGTGTCCAGGGCCCCGAAGATGTTGAGGAGAGTTGTCTTCCCACATCCAGAGGGCCCTACGATGGCCACTACCTCACCTCTCTTGATGGTAATATCCACTCCTCTAAGTGCCGTCACCTCAAGTTCTCCAGAGGAATAGACCTTGATCAGCTCCCTGGCCCATATCACATCATCCTTATCGGGCATTTCTTCTCTGGTTGATTTCTTCCTCTGAATTTCGGGAAGGTTCAATTCCTTGAAAGGAGAAGGCATAACCAGGTCTAGAAACTCTATGTTAATAAAGGATATTGATACATGTATAGGACAAGAAGTTCAATTACAAGGTAAGGTAACTTTGATTGAAATTGACAATTACTTTTTCTTTAGATCTTCTAGCATTTCTCCTACGCCCTTTGACTCCTTTTCGAGCCATTCCCCGTACTTCTCAAGTAGATCGATCTTCTCCTCCTTTGAAAAGAAATGTCTTCCACAATGTTCCGGGTGGTGGTCCATTCCATGCATTCTCATACCCATCATCATCATATCTTCGTGAGGTCCCATTCCATGGAACCCTTTACATCCGTGGTGTCCGTGCATATTGATTTCCTCCATTGTCGGGAATACGATATCGTATTTCCAATATCGGAAATGCGATACTTCTATTTCAATCTATCGGATTTGCGATAGTAATTGATTCCCAGCCGTTAAATATCGATGATCCGATACCTCCACATGCACGGGCACCACCATCCCCATATGATGAAGGGTTTCCTGAGCTTCATTGTTCTTTGGAGTCTAAGGAAAGAGCCTAAAACGGGGATGGAGATCGCCAGGGAGCTGGAGGAAAGAAAAGGCCACATGCCCAGTCCTGGAACCATATATCCGGTCCTTAAAATGATGACATTCAGAGGACTTCTGAAGGTGGATAATGAGAAGAGATACACCCTGACAGAAGCTGGAAAAGAGGAGCTGGATAGGTCTCTGGACAATTTCTTCTCCATTTTCTTCGACATTGATGAAATGAAGAAAGCCTGCAGATGCAACCCAGATCATGAACATCCCCAGGATGGAAGGAACTGTCATTGTGAGTGATTAGGATGGATATCGAATACTCTCCGATCGGATATGTCAGGTCTCCATTCAAGGACCCTTCCGGAATGCCTATCCAGAACAGAGGAGGAAAAGGGATCGAGGGAAAGGTGGAGGTCCTTGATGAATTCGTTGGGGGTCTTTCAGACCTCGAGGGCTTTTCCCATATCCTCCTTCTTTGTCATCTTCACAGGAGCAGTGGATATGATCTGAAGGTCGTCCCTTTCCTTGATGATGTGGTAAGAGGCGTTTTCTCGACAAGGGCTCCAAGAAGACCAAATCCCATAGGATTACATGTTGTAAGGCTTGAAAAGATAGAAGGAAATATTCTCCATATCAAGGACCTGGATATGATCGATGGAACTCCGGTTCTCGATATTAAATCGTATTTTCCAATGGTCGGGGAGGGGGAGGAGGTAAGGACCGGTTGGGTAGGGAGGAAGCTTGAAAGGTTCGATTCCATGGAATCTGATAGCAGATTCAAAATCAATGATGAAAAAGGAGTTGAAAATAAAATCAAGAATAATTCTCATTAATTATTCCTTGAGTTCATATCCTTCGAAGAAAACCCATTCTTCCACATGAATGGGGAATGCCATGCAACTGGCTTCGATCCGGTAGGTACCGGAGGTCAACTTGTCATGCCAGTAATCATTGATAAATGTAATATTACTATAGATCGTTCTTCCAGGGTGGATATTGTATTCTACTACCACTTGAATATAACCGTCACCAGAACCACCGATCCTTCTATCCTCAACATCATAGATGTCAATAAAGGTCAATGGGGGAGATGAAATGGAGAAGTTGAGAGAATAATCCCGAGTATTGGTGTATGATACAATAGCAAGTCCCTTCCCATCCACAGTTTCACCGGAAATTTCCATATCCACCAACGGAGTGTGATTGAACCCGGTAGAATTTCGATATGACTCTTCGGCAGTGATTACCTCGACCTTTAGGAGGTAATGACCGTATGGGAGGGATGTGGTTCGATTAATCATATTCCATTCTGTATTCAAATAAAAATGATGTGTAATAAATCCCTCGGGCTCGATGGATTCAGTACCGACCAAGCTTACCTTCGATGTATCGGACCAGATCACAATACCATCCATTCTGGAAACATTGATGTTTATCATTGCTGGATCCTCATCATCAATTTTGAAACTACTATTACCGGTATTGGTGATATTGACCTGGATATCATAATCTTCCATGTACTCTGCGAGATCGATCCCGATCTCAAGATGCGCAGTACTCCCACTACTGTTTTCTTTCTCGAAGGATATTATAGTGTATGACAGGATCGATATTACAAGTAATAGGAACAAGATTGATGTTCCAATTAGAACAACACTCTTTCTCATCCCATTTTCATATCCAAAGCGAATATTAGATGCTTTTCTTCACAAGTGAAAAAAATTAGGTTTTAATTTCGTTTATCATAATTTCATTGGTGATTTCGGCGGTTTTGGAAAGCATGGCAGACACACCGCAGTATCTCTCTTTCGAGAGCTTTACTGCCTTCTTAACCTTCTCGACATCCATTCCTTCTCCTTTGAAACTGTAAGTGAGATGTATCTTCGTGTATACCTTAGGATGCTCTTCCGACCTCTCATGGCTTTCAGATACAATGAACTCGTCGTATTGAACCTTCATCTTTTGCAGAATGGAGACCACATCCATCTGTGTACATCCGATCAGCGCCTGAAGGACTAGTTCCATGGGAGTGGGTGCCGATTCAAGTCCTCCCGATTCCTTCTTGGTATCCATGGGGACCATGTGTCCGCTGTCCGTCATTCCCGCGAGTGCAAGACCCTCTACAACCCTGCTGTAAGCCATTTGGTCAATCTCCTTCTGATTTAATTTCGGATGTTCCTTTCGTTTAAATTCTTTATCCCCAACATCAGAGGAGGACCAGGCGTGATAAGCAGTTAAATATGATACCTACTTTCTCCCCGTGTTCTTTGTACAATAACGGAGGAAAAGCCCATGAACGAAGATGATAGTGAAGGTCAGACCCAGCTCAGTGATTCGGTCGCCCTCGAAGAGGAGGTGCTAGCACGCTGGAGAGACCTCGATATAATTAGAAGGCTCCTCCGTCACAATGAAGGGAAAGAATATTTCAGATTCCTCGAAGGACCTCCCACTGCAAATGCACCTCCGGGAGTCCACCATATCTTCGCAAGGACCATCAAGGATGCTGTGGACAGACACCGTAACATGAAAGGTTTCTTCGTTCCGAGAATGGGGGGTTGGGACTGCCATGGACTCCCCGTGGAACTGGCGGTTGAAAAAAAACTTGGCATCGAGAACAAGGACCAGATAGAGGAATACGGAATTGAACCTTTCATCAAGGAATGCAGGAGTTCGGTTTTCACTTACATCGACCACTGGTCAAAGATGACTGAAAGGATCGGGTATGTCCTGGACCTTGAGGACCCTTACATCACCATGAAGGACTCTTACATAGAATCCGTATGGTGGTCACTAAAGGAGATATGGAAGAAGGGACTGCTGGAGGAGGGACATCAGATCGTTCCCTTCTGCCCAAGGTGTGGAACATCCCTTTCCTCACATGAAGTCGCTCAAGGTTACAGAGAAGTGGAGGAACCGTCCATATTTATCAAGTTCAAGGTGGCCACACAGGAGAACACCTACCTCCTTGCCTGGACCACAACTCCATGGACGCTTCTTTCTAATGTCGCTTTAGCGGTCCATCCCGACGAGTTCTACCTGAGGATCAAATACAAGGGCCAGGATATAATCCTTGCAGAGGCAAGGGCAAAGGTTCTGCTCAAGGAGGACCAGTACGAGGTCCTCCAGAGGATAATGGGGTCGGATCTGGAAGGATTGAAATATCATCCCCTCTTCGATTTCATGAAACCGGATAAACCAGGATATTTTGTCACGACAGCAAATTTCGTTACAATGGAGGACGGGACCGGGATCGTGCATATTGCCCCCGCTTTTGGAGAGGACGACTTCCAGGTTGGTATACAGTACGACCTTCCATTCATCCAAGCGGTCCATCCCAACGGGACCTTCAAAGATGAAGTGACTCCTTGGAAGGGGACCTTCGTCAAGGATGCTGACCCGGAAATAATCAAGGACCTTGACAAGAGGGGGCTTCTGGAAGGTATTCATAACTATGCCCACCAATATCCATTCTGCTGGAGATGCGATACTCCCCTTCTATACTACGCAAGAAAATCGATCTTCGTTAGGATGTCCCGTCTCCGGAAGGAGTTGATGGATAATAATGCGCAGATCAACTGGTATCCATCGAACATCAAGAACGGCAGGTTCGGGAACTTCCTAGAGGAGGTTAAGGACTGGAACCTTTCCAGGGAAAGATACTGGGGAACCCCTCTTCCCATGTGGAGATGCTCGAACGGACACGAGCATGTGATAGGATCTAGAGAGGAAATAAAGGAACTTACAGGATCTGACGATATTCCCGAACTTCACAGACCTTATGTGGACCAGATAATCTTCCCCTGCAAAGAATGCGGAGAGGAAATGAAAAGGGTCAATTACGTCATTGACTGCTGGTATGATTCGGGATCCTCTTTCTTTGCCGCACTTCACTATCCCTTCGAGAACGTGGAAGAGTTCAAGAGGCAATTCCCCCGCGATTTCATCGCAGAAGGGATCGACCAGACAAGAGGCTGGTTCTATTCTCTTCTTGCTGTTTCAACCGCAGTATTCGACGGTCCCTCTTACAAGAACGTTATCTGCCATGCCCTTGTCCTGGATGGAGAAGGAAAGAAGATGTCGAAATCCAAGGGTAATGTCATCGATCCCTGGGATGTGATCGGCAAGGACGGTGCTGATGCCATCAGATGGTATCTGCTGGCTTCCTCCCAGCCGTGGAAACCGAAGCTGTTCTCACAAGAAGCTGTTAACGAGGTCAACAGGTCCTTCCTGGGAACCCTCAGGAATGTTCTCGGCTTCTACAGGACCTATGCTGGACTTGATGGTTATAAACCAATTGAAAGAACTGATCCTAGCCAGAGGTCAGATGTGGATAGATGGCTTCTCTCCAGACTAAATTCCCTTGTCAAAGATGTGGATCGGATGATGATGGACTTTGATCTTACCGGATCATCCCAGGCGATCAAATACTTCGTTATAGAGGACCTCTCGAACTGGTATGTCAGGGTGAACAGGAGACGGTTCTGGGGAAGTGAGGATTCCATGGAAAAGAGGACAGCATATGACACATTGGCCGAAAGCCTGCTTACCGTTTCCAAGCTTGCCGCCCCCTTTGTTCCATTCCACTCGGAGAAGGTCTATCAGGACCTGGGATTTGACAATAGTAAGGATTCTGTCCATTTCGAGGACTATCCCCTGGTTGATGAAAGATTACGGGATAATGAACTTGAAGAGAAAATGGAGCTCCTCAAACAGGTAGTGGAGCTGGGAAGATCTTCCAGAAGTTCCAAGAATTCAAAGATCAGACAGCCTCTCTCTCGAGCGGTCGTGAAGGGATCCGAACCTTTCAGCGAAGGGCTTATCTCGATAATCAGATCCGAGCTCAATGTAAAGGAGGTCATCTTCGAGAATGACCTCTCGGCTTATTTCGAGATAACAGCGGAACCTGATCCGAAGAAGGTGGGACCAAAGTTGAAAGCTGCATCCAGAAAAGTAACGGAACAGCTTAAAGAGATGGACTCCAGGGATTTGGCAAAAGTGGTTAAGGAGACAGGGATCGACGTTGAGGTCGAAGGTGAGAGCTATCATCTCACAGAGGAGGATTTCAGATTCCACGAGGTTTTAGGTGAGAGGTGGTCGCTTGGCGGAGAAGGTGACCTGGAGGTGATCCTGGACCTGGAACTGACCGCCGACCTGATCAATGAAGGAGTAGCCAGGGAGGTCGTCAGAAGGATCCAGACAATGAGGAAGGACATGGACCTGGAATACGATGCCAGAATATCCATCTCCCTCCATGGCGATCCTCAGATCCTCAAAGGAGTTGAAGCTTTCAGGGATTATATCATCCATGAGACCCTTGCAGATACACTGGAGATCGATGTATCAGTAGAGGGAACCGAATGGAAGCTGGACATGGGATCATTGATCATTAAAATTCTCTGAAGTAGCGGAAACCTTCAGATACTCCGACCTCCGTAATGGACAACTGATAGTATGGAAGAAGGAAAGGATCAGACCCTGGCTATTATCTCATTGATAACGGCACTTGTTGGTTTCGTCATGATGCCCTTTTCAATGTCGGTCCTGGCGATCATAACAGGAAGGATCCAATTGAACAAGATCAAGGAGGATCCTCTTACCTATGGTGGAGAGACATTGGCCCTTGCAGGTTTCTGGATAGGTGTGATCAGAGGTGTGACCTTCCTTATCATTGGAATATTATCGATAGTTTTCATCATTTTCTTGTTCGGACTACCATTCATATTCATTTTGGGCTCCTGATCCCTATTATTTGCCTTACTTTCATACTCCTCTGTATAAACATTATAATGGTAATCGATAATGACCCCCCGTTAAGGAAGGGGATCGATGTCAACATTCTCCCAAGATGTTCGTGTTAACGCTTCAAAAGGAGAGATCCTCAGGATCGGACAGTCCATACTGGAGGAGATGGGTCTTCTATTCCAGGACAGAGACCTAACCCATTTACAATTCAAAGAGAAATATAGATTCGATCCCTTCAATCCCGCTGAAATGAGAGTCGAGGTAAGGGAAAGAGGAAACGAATCCATTATTCATCTTGAAGGAGAAAATATGGGCATAGGCCCATACCAGGATACCCATGTGAAGCGTTTGGTCTTCGAGCTAATGGATAGATTGGAAGAATGCCTCGGACCAGAACATGAATCTGGCAAGATCAGGGACCCAGAGATCGTTAGGGAACTGGAGATTCTCACGAACCTTCACAATAATGGGGTCCTCACAGACCACGAATTCCAGAGGGCAAAGAACAGGATCCTGAGCTGAATCTCACTCATAGGTCTATTTTCGATACAGGCGGACTCCCATCAATTAATGTTAAATATCTAAATTTCGATCTTTGAAAACACAGGGTGGAAGTTGAATTTTTTGTTCATCACGCATTCAATCCTCTCTTCTTAGCCCCACCTTGTTCAAACGAGGGGGTCCTCGTTCGCGAGTGTGACAACCCCTCGTTTCTCCTCTATTTTCTGCGAGCCAATCCCTGATCAAGGACCCTGTTCACCATTTCATCACAGACCTGAATATGGGCATCCTCTCTATTGTGATGGAATATTCTGTATTCAACTCCCTCCAGCAGGTCCTTTAAGCGTGAATGGAGGTCCTTGACATTCGAGGATCTGACGGAATATTCTCCCAATACTTGTTTAACCAGAAGTTCCGAATCAGAGTGGAGTACCAGATCTTTGAATCCCCTGGACAATGCCCATTCCATGGCCATGATCATTGCCCTGTATTCCGCCTGGTTATTGGTTGCTTTTCCTATCCTTCTAGCCATTTTCCGGAGTATCCTATCATTTCCATTTTCAATGACCAGGGCCATGAAAGCGGTTGCAGCGGGACCAGGGTTTCCCCTTGATCCTCCATCTGTATAAATGTGAACAGTGCTCAGAATTCACACCTCCAGGTCTGAAAAAAATTCCTCAACATCTGTAAGGGATTCTTTCAATACCCGATCCTTCATCTCCTTTACACCGCAGGCAACCATAAGGACATCTGTAGTTTCCTCGGTTATCCTTGTTCTAAAGCAGTCCCTGTGGGGGTAGAGATGGATAATCCCAATATCATCAACCATGACTGGGATCCCAGACTCTAATCTCTCCTCTCTCCCCCCGATACCATGGAAGGTTTCACCACCTCGAGATAACCTGATCATAGGGCTGCCTTTGATCTTGGAAAGATCGTAGAGACCTATTGGTACGAAATCCTTTGCCGATGCAAGGTTTCCAGCATCCACAAGATTGTTGATCATGGGTAGGCCTTTGTGCAGGACCCTTCTGACAAGTGCCTCCGAGGATGGACGCGTCTTTGTAGGATCTGTCCCGATCTTCCAATAAAAACTACGGAGAGCTCTTATCGTTGGGTCCATCTTAAGTCGTTCTAGGTTCCCTATCCGCTCTCTCAGTTCCTTTCTAAGTTCGATCTGGAGGATATCGAAAACCTCCTTTCTGGACCTTTTTATATTCACATTGTCAAGGATAGTGCTTGCTGTAGCCACACCGATGATCCCTGCCTCGGTCTCCACCTCGATCTCCATAGAGGGTCATATCTTCTGATCGATTTAAAACAGGGGGATGTTTTTCATTTTCCCATCTTATCCGATCCTTTCCCAGGTCAGCGGTTTAGGGGGGAAAGGAATTATATCTCCGTCGAGATCAGTATCTATGAGATTTCCGGTAAAGGAGCTGAAAATGTTCCTCCCCGGTCTGATGGCAGCAGCAATAGTCACCGCATCTGTAGGAATTCTGATCTTCATATCCCTTGACAATGACGAAGCCCCAAAAGCAGTGATAGAGATCCCATCAGAAGAGATCAGGGCTAACGTTCCGGTTACCATCGATGGTTCAGGTTCCATAGACCCCGATGGACCCGATGATGATCTTGAGTTTTCTTGGGGAATAATAGACACCTTTGAAACCAATCAGCACTCCTTCGAGTTCTCTTTTTCTAGACCTGGCAATTATACGATCGTTCTGACCGTGACCGATAAGAAGGGTTTGTCCGATACCGAATCGATGTTCATTGAGGTCAAGGAATGATCATAATCCCTCCGGAAATCCATAAATAACCCTCCTCTCTTCTGTGACTGTCCATAGGACAGGGGGCGATTCAACGTTACTTGGAGAGCATATACCCGGAAAGGACATTGAACTGAGGGAACTGATACTCTGCATATCCGAACTTGGAAAAAGGATAAGGGACGGGTTCCTCGAGAACCAGGGTGTGGCTGGAACAAAGAATATGTATGGTGAGACACAGGTAGAGATGGATAAATGGGCTGACAAGATCCTTGTGGACCGATTGAGGGACCTTCCATCGGTCGCCTCGCTTTCCTCGGAGGAAAGGGATGAGGTGATCGACTGTCACCCTGATGGTAGGTTCTCCATCACCTTCGACCCCCTTGACGGGTCGTCCCTGATGGGTATCAACCTTACTGTAGGTACCATCGTCGGCATCTTCCGATCATCTCACCCCTTCGTCAAAGGATCCGACCTCGCCGGTGCAATGTATATCCTTTACGGACCATTGACGACCCTTACCTATTCGGTCGGAAATGGAGTGCATGAATTCGTTCTGGACAGGAATGGAGATTTCATTCTACAGCATGAAGACTTGAAGATAGGGCCCAAGAAGATTTTCTCACCAGGTGCCCTTAGGAAGGAATGGCTTCCATACCATGTTAGGTTCATTGAACGGTTGGAAAAGGAGGGTTATAAACTTAGGTTCTGTGGAGCATTTGTTGCAGACGTCCATCAGATAATCCATAAGGGAGGGGTTTTCACTTACCCGGCATATAATGGAGGGAAAAGCGGAAAGCTTAGGCTTCTATTTGAGGCAATACCTATGGGATATATCGTTTCCCAAGCTGGAGGGGCAGTGTCCGATGGAAGGACCGATATCCTTTCAATTATCCCGGAAAGGCTCGACCAAAGGGTTCCGATCTACATAGGGGGAAGGAAGGAGATAGAAATGATCCATGAAGAAAGCTCAAAGGAGGATGTCGAATGAATGGAAAAGGAGCCGTCCCGGGCAATGTTGTTTTTAAAGCCTTGAGCAGTGAAAGGACAATAATCATGGCCTGCAATGTCAGGATGACAAGAGGTGTTGCCAAGGGTATCATGAAAGCAGCCAAGGATGCGGATTCTCCCATTATCTTCGAGATCGCCAGATCAGAATCGGACCTAACAGGTGGATACACTGGCATGACACCAGAGAAATATTTCCAGGATATAACTGATGTGGCCAGGGAGGTCGGACATGATCTATATATCATCCATGCAGACCATATATCGATCAAAAAGGGTGATCAAGAGGACATTGAAGATACAAAGAAATTGATCAAACATCAGATCGATGCTGGTTTCACATCATTCGCGATCGATGCTTCCCACCTTTTCGATTTCAAGGGGAAGGACCTAAGGGAGGAGCTAGCCGAGAACATAAGATGCACAACGGAGATAGCAAGGTTCATTCACGATAACATGGGCGATAGAACCTACGGTCTCGAGGTGGAGGTCGGTGAGATCGGTAAAACGGACGCAACCGGAAGGGTCCTAACATCACCTGAGGAAGCCGTGACATTCCTTTCCGCTCTCAAGGAGAATGGGATCGAACCCAATCTGCTGGCCATCGCAAATGGATCCGCCCATGGCAATACGATCGATGAGAACGGCAAGGTCATTCCCCAGGTTTCAGTGGACATCCCCCAAACGATAGCCGTGGTGAATGCTATTAAAAAAGCTGGTTTGGATGTCAGGATCGCACAGCATGGAATCACAGGTACTCCCAGGGAGACCATTAACCTGCATTTTCCGAAAGGGGATATTCTGAAGGGTAATGTTGGAACCCATTGGCAGAATGTTTTCTATGATGTCATCAAGATATTCGAACCCGAACTTTATTCGGACATGAAGGAATGGGTGATTCAGAAATATGAGTCGAAAAATCCTGGAAAACCACCAGAAGTCATCTTTGTCAAGAACGCAAAGAAAGCCTTCAAACCTTTCCTGGAGAGGAACCATAACCTTGGTTCGGATACGTTAAGGGCTCTGGAAGCGGTAGCTTATGCGGAGACAACATTATTCCTAAAAGCATTCAGTTCCATGGGAATGGCTTCCAAGGTCAGAGAAAGATGGGAGGAGGGATGATCTTGGACCTTCCTGTGATCATTTTGAACTGCAAGACTTATTCCCAGGTGGATGGCGTCGGATCTCTTGACCTTGCAAGGATCTGTCAAAAGGTCGAAAAGGAGACCGGTGCATCTATTGCTATCTGCCCACCCCAGGTAGAATTATCAAGAATCGCTTCCGAAGTTGATATACCTGTCATTGCGCAGAATGTGGACATCTGGGACGGTTCCGTAAAGACAGGCGGAGTCACCTTGACCGAGATCAAGGCAGCAGGGGCAAAAGGGCTCCTGATAAACCATTCTGAATCGAGACGCCTGATAGCAGACATCGAATCCTTGATCTCCAAATCAAAAGAGCTGGACCTCCTGACAGTTGTATGCTCCAATAATGTCAATACTTCCAGGGGTGCTGCTGCACTCGGTCCTGATTTCGTGGCAATGGAGCCTCCAGAACTCATTGGAGGGGATATCTCTGTTACATCGGCGGATCCCGGTATTGTCAAAGTGACGGTAGAAGAAGTGAGGAAGATAGATCCTCATGTCCGTGTGCTGACCGGAGCGGGTGTTAAAACAAAAGAGGATGTTAGAATGGCACTTGAACTTGGGACTGAAGGTGTTCTCCTGGCTTCAGGCGTTGTAAAATCAAAGGACCCGGAAGGAGTCCTGCTCTCACTGGCAGAAGGTCTTCTGCGATAGAAATATAGGTGAAGCTGGTATAATGAACCGTTCATTTCCCGCGCCCGGGATGGTGAAACGATATGGACGATAAACACGATTCATGCGGTATCTGCGCAGCAAGCATCCCGGGAGAGAACGCTGCATATGATCTCTACCAGATGATGAGCGACCTTCAGCATAGAGGACAGGCTGGAGCAGGGATATCCACTTATAATCCGGAAAGATCCATCCTCTTAAGGACATACAAGGCTACTGGTCTTGTGAAAGATGTTTTCGGAGGTATGGACGAGGAGCTTTTCCACGATCTTATGTCAAAATACGCTGGATCAATTGGAATAGGGCATACCAGGTATGGAACATCTGGTGAACTGACATCCAGACATGTCCAGCCTTTCGAAAGGATACATGGGGAAAGATTGAAATGGTTCTCATTTGGATTCAACGGTCATATAACCAATAGGATAGACCTTGAAGAGAGGATCAAACGAGTGGGATACCACCTGATGCTTAACACTGACACCGAGGTCATGATGCACTACATGTCCCGGCACATTTCAGATACCAAGGGGGATATCAAAGAGGTCTTCTCCAGGCTTTCTCAAGATTTCGATGGGGCCTATAACATTGTCTTCATAGATGCAAAAGGAAATCTGGCGGTCATGAGGGATCCATGGGGTATAAGGCCGCTTTCGTCCATACAAACCGAAAGAGGAGCATTTGTGGCTTCCGAGACCTGTGCGTTGTATAGGCAGGGAACAGAAAATATCCATCATATTGGACCAGGTGAAATGGCTGTCCTTGTGGATGGAGAAATAACTCATATGAAATATTGCGAACCCCGGAGAAGGGCGCAATGTTTCTTCGAATACATCTATTTCGCTGCGGTCACCTCAAATATCAATGGCAGATCGGTCTATGAAACAAGGAAAAGATGCGGTGAGGAGCTGGCCAAGATAGAGACCCAGAATTTGAATGATAACGAATGGGTGGTCATCCCTGTACCCAACACTGCCAGACCTATAGCAAATTCCTATGCCAAAGCTATTGGTTTCCCTCATATATACGAGGAGGGACTGATAGCTGTAGGAAAGGGAAGGACCTTCATTGATGAAGGAGACAGGTCCATGAAGGTCAGGAGGAAATTCCTCCCGATACCATCGGTGATACGGGGGAAAAAGGTAATTGTCATCGATGATTCGATCGTCAGATCCACTACTATGGAAACCCTAGTTAAATACCATTTAAGGGAAGTCGGAGGGGCCAAGGAAGTTCATGTCAGGATCGCTACTCCTCCGATAATTGCACCCTGCTATTACGGAATAGACATGAGATCCTTCGAGGAACTGATAGCCTCCCCATATCAAGACCATATCCATGGAGGGGTCCTTTCCGAAAAGTCGAATGATGAGATTGCCGAAAGGATAAATGCTGATTCTCTGATCTATATGTCCCACGACGGATTGATCTCCGCTCTTGGCCTCGACAGGGACACGATCTGTATGGCATGTCTCAATAGACAGTACCCTACTCCGGTGGGTCAGGTTCTTGATGAGGCAAATTACAAATGCTACTGCGAGAAGGCCCTTTGCAAGAGATGAGCAAATATTTGAACGGTCACTTTTCAAAGAAAATGATGAAAAAACGATACTTGAAAAGGGTCCAGCCAAGGAAATTCGATCCTTTGAAGAAAATCGGCACACCCTAATTAATTAGTGATGAAAAAGTGATATACATCGTTGGTATTTGGATAATAGCAACAATATACAAATAATCAACAGGATGTATATCAATGAATGTAATTAAAACAAATCTTAATAACTTTTTGGCTGCAGAGAATATTATCAACTCACTCAAGGATTATGATGAAGATCTCATTTTATCTCACAATAATGTATTGCAATATACAATAGGTGTTTTTTGTCCCACATGTAATGAGAAAATGGTGTTGAATGGGTTCAACAAACACGGCAAAGATAAAATCGGCAAAATTAATACTCAAAGATACAGATGTCAGATATGTAAATCCAACCATGAGATGTAAAATGAGATCATCAAAGGATTGATATCAACATTCATGAAAGCAATAAATCACATGATACTCAATATGAGAATTGGATACCTATCATTCGAGAACATATCAGAGACATTATCACCATTCATTCAATTATCACCTGACACTGTAAGAAACATTCATCAAAGAGCAGTTGATGGTGCAGAGATCGATATAGAATCAGATCTTGAGATATTTCATTATGATGAACAGCATCCAAAGAAAGGCAGAACCCAGAAATATCGGCTTTCATTACTCGATGGAAAGACCAGGCAAATGATAGTTGAAGAATTGGCTACCGAATTGAATAGTTATATTGTGAGAGATTTCCTGGACAGGCATCTGCCAAAGGATAAAATAATATTCATTATCACAGACCATCTGAGGATGTACAACGATATACTTGACGAAATCAGACCTGGGTATATACTTCACCAGCATTGTCTTCTTCACTTGAACAAGAACATCGTCAAGGATTTTCACAGGAACTGTTCATTTAAGAACGAACTGATCAAATATGAACTTCTGAATATATTCTACGACAGAACAGAAGAGATCGAGTATCTCAAGTTAGCTGTGAAAAGGGAACTGAGATATTTGTCCAGACATGAAAAAGGATACAACAGATGGTTGTTGGACCAGAGAGAAGAGTTCCATGAATTTGTTAGAAGCATTGAGAAAAAGAGAAGAAAGAACTGCAAACGGATGAGAATTCCTGATAGAATGAAGATGTGGTCCCTGAATGAAGCAATATCAAACCTGGATAGATTGAAAGTCCGATTGAATGAGTTTAGTGTATCTGTCCGAAAACGAATATTGATGATCGAGCATGATTGGGACCGATTAACTGCATTCTATCATTTTGATGGTGCTCCTGCAACTAACAATCCAATTGAGAATTACTATTCATGCAGTTGCAAACAGGTCAAGAAGAAACAGCATAGAAAGAATACTGGACTTCTAAGGCAATGGAAATTGTATGCGATGAAAAGAGCTGGTTTGTTGAAGTATGATGGTCCATCCATGATGGAAATAATTGGATCTTTGATACCGTTTCGATTATTGACTTGACCTGATATGTATTCAACATCTTCCTTTATACCAGCTTGTGCCACCTTGACAATTCGGATTTGAATGAAATTTTGATTTGAAATTGATCAGTCATTGAAATTCGGCTGTAAAAATTGTTTTCAACAAATGAATTTTCGGTCTTATTCAATCGTTGTTCATCTGAAAACACTCAAATCACTAGAATTCTCCGGTGTGCCAAGAAAATCAATTAATAATGCCTCTCCAGGGTCATTTTTCCATTAGTGTGAATTTGCCCAAAACATAAATATAGTCTCGATAACTTGGGACTAAATGATAATTGTTTAATAAGAACCAGGGGATGTGAATGGCACGAATAATCACCATCGTTAACCAGAAAGGAGGTGTGGGAAAGACCACCACAGCCATCAATCTGTCAGCTTCTCTCTCCTTTCTCGGCAAGAGGTCCCTCCTCATCGATACGGATACTCAGGGTAACACCACTTCCGGTCTGGGCTTCGACAAGAACGAGCTCGAGTACACTATCTATGAGGTCCTGACATCCCAGTGCGGGATCAGAGATTCCATCCTCCATACAGATCTGGAGAACCTGGACCTTATAGGTTCCAACATCAATCTTGCAGGAGCCTCTGTTGAACTTGTAAATGTTCCGGAGAGGGAAAGGATCCTGAAGAATGCCTTGAAGGAAGTAGAGGATGAATATGATTTCATCCTTATCGACTCTCCACCTTCTTTGGGTCTTATCACATTGAACAACCTCACCGCCGCCGAATCGGTCATGATCCCCCTCCAGTGCGAATACTTCGCCCTGGAAGGTATGTCTGAACTGCTTGATACCATCTTCCTGGTCCAGAAGAACCTCAATCCTGATCTGACCATCGAAGGTATTGTAATGACCATGTTCGACAGGAGGACCAACCTTTCAAAGCAGGTTGTTGCAGAGGTCAAGAACTATTTTGGTGATAAAGTTTATAAAACGATCATTCCGAGGAATGTCAAACTCGGAGAGGCTCCGTCGTTTGGAAAACCCTCCATTCTCTATGCACCTGAATCGACGGGAGCTCAGACCTACATGGATCTGGCCAGAGAAGTGATTGCTCATGGGTAAAGCAGCACTAGGAAAGGGAATGAAGGACCTTATCGCAAAGAACTTCGGTCTTGAAAAGAAAGAAGGTCCAGAAGATAACGAGAACAAGGCCGAAGCTGAGCTTTTGGTCAATATTGAGAGATACCAGGCACAGGGTCTGAACGTTGAACCATTGAAGAAATTGAAGGGGATGAAACCTGATAAGATCATGAAAGGGATCTCCGATTATAGATCATCTGTAAAGGACCTGAACTCGGCACAGACAGTTCTGAGAACCCTGGAGGGGTATGGTTATACAAATGAGATCGAGACGATCAATGAGAATATCAAAGACCCTTCAAAGGCTGATCAGGTAACCAAATGGGTGGAAGAACTTCGAGATAGGGCCCACACCGAACATGATGTTGGCCATGGGAAAAGGGGTGAACCCGGAAGAAAGCTTTCAAAATCTTTGAAGGAAAAATCCAAAAAACTGAAAAAGAATGGTGGGAAGGAATCCGGGCCTATCACCGTAGATGAAAATGCTCTTGATGATCTCCTGGACGACCTTAATGAGATCGGTGACGCTTTTTCCCTGGAAATAGAGGAGGACCCCCTTCTATCCAGGATATCCAACTGGGAGGAGATGGGTTATTTTGTGGATAAGCTAAAGAATTCCATCGCTGAAGACCGTGACGTTGCTCAGAGGGAGGTCGATCAGTTCGAGGTCGACATCAAGAGGATGGAGAAGGTCAAAGAGCTCTTCAAAGAAATGGACCTCACAGGATTCCAACAGGAAGCCCAGGAAATGATAGTTAAGTTCCAATATCCCCACCTTTCACAGGATGTTGAAAACCAGCTTCTGAGGATCAGGGATATTCAGAAAAAAGCTGACACCCTCATGGAGGAAGTATCCGAGAAAACTCCAGAAGAGATCCCTCCACAGGATGAGGAGATCCCACCTGATAATGAGGATCAAGAAGAAACCGATCTTCCTTTGGATACCACATCCACTGATGAGAGATCCGAGGAGGAGACTTCTGAAGAGATACCCCAAGAACAGGAAGATATCCCGGAAGCGGAAGAGGTGCCACTCCAACAGGAGGACATCCCAGAAGCTGAAGAGGTGCCTTCACAACAGGAGGAGATCCCAGTAGCGGAAGAAGAACCTCAGTTGCAAGAAGAGATCCCCGAAGCCGAGGAAGTTCAGGAACCCGAGGTAGAGGAGAAACTGGAAGAAGCTCCAATTGCGGATGAGGAGCCTTCGAACCTTTCCGGTCATTCCCCGGATGAATTGATGGAAATGGCCAAGGATGCTTACAAGGAAGGAAGAATGGAGGAGGCCTTGACACTGTTCAAGGAACTGCTGAAATTGGACCCGAACTCCTCCAAGGCCATATTCATGATCAGAAGGATCACCTCGAAACTGGGACAGTGATCCCAGATCTTCTAATGAATTTGTTCCGACCTTAGTTCGAATTTCCGTTCTATTCGGATGATATTGATTTTTTCCTATTCATAAAAAGCCTTTTTCTATGGAGTTGACATTGGTCAACTGATGAGTCCCACCTTTTTAGACATCCTCAGGTCGGGAAGGGTACACACAGCCATGGTTACTGCTGCCATCCCTGCCACAGCATGTATCGCTCTTTCAGGGGACCCTTTTGCTGTCGGACTTGTGGTGATCGGTGCCATTCTACATCATGTGTGGGGTTTTTCTTTAAATGAGATCATTGACCTTGATGTCGATAGGGGAAATCCTGACCTTGATGACAAACCCCTTGTTTCTGGAAGGATCTCAAAAAGGGAAGGATACATCATCTCCTTCGCATTCCTCATTCTTTCCTTTCTTTCATTTGCAGTTGCTGGCATACTATTCTCCAATCCTTTCTTCATACCGCTGATCTTCATCGGATCAGCGACGGTCTGCGGTACCATCTACGATTTATGGGGGAAAAGATTCCCATTATCGGACATCTTCATGGCAGGTTGGATGTTCTTTCTTGTACTTGCGGGTGTTTTCTCCTCCGGGAAAGTGGAAGGACTGCCATTTCCAGCGATCGCAATAGCTACCCTGGGTGGACTCCAGATCCTGTTCAACAATTCTGTTGAAGGAGGATTGAAGGATGTCAGGAACGACAGGACCTCCGGGACAAGGACCCTTGCAGTTACGTTAGGGGCTCGATACGAACAGAATATTCTGAGACCCGGAAAGGGGATCATCATATGGGGGACCGCTTTGAGGATGTTATACGTTCTTTTCGGTGCTGCCGCATCTCTTGTCATTGCTGATATTGCCGGGTGGGGAGATTGGATAGTGATCGCATCAGCTGTTATCGGCATCACCGTTTTCCTTCATTCGTTGAACTATCTGAGAATGGAACTAAAGACAAAAAGATCGGACCTGCTGAAGGTTTTCGCCAAACATGAGGTCCTTTCATTCCTATTTTTGATCATTGTGATGATGCCCGCAGTCGGATGGTTGCCTTCCATCTTCCTATTCATATTGCCATTTCTTTTCTACCTTGCCATGAACAGGGTCATGTTCGGCACTGGATTGGCCCCCAAGGTATGATCACTCTTCGTAATTTTCGTCCTTCTTTTTTCTGGTTATAAGGAACAGGACAGCTATCAGGATTATCAGAAGGAGTATCGCAAGAATGATGTAGACGGTGTAATCACCCGTTTCGCTCTCTTTCTTCAACGCTGGTATACGTGTATTGAGTTGGGGAAGGATCTCATCTCCCCCATGTTTATTAGTAATAATAATCTCATTTCCATATGCCATTTACGACGATATTAAAATAATTAATAATTCTCATATTTCAAATTTGCACATATGCGGGAGAATATACTATTGATGGTATAGAGCATAAGTCATCAATTTATGGACCAAAAACCTTTTTAAATATCATTCGGATTTGGAGATCGGGAAGTGTAGGAATTGAGAATCAATTCAATGGTATTCCTTTCATTGGTCCTGATCATGGTGCTTCCGGGAGTTTCCGGGATCATGGGCAACATGAAAGATGACAGGCTTGGGCCGGAGAATCCGTTTCATGTTTACTACACGGACCCTGAATACTTCAACGACATGGAGCTGGATGCATTGAATCGAACCCTGTATCTCGCTACCGACTATGGAGTTTTCGTAAAGGACCTGGAAACCGGCGAATTCTGCAATATGGGCATGTGGTTCGGATTGGAGGATTCCAGAATTACCCAGATACATTTGGATCTGAACACCGGTAGATTGTTTGCGGTCGATGAGAGGAATCCCTTCATATATGTAATAGATACAGAAAGTTTAGAGTTACTCTATAAATTCGTCATCAAGAAAGAGAACGGAGCCCCCGTAGAAACGGACATAGATCGTTTCACATATGATGGGGATAATGACAGAATCTTTGCCTCTTCATCCGAGGTCTTGTTCATTATTAATTTGAATTCAAAGACATGCGAGATGATCGATTCAAGTGAGTTCTTCGATCCTGGTAGCGGAATAGATGATTGGTACCATGTTCAGGAAATGAAATATGTAAAGGAAACAGGTTTACTTTACCTGGCAACCCTGAGAGGTTTTCTGATCTACAATCCGGATAATGGAACGGCCGGAAGGATACCTGATTGCGAGGTGCTAACAGTCCAAACTCATGGAATGGACCTGGACGAGAGGACAGGAAATCTCTATATTGCAGGGTACAGGCTCGTGAAGTTCAATATTTACACCGAGGAATGGATGCAGTATCCCTATGTATACGATGATTGGAGAAATGATACTTTCATTCCAGTAGATGAATTTCCTGAAGAGGAATGGGATGACGGTTATCCACTTTTCAGGGTCTGCTACGATCCACTGAGAGATGAAGTATACTGTCAGATGGTCACATACCTCAATCTGTTGAGATTTGACGGAAGTAAACCGAGGTTATTAAGAACCTATCATTATGAGGATTACCAGGGAGAATCATTTGCACAGGGCACAACCTGCAGGATAATATTCGATCCCGTGACAGATGATATCCTGTTCTGCCACGGTCGTTTCAAAACAGGTGGAAGTTCTTCCGGGATGAGCTGGGATTCCGAAACCAGAATAATGTGGTACCATGTAGATGAGGATAGCTTCGAAAATATCGAGATATTCAGAAAGAATCCGGGAGAACCAGACCATTGGAATGAGTTCTACTGGCTCAGGACAACACCTCTCCACGATGGACTTGTTGTTGGGAATCATTACTCATTGTTTCTCCTTGATGACAGGATGGATATCATCAGGGATTATTCGGATCAGATCGAACAGGTATTCGACATGGAATTCAGGGGGCCTGACCTATATATATCTGCAAAGAACGGAACCTTCATTCTCAATTTCAATAATAATTCCCTTTCCAGGATCGGGATAAATGATTCGGTAAATTTCTACGGAGTTGAAATTCCTTCGGAAAATGGGCCTGTATATCTAGGAAGCGCTTACGGTGTGCATATCTACTACCCGGAAAATAAAACCTTGAGATTCTTCAACCCAATCAATAACAGGACCAATCCCGAAGAAGGTAATTTCACCAATTTCGGGAGACTCGCACCTGGTGGGATCTATGTTCATCCGAAAGAAGAGGTCGTGTATCTTTATACAGATCAATACAGTGATCTGCTGGAACTGGACCTGAACACTGGAAAATACACATACCTCAACAACCTGACTGTCATGGAAGATGGGGAGTCTATCAATATCTGGAATGATGAAAGGGTGAGCAAGGTCCTGTACTCCGAGGAAATGGATGATATTATCATACTCACACATCACGGACTCAGGAACGGAACCTACGGAGATGATCCCCGGTTACCCCAGACCGCCTGTCTCAATTCAATATATCTTGATGAGGAGGAAGATATCCTTTATGCGATCACGGGAGAATTCCTGATGTATGAAGATACAGGCCCGAGCCCATCCTGGCCGTCAGGTTCACCACAGGGATTCTTCATAATAAATCTGAGAAACGGAAGTTTTGAAAATATACTGAACAGGGATGGTATGCCCTGGATCTGGAACAAGGGATTCCACCATGATGAGGTCAGGGACAGATTGTACTTTGCCGGCGGTAGAAGCTTCTACTGGATCGATATGGAGGACCTTGAGGAGGTATATCAGAGAGAGGAGGTCCCCCATACTAACATCACACTGCTTTCGGATGAAGGTAGGAATTTGATTGAGGAGGAGAATTCGGAAATAGATAAGGAAACCAGAACATCTGTTATTCTGATAATCATCGTATCCATATTGATCCTGATATTGATCATTGCCAATGTGAGGATGGGGAAGAAAGGACCTGATCTGAGAGACAATATTCAAATCAAGGTCATGAACAGATAAGCAGGACGTGGTAAAATGAAAAGAACAATGGTTTTTCTTCTGATATCTCTGCTTGTCATCACTCAATTCTCCCTGACCTCATCTGGGTTCGAAAATAAGGATGACAGACTCGGACCTGAAAATCCTTTCCATGTTTACTACACGGACCCTGAATACTTCAACGACATGGAGCTGGATTCAGAGAACAGAATCCTATATCTTGCAACATATAACGGGGTATTCGTCAAGGACCTGGATACAGGAGAGTTCTGTCATATTGGAAAATGGTTCGGGATCGAGGAGCCCGTCATTCAGGATATTGAACTGGACCAGAAGGGAGACAGGTTGATTATTGCAGAAAAATACAGACCCAATATCTATATTGTAGATACGAATGACTTTACCCTGATAGATAAATTCGTTCTGACGGATGAAGATGGAACACCTTACAAAACAGGGACCGGTAAAATTGCATATGATGGAAGAAATGACAAATTATTCATTTCTCACACCAGTGCCCTTTTTGAGGTGGACCTGAAGGAACACAGATACCAATATCATGATCTATCCCATATCGAACTGGTCAATTATCATTACAAAGGATTCGGTTCCATCCAGGATATGAAATATGTGGAAGAGATTGGAAAGTTATACCTGGCTACATTGAATGGTTTCCTGATCTTCAATCCCGAAAATGACACGGGGGAAATAATCCTTGATTGTGATGTTTTGGGCTATCAGACAAACGAGATGGACCTGGATGAGAATACGGGAAACCTCTATATCGCTGGTTACAGACTGGTCAGATACAATATTCACACCGGAGATTGGATGCAGTATCCATACCTTGAAGAAGACCATAAAAATGATACATACAAACCTGTTGATGATTTCGATGGGAATTATACCGATCACTGGGATATATTGTTCAGGGTTTGCTATGATCCTCTGAGAGACGAGGTCTATTCCCAGATCGCGTCACGTTACACACTCCTGAGATTCGACGGATCGGAGCCCCAATTACTGAGAGTATATGACCATGATGACTATGAAGGAGAAAGCTTTGCCAGGATAACTTCTTCCAAGATCATCTACGATCCTGTCACGACGGACCTTCTGATAGGAAGTGGCAACTACTATTCTGGATCAGGATCCGGGAGATCACATTATGATGATGTGGCCAGGTTGATGTGGTACAGAATAGATGATGATAGTTTCGAAAGAGTGATCGTTACCAGAAAGAATCCAGATGATCCCCGGTACCATGATATACCGTCCATTATGAGGACATCACCGCTGCATGACGGATTGATCGTTGGAAATGAACGATCTCTTTATCTCCTGGATGAGGGAATGAATATAATCAGAGATTTCGAAGACGAAGTGGAACATGTCCGCGACATGGAATTCCGGGGAGCCGATCTCTACATTATGGCGGAAAACGGGACCTTCATCCTGAACTTTGAAAACAACACACTTTTCAGGATAGATATCAATGATACATTCCATTTCTACAGCCTGGATATACCGGATGAGAACGGACCTGTTTATTTGGGCAGTAGCTACGGCATCCATATCTATTATCCTGACAATGGAACGAAGAGGTACTTCAACCCGAAGAACAACAGAACCAATCCAAGAGAAGGGAACTTCACCTCATTTGGAAGACCAGCTTCAAATGGAGTCTATAAACATCCGAAAAGGGATCTTGTCTACCTCTTCACCGAGGTATACAGCGATCTTTTGGAATTGAATCTGGACACAGGAAAGTACACTTACCTGAACAACTACTCAAAAGGAGACGGAAGCGGATTCGATTGGTTCGATTTCACTATAAAACAGATAGTCTACTCGGAAGAGGCGGATGATCTCATTCTGCTGACCTCATATGATCTATTTAAAAGCGATTTCGAACATGACGAGAACCTGACAAGGATAATGGTAAGGGTTTCCATGTATCTGGACGAGGATCAAGATATCCTTTATGTGCCTGTAGATTCATTTGGTCAGGGATTCATGTCATTGCATGTGAACAACGGAAGTCATGTAATATATAATTCGGAAATGGGACTGCCATGTCAGGTCATCAGAGGATTTCGCTTTGACGAATCCAGGGAGAGATTCTACTTCGAGGGGACCAGGTGCTTTTACTGGATCGACAAGGAGGACCTTGAGGAGGTATTTCAGAGAGAGGAAGTCCGGGTAACTAACATTACCATGATCCCCTCGAATGAGGGAGAAAATGATATCGATGACGGCGGGGAAACGGGCGATGAAAATACAATGAAATTTATCATAGCCGTTGTGGGGGTCCTGATAGTGATACTTATAATTGCCAACTTAAGGATGAAAAAGAAAGATCGATTCCAGGATGATGAACCTGATCTCATGAGAAGGATCCAGTGAATATCATTTCAATGCAAGCATCCTTTGAAGTGGAAGCTTATTCTTCTCGATGATCTCAGGGTCAAGCTCCACTTCCGGTCCCATGTTCTCAAGGGCCCTAAGGACATCTTTCAATGTGATCTTCTTCATATTCGGACAGATCGCGGTATCAAGCCTGTAAAAGACCTTCCCCTGGACCTCCTTTTCAAGCCGGTGGACCAGGCCTTCTTCTGTCCCTACAATGAACTCCTTCGCATCGGAATCTCTGGCATACCTTAGCATTCCCTCAGTGGATGTGACCACATCTGCTATTTCGATCACATCCATCCTGCATTCAGGATGGACCATGACCTTTGCATCGGGGTGGGCTTCCTTTGCCTCTTTTATCTGATCCAAGGTGATATCGTTATGAACATGACAGTAACCTGCCCAGAGATGGACCGTCTTCTCAGGGACCTTGGATTGCACATATGCTCCAAGATTTGAATCCGGTATGAAGATGATATCCGGTTCTTTCAATGACCTTACTACTTTTACAGCATTTGCAGAGGTGCAGCAGATGTCAGCATGTGCCTTTACCTCGGCAGTTGTGTTCACATAAGCAACAACCGGGGCACCAGGATGCTCCAACTTGAACGCTTCAAGTCCCTCCACATCCACCATATGGGCCATGGGGCAATGGGAATCCGGAACAGGATGGATGACCCTTCTCTCAGGTGAAAGGGCCTTTGCCGCTTCAGCCATGAAATCCACGCCACAAAAGAGGATGTTGGCCTGATGTGTATCAACGGCCTTCATTGCAAGGACAAGAGAATCCCCCACGATATCTGCGATATCCTGGACCTCGGGGATCTGATAATTATGGGCAAGGATAACAACATCCTTTTCCTTTGCAAGATCCCGTATCTTCTGCTGAATAGCTGAGAGGCCATCCATGAGCGTTGCAGGTACCCTTCGATTATTAATTTTTCGTTATTTGAAGGATTTTTCATCCTATCACCTGTTAAATATTCCAAATGTAATGAAGTGAGGGTCAATATGTTTGATTTCTTCAAGAAAAGGAAGGAGAAGAAGATCAGGTCAAGGAAATTTCATGATAAGTATAGATTTGAAATGAAGGATCCATATTCCTACATTATCCTTCAGGCATCTCAAAAACTAGGTGCCCATCTCAACAGATATGGCATTGAACCAAGATTCCAGGAGACATCAAGACAATATCTGGTCCGGGCATCACAATTGGAAGGTATTGATGATAAGGCGCTTCTCCAATTCCTTCTTATCCTTGAAGAAGTTCAATATTCGGATCATAAAATTGGAGAAGATCATAAGAATAGAGCCATCGGAACTTTGAGATCCATAGAGAAAAGTCTGGAAAGGTCATCCGGAGAGATCAGGAAAGAAAAGATGCCGATCGGAGATCTGATAATCATACCTCCGCCAATGATATCAGAGTACTATGATGATCTGAGGTATCCGGAATCCATGGAACTCAGGAAGGATAGAGGGGAACGATCAAGATCGATCCATGACCAATTTTCAACATCGGAAAAACATCCGGAAAGACAAGGTACTATTCCTACTGATATTCTGATGAATTTCTTCAGGGGAGAAGATAACGATTTCATAAAGGGTATCATGGAAGAAGTGGAGGACCCGAAGAAGGATGGCATCTGGCTATCAATGACAGTCTCATACTATATCTTAGAGATATTCTACAGGATGATCGAGACGAACATTCTCCCTGATGATAAGGCGAAAGAATACTTGAACCGTATGATCCTCTATTCAAAATCCCTTGCAAAGGTGGAACCTAGGGATTATGTAATCCCGGATGATGTTAAAATAGCAATAATCAATTCTTTACCTGGTTTCAACATGATCGACAGGATCACCGCAATAAGATTGATCGACTCTGTTCAGGTTCCCTCCATCCTGAACGACCTGGTGCGGATGTAGATCTTAAAAAACAAAATGGAATTCTCTCCATATCAGATGATCAGGATCAAAGGCACCAAAATAGCAACTATACCTGTCAATGTAACAACTGAAGTGAACAATATGTATCTGGTGCTGTAATTGGACATTATAGATACGTCATAATATTTCGAGACCTTTTCATCCTTGTACATCATCATGAGTCCTTTCAGAAGCTTGGTTCTGGTTTGCCTCCCCTTCATCAGACCGAAGATCGAGATCAGGTTGACGGTAATAACAAGCATGGTGAATACCGAAAATATCATTATCTTCTGGGCTGAATCATCGGTGGCGGCTACGGCTGAATTTACTGCCAGAGTGATAAGGTTCAGGGAGATAGCTGCAATAATGAAAATTGTGTCAGTTCTCGTGTTTGTCTTCATCTCATCGAGCAGGTGATCGTGAAGCTTCTCTATCATGGGTAACCCTTCCTTCTCTCCTGCAGAATCCCTCCGATCCTGCTATTTGATCAAATCACTCTCCGGGCTAATCTATCTTTCCATAATCCTTTTTGGACAGATATGAATCTTATTATTGCAATTGAAATCAATCATCAATGACCCTTTATTCCATTTCGTTTGGTTGTATCAGCTCCGCCTATTATTCTGATGCCCTGTAGAATATTTATGAATTTTCAGAATAATCAGAATATTCTAAATACAATGACTTTCTTGATGGTCCATGGAAGAAAAAGGTCCTTTTCCTAAATGCTGTCGAATGGAAGCCGTTGTGACCGTAGATTCTAAGGGACAGATCGTGCTTCCCAAGGATCTTCGGGACAAAGCAGGCATCACAAAAGGTGATAAACTGATGGTGGTTGCATGCGAAGATGATGGAAAAGTATGCTGTATCACGCTGATGAGGGTGGAAGATTCTAACAGCATAGTAAGAGAGATGATGGAACCTGTACTCATGGGGATGCTTGGAGGTGTACCGAATGGAAGATGATGATATCAGAAAGAAGGTAAGCGAGAACTATGGTAGTATTGCCAGAGGAGAGAAGACTCACTACAATAAAGGTGAGAGCTCGGAGGATACAAGCGGCTGCTCCTGTGGATGCTCTGACCCCGGGATACTGAGCGGTAAGATCGGATACTCGGAAAATGAGATGGGAGATGTCCCGGATGGAGCAAATCTTGGTCTTGGCTGCGGAAACCCGACTGCCCACGCCTCACTCTCTCTTGGAAATGTCGTATTAGACCTCGGTTCGGGAGCAGGATTCGATTGCTTCCTTGCTGCTAAAAAAGTAGGCCCAACCGGAAGGGTGATCGGCGTGGACATGACCGAAGACATGCTAGAAAGGGCGAGGGAGAACGCGTTGAAGGGAGATTTTACCAACGTGGATTTCAGAAAGGGATTGATAGAGGACCTACCTATCGATGATTCAGAGGTGGATGTCGTGATATCGAACTGTGTGATCAATCTCTCTCCCGATAAGGATGCGGTCTTCAAAGAAGCGTTCAGGGTCCTTAAACCAGGTGGAAGGTTGATGATCTCGGATATTGTCCTTGAAAGGGAAATTCCATCAAGGATCCGGGATTCGGTCACGGCGTATGTCGGTTGTGTTTCGGGAGCCGATATGAAAGAGGATTATCTCCAAAGGATCCTCAAGGTGGGTTTCGAGGAAGTGAAAGTCATAGAGGAGATCCCATTTCCCATTGATTGCCTTACCGATGAATCCACCCTGGAGTCTCTAAGGAGAGAGGCAGGAGTCGGTTTGAAAGAACTTGAGGGCGATCTTGAAGGTGTAAAAAGTATCAAGGTAAGTGCCTTGAAACCTGAGAGGTGATCAGGATCCTTGGAATTATTTTGATAATGATCGGAGCCCTGTTATTGATTTTTTGGGGAATTGCGCATCTCCTCCCAACAAAGAATGTGGTGAGGGATTTTGGAGAAATTTCGATCGATAACAGGAGGATTATCTCGATGGAATGGATCAATGAGGGGGCAGCACTCATCTTCATTGGAGTCATTGTGGGAGTTGTGACTGTGATCGATAGTTCTTCCGGTCCTTCTATTGCTGTGTATATACTTTCTTCCTTGATGCTCGTTTCAATGTCCCTGATCTCGTTCTTCACAGGATTCAAGATCAAGTTCATCCCATTCAAGCTATGTCCCCTGATATTCCTCGGATCTGCAGTATTGATAACACTCGGATCAATAATATGAAGATCGAGATTATACCTTCCGCACAACTTATTAAATGTACCACCTGATTCAGTTCATGTCCGGTGGTAGCAGATGCTTGATATAAGGTTCATCAGAGAAAACGAGGAAGCTGTCAGAAAAATGATCATTGACAGGAGAGTTGAAGCTGAACTGGACCTGTTTTTAGAATCCGATGCGGTTTTCAGGAGGACTGTTGACGAGGTCAACTCTCTCAAACACGAGAAGAATGTGGTCTCTAAGGAAATACCAAACGAGAAGGACCCGGAAAGGAAAAAGGTCAAGATAGCAAAGATGCAGGAGCTAAATTCAAGATTGAAGGATCTGGATTCCCTTTCAAAGGAGATGGACCTGAAGCGGAATTCCGCCCGTCTTACGATCCCTAACTTCCCCCTTCCTGATGTCCCAATCGGAGAGGATGAGAAAGATAACAGGTTGATATCATCATGGGGAGAACCTCGAAAACTCACCTTCGAACCTAGGGACCATTCAACTATTGGAAAGGACCTGGGGATAATCGATCTTGAACGTGGTGTGAAGATCTCCGGTTCCGGGTTCTATGTATTGAAGGGAGAAGGCGCCAGAATGGAGAGGGCTCTCATCAATTTCATGATGGACATTCATAGGGACCAAGGCTATACCGAGATCTGGCCTCCGGCTGTTTGTAACTCTGCCTCCATGACCGGGACCGGTCAACTCCCAAAATTCGAGGATGATATGTACAAACTACCCGAAGATAACCTTTACATGGTTCCGACAGGCGAGGTCCCCGTAACAAACCTCCATAGGGACGAGATACTGGCCAAGGAGGACCTTCCCATCAGATATCAGGCGTTCACTCCATGTTTCAGGAGAGAGGCCGGAAAGCATGCTGGTGAAGAGGGTATCATCAGGGTCCACCAATTCTCCAAGGTAGAGCTTGTGGTAACATCTCACCCTGAAAGATCCGACAAGGAACTGGAGAAGTTGACATCGGATGCGGAAGAGGTCCTCAAACGTCTTGACCTTCCATATAGAAAATTATTACTCTGTACGGGGGACCTGACATTCTCCTCTGCCAAGACCTACGATCTGGAGGTCTATTCTCCCTTCCAAGAGCGGTGGCTGGAGGTCTCCTCCTGTTCATGTTTCACCGATTTCCAGGCCAGGAGAGCAATGATCAAATACCGGGAGGAACCCCATCTCCCATCCGAATTCGTCCATACGTTGAACGGTTCCGGCCTTGCAGTGGGAAGGACAATGGTCGCGATCCTGGAGAACTTTCAGAAAGAGGACGGAAGTGTGGAGATACCAGAAGCATTGAGGCCCTATATGGGGGGCCTCGAACTCATCGGTTGAATCATCTCCTCTTGCGCGGAGGTACCATCTTCTTGACCCTGGGGCCTTTCTTTTCCTTGTCCCAGCTCATCTCCTTTTCCTTGAATGCTGATGAGACACGGTCCCTGGCCTTCTTGATCCTGCCTTCCTTCCAGGAGGATTCCAAACCAACTGCGATCCGTTCCCTGAACACCAATGCCGAGAACACAGCAAATACAGCAATACCTGCAAGCAGGACATAGACTGCAAGGTCCAGATATCTATATTTTCTGAACCTGTTGGTCGGGAAATCATCCCTGGAATCGGGAAGACCGTCACCATCGTCATCCTCATCCTTGTTGTTCCCTACACCGTCGCCATCGGTATCGGTCCACTCGGAAGGGTCGTTCGGCAGATCGTCATCATCGTTATCGACACCATCCCCATCCCTATCAGTATCGCTGTTGTCTCCAATGCCATCCCGGTCAATGTCAGACCATTCAAGGGGATCGGTGGGGAATGCATCAAGTGCATTGATTATACCATCACCATCAACATCAGGATCGATATTATCCCCTACACCATCCTCATCCGAATCAGCCCATTCCGTGGGGTCCAGCCTGAATGGTATTCCTTTGGAATCTCCGGAAAGCATAAGGCTGTCATACTGGGGTTCGTACAGGTCCAGTATGCCATCACCGTCGTCATCGTCGTCGTAGAAAGATCCGAATCCATCATGGTCCACATCCCCGTTGATAAGCGGATTCTGAGGATCATCATCATAGGGATCCGTCACACCGTCACCATCGGTGTCCAGATAACCTTTGTAAATAGTTATGGTCCTTGATTCGGTGGTCATACCTGCATTGTTCTCCACCACCACTTTGATCTTGTGAGCTGACCTGTCGAAGGGGGTCATGTTCAGAATGAAACTGTACAATCCTCCGTCACCTATTGGATTGCCCAACATGATGTTGGATCCGTCGATGTTCAGGAACGCATATCTGATCCCTGCAACTTCATTGATCCTTGCCATCACTATTAGTTCATCACCCGCTGCGTAACCATCAACAGGTGACTGCAGCTGGACCTCCGGCGCGGTCTTGTCAACGTATATTATCAGCTCCTTGGATGTGGTTCTTAAAGCACTGTCAATGGCCACGAACCTCATCAGGTACTTCCCGTCAGAGACACCGTCCATATCGATGGTTGCATCGAAGGGATACTCTTTCCCGTTAAAAGTGAAATATGCCTTTGAAAGGAACGGATCGTCCGCCTGGGCATCAGGTGTGAAAGACCCGGTAACCGCCCCTCCATTTACGGGATAGAGCACGTTCAGAACAGGTGCGTTGTTGTCCAATGGTAAATATTGGAGAGCATGCCCCTCCGTCCCGGACCTGTCCCTGGCTGCGATATCCAATAGATACCTGCCGTCGGGAAGTCCATATGAATTCAATTCTCCCTGGAAGAACCCTGCGATCACCACTGCATCGGATGGACCATCCATCCTTATGGATACCACCGGGTCTTCAGATGGTGTTGGTGGAGTTGGCTGAGATCTGTTGCCCCACTCGTAGATCCTGGCTTCCGTATACTGGATCCCTCCTCCATCAGTAACCCTTGCAAGAAGTTTTCGTGTACCGTTCAGGACAACTCCTCCAGATGGTAGGAGTAGGTCCACTTGTGGAACACCATTGTCGAAGTAAAGGTCAAGTGTCACACCCTGGGATTTGCCCCTTCCATCGAATCCGCGGACCTTTACCTTGTGGTATCCCTCGGAGTATAATTCGGTATCCATCCCATCTCCGGCATCAAGGAAAGGTCCTCCATCGATGGAATATCCCACGAAATCCTGGAAGAGGTCTTTGAAAGTATAGGTGAAAGCCACAACCCCTCCTACACTGGATCCGTTCAATGGCGAATGCAGTAAGAACTGGGGCAGGGTATTGTCGATACTTATGTTCAGAACCCCGGATGATCCCACTCTTCCAGCTGTGTCTATTGCTTTTACCTCAAGCAGATAATTTCCTTCTTTGATACGGGTTACATCAACAGGAGAAGAGAAAAGGTCACCCTGGTCCTTCTTGATGAAACCCTCCTGAAGCAACGTTCCATTCTCATCTTTGATTTCATAGATCACCCGCTGGATCTCCCCATCATCCCTTGCAAGGAGAGTGATCGGGTCATCACCTCCCAGGAAACCGAAATCCTTGGGTGTGATCATTGATACAACCGGGGATGCGAAATCATTGACCACCAGGACCTGCCCTCTCGCTTTTATGGCGTTCCCGGCATAATCCGTAACCATCATGTCTAAGAAATGGTAGATGGATGGAGCATTGCCAGACTGGGCAATGATATCCTTGGAAGTGAAAATGGTATCCGACTTGTTCAGATCATTTCCCTCTCCCGTGTTGTTGAATGTGATCGGGGGGAAGAATCCCATATCGCTACCATCTCCGATTATCTTCCATATGCCTGCGATCTTGTCTGTGACGTTGATCTCTATATGGAATTTCTCCCCGTCTCCGACAGAGGCCCTTCCCTCGGGATATACCATCTTCACCCATTCGACATAAGGAGCGTCATTGTCGCTTATCATTTTGAATGAATCCGCATTTGTGCGGTTCGCCCAATCCCATACATCAATGATGACAGTCCTTGACTCGGTCGGCAGTTCCGGAACGGTGTAGTATTCCGAGGCCCAGATATTATCTCCTGCAATACCATCGTTATGCAGCCCATCGTCGTAGAGTTCAACTTCGAGGGTCATATCAAGTGGAAGCATTGCTGTAGCTCTCATGATCTTTGCAGGGTCCTCTGTTGAATAGATCGAATTTGCAATATCCTTGTAAACACGTTCCAGGAGTGTGGCAGAGGGAGCATAGAAATATTTACCCCCGGAGGAGGTATCAGCTATTCTCCAGAGATTGTACTCGGGAGTCCCTGATTCTCCTGAATAGTATGCAGAGACATTGTCGTGTTCATACTGTGAAGGTGGTGAGGATTTCACCGGGAAATTGGGAGGATCGTGGTGTTCAAGACCAAGCCCAACTGTATAGACCGGAATGGGAATGTTCAATAGGCCCTTCCTTGATTCATTGACGAAATTACTGACCCAAAAATATCCATCCGAATAGGGATCAGCATATTTTCCCCAATGATAATCTACATATCTTTCATTGCCCCAATTGTGCCATGGACAGAAATGGGCTGAACCCTCCTCAAACTCCAAATCACGGTTATAATCATCCGCTCCATCAGTAAAAGCGATCACTATTGGATTTGAATGGGAATTGGAGATGGTATAGGTTGTAGCGTTGCCAATTGTGTCCCAAATGGGAGTTCCAGGTGATCTAAGATCATCTTCTTTTACTTCATCATCGAAATTATCGATCAGATCAATGGCCTGTTTCTTTCCCTCCTGATTCATCCTGGTGAAATTCAATACCCTCTTTGGCCAGCCCGGAGCAAAACCCTCGAATGGTTCCTCCCCTATCCAGTAGAACCGATAGAGGGAAACGTAATCGATGGACCTTGTCTGGTTGATAAAGGATTTTGCAGCTCTCTGAAGTTCACCCATCCTTCCAGAGTCGAACATGGATCCCGAATTGTCAAGAACTAAGGTCATGTAGATTGGGGCGGTGCTGTCGGATAATACCGCCTTCACCTGGATATCATCCCCTTCGGCTGCTCCCTGTTGACTTCCGGGATAATCCACCCACATGTTCTCGATCAACGGATCGAGGGCATCCATTGCCACCATGAACTTCCTCTCAACAGTGTTCCCTGCTCTGTCAACTGCCACGAATCGAATGGTATGATATGCCCACGGACCGTCCACCTCGAATTCTATTGTGGAAAAGAATCCGTCATTGGTAGATCCGTCATCGGTAAAACCGTTGTCATAGAGGGTCTGCATGCTCGATCCCCCGATGGAATTGGCTACGACATAGGTTGTCTGCAATCCGGACTGGTTGTCGAAGATCCTTGCCTTCAGTCTGATCATGTCATCAGGTTTCAGTGCCTGCTGGGTCCCCGGGAAATCCACCATAATATCATACAATACAGGATCGGAATTATCGATCTCTATGGAGTTGAATATCTCAACCGATCTGCCACCGAATCCATCAAGAACAGCTTTAAGAGGATATGTGCCGTCATCAAACTGTGTAGTATCGATCGAGAGGTCCACCCTCCCGTTCACTGGATAACCTACGAATGTGTCGACCTTTACACCATCCACATACAATTTGGCTGATCTCAGGTAATTCGAGGTGATCAGTCTGACACCGATGGTATCCCTGTTGGAACTCCCGTATAACGGGCTCTGGAAGTAACCCCAAAGAGGGTAGTTATTGACATTTAACCTTATCTGGGTATTATAACCCACACCATTGGTCATATCCGTTGCCTTGACCTTGAGGACATGTTCACCTTCGGTGTAATCAACAGTATCCCAATCGATGTAGTAGATTCCCGTATCTCCGGAACCTCCTCCATAGGTCATTCTCTGAAGTGAAGTGTCTCCATCCACTCCGAACTCCACCTTGAGAATTGATGGGGTGGATTGCACTCTGGCGATGACCCTTGAAACACCGGAAACATTGGTCCCGGAGGTTGACGGTTGGATCATTGTAACCACTGGATAGGTGGATATTTCCGAGTAATTTATCCTGATCCTGTTCCTGTTCTGTACATTGTCATACAGATCGACATAGATCGGAGATGATACCCCTGACGATAGGGAGTCGATGAAATATGAAGCGTTGAAACTTTGGGGAGTATCATCACTTGAAGGTGAAGAATAGAGAGAAGGTTCGACTGTGAAATAGATCTCATCAACCCCGGATTCTCCGTCGGGTTCGTACCCTTCCCCAACTATATGGAAAGGTTCCGGAGATATCATGCTGGACCTGAAATAGACATTCCTGGCACCGGTCTGGGTCTCAATGTACCTTGAAGGGTCAGTAAGGGCGAAGTTCCTGACAAGAGGAGCCTGGTTATCCTCGGTTATGTTGACCTCGAAAGTGGTATTGTGGCCCACTACATCCTTCAACCTGAAGACCATGGGGTTGAGGGGAGGAACAGTTGTCACGGTATAGGAGATCTCGGTCCTGTCAGAGAAGATCAGGTCCCTATTCCAGGTCTCATATTCAAATGCTGGTTCACCCTCGAATACGTAGAGGTTCTCCTCGTCATATCCAGCAAGGTTAACTCGGATCTCCATTCCAAGACCCTGGCCGGAAAGAGAATTGTAGAATACCTCATCCGTTCCTTCAAGATCGGTATCCGCCTCGTAAAAATAGGCTGATACTGGACTCGTGTAGACACGAAGGTTGGCATCCTCCAGATCCGGAGCCTTTGTATCCGCTTCAAAGTTCCTTGATCTGTTGGATGATTGAAGAACGCTCCGGGAGTTCCCATCAAGTCCGTAATATGTGAGCCCCCATGAGGATATGGAGGTGAAGAACGTATCCTCGTGTCCAATGGTCGAAGATGTTGAGACGCAGATGAAGATGTCATAGGATCCGGATGAGGTGGTGGGAACATTGTACGAACCTGATCCAGAGTCCGGATAATCGAGCAACACCTTCCAGTTACCCGAGCCGTTGGTCATTTGTACATTTTGGGGGATCATCAATGTATCCCCGGATGGGTCCCATACATCGGAGGATCCGGGTCCATTATCGAGATACACCTTCAATCCCGAATTAGCTGAGGTTCCCATGGTCCTTAGGTCTGTGGATGGATCGAAATTGGAAACAGAGTTGAGGACCACTTCGATGGAATCTATCTTCTCACTCTGAGCTATACCGGAGAATATCGATAATCCCTGTGTTGGCAGCGTATCTACCTCGGCCCCCAGCTCACCGATGATGATAGGTGAGGAGGTCCCGATGTAGAGCGATCTTGTCAGTATCACATTGATCGTATCAGATGTAACGGTCGAAGAGGGCATCGTTGTCGTGTCAGAGTATGAAACCCCCCCGGATGGGATCGCCACGTTGAATTGATCGGATGTTACCGAGGTTGATGAGGTCCTTGCGACCACGATCCATCCGAAGGAACCGGTTATCGAGGTAGGAACGATCTCTGATGAGATCGTGAAAGTGTAGGTCCATGATCCTGATCCGGTCGTAAGCGATACCGAGGAGACGGACAGAGGTATATCAGAGGGATCAAGGTCATCATCGGTTGTCCCGGCATCCCTGTAAAGACCAAGTCCGGAAGAAGACATATTGGAAGAGACCGTCTCGATGTCGGATATCGAAAATGAAGTTGACCTTCTGTTGATGGTCAAAATGACACTGCTGAGTGTATCCGTTCCGGTCGAGGAGGTCGCCCCGAATCCTATTACAGGAATTGCGGTGGAGTTCTCGTGAGTATCCTGGCCAGGGTTGGTAAGTACCCTGACAACTCCTGCTGTCACGGCCGCTTCACCCATTTCCAGTTGTGAGAGGATTCCCACGGTGACCAGAAGAAGAACAAAAGAGATTGCGGTACTTCTTCTATACAATGAACTCTTGGATGGCAGGGTCTTACCCATGTGAATCACCTGGACCTGGCTTTGATGCCTCTTCCAGGCGTTCAACTCCATATATAATCCTTTAACTTTTTGCTCAGATATGTATGTAAACAAGGATGCAACATCACTCTTCTTTTACGACCTCTGCCTCATCCTTTTTCTTGGATGATTTCCTGGGAGCCCTCTTCTTGGGGGTTTCCTTCACCTTTTCGGGCTTCTCCTCTTTCTCCTCAGGGGTCTTCTCATCCGCTTTATCATGTGAATGGTCATGGTCGCAGTCAGGATCGTCACATTCATGATCATGCTCTTCTTCCTTGGCTGCTTCCTCTTCCTTCCTGACATATACCTCTATCATCCTTACTGTTTTGATGTCCAGGTATTTTCTCAGATCGGAAACCAGTCTGAACTTGGCCATGGCCCAGTTTGTATCCAGCTTTACTATGTCGGGGAGGATAACATCAACCTCCTCATCCCCTTTGAATTCAAAAGTGAACTCATCCGATTGTGGATATACGGCCTCGATGAGGGCTTTCATCTTATCTTCCTTGCCCTCGACTATCTCAGTGATCTTGTACTTGTAGAGAATGGTGCGACCGGCCCATCTGTTGTTGAAATCCACCCTCACCCTTCCGGCAAAGATCTTGTTGATGTAACCGATCCTGTTGTTGATCCTTATGTCCATTCCCTCGGAGGGATACTGGTCACCCTTCCTGAACTCGGGAAGGGAGAGGATCTTGTTCATCGGATAGACCTCTATCAGTTTAGGGTCCTTTTCTCCGAAGGCGTCCTTATCACTTACCTCAACTTCAATGTCCTTTCCGATCTCTGCATCCTTCAACGACTCTTCCAGGCCTTTTACAACGCTACCAGCGCCAACAATGACGGCCATTGGAACATATTTTGCCCTGTCGTTGAATACATCATGCTCCTTGGCTACCTCCTCATGAGTGGTATCAACAAGCTGATCGGTCTCCTTTGCAAAGGCATCGAACTCTATTTTAATGAAATCTCCCTCTTTCATGGGAAGCACCACCAACGCTTTTTAGCGGGGTCTTTGCGCGGATAAAGGACCTTGGATTTAAACTTTAGGGAGTCTTGGGGGTCGAGCATCTGAGAATGATGGATGTCCATGTGATCTCATTGCGGGTGGAAAAACCAAGATCAAGAACTGATTCATTGCCGAATGTCATATTCTTTGAACAGCCCATAACCATGTTCCAGGAAAGGGTATTGCCCTCTCCTCCCCGGATCTCCATCTCGACTGGGTCCATCAGTAAAATGAACCATCCATTGTGTATCCATATCGATTCAGCCACTTGCTCAATCGGACCGAATGTGGACGCATTCCAATCAGGTCCCGGGATGAGAGGATCGTAAAGCACTCTTTCTCCATCAATGAACATCATCAATTGGACATCCTTGTCAAGGCCACCAGTGTTCTTCACAGAGACCGAGAATACCCTAGGGTTCTCCGAAGAAAGGTTCAGTTCCGTAGGTACTTCGCCAATTTCCACTCCACCAGCTCCCATTGTAACTACCTCGAGTGGTAGCGGATGAAAGGTTAGCACCATGATCAGCAGGCACAACCCGGCTGTCATGAACTGCTTCTTCCTTATTGGAGAAAGATCATCCAAAGGAGGAGGGTGCCTTGCACCCATAAGAAGAATCAGGAATGCGAATAGAAGGTAGGTCTTGAACGGGGTTAGGAATCCAAGAAGGAGAAGCACAGCCACTGTAGCAAAGGAAAGCAGCTTTCCCTTATCCCCGAAAACACCCCTTGCAATGTGACCTCCATCCAGCTGTCCAGCGGGAAAGAGGTTGATGGAGGTTACAAAGAGACCGATCCATCCTGCGAGGGCTGTCGGAAAGAGATCTTCTCCGCTACCAATCCCAAGAGAGGCCATGATCGCCCTGAAAAGGAGAGGGGGATTGATCTTCAGATATTGTGCACCTTCGATCATCTCCGCGGAGGATGGGAATGCACCAGTTAAAAGAAGCCCCACAAAGGTGACCGGAATGGCAACGATGAAGCCGGCTATCGGGCCTGCTGCACCGATGTCCACCAGTGCTCTCTTGTTGGATATCGGCTCCTTCATTGATATCAAAGCGCCAAAGGTTCCGAATGGAGAGAACATAGGTGGGACCGGGATGAAATACGGTAGAGAAGCATCGACATTGTAACGTCTTGCAGTGAAGTAATGACCTAGTTCATGAGTGCCGAGGATCAAGAGAAGTGGAAAGGCAAAGGTCAAGGCCCCCATTCCCACATCGATCGGGTTCAGAAGGACACCCATCAGATCACCAATATCCGAAAGTTCTCCTGTCCTTTCTTCCCAGAGCATAGCCCCTGCCCATACCGTCGTTATCACCGTTAGGACAAGAAGGACGATATTGGTGGTGATGTTCCCAGGTTTTCTCTTCGGAAGTGGAAATATTGCAATGATATTCTCCGTCCCCGTATCCATCAATCTGGGAAAGAAACCTTCCTCCTTCAGGGTCATTCGGAGTTTTTCAAAACTTTCGGGATCCTTCTTTGGATCTGCAATGACCTTGAAGAATATGCCGGATTGGTCATGGTCTCCGGAAATGATCGGATAATGCTTCTTCACCAGGGCTCTTACCTTTACAAAGACCTTCTGGCGTTTATCCTTATCATCTTTTTGTCCCTGATTGGGACCTGTGAGAAATGATAGGAATCCCTGGACCTTGGGGCCGGAGTATGCATCGGCCAGCCTCTCTTTTTTATCCTTCCCCTTCTCGGTCATAGTGTCTCCACTATCTCCTTCATGATATTCCTTATCGCAAGGTAGGAATCAGCAAGGGACTTCTTTGTCTTGTGAGGCCAGATAGCCCGGGGTTGAATATCCATTGCAGATTCGAATATCCGTTGATGAACTGAAGGATCCCGGTAAATGATATGCCATTTACCGATCCTTTCGTAATTCCTTGAAAGGAAGGAATCAACGATCTCCGCTGACCTCATGATCACCTGTCTGAACTTATCTTGATCCCATGAGAGGCCCCTTCTCCTCACCATGAAGGATTGAGCACCCGATGCATCATACATTGGCATCTCATCATACCATTCCATAGGTATTATACCGAGAAGGGGGGAGATCGTAAAAATTGTGACTTTTTCCTCCAATTTGAGGTTCTTGATGGAAGTATGCAGATTCCTATAGATCAGGGCATCTGTCTTTCCCAGGGTCCATGGTTTTCTGTCCGCATCCGGATAGAGTATGGCCAATTCCTTCTGGGGGGTTTCATATCCTTCCAACCGTTTGTAGTAATCAAGGATGACCTGGTTTTCGTTCATTGCCTGAAGGAGTTCAACCGGAGTGAGGAATGATAGCTCCGGATCAATGGCCGGGACCTTCTCCCTAACGGAATCAATGAACATCTTCCTCCGGGTGTCCTCGGTTTTCTTCTGAGCTTCATCGAAGGTCTCTTCCCATGCGGGGGTCATATTACTGTTAATATCATCCACTACATATGGTTTAGGGTTGAATGGTTTGTTTCTTCCAATGGAACATTGTTGAAAGAAACATTAAATAGCCTGATCAAGAATAGTTATATCAGGATGACCGGAAAGAACAGAAGGTCCCTGGACCTCAGATCCCAAGACCTTAAGGTCGAGGACATGAGGAGATTCAAGCAGACCCTCATCGGATCCTCCAAAGGGAAGGAGAAACATCAGGAACTCATTATGTTCTCTGCAGGGACGAAACCATATCAGTTTCATTCCCTTGATGATTTCGAAAGGGACCTCAAGTCAGTTCCCTCGGACGCCGAATACTTCTATTACACCATTACCTTACCAAACCGAAACAGGTGCTCCCTCTACCTCGATCCTGATAGACCAGCAAGAGTTGTCGTCGAGGGTTCGGATGAATTCGTGAACAGACTAACTGTAGAAATGGAAAAGACCTTTCCCAGAGGTGGGGCCAGGTATAAAGCACACGGAAGTATCGGATATTTTGTCATATGGGGGATAGTGGTTTCATTGTCCGTCTCCTTTATCCTGATCTATACGTTGTTCTCTGGAAATACTGTAAATCCATATCTACTTGCATGGGTGATATTCGTTTCATCCCTCCTCGGGATATATCTTTCGATAGTCAAGTCCAAGGAGATCAACCCTGCCAATACCATGGCTCTTGGAAATAAAAGGAAGAGACCCATGGTAGATCTTCTCCTCCATTTCATAACCGTGGCGCTCGGGATCATCTCGGTGATCCTGGTCATGCTCTTCGTTGAGTTCAACATCTGAGCAGTTCCATGGCCCGAAGCACATAGGTCATCTTCTCCGGATCTCCACCATGGTCCAGTCCCTTGAGCATATGGAACAGAATATGGTCATGCTCTTCTCCCAATATCATCTCATGCAACTTATGTTCAGGGATCAATCCGTTCTCTTTGGAGATCCTGCCCATTACCGAGAGGTCCAGATACTGCCCCAGAAGAAGGATCAGTGATGCATCCTTATCAGCTAATTCACCTGATCCATCCTCTCCAAGGCGTATGATGGAGGATCCCATCAAGATTAGGGCAGATTCCATCAAGGCTTTCCTTGCTTTCTCTTCTACTTGATCCGCAATAAAAGGTGCCATGGCAACAAGCTTCCAACCCATCTCCTTCGTTCTGGTCTTCATTAAACCAGTTATTCTGGGAAGTACGATCCTTCCTTTGTCCTCTAAAATGCTACTCAGATAGTTATCGGGCTCAACGATCGGCAGTTCATTGATAGCGAGTTCTTCCATACATATGGAACAAATAGGAAGGTCAAGGAATGAATCCATTTCATCATCTCCAACCTTTGCCCCGCAGATCGAGCATGTGCCAATCCCTTCCATAAGATAACCTCCACCTCTAAACGTATAGTCACAGTAAGACTTTTCCCCATTCAAAGGACCGATCTTACGATACATTCCACATCCTCGGAGGATAGTACCACTGGGAGGTTCTTCATAAGTGGTGTAAGGTCAGTTGACATTACCCTTTCCAATCCCCCGGAGAAACCTGCCTCGGAAAGTGAGGAAGGGACCTTAAGGGAATCGAGCAGGTCCTTCAATCCGTCTGAGAATGAACTGTGGTCCAAACCCATCGCTGCGGCCAATCTGTCAAGACCCTTGACCCCCCTGGACCGGAGTATATCGTATGTAGGTCCAAGCGTCATTGCCACAGCCATACCATGGGGAAGTCCTGTATCAAAGGTGATGGGATATGATATTGCATGACATACAGTGGTTCCGGTGTTTGAGAAAGCAAGACCCGCGAATACGGAGGCAAGAGAGATCCCCTCTCTGTGTTCTCTTATGGAACCATTGTCGAATGCAGCTAGAAGATGCTCATTGACAAGTGATACGGCCCGAAGGGAGAGTTCCCTTGTGAATGGATCCGACCGGGATGACCAGTAACTCTCCACTGCATGGGAGAGGATATCGAGACCTGTAGCGGCTGTTTGAGCCTGGGGAAGGGTGATGGTCAACTCCGGATCTATGATTGCCCCCTCGGGATAGAGTGCTGGATGTCTCAAACCCACCTTGTTCTTTAATCTGTCAACAGAAACGACAGAAAATGGTGTTATCTCGGATGAGGTTCCGGGGGTGGTTGGTATTGCATAGACGGGATATCCTCCATCGACTGGGTCCCTTCCTCCGAGGTATTCCATAACATCCCCACCCTGTTTAGCGATGACCGACATGAACTTTGCAGCATCCATGACAGATCCGCCTCCTACCGCAACTACCAGGTCCGGATCGAAATCAGCGATCTCGAAAGCTCCCTGTTCGACAGTGAATGACATGGGATTGGGTTCCACCCCGGAAAACACACCCATTTCAACATCGATCATTTTCTCCAATCTCTCCTGGAGACATAATTCTCTTGCTGAACCTCTCCCAAGAACGATGAACGTCCTGCCTTTTGGCAGAAGTGTAGGTAGCAGATCGAATTGTCCCCAACCGAAGGATATGGGTGTTTTGAACCAGTTGAATTGTACCATTTTTCATACCTCTTTTGGAATTTTCAATATATTTGGATAGCATTATTCTAACATAATATAATTACATTCGGGATATTGACATATTTGACATTGAAGAATGAAGATTGTAAAAGAAGTGGCACCACTGCCAGGATGATACTCGAAAAGGCCAGTGATATTAAATAGCAGAAATTACCCGACAGAATTATATATACAGCCCATTTTTAAACAAGGTGATAGAAGTGAAACCTCATTGGATATTGGCAATCGCGGGAGCCTCGATTATCCTGGCCGGTATTTTTGGTTTTATCATGGGTTCCCCCGCTGCTCTCGTGGGCGGAGGTGTATTCTCGTTTGCCCTGATATTCGCTTTCGTCTACTGGTTCGTTGATATACGACAGGCAAAAGAACTGGCTCCACAGGAGGAGAATGAGGAAGAGGATGAACCTGTCCAGGACCTGAACGAGGTAAGGTCTTACGATCCGGAACTTGAGAAGATGGGTGGTGATGAGTTTCTCAAGGAAGCGGATATCGTGGGTGAGTTCATGGAAAGCTTCGGAGTTTCCAGGGACAAGGCCCAGAACCTCTATGATGCGGGTTACTCCCACTGGGGTGATTTCTCGGAGGCGATCCCCGAGGACCTTTTGATGGTGGAAGGGATCAACCCGACCATCTCCAGAAGGATAATCAGTGTGGTCCGGTCAAAAATGTGATCTCCTTTAGGGGATTCATTTATCAACCCAATGTCATTTGATTAATCAACCGATAGGTTTATTGCAAATTTCATAATGTTGGGTAAAGTTTTGCCCCCATGAGGAGTTAAAATGAGATCGATCCGTTTCCTAGCCCCTGGTCTGATAATGATGGTCCTGATAGCCGGAGCCGTAATAATGAAAGAGGTTTCAGCAGATGATGGACCTGACGAAACCCCCTTCGGATTCACCGATGAATACTGGTATGAAGGGCTTGGGTCGTATACAGATATCGACCCATCTGTAAGCGAAGCCGTTTCCAAAGAGGGTCCAGAAGCGAACCTGGACGTAGTGATCCAGTTCCAACCACCCCTCTCCAAGGATGATCTTAAGGCAGCACTTGATGCTGGCTTTGAGATAAGATATAAGATGACCTCCCTTCCAGCCATATTTGCCAGAGGCAACAGGGATGCAATCGAAAGGATATCCAGGTACAAGGATACATTCTGGGTGGAATTCGACACCCAGATGGAATTCCTCATGGATCAGACGACCACCACCATCAATGCAACCAATACATGGGATACGATCATTGTGGATTCGGTCGGGAAGGAATATCCATCAATAGACGGTCAAGGGATCACAGCCGTGGTTCTTGATTCAGGGGTGGATGCAGGACATCCGGACCTGGATTATGGTGAGAAGGTGGTTAAGAACTACAAATCAGACACAGATTTTGTCTGGAGGGAGGTGGAGAATGGGGATACCTCCTCCGGGCATGGCACCCATTGTGCCGGGACCGTCGCAGGTAACGGGGATGCATCAGGAGGGGCCAGAGCAGGTGTTGCACCCGGTGCAAAGCTTATAGGACTCTCAACTGGCGAGGCAGTTTCCATAATCAATGCTCTAGGGGGACTTCAATGGGTTTACGAGCATTCCAAACCTGGTCATACATATGAATGGGACGATCCTATAAGGGTGGTTTCCAACTCCTGGGGTCCTGGCCCTGGAGATTATAATGCTGAAGATTCGGTTTCCATAATCTCCCAGAAGATAACATTCGAGAACAATGTGCTCATAATCTTTGCTGCTTCCAATTCAGGAGGAGATGGAAGCGATATACAGACGAATCCCTACGGAAACGTTCCCTCCAACATCGCTGTGGCCGCATTCACAAGGGACGGTTCCGGAGTTGCCAGTTTCTCCTCGAGAGGTCAGCTTGGAATAATCACGACCTACCCTGATGTTGGTGCTCCCGGTGTAGGAATTTGGTCCACTGCAGCAAGAAGGACCTTGATCTCGATGTCAACGAAACAGGGAGCAGGTTTGTCCAACATCGATCCTTATTACTTTGCAATATCCGGAACATCAATGGCAACACCTCATATCGCTGGTGTGGTTGCTCTGATACTCCAGGCCTACCCGGACCTTCGTATGTCCGAATTCTACGAGGAGGCCGAGCAGGAGAAGATCGATGCTGGCTGGTTGAACGATACCAGGAACAAGGTCCATGAAGTGGAACTGATCCTGGAAGCATCCGCAAACTATGTCCTTCCCTCAGATGAGGGAACACCCCTGGCAGAGAACTATATCCCTCAGAATTATTCGATAGGATGGAACGGAGAGCCCTTTGATTTCGCTCAGGGATTCGGTCTGGTCCAGGTCGACAAGGCGATCGCCATTGCTCTTGCACTTAAAGAGTTAAGAACAAGGGATTTCGACAAGGATGGTCAGCCGGATTACCCGGATGCATGTGTGAAGGCTGCGGTTGCTCAGTATGAAAATACTATGATGGTAAGGTCCAAGACCTACAATACCGACAGACTTTACACAGCATGGAACGGTGAATGGTCAAGGTTCTCTAACCAGACAAATTCGATCATTCCCATGAATCACGACACAGCCAAGATGGTCCTCATTCCTGAAGGTGCTGAGAAGATGGAGATCAGGTTCACCTACGATCCCTGGAATACTGATGACAAGAGGATCGCCTCACTCTTCGTTACCATCGACCAGACAGGTGATGGGAACCCTGATTGGACGCAGACCGGGGAACTGATAACCGATGCAAGGACCTCCGAGATCCAGATATCTCCCGGAGATTGGGGTAATTACTGGTCCGTCAATGTTGAAGGTAGAGGAATTGACTGGGATATAGGTGACAGGTTCAGAGAAACCCAGTTCAAGGAGGTAAGGGCCGAGTTCACTATCTCATTGAACATGACAATGACAAGTGGCAGTCATGTGCTTGATCTTCAGAATCCACATGCGGCCTATGCCAAATGGAAACCCTGGATACCATTCGATTCAGCAGTTACAGAGGGAAACATGATCAATGTGTCTCAACACATTTACGATCTGGGACAGATCACTCCGATACATCAAGAGGAGGGGAATCCCAATGAACCAACCAATCTCACCTGGCTCTGGATCCTGATGATAATTGCCATTGTAGGAATTGCAGGATACCTCGCATATGTCAAGTATTTCAAGAAGAAGAAACCCTCTTCTTGATACCTATTTGCGATTTAAGAAAACCTTAAATGGCAAATGAATATTGGGGCGATACCCAACGCTTCGGGCCAGTAGCTTAGTACGGTGGAGCATCCGGCTGATAACCGGAAGGTCGCCGGTTCAAATCCGGCTTGGCCCACTCATCTTCTTGCACGGGCCATAGTTCCAGTAATTTCAAATCTAACTGGATATGCAAATCACTAAAGGATCTCTGAACAGAACCTGCCAAGAAAAGGAAGGAGCATGTTACTTCATCTTCAATATCTGCGGCAATTCGGAAATTGATGAGAGCTCATGATAATAAGGAACGGCCCTATGTTTTGAGAAGATTCTTCCTGCCAATTGGAATTGAACAATATTCCCACAACAACCCGACATTATGTCGGTGGTCATGGTAGGACCACAAGCGACCATTATATCGTAGATGGGCAGAATTTATCTCCTGTTCTTCTCAAGATGTGGAATGAGTTCCAGGCCATCGAAACAAAGATTCAGGGTCAAGCAACCATTCCGAAGATGCCAATAGAAGATGAAGTTCTCGAACTCCGTAAGAAGGTGGATGAAATGACGGACCTTCTCAAATTGTTAGGATCTGAAGGATACAACCGCAAGACAGGAGTGAGAAAAATCCTGGGCAATAAGAGAGAAAGGATTCGGAAGGTTCTCGGTAAGTAAATCACAACCCAGATGGTTCTACTTTCCGTTTGCCTATCATAGGGTGAGGTTCTTTGAATATGGACAGATATCGATAACCAGGTTTTAAATTAGAATGTGATTGCTGTTCTGTCTCTTGGATTGGATATAATATATTTCGACATCTGGAGCATAAGGACCATTACACCTTGCATACTATTATTTCCCTGGAGGGGCTTTCTAGAAACCCTATCACGATGATTAAAGAAATCTTCATACCTCTATCAATATTGTAAACCATTACCATGAACAATATCTCTCGATTCTGATTTGATACCGTTCTAGCCCTTACACAGTCACCCATCTTACGCTTGATCACAGAGTTCACTGTCTCGACCTTGTTACGTTGACGATACAGATCAAGATCATAGCCAGATCTCATTTCTTTTCGGTATTTACCTTTTGTTTTGAAGTCCTCAGATCTATTCCTCCTAGGAGGAATGATACTGTTTGCACCGAGGACTTCACGAGCATACTTATGATTCAATTCCGAATCATAACCCTTGTCCGCCAGGATAAGGCCAATATCTACGGGGATCTTCTGTTCAAGTCTCTTATATGATCTCACGAAATCTTTGTTGTCATTATCTGGCCCTCTCCTGATGCTTGTCGAAAGGACTGTCTGGGTATCAGTATCAACAACAAATGTCACTTTCAGATATCGCTTGATAGCTCTTCGTTTTCGAGGTCTGCCTCTCTTACGATTACCATTCTCTCTGACCTTGATCACAATTGTGTAGTAGTAACTGGCATTTGTCAGTGAGAATCCGGTTGAATCGATCGCTGTTGATAGTGATCCCTTTTCATCTATCAATCCTGATATCTGTATGAACGTATCCAGATATCTCTTTGGACACCTTTGGACGAACTTGTGCAAGGTTGTGAAATGTGGTATGTTCGATACCATCAGCACTTTCCAAAGGTGTGTAAAGTTTTCGATCCATTCGAAGAACCTGATGTAGCTCATGCCAGTGTTGACCCTGAGCATATGCAGGATCAGATGTACGTGATTGTTGTAGATGTGGTTCGAGAACTTGCTGGATCTCAATGGAATTCGAGCTTTCTTGATGATATTCAGAGCTCTCTTCACAAACCTGATAAGTTTTGTTTCCTTTCTGGTGCATGCCATAGCGCCAGACCTCCATTTTGTTGTGAGTTGTAGAAGACTCCACAACGAAATGGGGGGGCGATACTATAGTACTTTCGGTACCTGGAAGAGAGGGTTTCTACAGAGCCCCTGGAGGGAAAACATTTCATACTTCAATTATATTTCATAATGAGATCATAGGTTGGGTGATTAAGGTCAAGAAAACGGGAAAAGAAAAGAAACGGAAACGTAGTCCTCTCTTACAGTTTAGTTCCAAACCAGGTGAGATCTTAGCGTCAAGATCAACAGTTGAAAAACTGAAAATTGGTAATCCGTTTTTCACCTCACCTAACGAATCTCAATCCGTAACAATAAATAATATCGAGAAAGGGGAAGAATCCAATAACAGAAAGATACCGCAAAAGCGATTGGCTGTGAATAAGAAGGATCATATAAATCGTCTTATTGGAATATATCAAGCCCGAAAAGAGGGATTCAATCACAGGCATATCACGGCTCTTCGGTACCTCATACACAATCATGAGCTTGATAATTCACTCTATCAATCCGTTAATGGATGTGACAGACGTACCGCCTCAAGAGATCTTAAAAAGTTGGTGGAAATGAAAATCCTCGAACGAATTGGAAAAGGCAGGGGGACATATTATATCCTGTCAAGGGTGAAGAAAAATTAGGATATTATTGGGACACTAATAGGACGCAAATAGGACATAAATGGGACATTGATCACAATCTTAATTTCTTTTATCTTCCAGAATAGTGATTAACTTAAGGTGAAGCCCCTTCATCTCTAATAAAATGAATTTTTCATGATGTTTTTACCCCATGGTCTGGAGCGAAGAAAAGATGGCATGGTACATGCTTAAAGGGAACAACAGGTCAAGGACAGCCTTCCTTATCTATTTGGATGAAAAGCATACATCATGCATAATATTCCCGCACATTTCTTTATGATCTTATCGTAAGATCTTGATATATGAGAATATGAGAATGGGTGTGACATTCTTGAATATGAAAATATGAAAATTGAGTTTAATTTTTGAATATGAAAATATGAAAATTGAGTTTAACATTTTTGAATATGAAAATATGAAAATTGAGTTTAATTTTTGAATATGAAAATATGAAAATTGAGTTTAACATTTTTGAATATGAAAATATGAAAATTGAGTTTAACATTTTTGAATATGAGAATATGAAAATTGGGTGTGACATTGTTCTGAGAATAGGTTAGCGTCTTTGTTAGGATCCTTAACTACATTCATAATATGCATGTTACTTGCATTTTCACGTCCATACAGGGGTTTAATGAATCAAGAGCTTTCTCCCCAGCATAGATTCCAAAATGCTGTAAGCTCCACCAAATCATGATTCTGTATATGCCTCTCAACCAATGACCATTATTGGCATTCTAAAACTGGTCAACGATAATGAGATCGTAAAACCATTGCTGAAAAAGATAGATCAAAGGATTCCGCGCGCATGCGCGCGCGCGGTTAGCGATTAGGATACAATCAATAAATATGTATAAATGGATTAGTTGATATTGGTATTGTCCTAGCGGACATGGAAATAAGCTGAAATCGAATCATGAATACAGTCATTAAGTCCTTGAGGCAGATAGCACGATTTCTTAGTACCTTTATTCATTTATTCTACCTGGATTGGCGGCAAATTATAGCTAATTCTATGTGACATCTATAGGATAAGAATGTCCCAATTATGTCTCATTCTTGTCCCGATTACTTAACTGACATTATCACTCCTTGATGAATATCTACTAGTAATTATATATTATATAAACTGGGTATCCATTTAAGACCACCCAGTCAATTATATGTTTTTACCCCCTCC
>CBDDUX010000001.1:0-49582 GCA_965234725.1 Thermoplasmatota archaeon | reverse complement strand
CACTACAAGATGTTACTGAAAAAACAGAAGGGGTGCAGTATGAAGCGTAAGGGTTGTCATATGGATTTCCCTTCCTGCTGAACCTCTCTGAAATACCCTATAAAAGAAAACCCATAAAAAGAAGCATATATTGATTGAGAAACTGAAAATTTTAAAAAAAGTTTTAAAAATAATGATGATTTCATTTCAAATTACGTAACTTCCTTTACAAAATGGAGATTTTGTCAAATAAACTTTTTTTAAATTTTTTAAAAAAAATATTTGTTTTTAATGAATGTGCTTATGGCAAGCTAAATTATAAAAGTGTGAAATACATTTCTATAGCTCGTGAAGAGGTTCCGTTTACATTCTTTCCTAGATATTAAATCCTCTCTTCCAATCTACGTAATGGACCTTTTCATACATCGAGAGATCGAGACCCATGTATGCATGTGTGTTAGATCTCTCACTCTCAAATCTTCAAGGATGGCCCTTTCTGACCCGAAAAACCCACCCTGCCGACATTAGAATCAAAGATACATTCTTACATGGATTCATATTAATACCCTTAAAAAAGTTACAATATCCCTAAAAATCTCTAAAAATGATCAAAATGGGCAAAATATCCCAAATAAACCCTAAAAAATGCCTTAATAAAGAGGCGGGCCTGAAGGGGTTCGAACCCTCGGCCTTACGGTTAAGAGCCGTCTGCTCTACCTGGCTAAGCTACAGGCCCGTGTTTTAGCGGGTAAAGAGGGGTTAAACTCATTTAACATTTAAAGGTTATTACCGAGTGGATTTATTATCATTAATCAATTTCACTAATCCAGTGGTAACTTTTTTAAACCAACATGATGTCTAAACCACATTGGTGATGGATTTGACCATATTGGAATTGGGGGAGAATCTTGCAAAAGAGATCGATTCCAGGATCGATGGACATGTAGTCTCTGCTGTTGTTTTTGGAACCGAGATCCAGGGAGATCCAGATAAGGCAAAGGACTGCAATATGGTCATAGTTCTGGATCATGTTGGTCTCGAAGAGATGAGGATCATTTGTGAGGTGATCACAGATCACAAGGAAGAATGTATCAAAGATCCTCTGATATTGGAACAGGCAGATATCGAGGGAATGGGTGATTCCGTTCCACATGCCGTTCTTGATGTCTTTACGTCATATCAGACCGTTTTCGGAAGGTCCTTTTTCAAGGGTATATCATCATTCAACCATGAGCATCTGAGGGCACAGATGGAACAAATGCTTAGAGAGAACCTGATAACTGCCAGGAAGAGGTTGACCATAGCCCTCAAGAAAGAAGGCAGGATAGATGATGAGATAATCAATATCAAGAACATTCTAAAAAGATGCATCAAATACTACATGATCTTCCAGAAGCCCTGGCTGACCGATGAGGGTGAGAAATGGGTGGATTTCCTTGAAGAGTTCAATCCGAACAACATGTTCCTTCGAGATCATTCTTTGAACGATCCTTCGAAATTGTCAACGGAGGAGAAGTATAGACTTGCTTCCGCATACATAGAGGACGGGATCAAACCCCTTCTGAAGAAAATCGATGAGATGGGACCTGATTTTGAGACCAGAAGGTCTATCCAGTAATCCATAACGATATTAAAGATGGTACCATTAATCCCTTCGTAAGTATTGCACTTACAGGGAGAATGTGATATGCCCCACAGAGGTCTGGTCGATAGGGTAGGAAGCAAAACGGTCAAAGGGAAGGCCATTAACATCGAGGACCTTGAAAAGGCCAGGGAGAAGATGATCTCCAATATCGAAAAAGGCATGGAAATTAATGAAGCGGTCGAATATCTTACTTCCGATGGAATTGATGCAATGATCGCACGGGACCTTTTTGAGAGTGCCTATAAAGAGACGGTTCTGTCTCCTCATATGGATAAGGCCAGGGAAATGGTGGTGGAGTTCAAAACAAAGGAAGAGATCGTCTCCGAGATCATGAAAGATGGTGCGAAAGAGGATGTGGCCGAGAGAGTCTTCTCAGAAGCCTTCTACGAGATGAACATCAGACCGATCATCGATCATATCAAGGAGAGGCTGGAGGAAGGAACTGATCGGGAAACCATAGTCAAAGAGCTGGTAACCGAAGGACTGGAACAGAAGATGGCGGACAAATTCTTCTCTGAGGGGTTCTTCGAGTTGTATATCGAACCAGTTCTGGAGACCATAAAGAAGAGGATCGATGAAGGTGTCCCCAAGGATCTGGTTGTTAAGGAACTTGTCGAAACAGGTATTGAAGAAAAACTCGCAGAAGAGCTTTACAATTCCACTGGATATGAACAGTTCGTGAGACCCGCCCTTGAAATGGTAAGCGGATGGATCGATGAAGGTATGGATGGGGATGCGATCCTTGATAGACTTGCCGAAGAGGGATTCGAGGGATCCTTTGCTGCTGGATTGTACCGTGAGGCGGTCCTGGAAAGGAAGTATGATGATATTTCCAAAGTGATCAGGAATTTGTTGAAGAAGGGAAAGGACAAAGATAGTATCAGGGATACGATATCGACCAAATTCGATCTTGAACCCATTGAGGCATCGCTTATGATAGAGGATGTCATAAGGACGGATTCCTGATTCCCAAGATATCAAATAGCTCATAAAAATCCGATACTGTTGGATCCCAATCCGGAATGGGTTTGATTATATAATCTCCCGATGCTTCTTTCCTGTCAATCTTGATCGTGAGAAGGCCGGCATCCCGCGAACCTAATAGTTCATCATTGTCACCATCTCCAATAAAAGCGCAATTACATGGGGAAAGACCAATACTCTCGCATCCTTTTAAGAATATATCACGATCCGGTTTTGTGATCATCTCCTCCGAGGAATAAATAGCAGAATCGAATTTCTTTGCTATGGCCTTGGATTTAAAGATCTCAGGAACATTGGCCCCACAATTTGTTAGAAGAACCGATTTCACCCCTTGGGTCTTGAGACCGTCCAATACAGGTGTCACATCCTGGTAGAATACCATGAGCTCATCGGTGATCTCAAACCATTCTCTATTGATACGATCGACTTTCCCTTCTGGATCATCAACGGAGAACTGAGAGACAAAATAACTCACAAAATCCCTGGAAGTGCCGTCCGATCCCATGATCCTTCTCAAGTACGATCCATGCCATTTCTCCCTGACTGATAGAGTATCCATTCCTAATATTTCGGATATGGAATCCATGAACTCATCATGCCTTCTCCTATCTGGTCTGGGTATGATAGTTCCGAACAGATCTACGAGAAGACCCTTGATCATTGTCATCCAGTCACCTACCCATTGCCTTCTGCTGATCTTTCTCTATGGTCCTTTCCATTTCTTTAAGGCCCTTTCCAAAGAATTTCCTCTTGTACTGTTTGGAACATCTGTAACAATAAAGGTACTTCCCATATTCAGTTAATGATGTCTCACAATTTGGGCAGAGTTCGGTCATATGATACCTGATGCGATCATTTGATACCAATCTTTCTGGAGAGATGTATACGTTCTATTAATGACATCATTTCTTCTTCATAATTAACCCGATAATAAGTAATAGCAATCCGGCCGGAACGAAAAGGAGCCCACAGCAGCAACCACATCCGCCCAGTATACCCTGGACCTGCATATCATCTGCTTTAGTGATATAGATCGAAGCGGTACCTGTATCAGTGGATATGAAGTGGTTACCTTCCTTGGTGATGGAGATTGTTCCAACATAATAATTACCTGAATATTCAACATTCATTCCCATATCATTGATCTCAATATCCTTCCCCATCTGGTCTCTTACGGATACCTCAACATCCTTTTCGTCGGACCAGAGGATGTAATCTCCCTTTTCCAGATTCACATTACCGGACCCAGTGACTTCTTTATAGGGGTCCTTATCCGGTGTTTCATAAGTTACCCCAGCTATGGCCAATAAGACTATCGAGAGGATGAGAGCGATCAGAAAGACGACCAATCCAGTTATTACTATCCCGGTTCTCATGAAGGACCTCCTTTTAACACCTGAATATCTGTTGTCATCGATTAATAACTTTCCAATTGTTGGATAGAAAGAATACGTTGGTCTCAAGACCTACCGGGTTCAAATCCCTCCCAATTCAACATCCATTATCCACTTCGTTACTAATGGATGAAAATTTAGTGCGGGGGAAGGGATTTGAACCCTCGAAGGACTAACCACAGGATCCTAAGTCCTGCCTCTTTGACCGCTAGAGTACCCCCGCATGAGATATGCATTTGGAACATTTTCTAAGGATTTTTAAGTTTCTTAAGAGATCATGAGGTCCTCAATCATCGAAAGGAAGGATCTTCAGGACCTCTTCGAATACGGAAAGGACCTGATCAAGGTCCTCTATTGTATGAGTAGCCATTACTGAGGTCCTTATGAGGTTCCTGTCCCGAGGGGTAGCCGGGTATACTACCGGATTGGTGTATACTCCTCTATCCAGGAGCATTCGCCACCAGGCAACGGTATGTACATCCTCGCCAATGATCACAGGAATTATCGGGCTTTCAGTGTGACCCGTATCCAATCCCATCTTCTTTAGACCATTGTTGAGGTATTTGGCATTCCTCCAGAGATTCCTCCTATGTTCAGGTTCATCCATGATCAGGTGCATTGCCTTCATTGCAGTAGCGACATTTGCCGGAGGTGGAGCGGCCGAGAACATCAACGTCCTTGAAGAATGCTTGATATCGGTAAGGAGGTCCTCGTTACCGGAGATGAAGCCTCCCATGGAAGCGAATGACTTCGAAAATGTTCCCATGGTGATGTCAACTTCCAGACCAAAATGATTGGCAGTACCTTCTCCATGGTTGCCCAGGACCCCGATGGAGTGGGCGTCATCAACCATGATCAGGATATCTTCCTTGTTGCATATATCGACGATCACCGGAAGTTTGGCCAAGTCTCCTTCCATTGAGAAAAGTCCATCGGTTATCACCAGGGCGCCTTTATCCGGGTCCATATTCGATACACATTCCCGGAAGGAGTCCATATCGTTGTGGTCATAGACAAGGACCTCGGGTTTTGCCATTCTGCAACCGTCTACAATGGAAGCATGATTGTATTGATCGGAGAGAACAATATCATGCTTACCCACCAAAGACCATATGGTGCCGACATTGGTCTGGTAACCGGTTGAGAACATGAGCGCACTCTCGCTCCCCATGAACTCAGCTAGTTCTTCTTCCATCTGGAGATGGATTTCAAGGGTTCCATTCAGATATCTGGAACCCGTGCAGCCAACACCATATTTATCTATGGCATCCTTTGCAGCTTTTTTTACTTCAGGATGTTCCGTCATGCCAAGATAGTTGTTCGATCCCAGCATCACGGTATCCTTTCCGTTGATCGTAACTCTATGTCCCTGCTGACCCGAGATCGGAATGAAATACGGATAAAGTCCGATTTCCTTTGATTCCTTGATGATCCTCCTTGAGAATGGAGGTTTGTTGCCTTTCAGGACCCTCTTCGGAACGGTCTTTGACACGGGTTAAGGAGAAATGTACAACCTATTAAAATCCATTCATGAGATACTGTTGTAAATCAATGGATTTTAATTTTCCTCTATTTCAAAACAGCATCAAGCGGTTTTTGGATATAGATTCAAATTCGATCTTCATAGATCCTTTTACTTCTGATAATAAGATGATTTGAACGGAAAAAGGATAAATGGCGCCCCGAACGGAATTTGAATCCGTGTCATTGGCTCGACAGGCCAATATGATAGGCCGCTACACCATCGGGGCACATATCCAAGAGGGGCTAATTTAATTGTTCTATAAATTGGTTTCCATCTGGCCTAGAACCCTTTCAGGTCTTCAACGATTCGGAAACAGTGTACTGCTTCTTTACTTTTACCCAGACGGTCCAGTATGCTACCTCTCAACAAATAGACCTTGCCGAGATCCTCGTGTGGAGGTTCATTTTGGGTCCTCTCTGCGCTGTAGAGGGCCATATCAGAACAGTATAGGGCCTCCCTCAAATTCCCCTCATCGAAATTGAGGAACATCTTTGAGAACCAGGTCCTGAATTCATCCATTAACATAGTATGTCAATTGGAGGGTTTATAATGGGTTTGGGTCCATTCTCAACCCTGATACCATTATTGTCCCTATCGGAACGGGTATCGATTATTATATCAAATAACCATTAAAGAACCATGGGCACACCGTTTTCGGAGATAGCTTCCCATTACGGCAGGATAGAGGACCTCTCCGGAAGATTGGAGATGACAGATGAATTGATAGATCTGCTGAAAGATAGGTCTCCATCGGATATCGAAATGATAATCAGGTTGACAAAGGGAGAGGTGAAGCCCGGATATGAAGGTCTGGAACTTGGTGTTGCCGAGAAACTGGCGATGAAAGCACTCTACATGGTAACAATGGTCCCATTCCATGAGATAGAGGACCTATCGAAGAAGAAGGGTGATATCGGTCTTCTCGCAGAGGCTATCATCGGCTCCAAGAAACAGATGTCACTCTTCCAGGAACCGCTGACCCTTGATCGTGTCTTTGGGAACCTTGAGAAGATCGCCAGGGCTGGAGGAAGATCATCACAGGACCTGAAACTGAAATTGATCGCTGAAATGCTGCATGATTCGACTCCCCTTGAAGCGAGGTATATTACCAGGATCCTATGCGGAAAGATGAGACTCGGGATAGCCGATATGACAGTGATAGATGCCCTTTCCTATCTCTTCACTCCCGGATTTGAAGAGGCCGGATCCCTCCTGGAAGGATTGGAAGGAATTGAAGGGTTCAGGAACGAGATCAGGAATATAGGAACGAAGAGGACAGGCCCCCTCTATGAATTGATATACGTATCATCCAAACCGGACAAGAACAACCTATCGAGGGAAACCGCTAAGATGATGACCGAGATCCTTGAGAAATTGAAGGGCAAGGTCAATGAAAATAGGGAGAAGCTTGCAAGGACCTTCAATGTTCATCCGGATCTAGGGTCCATCGGAAGGATGCTCGGTGAGGAGGGCATGGATGTCGTCTTGGAGATCGGTGTAAGACCGGGGATCCCTCTCCGTTCGATGTTAGGTGAGAGATTGTCCTCTGTTGAGGAGATCTTGGACAAGATGGGGGGAACCTCTGCGTTCGAATATAAGTACGACGGCCTCAGGGTCCAGGTCCATTTGTTCAATGAAAATGGTAACACTAAGATCAAATTATTCTCAAGGCAGCTGGAGGATATCACCCACCAGTTCCCTGACGTCAGATCCAGTTTGGAAAGTAGCTTCAAGGGGATCGATTGTATAGTTGAGGGTGAATGTGTTCCAGTTGATCCTGATACCGGAGCATTTCTACCATTCCAGATCATTTCACAGAGAAGGGGACGGAAGTATGGCCTGGATGAAAAGATAGAGGAGGTCCCTGTTTCTCTTGTGATGTTCGATTGTCTATTCAAGAATGGGGAGGATATGACCAACCAGCCATACCTTTCACGAAGGAAGGCAATAACGGAGCTATTTACAGGAATTGATCAGGAGATCGACCTGGAAAGGGGCCTATCACTTTCGACCATGGAGGTCATTACTGATCCAGAAGTTGGTAACACATTCTTCGAGAAAGCACTCGAGGACGGATGTGAAGGGATAATGGCAAAGAACATTTCGGATTCATCGATCTATCAGGCTGGAAGCAGGGGATGGCTATGGGTGAAGTACAAGAATGATTACAGGTCGGAGCTCTCGGATACACTTGATCTTGTGGTAGTTGGGGCGTTTTATGGTACAGGAAGGAGGAAAGGGACCTATGGAGCGCTTCTTATGGCTACTTGGGATGAGAAAGAAAGCATTTTCAGGACGGTCTGCAAACTGGGAAGCGGGTTCAATGATGAGCATCTGGCCTATTTGATCGGTCAAGTGGATGAGATGAAAGGTGACAAAGTCTCAGTTTGGAAAAATGTCCGATCCCAGATCGAACCTGATGTATACACAAGTCCGGAATTGGTTCTGGAGGTCCTTGCCGCAGAGATAACCTTCTCCCCGATCCATACTTGCTCCTTCAATATATTGAAAGAAGGAGCCGGACTTGGTCTTCGTTTTCCAAGGTTTACCGGGAGGTTCCGAAAGGACAAAGGTCCAACAGATGCAACAACTGACGATGAAGTAGTATCCATGTATTCTTCCCAAAAGAAGACTTTTTCCTAAGGATCAGATGAACAATCCCCTTAAATGAGGTACGAACCTTGGTATGAGGGCCAGCAAGGATGGGTCCGATCTCAAGAGACCAACTGCTAGCTGGACAGGATGGTCTATATCTCCCTTTTCGTTTATGATCTTTAGATTCTTCTCATCACTCAAGGCTCTGAGGCCGATATCCATCTCCTCATCCTTGAGCTCCTTGATTATCCTCCTTAGAACAAAGGTCCTTGCAAGCTCCTTTCCGTATCCTTTTTTCCAAGATGACAGGAAATTGGATATGGCCTGGACCCCTGGTTTCACATCTCCGTTCAAGGATCTGGTCAGGGAATCAACTGCCATCAATGCTGGATAGATTCCTCCCCCGCTAGTTGGTTTTGCCATTCCGGCAGCATCTCCAAGGAGAAGGACCGGACCCTTGGAGATCTCTTTTGGCTGGCCCATCGGTACGCTTCCGAAGGTTGTAGAAATCGATCCCGAAGATTCTCTCAAGGGTCCTTCAAGAGAAAGGAACCTTGTAACTCTGGTATCCAGGAATAACTTCTCCATACCTGATCTCAGTCCCTCTCCTGTTAGTGCCGATAGACCTAATCTGAACCCGTTTGGAAGGTATGAGGGTATGATCCAGGCAAAGAAACCAGAAGCAGTTCTGGAACCTGTAAGAACTGCCACTCTTTCAGATGGAAGCTCCCCCGACCGGAGCTCCAATTCCATGGAAACACCCGGTATGGTCTCCTTTGGAATTGCCATCCTCAACATTGAACGTAAAGTCGAACCTGGCCCGTCACAAGCCAGTACCATAGGAGCCGATACATTCATCTCTCCTCCCGGACCGAGTAAACCGACCTTAGCGGATCCATCTTCCAATATTCTGATCCCCCTCAGTTCCGTTTTTAACATCAATGAAGATCCCATTTCAGCGGCCGAAATCAGAAGTTCATGATCGAACCTGGCCCTATCAATTGAAAAAGCTTTGTTCTCTTTTCCACGGAGAGGCAACATATTCCCAGATGGAGAGAATACATCAGCACCTCTGATGGACCTGAGGATGGTCCCATCCTTGAGTTTACCAAGGCCAGGAAGATCGAACAAACGAGAGTTCACCAGTCCAGCACATTGCACCGGTCTACCAACCTCATGCTTTCTGTCCACTAAGAGGACCCTATATCCTAGTTCGGAGAATCTTGCGGAGGCATAGGATCCAGCAGGACCCGCTCCAACTATGATCAGATCATAATTCGAGTGGCCATCTCCCATCAGGACCATGGATATGTGAACGGGTAATAGATAAAATAGGTTGACCTTACACTTTCATGGTCATTCAGCGAACGGAAAGCCCTTCGAACCTAGGTGGAAGGTTTGATATCTGTTTTCACAACTGCCGTATCCAATTTCCAAAGAAGGAAGGTCCATCCAAAGGATGGATGGTGTTAAGGGATGGAAGGATAGAAGACCTGGGAGTTGGTGATCTTCCAGGATATAAAAGAGGATCTGATACTCTTGTATTGGACCTTCATGATGCTATTGTCCTTCCTGCGATGTGTGATGCTCATATGCATCTATATCAATGGTCATTCTCAAGGAAGGCAGTTGACCTCTCAAAAGCGTCCTCCTTGGAGGAAATGGTCAAGATCCTGAAACAGAGATTGAAGGAACCGGAGAATGATCCCTTCATCTCATCAACGGGAATACTTCTTGGAGTTGATTATGATGAATCGTTTTTCCACTCCCCAAGAAGGATAGATAGGAAGTACCTGGATGAGATCTTTCCTAATGATCCTGTTGTGATCAGGCGGATTTGCGGTCATAAGGCAGTTGTCAATAACGAAGCCATGAAAATTCTTGGGTCGAGTATGGATATCCCGGAAAACGGCATACTCATAGAAGATGGAGCAATGGGATTGTCATGGAAGATAAAGACCCCAGAGGTATTCAGACTATCCTTTGTTGAGGAATCTGTTAGAGAAATATTTTCCATGGGTATCGTCGGAGGTGTGGATATAATCCCAGAATATCTCCTCGAGGAGCATACCGATATTTTCAGGAAGATGGGAGGATCACCTGACCTTGCAATATCAATAGTACCTGAGGATGATTCACGGGTCAAGGGATCGATGAAAGGGATCAAGGATTGGGATGATGGCCTTCCTCTTTTCAATGGAAGTTGCGCTAATCCCAATATGGTCTCGTTTTCAAAGTTCTTCCTTGATGGATCGATCGGTGCTAGGACTGCAAGTTTTCATAAAGATTATATCGATGGACCTTCGGCCGGGCTCCTTTACTCCAAGGACGAATTGATCGAAAGGATATTTAGATCTCATCAGAACGGCCTGGTTCCCATGGTCCATGTGATAGGGGATCGTGCGACAGGAATGGTCCTTGATCTCGTTAGGGAACTTGATGGACCAATAAGGTTAGAACACGCAGAAGGCATCCGGAAAGAGGACCTATGCAAGCTCAATGATCCTCGAATTGCCCTTTGCCTCCAACCCAATTTCCAGGGAAACTGGGGTGGAGAAGGGGGTCTATATGAACAAGCTCTTGGCCCTGGAAGATTCAGGCTCAATAGATTCAGGGATATACTCGACAATTCAGTCCATGTGTGTTTCGGATCGGATATGATGCCGGTGGGGCCGATGTACGGGATCATGAGCGCGATGCGACATCAAGAAAAGGGTCAAAGCCTTACCTTTTCAGAGGCTTTGAGATCATATACTGAGGGATCATTCCGTCTTTCCGGTTTGGAAAGAAACGGTGGCAATGGTTTCCATGTCGGTTCTTCAGCTAATATTGCAGTGTATCTAAAGGATTCTTTGAGATCTTTCTTAACTATCAAGGATGGTAGAATTGTCTATAAAGGATCTGGCTCCAATTTTTCCACAATCATGAGAACCCTTGCAGTTGAGTAAACTTTAAATAATACATAAAATTTTTTTCAAATCTTAATATATACGCTACTTCAGTTAATCACTAACAGAAAGCTAAGTCATTGCATTACGGTAACCTCAGGGGCATACATTTGACAATCACAGAGACACACCTAAGACCCCAAGAAAAATACCCCACATCCGGAACCCGGCTGGCACCTGAGATGTTCGTCAGGGACATCGTAAAAAGTGCGCTTTTCCTGAAAAATGGAAAGACACCGGGTTTCGGAACCCATTCCGGGACAATATCGTTCTCGGGACAGAAGGCAAAGGCTGTGAAGATGTCCGATTACAGCTTTCCTGTCTTCGTGATAAGAAAACAAAAGCAACGTAGTTCGTATAGCAAACCCGATGAGGGGGCCAACCTGAAGGTCCCCTCACGGGAAACAGACGATCAATAAAACCTCTATTAGGAATCTGAAACCCCGGTTGTGCCGCCCAACTTCTACCCTAGGCACAACCACTCTTCCTCTAATTCTCATTTATGGGCCCTGGGATGGCCAAAAAAGCCCCCTGACCTTGTGTCGGGATCCGCCATAGATGCTCGGGGTCGGGCGAGGGGATATTATGCGACCCTTCCCATATTGCAATTTCCCCACCATTTGGTCAATCCCCCGATCGATCCCGACATCACCCATGTTGAAGAAAAAGGAAAAGGGATACCATGGTTGCCAGGGGTTTATATATCGGAAGGAAAACCTTAAGAACCATGATCATTTAATAATATAGTACAAAGGTGTTTGCCGGAGGAATTTCGTTGGAAAAAGGGATCAACACGAGGAAGATCATTCTCCCCGTCATGATTCTAATGGCACTGTTGATCATGGTGCTTCCAGCGTTTGTACTATCTTTTGATACAGGATCTGATGAAATTACATCGGATTATTCCGGATCCTTTGACATTGATGAAGAACACATTGGTCATCCGAATGATTTTGAACATTGGGAAGAACAAAAGGAGATCCCAATGGAAATTAATGATGTTGAGATCTTCGGCCACCACAAGGGAACGGCCTATCCCAACATTCCATTCTATATCAGGATATCTTACACTGCCGTTTCCCCTGATAAGATCACTGTACTCATGGATTTAGATGATCCTGATACGAGGATCGAGTATAGTATAAGGACAGATACTTTCATAATAACGGAAAAGATCGAAAATATCATCTTATTGAATGTCAATGATTCCAGAACGATCTTCAATTCCACCAAAGGTAAGTGGGAGACCGATATCCATATGAGGTTCAAATGGACGGTGGAGGAGGACAGGTCCTTTGGCATTGGTGTTTTCCTTGATTCAGTTAATGGTCAATCAAGTTATATAGAGATCAAGGATGCTTATACGGTCGAAAACGACTTGGAAGTTAAAGGAGAACCCAAGATAATTGTGGAGGACTCGGTATATCTTACCCCTGATGGATATCTTAGAGGGGGGACATTCCTTAAGATGACTGACATCTCAGTAACTTTCTCTGGGACAGATACCATATATCCTCAGCCCAGTGATATCCGGATGGGGATAGTAGATTCCAAGGGAATGATATGGTCCTATGAGCCCGCATTCAGGTCGGATCTGGCCAATATTCATTTCTCTTTCAGGGTTCCCATGTTGGATGGTCCTGATCGATTCATATTTAAGATTCTGGAAACACCCTCTCTGTGTGAAGTTAAGGGGAATGGAACGGTCGAATTGATTTTAGATTCGACCCCAGCTGTAATTGGTGATATAAAAGGTCAGTTGAATGAGGGATCCGTTGCATTCGACATGGAGGCAAGGGACGAAGGATCCGGTATAGATCTTTCCACGTTCACAGCAAGGATTAAGGAGAGGAATGGAGAGATCATTAGGGATTGGTACTTCCCAACGAACCTGGTAATAGACGGAAGCAGGATCGGATTCCATGTGGATGCTCTTCCACTTGGAGATTTCATCCTGGAGGTCAATCTCAAGGACAGGGTATCAAACTACAGAGATGAACCGAAGAGGTTGTTCTTCAGTACACTTCCCGCTGAGAGGCATGATATCTCCCTCGATCCAAAGATCGAGGTGTCTATGTCTCCGATAATAGAAGGCGGCACCATCCATTTCTCAGCGACGTTAAGGAATTCGGGGACAATTGACGAGGAGGGCATGCTTGTTGACATAATAAAGGATGGAAATCTTTTTAAAAGGGTAGAAATGGAAACTCTCCTTTCCGGAACTTCGAGGAAACTGACCTGGACCTGGACAGCCGAAAGGGATATTTCAGTATTCACCGTTATATTGGATCCACTCGGGCTGATCGATGATCTCTATCCTGATGATAACATCGCCACAATAGAGGTACGATCAGAATATAGGGACCTTGCGATGAGGACAGATTATCTTCTCCCCTCAAAATGGGATGCCAATGAGGGAGATGTGATATCCCTTTCAATGATTGTAGTTAATACCGGGAGTATATCAACTGATCAGTTCAAGGTACTTGTCAGGGAAGGTTCTACCTTCCTGGGACAGTATGTTATCTATTCCATGGAAGCTGATAGTTCAAGGGAGATCAATATCGATTGGATAGTGGACAAGGATCTGGAATTCTTCGATGTTTCCGTAGACCCGTTCAATGAGATAACCGAGAGTGTTGAAGATAACAATAAAGTTCAATTGAGAAATCCTCTCTTTGATCCCACTGATACACCAATGAAAGAAGATACTTCTGGAGAAGGTTCCGGAGCTTCTTCCATTCAGGATAATGATGTGGATGAGGTGGATGAGAAAAATGAGGGGACCAAAGGTGGTACTGTCTGGAAAGGACCTGAGGAGGAAGATGATGAAGTGGTCCCGGCCATCCCAGTTCCGTCCTCTCTATCCGATGATCCACCTTCCATGTCACAAAATGATCCAGAGATGATCCCATTTCTCATCCCGTCAATAGTAGTGTCCTTCATCCTAATGTCCTTGGCAGGTTCCATGGTCCTATTGCGATTTGAACCGGCGAGGTACAGTTGGACCCTTATGTTCATTCCACTCTACTCAAAGTTAAAGAAGTCAAAGATCGAGAAAGGTGTCAGATTCGAGATACTGGGTTATATAAAGGCAAGACCCGGAGCTAATTATTCGGAACTTAAAAGGAATCTGGACCTTAACGATGGCTCCCTTGTCCACCACCTTAGAGTATTGGAGCGAGAAGAGAAGATATACTCAAAGAAGATGGGAAAGTACAAGCTCTTTTATGCTTCCTCCTATAAAAGAAGTCCATCTATCGAGGAGTATATATCTCCGTTCCATCAGAGGATCCTTCAACTTATTTCGGAGAATCCAGGGATCGTTCCTAAGAAACTCTCTTTGATGCTTGACAGGAGTCAAACAGATATAAGTTACCATCTCTCCGAACTTTCAAGGACAGGTTACCTTGAAAAGATCAAGAAGGGAAGGAACATCCACTATTATATCAACAAAGAGATCCTCATTTCACTCTTGACCTGAGGATAGTTCCATTGGTTTATTTTACTGCCTCGAAAAGACCATATCTTGGAGAGAATACCCTGTTGGTTCTGATCAATCTCTCAAGGATACTCTCCAATTCCACATTTTCGATACCGTGTGGTTCCACTTGTTCAAGTATCTGGGCCTTTTCCAAGGGACCATTTAAAAGAATATCCAATATTAGATTCTCCTTCCCTGCAATGTTCAATCCTTTCACAATCCTTGTACCAGATGTTTCAAGCATCTCTCTTGAGAGGATCGATTCGTCATCCACCATGTTTCCACTCTTGATATCCCAGATCCGTTTTCTCATTCCTTCCTGATCTTTGAATGGTCCTATCAACTCAAGTGTTTCAGTCTTGCTCCTCAGTCCGCAATTCCTGCAAGAAATCGTCCTGTTACCCATCTCAAGACCTTGGACATTTCCACAACGTGGACACTTCATGATACAGAACATTATAATCTACACCGTAACCACATACACTGATAAAATAACATTCACTTTCTGGAAACTCCCCAAACGACCCATTTATTTCCAGTATTTCCCGTGGAACAGATGGATAAAAATACCCGGGTAGTAATTGGGAAGCTCCCCGGGCAGAACAAGGAGATCCCAATATGGAACGTTATATCGACGAAGAGATGGTCTATCAGTTATGGCTCGACTATTTTTCTCTTAGAGACCTCTCAGCCAGGATCAAGTCCATTGCCGATGGATACCCTAGAACAAGGTCCGTGATCCTCAGTTTCAGGGATATATTCCAGTTCAGTGGAGACCTTGCTGAGGCCCTCCTTGACAGACCTGAGATGGTGATAAGGGTTGGGGAGGCCGCAATGAACTCCCTTCTGGAACCAGACCAGAAGGTTGGCATCAATCTCAGGATCAGTGATCTGTTCAAGAACGAGAAGATAAACATCAGGAACCTGAGGGCAGAGAACCTTTCAAAATTCATCTCTTTGGAGGGGATCGTAAGAAAAGTGACAGAGGTCCGACCCAAGCTCCTGGTTGGGACCTTCAGTTGTAGTTCATGCGGATTCAAACAGGAGATCGAACAGGACCCATTTCATTACACCGAACCGCTGGAATGTCCAAAGGATGACGGTGGTTGTGGGAAGAGGGCTGGATCAACGGTATTCAAGTTCAATATTACAGAATCGCTTTTCATTGACTCCCAGAAGATAGAGATACAGGAATTTCCGGAGGGTCTTAGGGGTGGCGATCAACCACAGAGGATCTCAATAGTACTGGAAGATGATGTATGTGGTGAGGTTTCCCCCGGTGACAGGATATCCATAACTGGTAACCTCAAAGCGAAGCAGAGAAAGGAAGGCCAGACAAAGGCTACGGTTTTTGATATTTATCTACAGGGAAATTGCATAGAATCCAACGACCAGGTCTATAACGATATGGAGCTGACCGAGGAGGATATCAACACAGCAAGGAAGATGGCCAAGGATCCTAAGATATTCAATAATATTGTTTCATCAATTGCTCCATCGGTCTTTGGACTCGAGCACATCAAGGAATCCCTTGCTTTACAGCTGTTTGGCGGAGTGTCAAAGGAATATCATGACGGTTCCAGGGGAAGGGGGGATATCCATCTTCTCCTGGTTGGTGATCCTGGAACGGCAAAATCCCAGCTTTTAACCTACATGAGCAAACTGGCACCAAGGGGTATCTTCACATCTGGTAAATCAACATCTGCTGCAGGTCTCACAGCAGCTGTGGTCAAGGATGATTTTGGGGAGGGGAGATATACTCTGGAGGCTGGGGTAATGGTCCTTGCGGATATGGGACTTGCCTGTATCGATGAAATGGATAAGATGACAGAATCAGATAGATCAGCCATGCACGAGGCAATGGAACAACAGACTGTTTCCATCGCAAAGGCAGGTATCCAGGCAACCCTTCAAAGCAGATGTTCGGTCCTGGGGGCAGCCAATCCTAAGCAGGGAAGGTTCAGGATAGGTCAGCCTAAACATGAGCAGATAAATCTCCCTCCACCTCTGCGATCAAGGTTTGATCTGATATTCACCATGACAGATGAGCCCAAGGTCAATGAGGATAGAAAACTGGCCAATGCGGTTCTTGAAAGACACTGGATCGGTGAGCTCAAGATGTCAGAGGCCATCGGAGACACCAGATTGAAGAATATGTTGGAATCGGATGAGAACTTGCTAGATATGGTAAAACCACATTTCGAACCCGAGGTCCTCAGAAAATATGTGGCCTATGCGAAAAGGGAATGTTTCCCCGTCCTCGACGAAGAGGCAAAACAGGAGATAATGGAATTCTATGTGAACCTGAGAGCAGATAATGCATCATTCGGAAGTGAGACAGGTGGAAGCGTGGCTCTTACAGCAAGACAGCTGGAAGCTCTTGTAAGAATGGCTGAGTCATCGGCAAGGATCAGGCTTTCGCCAAATGTGACAAGGCAGGATTCCAGGATGGCCATAGAACTCATGAGATTCTCTCTGAAGGATGTCGCTATGACAGAATCAGGAGCATACGACATTGACGGAGTTCTTGGTGGTGGGTTCAAGAGCCAGAAGGATAAGATGTATGAGATCGTGAGGATCATCAAGGATACTAAGAAGACAGATGGAAGGATATCAAGAAGCGATCTTGTGGATAGAGCGGCTGAGATCAATATCGATGAACATGAACTTGAAGGATATCTGAAGAAGCTCCAGGATGAGGGAGCGATCTTCGAACCAAGGACAGGGGAGTATTCTGTTTTATGAGGAAAGGTGTATACATGGAAAAGAGTGTGATCATGAAGGTCCATAAGTATGGCCATAGCACCATCATGGCCCTATGTGATGGGGAATTACTTGGAAAGGTGTTCAAAAAGGGGGATATAAATTTCAAGATCACAGAGGACTTCTATGGGGGGGATACTGTGGATCCTGAGACTATTTTAAGGACCATTCCCCTTGTAGAAAGCATCAACGCAGTTGGGGACCGTTGTATCGGTCTATTAAAGGAAGCGGGATTACTTGATGATGGAGAAATAGTTGATATTGGTGGCACGCCACATGTCCAGATATATTCTATAGGTTGATTCAAAGGATTGTTGATCGTGAAAGAGGTGTTGATATGACCATTGAAGGACCTGGTAGAAGGGAATATCCCCTTTCGGTCTGGACCGAAACAGATGTTCTCAATGGTAAAGAAGTGAAGGCCCTTGTAATGATATTGGATGGGCCTGGTTGTAGTTGGTGGAAGAAAGCCGGCTGCACTATGTGTGGTTACTGCAATGATACTAGGGGTGGTACAGTGACAACAGAGGATCTTCTTCACCAAGTGGAACATTCATTAAAGAAATGGGACGGTCATGATTATATCAAGATCTTTACTTCCGGGTCCTTTCTTGATCCTGAAGAGATACCAATCGAGGTCCAGGAGAAGACAATGGACCTGATTAGCCAATATCACCCAGACCCAAGGGTCCTTGTGGAAAGCAGACCTGAATTCATCCAGACAGGGATGGTTGAGAACCTCTCTTCACGAATAGGATCCCTTGAAATTGCAATTGGTTTAGAGACTTCCTCAGATCGGATCAGGAGGGACCTCATTCACAAAGGATTTGACTGGGAACAATTTAAAAAAGCAGGTACGAAGGTGATCAACAGTGGATCCCATTTGAAGACATACCTTCTAATGAAACCACCCCTTCTTGGAGAATCGGACTCCATTGAGGATATGGTTTCATCTGTAAGTGATATTCATCGATATTTCCCAGGTTCAACCATATCGATCAATCCTATGAATATCCAATCAAATACCCCCGTGGAAGGGCTCTACAAGAGAGGTCTCTACCGGACTCCATGGTTATGGTCCCTTTTAGAGGTTCTAAAAAGATCTTATAAGGTGACCGGTGGAAAAACCCACCTCATGTCCTCACCAACCGGTGGAGGGAAGAAAAGAGGTTCTCATAATTGTGGGAAATGTGATGAAATTATCATTTCTGCAATCAGGGAATTCTCACTTTTCAATGATCCTTCATGTTTACCCGACCCAATGGTTTGCTGTAAAGATGAATGGACCACCTATAAGATCAGCAGCAGACTCTATCCTGTAATGGCCAGAATGTGATTGCCATGTGAAGGTCCAGGTTTAAAACTTATTTATTATTTTGATAATTCTTAAGAAAAACATTATTTACCAACGGTTCGTTCGAAAGGAACGATATGGTGATCGCAATGGAACCCGAGGAGGAATTCGAATTCGAGTTCGATGAGGATGAGGAGGAGCCGGAGGAGGAAAAACCCAAGTCAAAGAAGAGTTCCTCCAAAGAAAAGAAATCCCGGAAGAAGGTAAAAACCGATCCTTCGGAAGAAAAAAAAGAACCGGAAACAAAGGTCTCCAGTAAAAAAGCCCAGAAGGTCCCGCTACCTGAAGGAGTAAAGAAAAGATTGAGGAAGGATATAAAGGACCTGTCAAGATTGAAAGGTCAGCTTGAGAGTCTGAAAGATGATAAGGATTCATTCCAGAGGGAGTTCGAACTTCTTGAAGATGAGCTGGAGAATCTTAGGTCCGAGAAGGATAAGATCGAAGAGGATATGAACAGCAAGATCGCCATGATCAATGCTCTCGAAAAGAAACTAGACCGTAATCAGAAGGACTTCGAGAACTTCAAGAAGAGAAATGAGAACGAGTTGGAAAGAAAGGTCAAGATGGGTTCCAAGAAATTGATCCTCGGAATAATTGATGTCCTTGACAATCTTGATAGAGCCCTTACCGAGGCAAAGAAGAACGATTGGAAGTCCAGTGTCCGACAGATGATCGATGGGATAGAATCGATCAGGAAAGGGGTATTAAAGGTACTCCATGATAACGGTATAGAGGTCATAGATCCAATAAATGAGGTCTTCGATCCGAACTTCCATGAAGCAATTAGTATGATCGAAGATGATACAGTCTTCGAGAACACAGTCATTGATGTTGATGTTAAAGGTTATGTGGTGGAAGGAATAGTCCTTCGAGCCGCAAAGGTCAGGGTCTCGAAAGGAGGAAAACCAAGGCCAAAGAAGATCAAGGAAGAAAAGGAGGAGGAGGGAAAAAACCTGAAAAAGGATGGTGAAAAGGAAGGCAAGAACAAAGACATCGATGAGGTTGGGAATGTTGAGGAAGTCGACGAGGAACTTGAAGAGATAGAGGAGATCGTCGACAATATGGATGTCCAATAAGGTTAAAATGGCCAGTATGGGAAATAATGCTATTTTTTCCCAATTATTTCATTGATAAAAAATAGGGAAATATATTTATACTAACGGATTGTTGAAAATTCAGTGGTCTCCCAAATTGGGAATAATAAAACAATAGCGATGAATGATAAATTATGATCATCAGAGGAGGGTTACAATGGCAAAGGTAATAGGAATCGATCTTGGAACCACATATTCAGCGATGGCAGTACTTGAAGGCGGTGAACCCGTCGTTATCCCTAATGCAGAGGGAGGTAGGACTATGGCATCCGTGGTTGCATTCACGGAAGACGGGGAAATACTTGTGGGTCATGTTGCAAAAAGACAGGCAGTGACCAATCCTGAGCGCACCATTTCTTCCATCAAGAGGAAGATGGGAACCAAATACAAGGTGAAGGTCGATGATAAGGTCTATACCCCTCAGGAGATCTCTTCATTGATCCTAAGGAAGCTCAAGAAGGATGCCGAGGAATATCTTGGAGAGGAGATCGATAAAGCAGTTATTACCGTGCCAGCATATTTTGAGGATCCCCAGAGACAGGCTACAAGGGATGCTGGAAGGATTGCAAAATTGGACGTTCTGAGGATCATTAATGAACCAACAGCAGCGTCACTTGCATATGGTCTGGACAAACAGGACCAGGAACAGACCATCTTGGTGTTCGACCTTGGAGGCGGGACATTCGATGTTTCCATTCTGGATATAGGAGAAGGTGTATTCGAGGTCAAGGCCACTTCTGGTAACAATCTGTTGGGAGGCGATGACTTCGATGCAAGGATTATGGATTGGCTCATTGACAAGTTCCAGGATGAGATCGATATCAACCTCAGAGAAGATAAGAATGCAATGCAGAGGTTGAAGGAAGCTTCTGAGAAGGCAAAGATAGAACTTTCTTCCAGGCTTGATACGAACATTAACCTTCCCTACATTGCCGCTGATGAAGATGGTCCTAAACATATAGATTATACACTCACAAGGGCAAAGTTCGAATCTCTCACAGAAGACCTGATAGATGCGACGAAAGGCCCCACAAAAAGGTCCATGAAGGACGCTGGACTTACACCAAAGGATATCGATCAGGTACTACTAGTAGGCGGATCGACCAGAATGCCCGCAGTCCAGAACTTCATCAAGGAGTTCTTCGGGAAATCACCCAACAAGGGAATAAATCCAGATGAATGTGTTGCAGTAGGAGCAGCGATCCAGGGTGGAGTACTGACCGGTGAGGTCAAGGACGTTCTGCTTCTGGATGTTACCCCTCTCTCACTAGGGGTGGAGACCGTTGGAGGTCTAACCTCAAAGCTCATACCCAGAAATACCACAATCCCCTGCAGGAAGAACCAGATATTCTCCACTGCTCAGGATAATCAGACCTCGGTGGAGATCCATGTTGTGCAGGGTGAGAGGGAGATGTCATCTGACAACAAATCCCTTGGTAAGTTCCATCTGATCGGAATTCCTCCCGCACCAAGGGGGATACCACAGATAGAGGTCACCTTCGATATAGATGCAAACGGTATCGTCAATGTGTCTGCAAAGGACCTGGCTACTGGAAAGGAACAGAAGATCACCATTCAACCGTCATCAGGTGTGACCGAACAAGAGGTTGGCCAGATGATCGAGGAAGCAGCCAAGTACGAAAAGGTTGACAAGAAGAAGAAAAAGCTTGCAGAACTCCGCAACCAGGCTGATGCTCTGATCTATTCCACGGAGAAAGCCATTGTGGAACTTGAGGAAAAGCTTGATGCAAAGAAGGTCAGAGATACCAAGAAAGCCGTAAAGATGGTCAAGGAAATGATGGATGAGAAGAATATCAAGGAATTGAAGATCGCCATCGATGACCTGACCGAGAAATCACAGAATCTGTTCGCTGATGCCTATAAGGATATATCCGGAGGCAGCGAAGAGGGCTATGAACCTATCACCATCAAATGTCCGAAATGTAAGAAGCCCATCAAGATAACCTCGCCAAAGAGGCCTCTGAAAATCACCTGTCCTCACTGCGGTGCAAAAGGTACGATCAAGGGAAACCCCAAGAAAGCCCCTGCCAAGGAGGAGAAATCCTCTGAACCGGAGGAGAAGAAGGAGCAAAAAGCTCCACCTTCGAAGAAGACAGTGAAGAAATCACCACCTAAAGCAACTAAAAAGGCCCCGGTCAAGGAGGAGGAGGACGAAGATGAGGAGGAATATGAACCTGAGGTCATCGACTGTCCCAAGTGTGGAACAGAGATAGAGATCGATACCCCGGACAGACCTGTTAAAGTTCAGTGCCCAGACTGCGGTGCCAAGATAAAGATCCTCGAATGATCTTTGCATATGTAGGACCGGTAGCCGGAAGTTACGGTCTCCGGTCCTATTGAATATTTGAATTTGGATAGAATAAAATATGATCAGGTCATACGAGAGAACCCTAATCGAAGGTGACCCCCTTGGTGGAAGACTATTATGCCATTTTAGGTATCGAGGAGGATGCCACCCAGGAAGATGTTAAAAAGGCCTACAGGAGACTGGCCAAGAGCTTTCATCCTGACCTCAACAGGGATGAAGAGATCGGAGCTGCAGACAATTTCAAGAAGGTAAAGGAAGCTTACGAGATCCTATCCAATCCTTTGAAGAGGGAAAAGTATGACCTTGAGCTTCTGAGAAGTGGAAGATCTCAGGGTAATTTAAGGAACCAGGAAGTTCCGGCTCCTTCTTCCGGATACCACTATCAAGGTCCTCCACTGGCTCCCCAGAGAGGTTCCGATGTCAAGATCAATCTCACAATAAAGTTCGCAGATTCTTTCAACGGGATGAAGAAGACCGTGGATATCTCCATGCCTATCAAATGCTCCAGGTGTGATGGGTCTGGGTCTGAACCGAATACTCAGGTATCCCAATGTCCTACCTGCAGAGGATCAGGAGCTCTTCTGGCACCAGTTCAAACCCCTCAAGGTTACATCAATCAGAGGGTAATGTGTTCAACATGCAATGGAAGGGGCATCCTAATGCAGCAATTCTGCTCAAGATGCTCTGGGATCGGTCTTGTAAATGGTGTCGACAAGGTCCCTGTATCGCTTCCTGCGGGAGTCGAGGATGGGGCGATCATTAAACTGAATGGAAAGGGTGGTCATGGTCTTGGATCAGGACCCAGAGGGGACCTGATGGTAACGGTTGCAGTCGATGAGGAGACCAACATGAAGCGGGTCGACAATGATCTGTACATCGAAGAGTCCATTTCACTTCCAAAAGCGGTTTTCGGTGGAAAACAACGTGTCATGACATTGGAAGGAAGAAGAACCCTCAGGATCCCTCCGAAGACAAGATCACGGACGGAGTTCCTTATCGAGGGGGAAGGTTTCCCGGACCCGGTTACAGGTGATCATGGTGACCTCTATGTTGTAGTATACATAGATCCACCTGATGATATCAACGAACAGGCCAGGAAGCTCCTCAAGAAGTTTGCTTTTGAGATCGGTGAAGAACCAGATGACCTTGGTATATGACCAATTCATCCAATATGTTTATTTCATATCGTGATTTTCTGCCAGTTGGACTCTGGACATGATCACTCTTGTAGGTATCGGTCACGTATTCTCGATAAAGGATGCGGTGAAATACATCATTTTCAACCGTAGACCACATGCCGTCTGCATCGAATTGGACAAGTTCAGGTTCGAGATGCTCGATAAAGGAATTGATAGATCGAAAGATGCTCCTTTTTTAATGAAAAGGCTTCAAAAAGTGTACGAAAAAGCAGCCAGATCCCAGGGGGCTACTGTTGGAGAGGAGATGCTCGGTGCTGTTGAAGCCTCCCGGGAAATGGGAATACCACATTTCTTCATCGATATCGAGGCAACACCCATGGTATCCGGACTGATCTCGGGAATGACCTTGATCCAGAAACTGAAACTTACGGGATCTGTTCTTGGAGCGTCTGTTCTACCGAAGAAACAGATAGAGAAAGGACTTGATGTAATAGAGAAGGACCCTGAACGTGCCATGGAGGAGTTCGGGAAGGTATTCCCTGAACTGAAGGAGAGGATCGTTGATTACAGGGATTCGTATATGAGCAAGAAGATCATTTCATTGAATCGGAACCATCCACATATTCTCGCGGTCGTCGGTCAGGGACATATTACCGGGATAAAGTCACTTCTAAAAGGACAGGACCTTGATATCATAGACCTGAAGGAAGTGAATAAGATCGCTGGAAAATTGACAAGTGGTGAGATCAAGCTCATCCGTCCGGTGGATATCAAAGGAAATGGATCACTCAGGTTATCCTTTGAAGTTGAGGCTTAAACCATATAATCATTTTATAGTAACTAAAGGATTGAGGAGAGGGTCAGTAAATGAGATGGAGGATAACCGCAGCATTTGTTCTTTTCATCATAATAGCAGTTTCCACGTCCATTTACGGTGGTTTCATTATTTACCGGAACAATCAGCTGGATACAAATGATGGTTCAACTGAGATCATGGGGATCGTCGTTTCTTCAAGTTCTGATCCCATTCAGGGTGCTATTGTCCAATTGAAGGAAAGCGAGATAATTACCGGAAGTGATGGAAGGTTCCATTTCCGAAACGTATCTGTTGGAATGATCGATCTTGAGGTCTATAAAGAGGGATTCATACCTCTTGAGATAAGATGGCTTGCATATCCAATGGATGAATTGGACGGTGACCTTGAAAGGTCTCCCAACAATATTTCAACAGAAAGGACCATCGAACTTCTGCGTGAAAGGGAGCAGATCAAGATAAGTGAGACGGTCACGAACGGCACATTCGATCTGATTGTAATTGGAGATATCTATCCTGTGATGACGGGCCGGACATTTGAATACGGACCTGAAGAAGACCATCTCAAAGAGGAGACCATAGGTAATGAGACAAAGGTCCTAACCCTTGATGGAAATGGTACCTTCATTATCAAGGTCGGAAATGATTCAATAAAATGGAAGAACCTCCCTGGTTCTGAAACAGATATTACCAACATTTTAAGATTTTTATATGGTTTGATAGATGAACCTGGAATTGCCAAGATAAATTTTACGATCGACCTTTCAGAACCCCTTTTGGGAGGATCCTTTGAGATAGAACTTATTGATCCTTTGGATGGACCGATCCGCATCTATACGGGAACTGAAAACGAGATGGTGAAGAATATCAACGTATCTGTTCATCCTGGGATATGTTCCATTCTTTTATCCGGTAGGGAGATCAGGGACAGAGAATATCAGGAGATAATTATCAATGAAAAAAGTGATGGATCCATAACTCTGGATATCGTGGAAGCCCAACCTGACACGATGTTGAAGGATCTCGATCTTTCGTGGAACTATATGATCGGAGGTGTTTACATATGTCTATCCATAATCTTCCTTACGGGTGCATTCCTGACTTTGAAGGGTTATAAATGGACATACATTATTGTAATCGCTTTATTAGGATTCCTGGTAAGAGGATTTTACCTGGGCTCTTTCCCGTTGAACCTGATAATTTCCATAGTATTGGTGCTTTTACTTCTGTTCAGCAGGGAGGATTTCGAAATGAGGAGGAAGGACCTGGGAAAGTAGTTCAGAGGGCTTTTTCCCTTTCCTCATACCTTGCGACGGTCATTTGAATGTCCTCTACGATCCTTTGAAATCCTGACCTCGCGGTATCAACGAAGGAATCATCTTTCTCGAATGACGAAAAATGCGGACATTCCTTATCGAAGGCCTCTCTTCCTTTCTCCATTGTATATGGAAAAATTGCACATGCTGTAGGTCTGTTATTATATACAGAGCAGGACCCGTTCTTTAAAAAGATACAGTCTCCATCAATAAAGATCAGCTCTTTCAAATTGTGACCGTGCTTTGACTTTCTGGCAAATGTCTGTTCATAATGCCCCATTGTAAGGAGCCTGTTAAGGTCCTCATGTGTGAGGATAACCTCTCTGTCATGGCAGCATAGACTACAATTTAGATCTCTACATCTGGTCATATGTGCATCCCGCCCCGAAGGTCGATCTTACAATGACCATGGAATATTTAAAAGTAATGTACCTCTATTTCCATTGGAGATCTGAGAACGTTAAAAATGATCCCAGTTAATAAGAGAAATCCTTGAAATAAATCGAAATATCCTTTTGGACCGACCGGCCATCCGAACGAAAGAAATAAGTAAACATGGAGGATTTAACGGCGAAACCCTTTGGTTCCTAGAGGTATGTCAATGGTTGACCTTGAATACGACAAGATCAAGACCGGCCTTTTCTCCGGAAAGAGCGTGGGATATGAATCGAAACTGATCAGACCTACCGCTACCGGTGAGGTTCGGTCTCTTACGATGTATGATTATGAAACCCAGAAGAGAATGGGAGCCCTTGAGTATGAGATCGATGGTAGTCAGGTAAAGGTGAACGGATTCACTTTCACTGATTGGAAGGATATGAAATATCCTGAAGGTTTCATCAAATTCTTCCTCAAGAAGATGAAGAAGAGGGGTATCTCAAAGGTCATCGTGGAACTTTATGATACCGGAAATACTATCCATGATAAACTCACTGTCTTCAAGAACATGAAGTTCAGGACTGATAATACCGGAAATATGACTGGTTATCAGAGTTGGCTTTTGATCAGGGACCTTTGAAGGTGGTATGTTCCATGATGCCCGGAAGGATGAACCCCAGACAGATGGAGAGAATGATGAGGAAGATGGGGTTGAACATGGAGGAGGTGGAAGGTGTAAAGAGGGTCATAATAGAGACGGAGACAAAAGAGATGATCATTGAGGGTGCCTCCGTAACGATAATGAATGTTCAGGGTGAAAAGACCTTCCAGATCCAGGGTAAATTAACTGAGAGGTCCTTGGGCCAAGAGGTGCCCGAGGAGGATATTCAATTGGTCATGGACCAGACAGGTGTTGGAAGGGAACAAGCCTTGAAAGCCCTTAAGGACGCTGATGGAGAGCCTGCAGAAGCGATAATAAGTTTGATGGGATGATCCATTAGGATTGGGAACCCCCTTGGCCCTCCCCATCATTGGATATAAACTACCTTCTCGATCGGAATTTGAGAAGATATGATAAGCACTGATGAGTTGGGTAGGATCGGGAAGGATCTTGCGATCGATGATAAGGAATTCAGTATATCTTTAATAGATAATATGATGAATGATCGTCCGGGGATAGAGAGATCGACCTTTGAAATGGATAGAATGATCAATTTGTTGGAACAAATAAAATATAACCATATTGAACGATGCACTATCAAGTCCGATCAAGGGGTAAAACCGATGGAGATTTTAATTCCCCCCTGGGGAGTGATCAACCTAAGGGGTCCCTCTGTAGATTCAGTGAGGAGATCCTTCTTCGAGTACAGGTCCAAAGGAGCTGTACTTTTCGACCTTCGTTTCGATACGTTCGATCCTAGAGGAACCCCAGAGGCTAAGGCCAGATTCGGTGTTCATATTGTTCAGACAGCATCATTCCTCCGATCGTCCTGCATCGGATCGTTAAGACCCTATAGGTATGGGGGGATGGTCACCGAAAAACTACTTCCCGAAAGCTCAAGACTTGATCTGCTGAAGATGATAGCTGCACAGGGTTTCTCCTGGATAGAGATAGAGGAGGATATCCCAGGAGATAAAAGGAAGGAGATAATCGACCTTGCAAGGGGATCTGGCACGAGGGTAATGATAACCAAAGTCCTTGATGGGATAACCCAATGGACACCGCCGGTTGGTCTGGGGACGGAAGATATTCAGGGTTACAAGGTCTTGCTTCCAATCAAGGATTCGAATGGATTAAAAAATGCCATCAGGATCTCCCGAAATATTAGAGCCTGGATCCCAGGAAAGTTAGCGGTCATTGAACCGATCGGGGGAAACAATAAACTGACCCAGATACTGGGTCCGATCTCAATATCCGATATGGTATATATCGATGGGACAGAGATCTCAGGTGATCTTTCTAAAAACGATCCTTCAGGGCATATTATTGACCGATGGTCCATTTGGAAGAACCTTGGGATTGTCGGAAATGATATCTCAAGCGATTGGTCCCTCTGGAAAAGGGAAATGACACCTGAAACCTCCATCTATCTTCAGATGGGCAGACTGGATAATGCTGAATTCAGGAATCGCATGTTCAATGCTCAATTCAACCATTTATCCATGGATGCGTTGATGATCCCGATAGGGTCCGATTTCGGTGACATGGTAACACAGTTGGATATGGCCAGGTCCATGGGTATGAAAGGAATTTTCATTGAAATGCCTTTCAGGACCAGTGTTGCAGGGATGATGGATTGGGTCGATCCAAGGTCCGCAAGGGTAGGTAGTATTGATGTCGTATCTTTCAGGGGAGGTAAGACCTGCGGCTTTAACTCGGAGATATATGGAGTCGGGGACCAGATCCATATCTCTGACATCACCAAGGGATCCAAAGCATTGGTACTTGGAACAGGAGCCAGTGGAAGATCAGCGGCTGTAGCATCATCCATGATGGGGATGGATACCTATATCGCCGGGAGCAATCATGACCGGGCAAAGGAGATAGCAGACAATTTAAAAAGTAGGATCAAGGGTACATCCTTCAAAGCTATTTCAAAACCGGGAACAAAGTTCGATCTGATAATCAATTCCGTACCCTTTCAGACCAGATCTGTAAAGGGAGACCCGGATGGTACAATGGAGATCGCAGAGCTTGTAAGGGGATTGGAGCCATTATACGGAATGGATCTATATTACAAATTGCAATGGACACCTTTTCTCTCTTCGATCGAATCAAGGGGAGGCGTACCTGTATCAGGTGTAGATATCTTGATGAGGTCATCACTCAGGGCTTTCAAACTGATGACAGGAGCTGACGGTCATGAAACAAATATGAGATCAATCATCCAGGATACCATTCTGAATTGACATTTTATTCTTTACCTATTCAATCTTCCGCAAATTGGACAGGTTAATTCCGATCTTAAAAGGACGGTACCGCATCCGTCACATGTTCTTTTCATGGAATCAGATACCGGGGAATTGGAGGTAGGCCTTTTATTCTTCTTGATCGTTCTTTGTGATCTTACATTTGGAGTGATGATCTCCTTTCCTGATCCGAGCCGAGAACCGCAAGCCTCACATCTCTCATCTGAGGGGCCTACTATTTTTCCACATTTTCCACATAGATATTCCTCTCCGGTCAGTTCGACTCCGCAATATGGGCAGTTTTCCTCCGTTCCTTTCAATGATCGACCGCAGTCTGAACATTTTATCTGCCCAGGAGCATCCACTTTACGATTTTTCTGTATCCTCCTTCCTTTAAAATATGCCCACGTGATGAATATTAATGTGAGTGTCAGGATAAGAACACCAATGGAACAGTACCAGTCTGGAAGACCAAATATCTTATCATTTACCGCTTTTTCCTGTTTTACCGTGACATTAAAGGACCTGACATCTGACCAATGTGATCCTACCAGGTGCTGCTCTGTGACCAAAATGTCTCCACTTTCTCCAAATTTCACTTCTGTCATGTAGATATCGATGCTGTGGGTCTGGTTAGATCCATTGGTAAGGATCAGAAAGGAATGGAAGAACTTCCCTGAAATACTCAATCTTACTCCCATAACCGGAGAGCTTGAGTCGTTGACGACCAGGACCTGTATGGTCGTCATTTTTCCCCGGATCGGTTCTTCGGGGTGGATGAAATATGGTCCTTGTTCAACTTCCGTTCCAATGGCTGGGTGTACGATCAATATCAGGATCGAAACAAGGATGAGGCTGAATACAGTTGGAATGAACAACCGCATATCCATGAAAGGACCTTTTATGATTTAAGTAAGAGGAAAGATTGATAGAAGTTACGATATATTCGGGTATCATGGGGATCAAGCTTTCAGATATTGTTGTGAAGAGGCAGCTTTCCGAAAATGAACTCCGGGGAAAGGTTGTTGCCTTCGATACCTACAATATGCTTTATCAGTTCATATCATCGATCAGGACCCCTGAAGGCTATCCTCTATCCAATTCGGATGGGATCGTAATATCTCATCTCAAAGGTATCCTATCAAGGATCTCCAACCTCATTAATAACGGAATAAAACCTGTAATGGTGTTCGATGGGAAACCCCATGAATTGAAGAAAGGAACTCTGGACCAGAGAAGGGAGAGAAAGGAGAAAGCGATCAAGGACTGGGAGCAGGCGATCGAGGTAGGTGACCTTGCAACTGCAAGGACCAAAGCAATGCAGACCTCTCACCTCACTGAAGAGATGGTGGAACAGACAGTCACACTCCTGAGATATCTTGGCATTCCCACAGTTAAGGCCCCATCCGACGGAGAAGGGCAGGCCTCTTACATGTGTAGCAAAGGTGATGCTTATGCTGTATCCTCTCAGGATTTCGATTCACTTCTTTTCGGATGCCCACTCCTTGTAAGGAATCTTGGAGTGACTGGAAGACGCAAGCAACCTGGAAGGAAAATGTATATTACAGTGCTTCCCGAGGTTATCTCCTTGGAGGATTCCTTGATGAAGATGGGAGTGTCAAGGGAACAATTGGTCGATATGGCAGTGATGATTGGGACCGATTTCAATGAGGGCGTGAATGGGATCGGCCCGAAAAAAGCTCTAAAACTCATTAAAGAACTGGGAGATCTGGAGACAGTGACAAAGGTGAAACGTTTTCCCCTTCTCGAATTCCAGGAAGTTAGAAGGATATTCCTTGAACCTTCTGTGACCGATGATTATACAATCGAGTTCAGGAAACCGGATGAAGAAAGGGTCCTTGGAATGCTTGTTGGAGATCTAGGTTTTCGAGAAGAGGGGGTAAGAAGGAATCTGGATCTTATTGCAAGATCAAATTATGAAGAGGTCGAGAACGAACAATCATCATTGGATATTTTCTTCTGACCGATCCTTAGAGTTTGAACATCAACTATCCATCGAAATGATCGATAACAGTGTGTCCGTCCGTATTGTAATCCCTTGTAACCTGAGCTGGTGGTTTCCCGATCTCAGCTCCCTTCACAGGACCCGAAATAAATTTTTCAAGTTCAGATTCTTTTCTGGACCTATGGACCTGCCATCCAATGAGAGCAGAGAATAGTAAAGCGATAATTACAACGACCAATATGATAAGGAGGGTACCGGGTCCTTCCTTCTTCTTATCACTAACTTCTTCCGGAATCATTTTTATTGGAATATCACCCAATTCAAGGACCTCACCTTCCTTAATAGTAAAATCGAACTTGGATTCCCGATATCCAGGGAAGGAGACTATCAGATGATTGTCACCCTCTATGACAACAAGTTGGAACCAACCGGTCTCATTTGTCTGGCCCCTTTCACCCGATCTAACTCTTATTGATGCATTGGATATGGTGGATCCCAATCCATCAGTGACCCTTCCAATGATCATACCTCTTCCCTCGGAAAGATCGAATTCCGTTGTGAAATACCAGTCAAAGGGAACAAGAGGATTTCCCGCAATATCGAATCCGGTTATTCTCAGGGAATACTTCTTTCCGTATTCCAGAGCCCTATCGGGGTCGAACGTAAGATTCCCTCCTTCCCAGGAGAAATTTCCTGAAACATCCTCCATATCCAGCGAGATGGATGTGAGCTCCATATCCTCGGAGAATCCTATGATCAGGTCTGTGCTCACATTCACTTCGGTTCCGGTAGGGTGGAAAGAGGCAACAGTGGGTTGAGTGATGTCGTAATGGAATGTTCTTCTGATTGACACCGAATTGGCAGCTCCATCAATGACGAAGAGTTCTATGGTGTGGGTGCCATCCTTTGGGAATGATATCTTGATCGGTTGTTCCTTCTTGAAATGTTGGGGCTCTCCATCGTCAATTATCAGGGTTGTACCTGATATTCCTGTTAGGAGGTCCGTACCAGACCACTGCAAGTTGAATTCCCCATTATACAAGCCTCCTTCTACAGGATGTGTTATTTCCATTTCAGGAGGGCTCAAGTCAACAATGACCGTTCTTTCTGCCGTGATATTGTTATCGGCGAAATCAAATGCCCTGATGTAGATATGATGGGAACCCTCGGTAAGGCCATCCACTTCGTATTCTCTGATCCTACCGATATCGATCCAGTCACCACTGTCCCATCTTATATGGAATTTGGAAATACCGGAGATATCATCCTCAGCAAACCACCTGAAAGGGATGGTTCCTGTGTTATTGATATAGAATTCATAAGGTGAGATGATATCGATCCGGGGTGTCTCCGGATCGACCGTAAGGTTGACTGTATCGTTGATCCTGTTCCCGGCCCTGTCCCTTACCCTTATGGATACAGTATGGGATCCCGGAAGAAGTTCTGGGATTGTGTATTCCATGTTCCTTCCTGTCCATTTGAACTGGTCCCCATCTATTGATATGAAGAATCCATCGATTCCCGAGACATTGTCACCTGCCACCCAGGTCAAGGTCGGAGAGGTCGTTCCGGAAAGGATACCTCCACTTTCATTGGAATCTATCTTTATGAATGGGTTTGAGACATCTACAATGAAATCCACAACCGCAGTTTTGTTGTGTTCGGCTAGATCAAAAGCGGTTACATAAACTGAATGTGATCCTTCAGTCAGGTCCTCGAAGGTCTTGTTATCATACAATCCGTTGTCAACCGGTTCTTCCCCGTCAAGTGATACTTCGAATCGGTCCAGGGCAATATTGTCCGATCCTGTGAAAAGGACGTTCACAGTCCTATTATTCAGGATATCACCATCCTCCGGTTGATCGATAAGTATCTTTGGTGATATCGTATCCGGAGAGGATTTGATCCTTTTGCTTTGATTGCTCAAAGCAATCGAGTTCTCTGCAATTATGTAATAATAATATGCTCTGCCAGGCAGGACATCGAGATCTCTATAGGTCAATTCTGTCCCTTGAACAGAATCAAGATAAAACTCTCCCCCATCTCTCTCGCTCCTGTAGATAAGATATCTCTCTATCTTGACGGAAGGACCGTACCAGGGAGCGTTCCAGGTAATATCTATATAAGCGGATTGAGGGTGTGGTTTCAGGTTCCAAGGAGGAGGGAATACATCAGACATGGTTGGATTCTTTAAGGGTTTCATATCCCTTTTCCCACCACCTGCAATAGGGTAGGATAGATCAACTATACCATCGCTGTTACCATCAACCCCTCTCCAATCGAACCAGAAGTTCCCCCTTCCGGATGTGGTGTTGTACCATAGGTTTCCAGGGTTCAGATCATATGCCTGTACACTTTCAACATCGTAAAAACTGCTGGATCCATTGTTGTAATAAAAATGATTGGAATGGACAATATTTCCGCTTCCTTGATTGCAGTACAGTTCCACCCCGAATGAGTCGGATTTCGCTATGTAATTGTCGAAGATCAGGTTATCAAGTGACGCGATCAAATCTATTCCTATGAAGTTCCTGGTGACAATATTCTCCTTGATAGTATTCTTCTTTCCATCTGATATGTAGATGCCATATCCATTGCTTCTTGGTCTGTTCCCTAAAATATCATTATTATCTCCCGAAACCCGTATTCCCCAACCATTGCCAAAGGCTGAATTGTTGACGATCAAATTATTGTCGGACTGGACCATGATCCCGATATTGGAGCATTCATCCAGATGATTGCCTTTGATCAGATTCTCATCTGATAGACCTGAAAGAAGGATTCCGTCATTGACCATCCTAGCAATTATGTTGTCAGTAATGGAATTCCCAGGAGAATCCACAAGCCTTATGCCATTGTATCCGATGACCACTTGATCGTCCTTGTCGAGATGATTTTCAGTAATGATGCAGTCCGATGATCCCACCAGTCTTATTGCATCAGAGGAGATCATTGCATAGATAAGGTTTCCTTTAATAGTAACATTAGTGCAGGAAGTGAGCTCAATTCCAGCCTCGTAAGCGATCGTTAAATTAATATTTTCTACGACAGTGTGGAGATCGCATCCAGTGATCCTTATTCCATAATTCCCCTGGGCTATGATCCGGTAATTGGAAATTATGATCGGGTCCTCTTCGGAGCCATCACCTGGCCATCCTTCACTCGAGGCTGTTGTTAGAAGATCCGAATTCCCATCAATTACTATCGGTGAATGTTCAACACCATCCCTGGTCTGAAGTGCAGATATTGATCCTTCTTTGCCTCCAGGGATCATATTCATGTCTAAGATGCCGATGATCAAAAGCATCAGCGAGAAAAGTATGAGGATGTAATTAGTTCTCAAAATGACCATCTCCGGTCCAGGTTATGTCCTTTACTATGTATAGGATAATGAAAAACCTTTCCTGGACATATGTTGCGTATTTAATGGAAAGCAAGTGATATGAATGCAAGTGAGGCGATCATCATACCTCTCTTCAGAGCGATCTGTGACCCTCTAGCCCCTTCATTTGTATTCACCATGGAATAGAGGAATAAGATATCTGCTATCACGACCAGTGTAATATAGACAAGGTTGAGATCAATGAGTATGGCCACCAAGAGGCTGATCATTACTGCCAAAAGACATGGAGCGGAAGCATATATTGCAGATCGTTCAAGACCTATCCTTACAGGAAGCGTTTTCCTGAACCGACGATCATCGTCAATATCCTCCATATCCTTTCGGATCTCTCTTGAGATATTGATCAAAGCAGCCATTATAGATATCCCGATCAAAAGGAGGCTGAATTCATTCATCAGAGAGGCCCCGAAGAGGAATGGAAGTCCGGTCAGAGCTCCCACAGTAACATTTCCCATCAACCCTCTTTCCTTAAGGTATAATTCGTAAAATGTGATGAGGAACATTGAGATGATGAGTATTATGACCGGGTATACGGTAACAGCAAATATAGATGCGATGGAAGTGAGGAAAATGGGTACCATCCACATGAACAGGAAAGCAAGTCTTGCCTCTTTCAAGCGCAATTTGCCTGAGACCAGCGGTCTTCTGGGATGAGCCCTTTGATCGATCATAACATCTCCCAGATCGTTCAGAATGTTACCGCCGGAAAGTACAAGGAAAGCTGATAGAGTTAATAGTATTAGGGGAAGGTCGATCGAGTAGGGGTCACCTCTTGCCACCGACCAGCCTATCCAGACCCCTGCCGCGGCCATGATACCGTTCAGCGGTCTCACCGCTTCCACCATGGCCTTCATGGGCACCATGGTCCTCTGAAACCCCTTCGTTGTGATTTAAAGGATTCGACCCTCTGATGAACAGCAGGAGACCGATTGAAAAAATGAAAAGTATCGTCAAGGCGGAGATAATGATCCAGGCAGGATCTAACCCGGTATCATTATTCTTTTCGGTTTCAGGGTATGAGAGATAGATCTGGTAGGTCCATGAACCACCTTCCCCTGTGATGTTCAAATTGATCGACCCCAATGTGCCGTTCAGAGGAGAATTGACGGTGATCTCCAGTTTCATGGGGTAGGGTATCCTTTGAATATTTACCGGGTCAAGGTTCACAGTGTAATATTCTTCAAGTCCCTCTATCTCTATAGAGACAGACTCGATAATACCGTTCTCAGGTGTCAGGTTCAATTCGATCACACCTGTCAGGGATCCCTTCTCGTTCTTCTCAAGCTGCAATGTTGAGTTGGGACTTTCAATATTGAGTTTGATCATTGGGGGTCTTGTGTCGACTCTCAGCGAGTCATCCCTGGTCAATCCACCTGATGTCCCACGAACGAATATGAAGAAAGGCCCCTCATCATCGAGTACCTTTACGGTGAGATCGACCTCACCGGGTGGAACCACTGATGTTTTCGAGAAAGTAACATCAAGCCCTTCAACCTCCTCGATCAATGATAGGTTGATATCTTCCGAATATCCATTTATCGAGATAAATGCGATCTTGATGGTTGCCTCCTCTCCTTCACCAAGGATGATGCCTGAACTATCGATAAAGATATCGAAATCTGCAATAGAACTCATTTGTACATCTATTGAGAACCCAATGGCCCTATTCCTGTTATCTGTTGACGATCCTATTAGGAAGAACTCATGATTCTTCAGTTCTGCTCCCGGCCTTACTTTTACTGTTGAAGAAACTGGGATCGGGGATCCAAGTGGGTCCACAGCACTTCTATTGGTATCTATTGATATTCCCGAGGGGATCCTAAAGGGTTGAAAAGTGAAAGGCAATCCAATATCGGTTTCGCTGATAACCTTGAAATTGAATGTCCTCTGCCTGTCCCTTCCAACCGAACCGTTGAGTATTCCAACCGAAAAATTCACCTTTCTATTATCCTCAGTTACCTTAACATCAATGCTCTTAAGGATGGGTCCATTGGGACCATTCACCGCGAAACCGAACATATAATCTCCGGGTTCATTAAATCCCGGGAAATTACAGCTGAACATACCAGGTTCATTGATGACCGGAGGTTGAGGTATTACAATGGATGTTCCGATCACAGTTGGAGTAAAGGAGACGGTCCCATCATATCCTCCTTTCGATCTTATTATGAAAGGTATTTCAATAGATTCGTTCACTGAGATCTTTGTTGAATTGAATGGAAGGAGGATATCCAATCCGGGATCGTCATGATAGATCATTGTAAGATAGCCCAGTCCTGATAATGCGAAGACCTCGTTTCCTTTGTGGTAAGGGTCAAGGTCGAAGATACCAGTTCCTACCATGATATAATCCTCTCTGTAAAGCTCCTTCACTTTGAACCCTTCATCATAATAGAGTAATGCAATTCTGTTGTTGTATGATGCCATGGAGATAACTGGTTCTCCTTCGATCTCACCAGATTCAAGACCATATATCATCTTCCCCTCGAAGTGAACCTTTTTCTTTGAGAAATGATCTTTATCGGGATAGATCTGATAGACATCACCGTTAAAATTGGATGCATAGATCTCCTTTCCTATTATGTTCGGGTCCAGGTCCAATATCACAAGATCAATGACTGAAAACCCAAGGAATGCGATATCCCTACTTGTCCAATTACCCGGAGAACCGGTGATCAATGTAACATTACGGTCTATCCCGCTTACGATTATCTCCTTCCCCGGTGTATCAGGAAGGAGATCATCAACGGCACATGCATCTAGAGGAAAATTATCCTTGAACAGGGTTTCGGCTTTCCAAACGTTCCCTGTCCTTGTCAGTAGAGTCGCATTGTGATCTTCTCCAACCACAACGATCTCAGGTCCGTCGTTCTCCATATCAATCTCTGCTATGGCCACTTCATAAAGCCAGTTAGTATCCTCCCAGATGACCTTGGAATTCCATTTTCCGTTGTCGAAGGTGTGCAATCGTACCGAGTTGTCGGTATCTACCGAAATTAGTTCATCACCTTCCCTTTCTTCCAGGATATCACCAACTGCAAGAGAAGTCACCTCGGCTGGATCCGTGGAAACATTATTCACGTACACATGCTTGATCAGCTCAGTATTCCAGGACATATCCGAACCATATGTTACTGTGATCCTGCCGTTCCTTGAACAGGTTGCCATCTCTGTAAAACCATTCCCTGGGATCAGGTCTCCGAAAGCCGCTCTATAGATTAGGTTCGTTTCCTTGTATAGTCTTTGGTATTCAAAGTCTATGAGTCCGATGTCCTCCCCTTCCGAGGATCCCTGTGCATCGATGTCAATGGAGATGAACGGGACCAGGAGAGATATTACCATTAGGATCGATACCTTAGAAATGAGAGGGGTAACATCCATGTTACATCATCCATAATACCTGATATTTTATTATATCGGTTCATAAAATAGCAGGACAACGAAATTTGCCTGACCATCCAATAAGGAAAAATCGATTTCGTAACAAATTTATTGGAAATAAGAAGAGATTGTCCTAAACAATCTTAACTTTAACTGCCATATAGTTAGTTAAAGTTTAAATAATCACTTTGAATTGACCTAGGAAGTTTCAAATACCAGTTATCAATAGGCGACCATACCGGGAAGCGTTCCTTTGACAGATGAAGAATCAGATATAAGGGAGGCAAATTTCAGGAGATGGGCTGAACGCTATCCTGACAAGGTCGTCCCCGAGGAAGTCCTCTTCAACAAGTTCCGAAGAGGGGATAAGATATTCATTGGTACAGGTTGCGGGCAGCCTCAATATCTGATAAAGGCCATGATGAATTACATACAATCCCATCCCAAGGCCTTCTTCGATGCTGAGGTATTCCATGTATGGACACTGGGTGTAGCTCCATATACGGATGAGAGGTACAAATCCAATTTCAGGCACAATTCATTCTTCGTTGGAAACAATACAAGAGATGCTGTGAATACCGGATTGGCAGATTATACTCCGATCTTTCTTTCTCAGGTGCCGGAGATGTTCTACAGTGGATTGGAACCAATGGATGTAGCTCTGATTCAGGTATCAAGACCGGATCCACATGGTTATGTTAGTCTTGGCATCAGTGTGGATATAGTGAAGGCAGCTGTAGAATCCTCAAAACTGGTCATCGCCCAGGTCAACAGCTATATGCCCAGGACCCATGGAAATACTTTCCTCCACATTGAGGACTTGGACTATATTGTTCCACATTACGAACCTTTGCTTGAATATGAACCCAGCATCCCTGATGATATTTCTCAATCCATCGGCGGATATGTAGCCAGGATCATCGAGGACGGAGAAACCATCCAGGTTGGATACGGTTCAATTCCAAATGCGATCCTATCAAATCTTGATAAAAAGAAGGACCTTGGTGTTCATACAGAACTTTTCACTGACGGTCTTGCCGATCTGATGAGGAAGGGAATCATAACCAATGATAAGAAATCCATTCATCGGGGAAAATCGATCGCCTCTTTTTGCATGGGAAAGCCATCCACGTATGAGTTCATCGACGATAATCCTGCGGTAGAGTTTAACACCATTGATTATGTCAACAATCCGCTGACAATAGCCCAAAACCGAAGAATGGTTGCGATCAATTCAGCACTTCAGATCGATCTTACTGGCCAGGCCACAGCTGAATCCATCGGTACAACTTTTTACAGTGGAATAGGCGGGCAGGCTGATTTCATGAGAGGTGCAACCCTTTCCCCGGGGGGGAAGACTATCCTTGTCCTTAGATCAGCAGCTATTGACAATTCCGTTTCAAGGATAGTGCCTTTTCTCCCTGAAGGAGCAGGCGTGACCTTGAACCGTGGGGATGTCCATTATGTGGTGACGGAATACGGAATCGCTTACATCCATGGCAAAAATATCAGAGAGAGAGCTATGGACCTAATAGCAATAGCACATCCCAAATTCAGGAAGACACTTATCGAACAGGCAAAGGAACTTGGATTGATCTTCAAGGACCAAGCATTCATTCCCGGAAAGAGGGGAGAGTACCCAGAACATCTGGAGACATACAAGACCACATTGGAGGGTGATCCCATCCTGCTCAGGCCGGTAAAGATCTCCGATGAACCACTCCTGAAAGATTTCTTCTATTCCCTTTCTGACAAATCCATTTACCGAAGATTTATTTCATCCAGAAAGGACATGCCACATGAAAGGCTTCAGGATTTCGTAATAATTGACTATACAAAAGAGATGCTTATCCTTGCGATAGATCAGAAGGGTGAGATGGAAATGGTCCTGGGAGTAGCCCAGTACGGTATTGATGAACATTCTCATACTGCTGAAGCGGCCTTTGTAATAAGGGACGATCACCAGAACAAGGGAATAGGCACGGTCCTTCTTCAGTATCTGACGACTCTGGCAAAGAGACGGGGTCTTCTCGGATTCACGGCAGAGGTCCTTCTTGAGAACAGTTCCATGCTGCATCTGTTCGAGAAGATGGGTTTCGATATCCAGAAAAAGAGCAGTTCCGGAGTATATGAATTGAAAATGGCTTTCAGAGGGATTTGATGATCGACAACATGCCAGATATTAGATATCTCTTCGAACCAAGATCGGTCGCGGTTATAGGGGCCTCGAACAACCCTAGCAAGATCGGATACAAGATATTGGACAACATCATTTCGGGGGGATTTGCAGGAGAGGTACATGGGATCAACCCAAAAGGTGGGGAGGCCCTTGGCAGGGAGATGAAAAAGTCCATCCTTGACATCGAAGGGGATGTGGATATGGCCGTTATATCGATACCCTCAAAGGCGGTCTTTGGATCTGTTAAGGAGTGCGGTCAAAAAGGTGTGAAGTTCCTTGTAATAATAACATCGGGTTTTTCCGAGGTCGGCAACAAACAGGAAGAACAAGATATTGTGGAATACGCCCATGAACATGGAATGAGAGTGCTTGGTCCCAATATATTCGGTATATATTCAGGTGCATCTGAATTTAATGGAACGTTCGGTTCCAAGGATGTCCTTTCAGGAAATGTGGGGATAATTACCCAGAGCGGAGCATTAGGTATTGCTATGATAGGCAAGACAGCCATAGAAAATATCGGTCTATCGACAATGGTCTCTCTCGGGAACAAATCCGATCTGGATGAGACGGACCTCCTTCAATACTTGAGGTATGATTCCAACACAAAGGTAATCATGATGTACATTGAAGGCGTCCAGAAGGGTGAGAGGTTATTAAAGACACTTAAAAAGGTTACAAGGGAGAAACCTGTGATCGTGATCAAGTCCGGGAGGTCCAAGAGAGGTGCTATGGCGGCAGCTTCCCATACAGGTTCTCTTGCAGGTTCTGATAAGGTGTTCGACAAGGTAATGAAACAATGCGGAGTAATGAGAGCTGATACCCTGGATGAGGCATTCAACTGGTCAAAGTTCCTGGCTACAGCACCGATTCCCAAAGGAGAGAACACTGTTATCGTTACCAACGGTGGAGGTGTGGGAGTAATGGCAACCGATGCCTGCGAGAAATATGAGGTCAATCTCCTGGATGATATCAACCTGATGACGGAAATATTCAAGGATGCAACACCTGATTTTGGATCACTCAAGAATCCTGTCGATATCACTGGGGGTTCTGTATCAGAGGATTATGATCTGGCAATTGGTGCCGGTTTAATAACGGATAAGATCGACGCAATGATCGGTCTCTATTGTGAGACAGCCACCTTTGATTCGGAGAATCTTACGAGAATGGTGGAGGAGAACTTCAAGTCATACCAGAAAAAAGGGAAACCGATTGTCTTCTCCCTTCTTGGTGGAGGGAATGTCGAAAGAGCTATAACAATTCTAAGGGACAAAGGAGTCCCGGTTTTTGGAGATGTTGACGAGGCTGTCCAGGTCCTGGGAGCGTTGTACAAATTCTATCGAATAAGGAATGAGGAGAGAGAGTCCTCACTTGAACCGGAACTTGATATTGAAAGCATATCAGAGATCATCTCTCGAGTAAGAAGTGATGAGAGGACCTTCCTCCTTGCTAACGAGGCAAAGGAGTTGATGGAGATTGTCGGAGTTCCTGTTCCCAGGTCTGAAGTTGCAAAGAACCTACAGGATACAATTGCACTTGCAGAAGATATCGGATTCCCTGTTGTCATGAAGATTGTTTCCAAGGACATTATACACAAATCCGATGCTGGAGGAGTGGCCCTTGATCTGGTGAATCGGGAAGAAGTTATCGATGCATATCAGGCCATTATGACGAGTTGCAGGAACTATGACAGAAATGCCGTAATTGAAGGTATTGAAGTCGCGGAGATGGTGAAGATCACATCAGAGACGATAATAGGGGCCAGACAGGATCCAAATTTCGGACCAACAATAATGTTCGGACTTGGAGGCATATATGTCGAGGTAATGAAGGAAGTATCGTTCAGGGCCCTCCCAACGACCCGCAGGGAGATACTGAGGATGATAAAGGAAACCAAAGCCTATCCTCTTCTCCTTGGAGTGAGGGGTGAACCGGAAAGGGATATCGATACGGTCATCGAGGTTATAGCAAAACTTGGTTCTCTCATCAGGTCATGCAGGGATATCTCCGATATTGAGATAAATCCCCTTGTGGCTTATGAAAAAGGAAAGGGAGTCAAGGCTGTTGATGTCAGGGTACTGTTAACAAAGGAGAAGGGGTGATAGAAGATGGATACCATAATCATAGCTTCATTGAAAGATGGTGTCGGAAAGACATCAATGATCGTAGGTCTCGGAAAGGCCCTTAAGAAGGATTTCGGCTATCTGAAACCATTCGGTGAGAGGGTCCTATACCGGAAGAAGAGACTTCTGGACTATGACTCAGCCCTTATCAAGAACCTTTTCGATCTTGATGAAGATCCAGAGGACATGTCCATTGGCTTCGACCATTCAAAACTTCGTTATATGTATAATGAATCGACCATTATCCAGAAACTTGAGGAGATGAAGGATTCTATTGATCCGAAAAAGGAGCTGCTCATCATTGAAGCTGGAAAGGATATGATGTACGGATCTTCGGTCAATCTGGATGCTTTCTCGATATGCAGATATACAAAGGGGAGTCTGATCTTCGTAATAAGCGGGGATGATGACTCCATCATAGACGACCTGACCTTCATCAAGGATCATCTGAACATGCCAGGTGTGAATTTTAACGGTGTTATAATCAACAAGGTCAAGGATGTTGAGGATTTCATGGATATCTATTCGGAAAAGATAGAAAACCTGGGTATAAAGGTGATCGGTGTGATCCCGTTCCAGAAGGACCTAACATATCTCTCTATCGGATATATTTCTGATTTTCTCTTTGCCAAGGTCCTTGCTGGGGAGGAGAACTTCTCCAATAAAGTGAAGGAGATATACATTGGAGCGATGAGCGGGGATGCAGCTTTGAAGAACCCGCTATTCTCCAAGGAGAACAAGCTGATAATCACATCCGGAGATAGAGAGGATATGTGCCTCGCGGCTATTGAGAGCGAGACAGCCGGTATAATCCTTACCAATAATATCCTGCCTTCCTCGAATATAATCGGTCAGGCGGAGAAAAATGGAATACCTCTGTTACTTGTTCCTGGAGATACATTTCATACTGCAAAACAGGTGGACGATATGGAACACCTGATAACTAAGGATGATAGTGAGAAGGTCGATCTGCTTGAAAGGTTGATTACAGAGAACATAGACATGGATGCGATCTTTGAATAGGATCGTATCATGATTCATCCAGATACTTTCATTCTGGAATGCGATCTGTAAGGTAAGTGTATTCCACTATCAGATCAAAGCTGTTCCCCTGGTCCGTGAACCCTATGACACCAACTCCGGGGAAGAGATCTCCAGCATCCAGCATTTCTATTGTAATCAGATATTCACCTGTATAATTCAAGTATTGCGGTTCACCTGAGAATTCCAGATCAAGTTCGATCGAACCAGGCTGACCGTGAATATTGGACCCGGAAATTGATTCCCTTGTCAAATTGGCCATTCCAATTGATGCTCTGAACGTATCAGGACCGTTCTCATATGTCCTGACTATCCTGCTGGTGTCAGGTTCATCCGTCCAGACCAGAGTTAAATTGAAATTCACTACATTTGGATATGGTATATTGATCGGGAATTCCATGGTCCCTCCCTCATTGAGGTATTCAGAATAGGACGTAGTCTCGGATATCTTGAAAAAAGGCCCTCTCCATCTATCCTCTTCATCTTTTTCATAACCGGTATAGGAGGTTGTTCCGGCACTGATCCCTGCAAGGACAATAACCGCTATTGAAGAATAGACACCAACATAGGATAGTCGGGAATTGAAAAAGTTCCTTTTTGTCGTAATAATACCCATCCCCGAAGAGATCCACTTATTGTAGAGTAGGAAGTTACCTATGGAAATGAGTCCTATGGAGACATATATTGCCCAGAATAGTGATGGCATCTCCAGATCGACGGCGATCTTGTCGAACATCACACCACCAAAAATGGAACCGAAAACGTTCCCTGCTGCCGAAGGAAGGAATGCATAACCCATGTAGAGGGCAACTTTCTCCTTTGGGGCGATCTTGGATACGTACGAGATGAAATTGGGGTGTGTCATGAACTCTCCGATGGAATAGATGAATATCCCCAAGGCCATGGCATAGACGACAGGAAAGAAACCAAGAATAAGGAGTCCAAGAGAGAACAGTCCCATCCCAACGATCATCAATTTCAATGAAGCGAAACGGTCCATGAACCTTGAGAGGAATGGCCCCAGTGTGATTATCGTTATAGGGTTGATAGCGCTAATTAGTGGTGCAGTGAGCCACACTGCCGGTTGAATACCAAAATTAGTGTAGTATATGGGAAGGAAAGTATGCATCGAGGAAAAGATGAAGAAGAAACCGGCATAGATCAAAAGGAGGATAGCGAACTTTTTGTCCCTCAGGACCAGGGCCATCTTCTTGAATGCATTGACGATCTTCTCTGTGGGATCCTTGGGCATGGGATTCCTGTAGAAAAGAATCGTGATCAGAAGATTTGCGGTTATTAGGACCGTTCCCACAAGAAAAGCTATCTGGGCAAATCTTTCAGGGATCAGCAGTCCGATCCCAACCATTGCGATAGCCGAACCCCAGTTGATGGAAAGATAGTAGATGGAATAGGCAGAGTTCCTGTGCTCTTTTTCGGTTACATGTGCAATGGTTGCAGAAACCATCGGTTTGAAGGCTCCAGCACCTATTCCCCATGCAATTATCAAGGGGAAGAATGCAATGTAGGATCGTGTGAAGGTCATCAGAAGGTAGGAGGGTATCACTATCAGGAATGCAGTGATTAGAATGATTTTATATCCGAACTTCCTGGCAAGGGATGCTGATATCAAAGGTATAAGATAGAGGAGGAAAACCAATAGAGCATAAAGGATCCCGTATTGGGTGGCGGAGAATCCGAGATTGTTGTAACAGTGAACTGGAAAATAGCCCATGATACCGTAATATGCACCTCTCTCCAGAAGTTCCAGGGTAATGACTACCCAGTATTGGATGTCATATGATCTGAAGGTCTCTTTGATCTTCTGAAATGCCATCCTGTGGTTCCTCCGAGAGTTGTCTCGGAATAAACACCCAAAATATAAGTAATTTGATAATCTGGATAGTAAGAATAATCTATAGGTTCATCATATTTTGGAAAAGAGGTGGTATGTAATGAAGTTCAAGATATTCGGGAATAATCTGCAGATAGCCAAACTAATGCTAGAAAAGGGAGAGAAGGTGTACGCTGAAGCCGGAGCCCTTGTCATGCTATTTGGTGATATAGAGATGAAAGCAAAGGCCAGAGGAGGTCTACTGAAAAGCCTTGGAAGGAAGCTTTTGACAGGTGAGACGTTCTTCCTTACAGAGTTCACAGCGAAAGGGGATGGATACGTTGGTTTCGCAGGAAATGTCCCTGGAACGATCTACCCCATAGATACTGAAAAGGACGGAACCTGGATCGCTCAGAAGGATGCATTTTTGGTGGCCGAGGATTCCGTGGAAATGAAGACAACATTCCAGAAGAAACTAGGTTCGGTATTCTTCGGTGGAGAAGGGCTGATCCTGCAGAAGTACGAGGGCAAAGGCAAGGTCTTTATCCACGCTGCTGGTGATTTCCTCGAGATAGAGTTGAAAAAAGGAGAGAAATTAAAAGTGGATACAGGGTCGGCCGTAGCATGGGAAGAGTCGATCCAGTATGACATTTCGAGGATCAAGGGTGTTGGATCAATGCTTTTTGGAGGGGAGGGTCTTTTCATGACAGAGCTTACGGGTCCGGGAAAAGTGATTATCCAGTCCTTGAACATCAGGGAAATGGCACTCGCCCTTTCGCCCTTCATGGCAACAAGGGGCCAAACCTCTGGAAATTCCGGATGAGATGTGAAAAATATTATAGACAATTCATCCGATTCATGTCATCTTTGAATATAAAAAGCTGAAAGACCGCCGGTCTTTTCTTCCCACTCTATCCTGACATCGTCCACTCTGGCAAATGGTTGTGAGGCCCTGTTCCATTCAATGAGATCAAGTATTTTCTCCTTTGGTCCTTCAACCAGACTCTCTACAGAACCCTCTGGGAGGTTCCTGACCCACCCCTTCAGTCCTAGTTCCAATGCCCTTTTCTGACAGTTAGCTCTGAACCATACACCCTGGACCTTTCCTCTGAATATGATGCGTGCTCTCGCCATCGTAACGATATAAACCTTGACCTTATTGTTCCTTTCCTGTAATTGGTCAAAGATCGGACAATTCGTAACTAAAAGTTTTATCATCTGGAATGGGATGGAAAGATTTATACTACAGCTGTCCATAGCACCCCCGCCTGGGCACCTCCTCTTGGTATAATACAAGGAAGTTTTCAGGAACCTACCGACCGACTTTGCGGGGTATTGGTATGAAAGACACCACCAAAATGAAATCAATGGACGGGAACACTGCAGCAGCCCATGTAGGGTATGCCTTCTCAGATGTTGCCGCCATCTATCCGATCACGCCTTCTTCTCCTATGGGGGAGATCGCGGACACCTGGGCTGCCCATGATAGGAAGAACATCTTTGGGCAAGTGATGAAGATCGTTGAGATGCAATCCGAAGCCGGTGCTGCAGGTGCCGTGCATGGCTCGCTTTCTGCAGGAGCCTACACCACAACATTCACTGCTTCACAAGGTCTTCTATTGATGCTTCCGAACATGTACAAGATCTCCGGCGAATTGATGCCTGCTGTCTTCCACGTATCCGCTAGGGCAATCGCTGGTCAGGCCTTGTCTATCTTTGGCGATCATCAGGATGTAATGGCCGCAAGGGCCACCGGTTTCGCCCAGTTGTGTTCCGGGTCTGTCCAAGAGGTTATGGACCTTGCTCTTGTGGCACATCTTTCCACGATAAAGGCACAGATCCCTTTCATATCATTCTTCGATGGTTTCAGGACCTCTCACGAGATCCAGAAGATCGAAACGATCGATTACGAGGAAATGGCCTCCCTGGTTGACTGGGATGCTGTAAAGATCCATCGAAACAGAGCTTTGAACCCTGAACATCCCCACCTCCGTGGAACAGCACAGAATCCTGACATATATTTCCAGGTCAACGAGGCTGCAAACAAATTCTATCTGGCAGTTCCTGGCATCGTTGAAGAGGAGATGAAGAAGGTCTCCGCGCTGACTGGTAGAGAATACCACCTCTTTGATTACATCGGTTCTGAGGATGCAGAGAATATCATCGTGATGATGGGATCAGGAGCTGAGGCAGCACAAGAAGCTGTCGATCATTTGATGGCAGCAGGGAAGAAGGTAGGTCTCATTAAGGTAAGGCTTTATAGGCCATTCTCCACAAAACATTTCCTTGCCACATTGCCTAAGACGGTGAAAAGGATCGCGGTCCTTGACAGGACCAAGGAGAACGGAGCTTTCGGTGAACCGCTCTATCTAGACATTTCGTCGGTCCTCAAAGAAGCAAAGAGGGACATACTGGTTGTTGGAGGAAGATATGGGATGGGTTCCAAGGATTTCACACCTACAATGACCAAAGCCGTGTTCAACAACTTGGAACTTGCAGAACCGAAGAACCATTTCACCGTTGGTATAATCGATGATGTTACCTTCACTTCACTTCCTTTGGATGATATCATCGATGCATCTCCGGAAGGTGTTGTAAGGTGTAAGTTCTGGGGCCTTGGGGGAGATGGAACCGTAGGAGCCAATAAGGATGCCATCAAGATAATAGGGGATAATACGGACAAATATGCCCAGGGTTATTTCGCATATGATTCAAAGAAATCCGGCGGGGTCACAATTTCCCATCTCAGGTTCGGAGATGTGCCCATTCACTCCACCTATCTCATCGATGTGGCGGATTACATTGCCTGCCATCAGCCTTTCTATGTTGATAAATATGACCTTCTTGAAGGGATAAAGGATGGAGGAACATTCGTCTTGAACTGTCCTTGGTCCGTTGAAGATCTTGAGGAGAGGCTTCCTGGAAGGCTCAAGAGGATCATAGGTCGGAAGAATGTCAAGTTCTACATGATGGACGCCCTCAAGATCGCCGATGAGGTCGGTCTTGGAGGCAGGATCAACATGATCATGCAGACGGTGTTCTTCAAGCTATCAAAGGTCCTACCTGTTGAAAAAGCTGTGGAACTCCTGAAATATGCCATAGAAAAGACCTACGGAAAGAAGGGTAAGAAGATAGTGGATATGAACAAGAAGGCCGTGGATATCGCAATAAAGAGGATCGTCGAGGTCCCGGTACCTGAATCTTGGAAAGATGCCCCTAACATAATGCCTGAAGTGAAAGGTGACAGGCCGGATTTCATCAGGAAGGTAGCAGATGTAATGAATTCCATGAACGGTGACAAACTTCCGGTGTCGGCTTTCACTCCAGCTGGAATATTCCCACCAGCCACCACCCAGTATGAAAAGAGAGGGATCGCGGTAAAGGTACCTCAGTGGCAGCCGGACCTTTGCATACAGTGCAACCAGTGTGCATTTGTCTGCCCCCATGCTGTGATCAGACCTTTCCTTGTTACCGATGAAGAGGCCGGGAAGGCTCCATCTGGATATTCTGGCATCAAAGCATTAGGATCTGGAATGGAGGGATACCAGTTCAGGATCCAGATCTCTCCACTCGATTGTACTGGGTGTGGAAATTGTGCCGATATCTGCCCAGCCCCGAAGGGAAAAGCCCTTGTCATGGAATCCCTTGAATCACAGGTGGATGTCCAGGGTCCTCTATGGGATTATTTCTCCAAGATACCCATGAGGAACGCTGGGATGAACAAATACACATTGAAAGGTTCTCAGTTCCAGAAGCCGCTTTTCGAGTTCCATGGAGCCTGTGCGGGTTGCGGTGAAACTCCTTATATCAAGGTGATCTCACAGCTTTACGGGAACAGGATGATCATTGCAAATGCAACCGGTTGTTCCTCAATTTACGGAGGCTCCGCTCCTGCTGTCCCATGGGCCCTTGATGAGAATGGCCACGGTCCTGCCTGGGCCAATTCTCTGTTCGAGGACAATGCCGAATACGGTTTCGGTATGAACCTCGCAGCCACCCAAAGAAGGGAGAAGCTCCATGATCTCGTTTCCGATGCCATCAATATTGACATAGATGGTGAACTGAAGGAATTATTCAAACAGTGGCTTGAGAATTATAGCAATGGTGACAGGTCAAAGGAACTTTCACTTGAAATAAATGCCAAGCTGGGTACCATGGATAGGACCGGGATCCTTGAAGAGATAAATGATCTGAAGGACCTTTTCACAAAACCTTCCATATGGATATTCGGAGGGGACGGATGGGCCTATGATATCGGATACGGAGGTCTGGACCATGTTGTTGCAATGGGACAAGACGTGAACATTCTGGTATTGGACACCGAGGTATACTCGAACACCGGAGGGCAATCGTCAAAGGCAACACCTATTGGATCAGTTGCCAAATTCGCAGCTTCCGGAAAGAAGACCTTGAAGAAGGACCTCGGAATGATGGCGATGACCTACGGTAATGTGTATGTCGCAAGCGTTGCCATGGGTGCGGACAAGAACCAGTACATGAAAGCCTTGAAGGAAGCTGAAAGCTACCCAGGTCCCTCTTTGATAATAGCTTATTCACCCTGTATCAACCATGGATTGAAGAGGGGAATGGGCCATTCGCAGGAAGAGGAAAAGAGGGCAGTGGAAGCCGGATACTGGTTCCTTTACAGGTACGATCCCAGGTTGAAGGACCAGGGAAAGAACCCGTTCCAGTTGGATTCCAAGGAACCAAAGGGAGATATACAGGAGTTCTTGATGGGTGAGGTCAGATATCATACGCTCACTCTCTCTTTCCCCAAGGAAGCGGAAACCCTCCATAAGAGGCTCGCTGCGGGTCAGATAGCCAAATACGATCAGTACAAGAAAATGGCGGAATAAAGGAATTAGTTGTTTATTAATCGATAGGGGCTGTTTTAAGCCCCTTCTTTTTTTTTTGAATAAAATAATATATTGGACTCCTATTTTACCTACATGGAAAGGTCCAACACATCGTTTACCCTAAAAGGCTCAACACATCGTTACCCTC